>NZ_JBPFDG010000003.1:0-633306 GCF_051025635.1 Williamsia sp. MIQD14
ATCGGACTTCCGGGCCGCAAGGGTTCTGTCGTCTTTCCCGCAGACCGCTCGAGCCAGCGCCTCCACCCGCCGCGACACCTGGATCGCTTTCTCCGCAGTGGTGGTGGTTTCGACGCGTGCCATGCCGTCCTCGAGGCGTTCGATCCAGAATCCGCGAGCATCGACCGCGGTCTTGCGGCGGGCGCGGACGGCGTCGGGGTCGACGCGGTAGACGCTGCGGTCGACCATGTCCCGGATCCGCGACGGCGACCAGGAACCCCGCCGCCGAAGAGCGGCCGCGATCTCTGCGTCGACGATTTGTTGGGCCTCGCGGTCGATGAGCAGGTCGGTGCGTTCGTGCGGACGTAGCGCGGTGCGAGCCGACCGTCCCGCAAGCACGTCGCGACCTTGGGTAGGCGGTCTCGGAGCGCGACGGCGGTGTCGACGAGTCGTTCGGCTGCGCCCTGTGACATCGCGTGGGTGACCGCGATCCGGGCTGCGCACTGCATCAAGGCGTCGAAGGTGCGGCGGTCCGATGCTTCCTCCGGCACCACGAGTCGGCGGTGGAGCTCTCCGGCGTCGCGGTAGCGGGTCCATTCCAGGAATGCCTGCCCGGCTGCGGCGTGAACCATGTTGTCCAACAACGAGTTCACCGGTGCGTCAGCGTGATCGGTGAGCAACCCCACCGACCCCGCATCCACCCCGACCCAACCCCCGTCGACCATGAACCCACTCTAGAACAGGGGTACGACAATCCCCGGTTGCACAAGTTCCGGGCTGTGGACAACGATGGTCAGGCGCGCAGGTGGGAGTGTGAAACATCGCGGTGTGGTCACGCTTCCGTCTGAGTCCGGACGAACTGAGTCCGGACGAATCGTGTTGGCGCCGAACACGATCATGGTCACGTCAGCGACAGATCGCTCGTCGATCGATCGCTGACCGAGCACGACACACGTCACCCCGCTGACCTCGACCCCGGGTACGAAGCCACGCCGAGGCGGCACACACCCTGGAGTGACCCAGTCAGCCAGTGCGTCGACCCGCCGCCGCGAAGGCACCCAGCGCGATCAGGGCGCAGGTGACCATCACGATCGCCAGGGGCAGAGGGTCGTTCTCGCCGCCGAGACTGACCAGCGGCGAGACGGCGGCGCCGAGCCCGAACTGCAACGCGCCCAACAGGGCCGACCCCGACCCCGCCGCGCGGGGAACCGCCTGCAGGGCCATCGCCGTGGCGTTGCCGAGCACGAGTCCGAGGCCGGACACGGCGACGAAGATCGGGATCGGGATGAGCCAGTGGGGTGCGCCGATCACGACGACGACGAGCAGCGCGACGGTCGCGACGCCGACCACCGACAACCCGAGTCCGAGCATCCCGCGGATCGAACGGGTCGTGGCCAGCCGTGCCGCCACACTGCCGACGATCACGAGTCCCGCCGCGTTCGCGCCGAACGACACCCCGTACGCGATCTCGCTCATGCCCAGCAGCACCTGGTACAGGAACGGCGACGCCGCGATGTAGGCCATCATCACCGCAAAACCGAATCCGTAGGCCAGAGTGTTGCCGACGAACTCGCGTGACAGGAGATCCCCTGCGCTCGTGCCGTTCTCGGTGCGTTCGGTACGGGCCTGTTCCCGTCGGCGCGGTGTGTGGGTCTCGCGCACCACGGCGACGACCGCGACGAGCATCACGGCGGTCAGCGCGAAGACCACCCAGAGGACCCCACGCCACCCGATGCCGCCCACGAGCAGGCTGCCGACGAACGGGGCGAGAATCGGCGCGACGCCGGTCACCAACGTCATGAT
This sequence comes from Williamsia sp. MIQD14, assembly GCF_051025635.1. Lineage (NCBI taxonomy): Bacteria > Bacillati > Actinomycetota > Actinomycetes > Mycobacteriales > Nocardiaceae > Williamsia > Williamsia sp. MIQD14. The sequence goes on from NZ_JBPFDG010000003.1 coordinate 1,783, forward strand.
GCTGAACGCCCGGGCAGCGGCGGGCCCGACGGCGAGGTCACTGATGATCGCTCGTCCGATCACCATCCCCGCTGCGCCGGCCAAGCCCTGGACGAAGCGTGCGGCGACGAGCAGTTCGATCGACGGTGCGAGCGCGGACAGGGCGCTGGCGACCACGCAGATCACCGCACCGCCGAGCAGCGGTCGGAGGCGTCCCACCCGATCCGACAACGGGCCGAAGACGAGCTGGCCCACCGCGACACCCACGAGGAAGGCGGTGAGCGTGAGTTGGACTGCGGTGGCGCCGGTGGCCAGATCGCCGGTCATGGTCGGGAACGCCGGCAGGTAGAGGTCGGTGGCGATCGGTGCGATCGCCGACAGCAACGCCAGCACGATCAGCAGAAGGGTGCCGATCGGCGCGCGGTCGTCCGTGGTGTCGCCGGGACGGGCCCCGGAACGGGATGTGGTCGTCATGGGTGCCTCCTGGTCGGTTCCGGACATACCTACCACGCGAATCTCAACAGCTGTTGAATCGGGTGTCGAGCCGAAGGAGAGAAGCGCACGACCGACGAGGACACCGATGGAAGATGGGGCCATGAGCAACGAATTGACCTTCACCATCGGCCGCGAGGAACTCGTGATCCGTCAGCGCTGGGAGGTGGTCAGCATCGTCAACGACATCCTCGTGGCGATCTGGTTCATCGTCGGCAGCATCCTCTTCTTCGGAGAGTCCACCGCGTACGCCGGGACATGGCTGTTCCTCGCCGGCAGTGTCGAGCTGTTGATCCGCCCCGTCATCCGCCTCGCGCGCCGCGTCCACCTGCAACGACTGAGCCCCACAGGCACCGCGGTCGACACCTCGAACGACTACTAGGGCCCATTCGGCGGGATCCGGCGAAAAAATCTTCCGCGGTGATGTCGAGAACCGCCGAACGGTTCCGTCTCTGTGTCGAGCGCGGCCAGAATGGGCCGCACCGCACCGAGGAGAACATGATGGCGAAGTACCTGCTGCTGAAGCATTACCGCGGAGCCCCGGCGCCCGAGAACGACGTGCCCATGGACCGGTGGACCGAGGACGAGATCTCGGCACACATGCAGTACATGCGCGCGTTCGCGGACCGACTCGAGGGCACCGGCGAGTTCGTCGACGGTCAGGCGCTGGCACCCGAGGGGGCGTGGGTCCGCTACGACGGCGAGGGCAGGCCGCCGGTGACCGATGGGCCGTTCGCGGAGACCAAGGACCTCATCGCGGGCTGGATGATCATCGACGTCGAGGACTTCGACCGCGCGGTGGAGTTGGCCGGTGAACTCTCCGCGGCCCCCGGTCGTGGCGGAGAGCCCATCCACGAGTGGCTCGAGGTGCGTCCGTTCCTCACCGAGCCCCCGGCGATCACGGAGTGACCGCCAGATGACTGTGACGGGGTGACCGGTGCCGTCGAACGCGGTCGACGGCGACCTCATCCGATCCCTCGTGCCGGGGGTGATCGAGGTGGTCGTCGGCCGCGGCGCGGATTTCGCCCGCGCCGAGGACGCGGTGCAGGACGCGGTGGTCGAGGCGCTGCGTGTCTGGCCCGAGGATCCACCGCGTGAACCGCGCGGGTGGTTGATCACGGTGGCGTGGCGCAAGTTCGTCGACGCCACACGCGCCGACTCCTCGCGCCGTCTGCGTGAGGAGCGGGTGGAGGACGAGCCGACGCCCGGACCTGTGCCCGCCACCGACGACACCCTCGCGCTCTACCTGCTGTGCGCACACCCGTCCCTCACGCCCGCGTCGGCGGTGGCATTGACGCTGCGCGCCGTCGGCGGGTTGACCACACGGCAGATCGCGGAGGCGTACCTGGTGCCGGAAGCGACCATGGCGCAACGCATCAGCCGCGCCAAATGCACGATCGCCGGAGTCCGATTCGACGCCCCGGGCGACGTGGCGACCGTGGTGCGCGTCCTGTACCTCGTCTTCAACGAGGGGTATTCGGGGGACGTCGATCTCGCCGCGGAGGCCATCCGGTTGACCCGCGCACTGTGTGCGGTCACCGACCACGAGGAGGTGGTCGGGTTGCTCGCGCTGATGCTGTTGCACCACGCCCGGCGCCCGGCCCGATACGCGCGCGACGGCTCGCTGGTGGCGCTGGCCGATCAGGACCGGAGCCGTTGGGACACAGCACTCATCGGTGAGGGGGTGTCGCTGCTCCAGACCGCGCTGGCTCGAGATCGGTTGGGGGAGTACCAGGCTCAGGCCGCGATCGCGGCGCTGCACGCCGACGCGCCCTCGGCGGCGGAGACCGACTGGGTGCAGATCGTCGAGTGGTACGACGAGCTGATAGCGATCACCGACAGTCCGGTCGCACGACTCAACCGGGCGGTCGCGGTCGGGGAGGCCGATGGTGGCCCGGCCGGTCTCGCCGCCCTGGCGGGTCTCGATCCGGACCTCCCGCGGCACACCGCCGTCGCCGCCCATCTGCACGAACGCGCCGGCGACCCGGTGACGGCCGCGGCGCTGTATGCCCGCGCCGCGACGCAGGCGTCGAACCTGCTCGAGCGTGACCACCTGACCCGTCAGGCCGCACGACTCCACGCCACCGCCCGAGAGCGCTGACCACCGGCGCGTCAGTGCTCGAGGATCTCCTCGATCGTCACGTCGACCCGACCTCCGGTCACGCGGTGGGCCGCATCCTGCACGTTCTGCGCGGTAGTCGTCGGGTCGTGGGCGTCGGTGACCGTCACGTGCACGTGGGTCGCGCCGGGGAACCCGCGGTCGGCCGTCACGCGGCCCGGGGCGCCGGCATCACGGTCGTCTGTGCCGCCGGGGTCGTCGACGATCGCCACGACGCCGTCGACGGCGAGGACCGCATCGACCAGCGCGGCAGCGGTGTCACCGCGTTCGGGGTTCATGGCCGAGCCTCCTCACGGGGATGTCGGGATCGCCCGACATGGGCGTAGTCGTCCACTGTCCTCGCCTTCGCATGCCCGGGCGGTGTGACACACGCCACGTTCGTTCTCGCCCCCTGCGTACATCGCCGCGTCGAACGACATAGTGTTGGTCTGCCTCTTCCACGTGATGGCTTGTCGAGCGGAGCCATCGCTGTGAAGGGGTTTTTCTGTGTGGGGAGATGACCAGGACGCCGTCGTCCTGACCGATCGTGAGCTCGTCGAGCGCGCGCGCCTCGGTGATCGTGGCGCTTTCGACCGCCTGGTTGATCGGTTCGGTCCGCGTCTGCACGGTTATGCGCGCCGCATGCTCTCCGACGAGTGCACCGTGCAGGAGGTGGTGCAGGACTCCTTCGTCGCGGCGTGGCGCGGGCTCGATCACTTCCGACACGACAGCTCGATCCAGACGTGGCTGTTCGCCATCTGTTCCCGCAAGATCGTCGACGCCTATCGCAAGCGGTCGCCGATCCCCATCGGCGATGACATCCTCGATCTCGGTGGACCCTCCACGCTGGGGCTGCCGCTCTCGGCGACCACCTCCGACGCGTTCGTCGACGCACTCGAGAAGGAGTTGTCGGTCTTGCCCCCTCGCCAGCGTGCGGCCTGGATCCTCCGCGAGGTCGAACAGATGCCGTTCGGCGACATCGGCGAGGTGCTCGGCGTCGCGTCGGCGGCCGCGCGTGGCCACTACGTCCGCGCCCGCACCGCGCTGCGCGGATCGATGAGGAGTTGGCAGTGAGCTCGACACCCGACGCCCCCGACGACGACGTCGTCACCCGACAGATCGTCGCCGACCTCCGTGACCGTGCCCAGGCCAGTTGGGACGCCGTCGCCGACAGCGTCCTCGAACGGGTGCGGACCACCGCCCGCAGCGGACGGCTGCTATCGCTCGGCACCCCGGCCGACGGGGATCGTGGGGACCTCACCGTGCGGGAGCACGCGCTGCGCGCCGTCCTCGCGCGCGCTCTGCGCGGTGACTCCCATCGACCGTCGGCGGTCGACCTCGACATCGACGACGGACAGCTCACCGGCGTCCGGGTCGGGCTGCGCGGACCGGAACCCACCGACCTCGACGCGCTCATCGCGCGAGTCCGGAGACTCGTGCTCGACGTCGTCCGCGATGTGCTCGGCGACGCCCGCCACGCGGTGCTGACGCAGTCGGTCGACGTGCACGTGCGGAGCACGCCCGAGCCCCTGCGGCGTACCGACACCCCACCCGACGAGGAGATCTCGCGATGACCACTCAGATCAGCGGTGACGATCCGGCGTCGGATCCCCGGACCAGCACGTCGCTGCTGGCGGCGACGCCCGACGGCGCCACCGAGGAGGCCGTCGAGGTCGCGACCGCCGTCGCCGCCTCCGACGCGACGCCGGCGACGCTCGCGACCATGCTCGTCGCCCTCGGCGGCAGCATCGTCGACGAGGACGACCTCGTGGTCCTGCTGCAGCGGGTCGTCGATGTGGCCCACCAGGCCATCGACGGGGCCACCTGCACCAGCATCACCATCGCTCTGGGCGGCCGCACCTACACCGCGGTGCACACCGACTCGCGCACCCTGAGGGTCGACCAGGAGCAGTACGACGCCGGCGACGGTCCGTGTCTGCACGCGGCGCGCACCGGCGAGACCGTGCTCGTCGACGTCGATGCCGGCACCCAGCGGTGGCCCGAGTTCGCCGCGTCGGCCGCGCAGGAGGACATCCATTCGTTCCTCGCCGCAGCCCTCGCGGCCCAGGACCAGCCCCTCGGCGCCCTCAACCTCTACGGCCAGGGTGCCGCGGCCTTCGACACCGTCGACGCCGACATCATCGAACTGCTGACGACCACGGTGTCGCGGGCCATCGGCGACTTCGCGCGGTTCAAGTCCGCGGTCGAGGTGGCCGACGCGCTGCGTGCCGCGCTCAACTCCCGCGCGCCGATCGAGCAGGCCAAGGGCATGATCATGGGCCGCCACGGGGTGAGCGCCGAGCAGGCGTTCGCGATGTTGCGGGCACAGTCGCAGAACACCAACCGCAGGGTGCGCGACATCGCCGCCGAGATGATCGCCGGTCACACCGCCGTACCCGATGCCGATCCCGCCGTGTGACTCACTTCACAGAACTCGCGCGTGCACAACGCGGGGTGCGCCCCGACTACCTCATCGTGACCCCACACAGGGGCCCCAGACGAAAGAGGTTTGCTATGGGAATCGTTGACAAGGCGAAGAACGCCGCCGAAGACGCCGTCGGCAAGGCCAAAGAGGTCATCGGGGACGTCACCGACAACTCCGACCTCGAGGCAGAGGGCAAGAAGGACCAGGGTTCGGCCGGCGTGAAGAAGGTCGGCGAGAACATCAAGGACACCTTCAAGTAATCGCTTCCGCGTCACCCGGTCCGGCGTCTGCGCCGGCCGGGTGACGACCGCGGCCTCACCGGCCGCGCGGGCGTGTGCAGGGCACCGCCCACCACCCGACGGGCCACTCGGCCGCGTCGCCTCTCATTTCGCACCCACCTCTCGGCCGTCGCCCACCGGGCCCCGGCCGGATGACGCGTGCGCAGAACAAGTTCGGAGACACCGATGAGTGAACACAGGAGCGTGGCGAGCCGGCTGTACGCCGGACTGGGCCGCGTCACATGGGGATACGCCAAGAAGAAGTGGAACGAGCGCCGCGAGAACCGCTCGAAGCAGAAATGAGCGAGGTGTCGACGGCGCGCGCCGCGACCGCCGAGGGCATCGGGACCGGTCTGCTCGTCATCGGCGGCGTGGGTACCGCGGTACTCGCCGGTGACAGCGTCGGCACCATAGGCATCGCGCTGGCCTTCGGCCTCACGCTGCTCGCGCTGGTCTTCGCGATCGGGCCCATCTCGGGCTGCCACGTGAACCCCGCGGTGACGCTGGGCGTGCTGCTCAGCAAGGGCATCGAACCGGCACGTGCGGCGGCCTACGTCGTCGCGCAGGTCATCGGCGGCATCGTCGGTGCCGCCGTGGTCCTCGTGGTGGCCGCGGGGCGCCCGGGTTACAGCATCGACTCGGACGGCCTGGGCACCAACGGATTCGGTTCGGCCTCGACCGGTGGCTACGGACTCCTGCCCGTCGCGATCATCGAGGTCGTCGCGACCGCGATCCTGGTGTTCGTGGTGCTGTCGGCGACATCACGCACCGCCGCGGCGCCTCAGGCCGCGGGTGTCCCCATCGGCCTCACCCTCACCGTTCTCCATCTGGTGGCGATCGGCATCGACTCCACGTCGGTCAATCCGGCGCGGTCCATCGGTCCGGCCGTGCTCACCGGAAACCTCGCGCTGTCACAGCTCTGGGTGTTCATCGTCTTCCCGCTCGTCGGCGCCGTGATCGCGGCGGCGGTGCACCGGTTGCTCGTCACACCTGCCCGCACGGCCTGATCCACACCCATCACCAGCTCGACCCTCCCGAAAGGAACCGTTCATGACCACCTCCACTCCCGCGAAGCGTTCCGGCACCAGTGCGTTCACGAAGATCTCGCTCGTCGTCGCACTGATCCTGATCATCGCCCTCGTCGTGTTCGTCCTGCAGAACACGGTGCACACCACCATCACGTTCATCAGCTTCGACTTCGATCTCGGCGTGGGCGTCGCGCTCCTCGGTGCCGCCGTCGTCGGTGCGGTCATCGCCCTCATCGTCAGCGCTGCGGTACGGGTTCGCCGCGCGGTCAAGTGATCTTGTGAAAGACCTGACCGACGCCGAGGTCGCCGGGATCCTGCACCGGGCCACCGGAATGATCTCGCCCGTCCTCGACGTCCTCGAGAACAGTCATCCCTTCGGCGAGGAGCGCCCCGACTCCGGGGTGACCACCGAACCCGAGGACGGCACGACCGACGATCTCGCCGACGGCGACGAGGACTCCTTCTCGGACAGGGCCATCGCGAAGGTGGCCGACTCCCTGGCGTGGGTCACCAATGCGGCGTCGGCCCCGGGGTCGGCGAAATGGGAGCGGCTCGACACCGACGAACGCACCGACTGGTGGGTCGACCGCGTCGGGTCGCTCACCGCGGTGCTGGTGGCCTACCCGGGCGTGTTCGGCGCGGCGGCCGACCGGCTGCCGATCCAGGACGTGCTCGGGTTCACCCAGCAGGCGTTCGTCCTGTGCGCCGTCGCCCGCGTGCACGGTGTCACCGACCGCACCAAGCAAACCGATCTGCTCGCGGCCGTGCTCTGCGGCCGGGAGATCGCCTCGGCGGACCTGCTCGAGCCCGCCACCGCCGACGCCGACATCGAACCGCTCGAGGCCGACGCGGCCGACGACGACGACCGGTCGGTGGTCCGCTCGGCACGTGCGGTCGTGAAGCGGATCTGGTCGACCGCGCAACTCCTGCGCAAGGTCGCCGGCGAGGCGAAGCGCCGCCCCCGCCCGTCGCGCCTGTGGCGGACGCTGAGCGCGGTGCCGGTGGTCGGAGCTGCCGCCGACTATGTCGGCGAACGGTCGGCGCTGAAGGAGGCCGTCGGTGCGGGCGTGGAATGGTTGCGGGCCGACAAGCCCACCGTCGCCTGAGTGCGGCACGTCCTGTACTGGTCACGGTCGCGATGGAACAAACCGACCCGCCGGGCGTGCTGCACAGGGCATGACTGAACACACCCCAGGTGTCGCGCTCGTGGTGGGCGCCACCGGTATCTCCGGGCAGGCCATCAGCCGGCGACTCGTCGACGAGGGCTGGACGACCTACGGGCTGTCGCGCCACGACACGCTGCCGGTCGAGGGCGTGACCCCGATCGCGGCCGACCTCCTCGACGTCGACGACCTCACAACGAAACTGCGCGACGTCCGGCCCGAGGTCGTGTTCCTCGTGGCGTGGATGAAGAAGGACACCGAGGCCGAGAACATCGAGGTCAATTCGCAGTTGCTGCGCAACGTGTTCACCGCGCTGCAGGGCACGTCGGTACGGCACGTCGCGCTGATGACCGGACTCAAGCACTACCTCGGACCGTTCGAGGACTACGGCACCGCGGTGATGGCCGAGACGCCGTTCCACGAATCCGAGCCGCGCCTCGACAACGAGAACTTCTACTACGCACAGGAAGACGAGCTGTTCGCGGCCGCCGAACGCATGGGCTTCACGTGGAGCGTGCACCGGGCGCACACCATCTTCGGGTTCGCGGTCGGCAACGCCATGAACATGGCGCTCACGTTGTCGGTGTACGCCACCCTCTGCAAGCAGAACGGTCGACCGTTCGTCTTCCCCGGGTCGAAGACCCAGTGGGACGGGCTCACCGATGTGACCGACGTCGGGTTGCTGGCCGAGCAGATGATCTGGGCCGCAACACATGACGCCGGAGCGAACGAGCCGTTCAACGTCGCCAACGGTGACGTGTTCCGGTGGCGGTGGCTCTGGCCGCAGATCGCCGCATTGTTCGACGTGGAGCCGGTGGGCTTCGACTCCGAGCCACGACCACTCGACGACCGGATGGATTCCGCCGCCGCCGAATGGGCCGAGATCGCACAGGCCCACGAGCTCGTCGAACCCGATGTCGACCGTCTCGCATCGTGGTGGCACACCGACAGTGACCTCGGTCGCGACATCGAGTGCCTCACCGACATGACCAAGAGTCGTCAGGCCGGTTTCCTCGGATTCCGCTCCACGCCCGACAGTTTCGCCGACGCTGTCGCCCGCTATCGGGAGGCGCGCATCATCCCGTGACGCCGGTGCGCGCGATGGTGGCGGCGATCTCGGTGAGGACCGAACGCAGCTCGGGTGTGCCGGTGGCGTCGAAGACGCTGTCGGGCAACGCCGAATGCAGCGACACGACCCCGATCATCATGGCGAAGAGCAGTGCACCGCGCAGGCGCGCCTCCTCGCCGGTCACGTCACCCTCGGCGATGTCGTCGGCGAACCGCGCGATCACCGCGTCGAGGGTCCGCCGGCGGAGGTGCGCCGTCGCCTCGTCGCCCGCAGCATCGCGCAGCAGCAACAACAGCGGGTTCTCGTGTCCGAACTCCGGCCACGCGTCGGGATCGAGACCGGCGAGCACCTCGTCGACGACGGTCTCCGGACGCGCTGCGCCGACGGTCGGTCGGCCGTCGAACACGAGCGCGGTCTCGGCCAGTACGGCGGCGAGCAGACCGTCCTTCGACCCGAAGTAGCGATTGATCAGCGACACGTTGGCGCCGGCGTCGGCGGCGATCTCGCGCACCGTGGTCCGCTCGAAGCCGTAGACCGTGAATCGGCGTTTGGCGGCTTTGAGCAGCTCCGCGCGGGTGGCGTCGGCGTTGCGCTCGCGGCCCGCTGTCTCGCCGGAGCCGGCCGAGGGCTGCGACGGCTCATGTAAACGCATGTTGACCAGGATGCCACAGCGGTCTACCGTCACTGTGTAAACAAGCGTTTGCACAGTGAGGGAGTGACGGCATGGCGAAGGCGACTCGTACGCAGGGAGAGGTGCACGCCGGATCGGCGTGGCGGGCGAACCTCGAGATCATCGCGATCGGACTCGGGGCACTGATGGCGGCGCTCGCGCAGACCCTCGTGCTCCCCGTGCTGCCGACGATCTCGCGCGACATCGGCGCCTCGACCACCGAGGCGCAGTGGCTGCTGACCTCGACCTTGCTCGTCGGCGCGGCGGCAGTACCGGTGATCGGTCGTCTGGCCGACATGTACGGGCGACGACTGATGCTCGTCGTCGCGCTCGGGGCGTTGCTCGTCGGCTCCGTCATCGATGCCCTGACCGACGACATCCGCGTGATGATCGTCGGTCGTGCCATCACGGGACTGTCCAGCGCCGCCATCCCCCTGGGCATCAGCCTGCTGTCGGCGGTGCTGCCCGAGGCCCGTAAGGGCTCGGCCGTCGCGCTCGTGAGCGCGATGCTGGGTGTCGGTGGCGCACTGGGTCTCCCGCTGGCCGGGATCGTCGCCGAGCACTTCGACTACCACGCGCTGTACTGGATCGGCGCGGTCGGCGCGCTGGCCAGCATCGGTTTGGTGCTCGCCGTCGTCGGCAACCCGCGCGGCGAGCGTCCCGGCGCCATCGACGTCCCCGGGATCGTGCTGCTCGTCGGCGGTCTGGTCTGCCTCGTGCTGCCGCTGTCGCAGGGATCGTCCTGGGGCTGGGGTTCGTTCGCGACCATCGGTCTGCTCGTCGCGTCGGTGGTGTTGCTCGCGCTGCTCGTGCTCGTCGAGAAGCGTTCGCACGACCCGCTCGTCGACATGCGTGCCCTGTCGAACCCGCCGGTCGCCATCACCAACGTCGCCTCGATCTTCGTGGGGTTCGCCCTGTTCGCCAGCTTCGTGGGCACGGCGAACTACGTGCAGGCGCCCGAGGCGACCGGCTACGGATTCGGGTCGTCGGTCCTCGTCGCGGGCCTGTGCCTCATGCCCAGCGGCATCCTGATGCTCCTGCTCGCGCCGGTCGCGGCCCGGTTGATGGCCGCGTGGGGCCCCGGCAAGGTGCTGTTCGCCGGTGGTCTCATCATCGCCGCGGGGCTCGTGGTGCGCATCGTGCTCACCGATTCGCTGTGGCAGATCATCCTGGGCAGCACCATCGTCGGTGCCGGCACGGGTATCGCCTACGCGTCGCTGCCCTCGCTGATCAACGTGCACACCCCCGCCGCGGATCTCGCCGCCGCCAACGGGATCAACACCCTGGCCCGGTCGTTGGGCAGCACGCTGGCCAGTGCGGTGGGCGGCAGCCTCCTCGCCGCGATCACCGTCACCGTCGGCGGTGCGGCGCTGCCGTCGCTGGGCGGCTACCAGGTCCTGTTCACCATCTGCGCGGTGGCGGCCACCCTCGCCGCGCTCGCGGGCCTGGTGGTGTCGTCGCCGGCGCTCGCGACCCACGATCGCGAGGATGTGCTCGAACCGGTCTGACGCCTGTCGCCCGGGAGCACCGATCGTCGATTACGGGCATGATCGACGGAGACGACCCACCGGGGTCGCGGGCATCGAGGGAGGACAGCATCGGTATCTGCCAGACGGTGCGCGGGGGTCGTCGACTCTGGCTGATCGTGGCCGCGCTCGTGGTCGTGGTGCTGGCGGTGGTGATCACCGTGATCGCGACCTCCGGCGGCGACGATCGGTCGATCTCCGAACGGTCGATGACCATCGCAGGGGTCCCCGAGGGCACGACCCCGGTCTCGCTCGACGCCTCGGTGTTCCTGCCGGCCACGCTGCCCGCCCCCGCGGTGATCCTCGCGCACGGCTTCGGCGGTTCGAAGGACGACCTGACCTCGCAGGCCCGCACCCTGGCCGGCCGCGGGTACGTGGTGGTCGCATACTCGGCGCGCGGCTTCGGCGCGTCCGGCGGCCTCGTCCATCTCGACAGTCCCGACTACGAGATCGCCGACGCCCGGCGCATCATCGACCGCCTCGCGACCATGCCCGAGGTCGAACGCGACGGACCGAACGATCCCCGCGTGGGCATCGCCGGCGGTTCCTACGGCGGCGGCGTCGCCCTGCTGACCGCGGCCTACGACCGGCGCGTCGACGCCATCGCGGCCGACATCACGTGGAACGACCTGTCGCAGGCACTCTTCCCCAACGGCGTGTTCAAACGCGCGTGGGCCGGGCAGCTGTTCAGCCAGGCCGCGAGCACCGCCACCGAGAACGGCTGCGGGAAGTTCGCGCCCGACGTCTGCGCCGCCTACCAGGCGTCGGCCACGGCCGGGTCACCGACACCCGCGCTGCAGGCGCTCATGCGTGCATCGAGCCCGGCGTCGGTGCTGGGCCGCATCACCGCCCCGACCCTGCTCACCCAGGGCCAGCAGGATTCGCTGTTCCCGATAGACCAGGCCGTGCGCAACGCCACCGGCATCGCCGCGAACGGCACCCCCGTGCGGATGCAGTGGCGGACTGGTGGCCACGACCAACCCGGTGGAGACATCTCCTCGGCGGTGCAGTCGTGGTTCGCGACGGTGTTGCAGGACAAGCAGACCCCAAAGAGCGGTTTCTCCGCCGATGTCGCCGACGGTGCCCTGTCGTCGGACACGGGCCGCGCGACGGCGCGACCGCTGAGCGCGCCGTCGCTCGCCGATGCCCAGACGACCCGTCAGATGCCGCTTCTCGGCGGAACCCAACTCGTGAACGCACCCGCCGGCGGCACCCCGACGGCCATCACGGCGGTGCCGGGTATCGGAAGCCTGTTGGCGACAGCGACCTCGGTGACCGGTGGGGTGTCTCTGTCGGCGCTCCCCGGCCAGGCCGGCGGATTCGTCTCGGCGCCGTTGTCATCGGACACCCTCGTCGGCGGCTCGTCGACCGTGCGGCTGCGCATCACACCGCAGACCACCACCGACGCAACGCTGTTCGTCTCGCTGGTCGACGTCGACGGCGAGGGCAAGCGCACCCAACCCTCGGGGCTCGTGACGCCGGTCCTGCTGACCGGACTCACCCCCGGGCGATCGACGTCGGTGACGGTGAACCTGCCGACGGTGGTGCGAACGGTCGCCGCGGGACATCGCGTCGCGGTGCAGGTGTCGACCACCGACCTCGGGTTCGCCCTGCCCACCGACGCCCGAACCTATTCCATCGCACTGGATTCGCCGACGCTGTCGCTCACCACACTCACCGGTGAGGCGCGCTCGGCGCCGTTCCCGTGGGCCTGGCCGATCGCCGGCATCGTCGTGCTGCTGGCCCTCATCGCGGGGATCTCCTTCGCCGGCTGGCGTCGTGGTCGTGCCGAGAGCGCCGACGTGCCCTCCGATGACGTGTCGCCGATCGTCGTCGAGGGTCTGGTGAAGGAGTACGGCGACTCCTATCGCGCGGTCGACGGGGTGTCGTTCAGCGTCGAGAAGGGCCAGGTGGTCGGACTTCTCGGTCCCAACGGCGCGGGCAAGACCACCGTCCTGCGCATGATGGTCGGGCTCATCTCACCCACCGCCGGATCGATCAGGCTGTTCGGTCAGCACGTCGGACCCGGGTCGGCCGTCCTGGCCCGCGTCGGCGCGTTCATCGAGGGTCCGGGCCTTCTCCCGCATCTGTCGGGCCGCGAGAACCTCGACCTCTACTGGGCCGCCACCGGCCGTCCTCGCGCCGAGGCCGATGTCGAGACCGCCCTCGAGATCGCCGGTCTCGGAGCTTCGGTCGACCGCAAGGTCCGCAAGTACAGCCAGGGCATGCGACAGCGTCTCGCCATCGCGCAGGCGATGCTCGGGCTGCCGGAGCTGCTGATCCTCGACGAACCGACCAATGGCCTCGACCCGCCCCAGATCGCCGAGATGCGCGAGGTCATGCGGCGGTACGCCGCCACCGGACGCACGGTCGTGGTGTCGAGTCACCTGCTGTCGGAGGTCGAGCAGACCTGTAGCCACGTGGTGGTCATGCACAAGGGCCGGCTCATCACCGCCGGGTCGGTGGAAGAACTCGCCGGTGCGGCGACCTCTACCCTCGCCGTCGCGGATGTGGCCGCGGCACGACGAGTCCTGACCGCCGCCGGTATCGACGCCGACGTCGTCGAATCCCGTCGGCACCTCGAAGAGGCGTTCCTCGACCTGATCGGAGAGGAGTCCTCGTGACCGATCCATCGTCCACTGACGAGACCGCTACGACGCGGGTGGCCGCGACCCGAAAGGGGGTGCACGACCGACTCGACTCCATCGGCCCGGTCGCGCCGGTCGAGTTCCGCTCACGTCGCACACTGGGGCTGCGCGTGGAAGCGGTGCGTCAGCTGCGTCGTCGCCGTACGCAGGTGGCCGCGCTGCTCGTGCTGATCCTGCCGCCCATCATCGCGATCGCGTTCTCGCTCAGCTCCGATGATCCCTCGACCGCCGGCGGCGACCAGGGTGGTCGGCAGACCTCGGCGCTGTACGGCCTCGCCACCGCGGGTGGCGCGAACTTCGCCCTCTTCACCGAGTTCGCCGCGGGCTCGTTCCTGCTGACGGTGCTGGTCGCGCTGTTCTGTGGCGACACCGTCGCCGGCGAGGCCGGCTGGGCATCATTGCGCTACCTGCTGGTGATCCCGGTGCGACGCTCACATCTGTTGCGGCAGAAGCTGTTCATCGGGCTGGCGTCGAGCGCGATCGTGCTGATACTCCTCCCGGTGTGGGCGTATGTGATCGGTGGGCTGTTCTTCGGATGGGGGCCGGCACAGTCGCCTCTCGGAGGCGACTTCACCGGTTCCGAGACGCTGCAGCGCCTGGCGATCGTGGTGGGGTACACGCTGATCCAGTCGATGGTGGTCGCCGGGTTCGCGTTCCTGCTGAGCGTCCTCACCGACGCCCCGCTCGGCGCGGTGGGTGGCGCGACGATGCTGGTGATCCTGTCGAACATCCTCGACTCGATCTCCGCCCTCGACCCGTACCGACAGTTCCTGCCCACCCACTACCAGTTCGCCTGGCTGGATGCGTTGGGACCGAACGTGATCTGGGAGGACATGGCCCGCGGGGTCGGCATCTCGCTGATCTACTCCTCGGTCCTCTTCGGTGCAGCCTGGTGGTGGTTCCACCGCAAGGACATCGTCAGCTGACCCTCCGCCGACCGTGCACTCAACGGCGTCGATCGGGCAGCAATCTGCGTCGATCGTGCACTTAACCGCGTCGATAGGGCAGTTCTGCTCGTCGATCGGGCAGTTCTCGATTCAGGAGAACCGTTTCGGGTGTTCTGAACGTCCAAGCTGGCATGACCATCGACAAACCGTTCCTGATCACGTCCTCGGAATTGCCACAGCCGGTGGTCGCCCGCGACTTCCAACGGATTCATCGCGGGGTGTACGCAGACCCCCGGGTTGAACTCGCTCCGATCGACGCCATCCGCGCCGCGTGGTTGCGCGCCGGTCCGGGTGCTGTCGTCGGTGGCGTGAGCGCCGCGACGATGTACGGAGTGTCGTTCTACCGGGACGCGGGTCGCCTCGAACTGTTTCGCTGCCCGACCGGCCAGGGGCGTGAACTCGACAGAATCAAGGTGGTTCGGACCGACCTCGATCCGCGCGACGTTCTCACGCTTGACGGTATGCCGGTGACATCGCCGATCCGAACGGCCTACGACCTGGGTCGCCGGACGCCGACATGGTCCGCGTTGGGATACCTCGACGCACTCGTTGCCGCCACCGACCTGGACCGCGGTCAGTTGTGGCGGTTCATCGTCGACCATCCGCGGACGCGCGGGATCCGCCAGATCCGCGGACTGGTCCCATGGATCGATCCGCAGGCGGAGTCGTTCGGCGAGAGTTGGATGCGACACCTCGTGCTGGCCGCCGACCTGCCTCGACCGGAGACCCAGGTCGTGATTCGCGGCGCGTTCGGACGAAAGATCGCCCGGTTCGATCACGCCTACCGCGCCGAGAAGATCGCCTTCGAGTTCGACGGGTTCGACTACCACTACTCCGAGGAGCAACGCGAGTCCGATGCCGCCCGCGATCGGGCCACCGCCGAACTCGGATGGCACACGGAACGCCGCAACAGCGTGCAACTGCGCGACGATCCCCTCGGCTTCGTCACCCGGATCGGGCGCCTGCGCGACGAACGACGGCCCCGACGACGGTGATGTGCCCGATCGATCGCGACAACTGCCCGGTCGACGAAGTCAACTGCCCGGTCGACGAAGATAACTGCCCGGTCGGCGCGGGGCGCGTCGCATCGTGGTTGTCAATCAGTGATTGAACTACTGATTGAAACGTGTTCTACTCGATCGATGGAACAAGCCGAGGTCGACACGCGCGAACGACTGCTGGTGGCCGCGGAGTCGTTGCTGCTGCGATCGGGGTACGACGCGGTGTCGGTGCGCGCGGTGTGCACCGAGGCCGGGATGAACGCCGCTGCGGTGCACTATCACTTCGGATCAAAGGAACGTCTCGTCGCCGCATTGCTTGAGGCCCGTCTCGGCCCTGCGTGGTGGGAACCGGTGTCGCGGATGGACACCGAGGCCCTCGACGTGCGTGAGATCGTCGACGGCGTCGTCGCGCCGCTGATCACCTTGGCCGCCGACCCCGCGGGTCGCCTCTATCTCCATCTCCTGGCCCGGGTGGTGCTCGGCCGCCGCGAGATGGCCTGGACCGATCGCTGGTTCGGCCTCGACCCCTTCGTGGAGATGCTGCGCCGCAACGTCTCCGGACTGTCGGTGGGAGAGGCGCGGCAGCGCTGGGCGCTTGCGTTCGAGTTGATCCTTGGGCAGTTCGGCGACCCGCTCGCCGGCGACCGTGTGCTGTCTCCGCGTCAGGTCGAGTCCCTGTGTCGGTTCGTGTCCGCAGGTCTGTCCGAGGAAAGTGAGTGACGATGAGCGACATCTTCGAGCCGGCGAGGTTGGGGCCGATCACGCTGCGCAACAGGGTCATCAAGTCGGCGACCTTCGAGGGGCGCACACCTGATGCGCTCGTCACCGACGATCTCATCGAGTACCACCGCGTGCCCGCCGCCGGTGGCGTCGGGATGACGACGGTCGCGTACTGCGCCGTCGCGCCCGGGGGACGTACCGACCGACACCAGATCTGGATGCGACCCGACGCCGTGCCCGGGTTGCGGCGACTCGCCGACGCCGTCCACGCCGAAGGCGCCGCGGTCAGTGCCCAGATCGGTCACGCCGGACCCGTGGCCAACGCCGCGTCGAACCGGTCGCCGGCCCTGGCCCCGACACGACTCTTCAGCCCGCTGAGCATGAAGATGATGCAGCGCCCCGACGCCGCCGCGCTCCGCGAGGTGGTGCAGGCGCACGCCGACGCCGCGGGATACGCCCAGCGGGCCGGCTTCGACGCCGTCGAGATCCACTTCGGCCACAACTATCTCGTGAGTTCCTTCTTCAGTCCGCTGCTCAACCGACGCCGCGACGACTACGGCGGCTCGCTGCGCAACCGGGCCCGTCTGGCCCGCGACATCGCGACCGCCGTACGGGACAGGGTCGGCGACCGCCTCGCCGTCACGGCGAAACTGAACATGGACGACGGTGTCGCACCCGGCCTGCACATCGATGAGAGCCTGCAGATCGGTCGCTGGCTGCAGGACGACGGCGCTCTCGATGCACTCGAATTGACCGCCGGGAGTTCGCTTCTCAATCCGATGTACCTGTTCCGCGGCGACGCCCCGCGGCGTAGCTTCGCCCGGGCGTTCCCGCCGCCGCTCGGATGGGGGATGCGACTGGCCGGTCCGTTCCTGCGTGCCTACCCGTACGAAGATGCGTTCCTGCTCGACATGGCCCGGCAGTTCCGACACGAGCTCACGATGCCGCTGATCCTCCTCGGCGGTATCACGTCGCGGGAGACGATGGACCTCGCGCGCAGTGAGGGTTTCGAGTTCGTGGCCATGGCGCGGGCCCTGCTGCGGCAACCGGATCTCATCAACCGCATCCAGGCGAACGACCGCCCGCGGTCGCTCTGCACGCACTGCAACGAATGCATGCCGACCATCTACAGCCGGACCCACTGCGTGTTGACCCGTGATCGCGTCGCCGGGTGACCGCGGTACGAACGCGGTGACCCCGACGATCCTCATCACCGGAGCCGGTGGGGGACTCGGCGGGTCCGCTGCCCGACTGTTCGCCGAACGCGGATGGCGCGTGCTCGCCGCCGACCTGCGGCCGCCGCCCGCTGCGGAACGCACGATCCCCATCGAGATCGACGTCACGCGAGCCGAATCCGTCGAGACGGCGATGGAGATCGTCCGCCGCGAAGCACCCGAGGGGCTCGACGCCGTCGTCACCTTCGCCGGTGTGATGCGCGTCGGTTCCGTGGCCGAGATCGATGAGGCCGAGCTCGTCGGGCTTCTCCAGGTGAACCTGCTCGGCACCTATCGGGTGGTGAAATCCGCGCTACCGCAGGTGATCCAGGGGAGGGGGCGGGTCATCACCATCAGTTCCGAGACCGGTTGGCAGAGCGCGCTGATGCTCAACGGACCGTATGCGATCACCAAGCACGCGATCGAGGCCTACTCCGACGCCCTGCGTCGCGAACTGATGTTCCTCGGGATACCGGTGAGCACCATCCGCCCCGGGCCGTTCCGTACCGACATGGTCGACGGGATAGGCCGTGCCTTCGCGCACGCACGCGACAGCACGACCCATTTCGGTGCGCTCATCGACAGGGTCGGAGCACTCGCGATACGAGAGCAGGAACGCGCACACGACCCGCACCTGCTCGCCGAGGTGGTGTGGCGCGCGGCCACCGCGAGGCGACCGCGGGCGCACTACTCCGTCCGCGCCGATCTACGGCGCAGCGTGCTCCACCACCTGCCGACGCCTGTGGTGGATCGACTCCTGGTGCAGCTCTTCCGATCTACCCGCGTTCAGCGCGAGTAGTCGTAGAAACCTCGGCCCGACTTCTTGCCCAGGAACCCGGCATCGACCATCCGACGCAACAGCGGCGGCGCGGCCAGGTGGGGTTCGGCGAACTCGGCGTACAGCGATTCGGAGACGTCGAGGACGACGTCGAGACCGACGGTGTCACAGAGGGTCAGCGGTCCCATCGGGTGCGCACACCCGTTGACCATGCCGGTGTCGATGTCCTCCTTGGTGGCGTATCCGCTCTCGCACATGCGGATCGCCGACAGCAGGTAGGGGATCAGCAGCGCGTTGACCACGAAACCACCGCGGTCGCCGGCGGCGATCGTGCGCTTGCCGAGATGGTCACGCGCGTAGGCTGTCACGGTCTCGACGGCGTGATCGGAACTCACGAGGCTGGAGATGATCTCGACGAGAGGCATCACCGGGACGGGGTTGAAGAAGTGCACACCCACCACGCGGCTCGGGTCGGCGACGTCCTTCGCGACCCGGATGATCGGGATGGACGAGGTGTTGGTGGCGAGGATGGCCTCGGGTGCGGTCGCCTTGTCCAGATCGGCGAAGAAGCCGATCTTCAGTGACTCGATCTCGGGAAGCGCCTCGATCACCAGCTCGCGATCGCCGAGATCGCCGATCGAGGTGGTGGTGCGCAGGCGGCCGAGTGCGGCACCGGAATCGTCGTCGCCGAGCTTGCCGGACTTGACCGCGCGCGCCAGCGACTTCTCGATACGCGCCGTCGCGGCATCGGCGGCGGTCTGATCGCGTTCGAGGACGATGACCTCGTCACCTGCGCGTGCAGCCACTTCTGCGATACCCGCGCCCATCGTGCCGCCGCCGACCACTCCCAGCAATGTCATGGCTGTCCTTCGTCCTCGTCGATCGTGAAACGCGCAGCGCGAACGCCGGCAACTGATGAGGACAATCTATCGGGCGCCACCACACGGCGACGCACACGACCGTTGCTCTCAGGATATGCGGCAGAGGGGGTCTTGCGGCAAGACCCCGGTGGGGGCGCATCATCTGGCGTGCTCGCGTCTGGACCCGACGCGGCCCGATGAGGGGAGTCCATTCATGGCTCAGGTACCGACACCGTTCGAGGTGCACGAATCCGGTGCGTGGCTGCACGGCACCAAGGCAGATCTGGTCGTGGGGGACAGGCTCGTGCCGGGTCATCGGTCGAACTTCCGCGAACGACCGCTGCGTCACGTCTACATGACGAGAACCCTCGATGCCGCCGTGTGGGGTGCGGAGATGGCGGTCGGCGACGGTCCGGGCCGCATCTATCTCGTCGAGCCGACCGGAGCGGTCGAGGACGACCCGAACGTGACCGACAAGAAGTTCCCCGGCAACCCGACGCAGTCGTTTCGCACGATCGATCCCGTTGTCGTCGTCGGTGAGCTCACCGACTGGGTGGGCCACCCGCCGGAGCGGATCCAGGCCATGCGGGACGGCCTCGCCACGCTGCGCCGCGAGAACAGCGCGGTCATCATCGACTGAGCAGGGCCGGCGGAACGTCAGGCCAGGTCTCGGGGTCAGTCGATCGGTGTGCGATCGAGGTCGCGCAGGGCGCGACGCTCCACCAGCAGCGGCACGAAGTCGCGGATCCGGTTCTGTTCGAGTTCTCGATAGGCCTTGTCGACAACACCGGCCACACGTTCGCGAGGTAGTTCCCTGCTCGCGGCGATGCGGTCGATGACCATGTCGATCTGTTGGCGTTCTTCTACACCGTCGGTCGTCATGCGTTCCACGGTACGTGGAGCCTGTCGTCCGATCCGTGGACAGCGAGCCGTCGGCCGATGGCCGGCCACCCGCACCCGCGCGCACGATGACACCGCTGCCGTCCACGACCGATCGCGACGCGTCGCAGTGATCACAAGGGTGTCCGGGCGGACCACGACAACACCGTGTCCGCCCGGGCACCCATGAGATCACTCCGTCCGACCCGACGAATCGACGTCCCTATCAAGTTGGCACGCAACGCTTTCACGAGTCGCATGAGCTCGTCGCCTGGTCGATCGTCATGAAGTCGTTCGTTGCCGCGCCGACGCCGGATGGGTCATGAGCCGCATGAGCGGAAGAAAACGGGACAAAGCTCCGCCGATGCGGAGAAAATTGAGAAACTTGCCGTCGGGACCAAGCCGAACGGTTCGGCGTGCCGAATGCTCTGTGTACACACTCTGATGGCCCAGCGGCCGTCGTCTGCGCAGTGTGTCACAGAGTCGCCACGAAATCCGTTGCGACCGAACACGTTCATGAACGGAAATCACACCCATGATGCTCAAGTCCCGCAAGATCGTGGTCGCCGCGGCGATCGCTGCCATCGCCGTTCTTCCGGCGGCTGCCTGCTCGAGTGACGACTCGTCGGATTCGGCGTCGTCGTCGACCGCCGCGACCTCCTCGGCGTCGTCTGCGGCCGAGTCGAGCGCTCCGGCCCCCGTGGCGACCATCCCGACCCTCACCGGCCGCGACACGGCCGTCGCTCTCGACACCGGGTTCACCGATGCACTCACCGCGCTCAAGCTCACCCCGGGTGTCGTCGGTGGCGCGAAGCTCGAGAACGGTTCGCTGGTCTTCCCGATCACCGGCGGAAACGTCACGTACTACACGCCCGGATCGATCCAGCCGTACGTGCAGGGCAAGATCGAGCACGCCAACGCCGGCTTCTCCCTGACCGCGGGCCAGACCGTCGTCGACATCACGAATCTGACCATCGACCCGGGCACCTCCAAGCTCATGGCCGACGTGTCGGTCAACGGCCAGGTCGCCGCGACCCAGGCGATCGTCTTCGATCTAGACGGCAGCACGCTCAAGCCGCTGCAGACCAACCCCGACGGCACCGCAGTTCTCGAGGGCACTCGCGTCCTGATCTCGGACACCGCCGCAGGCCTGCTCAACAAGACCTTCAACACCGACGCCGTCAAGGCCGGTCTGCTGGTCGGAATCGCGAAGATCACCGTCAACACCAAGTGATCTCGTCGCCCTGAGCGATCGGGGTCTCCCAGCGGCGGTCGTCGGCGTCATGCCGGCGGCCGCCGCTGTGCTTGTCTGACGTACCGGTCGTCGTGGACACTGATCACTCGTGAACGCCTCGGACTACGCCGCACTCGACTTCCCGGTGAGAGGCGCGCTGCGAGGTCGCCATGCGCATCTCGCCCGAACGGTCGGCAGCGCATCGGGTTTCGCTCCCGGCGTGTGCAGTTTTGTCGCCGTCGACCCCTCCGATCCACGGCGGTGGGGTGACCTGGCCACACTGCTGGGGCCGGGTGGGTTCGCCGACATGTTCAGTGCGCCCGACCGCCCGCCGGACGGCTGGGAGCAGGTGTTCGGACTCGAGGGTCGGCAGATGGTGCACGACGGCTCGCCACCACCGCGGGGGCCTTCGCCCGACGCGATCCTGACGCTGG
Organism: Williamsia sp. MIQD14; assembly: GCF_051025635.1. NCBI lineage: Bacteria > Bacillati > Actinomycetota > Actinomycetes > Mycobacteriales > Nocardiaceae > Williamsia > Williamsia sp. MIQD14. Next base: position 23,226 of record NZ_JBPFDG010000003.1, read on the forward strand.
GACCCGACGACCTGCCCGACATCCTCGATCTCGTCGAACGCACCAGGCCGGGACCTTTCGGCCCCCGGACTCCCGAACTCGGTGTGTATCTCGGGATCCGCGACCAGGGGAGGCTCGTGGCGATGGTGGGCCAACGGCTGCGTCCGCCCGGATGGACCGAGATCAGCGCCGTCTGCACGGCGCCGGAGGCCCGCGGTCGCGGACTGGCCGCGCGGCTGCTCGCCGCGCAGGTCCGCCTCGTCGCCGCGACCGGCGACCGCCCGTTCCTGCATGTCGCCGAGACGAATTCGGGTGCCATCTCGGTCTACGAGCGTCTCGGTTTCCGTACTCGATCGTCGGTGGTCTTCCGTGGCTATCGGGTCCCCGACGACCGGTCCGGCCCGCGTCAGACCTGAGGGTGGTGGCTGTCGACGAAGGCCTGTACCCGCGCTGCGATGTCGTCCCGCACCAGACGCATGCGCTCGAGTCCCTCGATGCCGCGGGTCGATGGTTCGTCGGTGTCCCAGTTCTCGACTCCGGCGCGGTGGGCCGGATCGATGTGGGCCTCGCGCCCGAGGGTGATCACGTGGTCGACGCGGGAGAGCAGTCGAGGATCCACGGCGCGGGGTGTCTCACCGGAGATGTCGATGTCCCACTCGGCCAGGACCCTGTTCGACAGTGCGTTGACCTCTGTCCCCGGATGCGTTCCCGCAGAGTGCACCTCGATACGGTCGCCGACGAGCGAACGTAGAAGTGCTGCCGCCATCTGGGACTTGCCGGCGTTCTTCACGCAGACGAACAGCACGCTCGGCGGATCCTGACTCATCGCACCCCCTCGGTCCTGAGGCGACGCCGCAGCGCCAGCGACACGTAGACCAGCCCCACGAGCACCGGCACCTCGATCAGCGGGCCGACGACACCGGCGAGCGCCTGCCCGGAGGTGGCGCCGTACGTGGCGATCGCGACGGCGATCGCGAGCTCGAAGTTGTTGCCCGCAGCGGTGAATGCGAGTGTGGTCGTGCGCTCGTAGCTCAGCCCCAGGGCGGTGCCGACGGCGTATCCGCCACCCCACATCACCGCGAAATACGCCAGCAGCGGCAGGGCGATCCGCAGCACGTCGACGGGCTGCGAGGTGATCTGCCGTCCCTGGAGTGCGAACAGGACGACGATCGTGAACAGGAGCCCGTAGAGCGCCCACGGGCCGATGCGCGGCAGAAAACGTGTTTCGTACCAGTCCCGCCCGCGGGTGCGCTCGCCGATCCTGCGGGACAGATAACCCAGTACCAGTGGTACCCCGAGGAACACGAGAACCGATGTCGCGATCTGCCACGGCGACGTCGAGATCGTCGTCCGGGGGAGGCCCAACCAACTCGGGAGCACCGACAGGTAGAACCAACCGAGAACGGCGAACATGACCACCTGGAACACCGAGTTGATCGCGACCAGAACGGCCGCGGCGTCGGTGTCGCCACATGCGAGATCATTCCAGATGATGACCATGGCGATGCAGCGCGCGAGGCCCACGATGATCAGACCGGTGCGGTACTCCGGCAGATCGGGGAGGAGCAGCCATGCCAGTGCGAACATCACGGCCGGCCCGACGATCCAGTTCAGGGCCAACGACGCGATCAGCATCCTCCGGTCGGCGGTCACCGAGTCGAGCCGGTCGTAGCGCACCTTCGCGAGAACCGGATACATCATCACGAGCAGGCCGATCGCGATCGGCAGCGAGACCCCGTCGACGGAGACCGCCGACAGTGCGTCCCCCAGTCCGTCGACCAGGCGACCGAGGACCAGTCCGACCACCATGGCGACACCGATCCACACCGGCAGCCAGCGGTCGAGGACCGAGAGTCGACCCACGACGCGCGGCGGCCCCGCGGTCGAGACGTCCGAGGTCATGTCGGCACGGCCGCAGAGCTCGACGCGGAACCGAGGAACGACGACAGCGTCTGCAGGGCAGCGGGAACGACACGGTAGTGGACCCAGGTCCCGCGTCGCTCGCTCTCGAGGAGTCCTGCCTCGCGCAGCACCTTGAGGTGGTGCGACACGGTCGGTTGTGAGACGTCCACCGCTCCGGAGATGTCGCAGACACACGCTTGTCCGCCGTCGTGGGCGGCCACCTGACTCAGGAGTCGCAGGCGCACGGGGTCGGCGATCGCCTTGAACATGGTCGCGAGCTCCACTGAGGAGGTGGGCGTGAGCGGTTCGCGGACCAGTGGCGGGCCGCAACGCTCGGCCGAGAGCGCCGTTTGATTCGACATCTGTCTATATTGACACACATCGAATCAGGTTCGGGTCCCGTCGCCGCGTACTCCGATCGGACCACACCTCCCGGCAACGGGCAGACCAGTTAGCGTCCGTATGTAAGGATCCGACAATGCAGATCAAGAAGCGTGCAACTGCCCTGACCGTGGCGGCGATGGCGGCGGTGCTGGTGGGCTCGGCGCAGACCACCGCGATCGCCGGTGCCGACGAGATCGGCGAGTACACCGTCGGTGGTCGGATCCTCGAGGCGTTCAAGGCCACCGGTGGTGTGGAGAAGTGGGGAGAGCCCACGATGGACGAGGCGTTCGCGGCCGACCGCGGGCGGTTCCAACGATTCGACAAGGGCACGTCGTTCTACTGGAAGGCCAACGTCAGCAACGGGATCGCGCACCCCGTCAGCGACCCGATCCGGACCAAGTGGGGCAGCCTGGGATTCGAGCGCGGCGCGCTGAAGTTCCCGACGACCAACGAGATCGACGCCGCGGGCAAGGGCCGCAAACAGTTCTTCCAGGGCGGCAACGTCTACAGCGGCGACAAGACCGGACAGTTCGCCGTGTGGGGCGGCATCCTCGGCAAGTACGCCGCCGTGGGCGGTCCCGGCGGCAAATACGGTATGCCCACCAGCAATGAGTACCGCATCGGTCGCAACTACGCGCAGAACTTCGAGGGTGGGCGGCTCGTCTGGCCGTGATCCGGCCACGCCGGGGCCGTCAGGCGGTGACGTCGAGGGCGGCGCGCACGATGCTGTCGGTGTCGATACCGTGGAGTCGATAGACGTCGTCGAGTGATCCGACCTGACCGAAACTGCTGACGCCCAACGACACCGACGCAACCCGGTTGACACCGGCGAGGAACGCCAGGGTGTGCGGGTGCCCGTCGAGGACGGTCACCATCGGGGTCGCGCGATCGGCGGGGAGCACCTGATCGAGGATCCAGGTCGGCGCCGAACCCTGCCCGCGTCGTGCCTGCAGCGCCTCGAACAACAGTCCCGCACTCGTCACCACCAGGACGTCGGCCGCGACACCGGCCTGTTCGAGGCGGTCGGCGGCGGCGAGTGCCTCGGGGACCACCGCCCCCATCGCGACCAGCGTGACGGCCGGGTTCGCTTGGCGCACCAGCGGATAGCCGCCGGCGACCACCTGACGGCGGCGGCGTTCGCGTGCCGCCGGATCGTCGGGGACGTTCGCCATCGACTGGTCGACCGGTCGGGTCGACAGCCGCAGGTACGCCGACGTGCCGTCCGGGCGGCCCAGACGTCCCATGCTGGCCAGTAGCGTCCACTCCACGTCGATCCCGAACGCCGGCTCGTAGGCGACACAGCCCGGCTGCTCGAGTCCGATCGACGGGGTCGTGATCGATTGGTGCGCGCCACCTTCGGCAGCGAGGCTCACCCCCGACGGCGTCCCGACGAGGATCGACTGACCGCCCGCGTAGATGCCGTACGACCACGGCTCGAGGGCGCGTTCGACGAACGGGTCGTACATGACGCCGATCGGGAACAGCGGCTCACCCCACCGACTCCACGTCGCACCCAGTTCGCCGATGAGGCCCACCAGGTTGGTCTCGGCGATACCCAACTCCATGTGTTGCCCGGTCGGCTTCTCCCTCCAGTGCATGAGGGTCTCGGGATCGTCGTCGAACCAGTTGTGGCGCTCGGCCGCCGACCACACACCGACCTTGTTGACCCAGCCGGCGAGGTTGGTGGTCGAGCTGACGTCGGGGCTCACGGTGACGACCCGCCGCGCGATCTCGGGGGCGCTGCGGTTCAGGTCGAGCAGCACCCGACCGAGACCGGCCTGTGTGCTCGAGGTGCCCTTCGGGGTGCGCCCGCTGTCGGTGGGCACCTCGAGCCGCGGTGCGGTCGGCACCGGATCGCGTCGAAGCCGTTCGGCGGTCGCGGCGCACAGTCGACCGGGTGCGCTCTCGTCGTCGAAGCGTTGCCAGGGATGCGCTGGGTCGTGGCCGAGATCATTTGCGAACGAGGCGAATTCGTCGACGGTGAGCAACGACGAGTGGTTCTGCGGGTGGCCCTCGGTGGGCAGTCCGTAGCCCTTGATCGTGTAGGCGATGATGGCGGTCGGACGGGTGTCGTCGATCTCGCGGTACGCCCGGATCAACGCCGACATGTCGTGGCCGCCGAGATTGCGGATCGCCGCGGCCAGTGTCGTGTCGTCGAGATCGGCGATCAACGCCGCGACCTCGGCCGCGCCGGCGCCGTCACCGGGGAGGCGGTCGCGTACCTCGGCGGGCGAACACCGCAGCAGGCGTTGGTATTCGGCGTTGGGCATGCCCAGGATCCGGTCGCGCAGCTCGGGGCCGCCGACGCGCGTGAAGAGCGACTCGAGCAGTGCGCCGAAGGTGACGGTGATGACCTGCCAACCGGCGGCGGCGAACATGGCCTCGAGTCGACCGCTGGCGATCATGGGCACCACCCGGTCGAGCGACTGCCGGTTGAGGTCGATGATCCACACGACCTCGCCGAGTTCGGCGACACCGGGATCGAGGATCGCCTCCCACACCGCACCCTCGTCGAGCTCGGCGTCTCCGACGAGGGAGTACTGACGCCCGCTGGCCGTCTGGCCGGTCGAGGTCTGCACGTAACGTCGCGCCATCGCACCCCAGATCGGTGCGGTGGCACCGATTCCCACCGAGCCCGTCGAGTAGTCGACGGTGTCGGGATCCTTCGATCGACTCGGGTACGACTGCAGCCCGCCGAACTCGCGCAGTGTGGTGAGGTATTTCTCCTCGAGATCCCCGAGGAGGTAGTTGAGGCTGTGCAGGACCGGCGATGCGTGTGGCTTCACCGAGACCCGATCACCGGGCTGCAGTTGGTCGAACCACAGCGCCGTCATGATCGACACCATCGACGCGCACGACGCCTGGTGACCACCGACCTTCAGTCCCGACGGGTTGGGCCGCACCCGGTTGGCGTGGTGGATGATCGCCGTCGACAGCCAGAGGACGCGCTCACCGATCTCGTCGAGGTGCTCGGGCGAGGCCTGGTGAACGGGGTCGGTGTGGCTGGGTGATGACATGGGCACTCTCCTCGACACTGGCGATCTGTCCTTCGAACGGTGCTCTCGGTTGGCCGATTGCGCAACCACCCCGCCGCGGGCTGCGCATAATGCACATATCAGCGACGCACGACCAGGACCGAGGTGTGCACAATGACCCATCCGCGCAGTGTCGACGCAACCGATGCCCGACTCCTGATGGCGCTGAACGCCGAACCGAGGGCGACCACGCTCGCCCTCGCCGAACGCGCACACCTCTCCCGCAACACCGTGCAGTCGCGTGTGGCGAGACTGGAGAAGGGGCATGTGCTCCGCTCGTTCGAGAGGCGTGTCGACCCGGCCGCGCTCGGGTACCCGGTGCGGGCGTTCATCATGACCAACCTCCGTCAACGGGAACTCGACGCCGTCGGCGCCGCGCTCGCGCTGATCCCCGAGGTGGTCGAGGTTCACGGGCTCAGCGGGGTGGCGGATCTGCTGATCCAGGTGGTTGCCCGACACGTCGAGGACCTCTATCGGATCGCCGGGGAGATCCTCGCGATCGACGGGGTGGAGCGCACCACGACCGGGCTGGTGATGCGGGAGATGGTCGACTTCCGCGTCTCGCCCCTGCTGGAGGAGCTCGCCGGCGACGCGACGTGAGATCGACGGGCCGGCGGGCGCGACAGACCGGCGACAGCGCGCGACAGGCCCACGACAGCGACAATTCCTAACGTCTGGTCTCGACACCGACCTCACACGTCAGGAGACCTCATGACCACGACACCCGCGCCCACCACGCCGGCGCCGATCGCGTCGGCGCGCACCTACACCTCACTCGCCGCGGCCTGGATCCCCCTCGCCGCCCTCTGCCTCGCCTTCTTCGTCGAGATGGTCGACAACACGCTGCTGTCGATCGCCCTGCCCACCATCGGTCGCGACCTGGGCAGCAGCACCACCGCGCTGCAATGGATCACCGGCGCCTACTCGCTCACGTTCGGCGGACTCCTGCTGACCGCGGGATCCATCGCCGACCGGTTCGGCCGCCGTCGCGTGCTCCTCGTCGGACTCGCGGCGTTCGGCACGCTGAGCCTGCTCGTCGTCGCGGTCACCAGCACCGGTGAACTCGTGGCCCTGCGCGCCGCCCTCGGCGTCGCGGCCGCGGCGATGGCGCCCATCACCAACTCGCTCGTGTTCCGGCTGTTCGACGACAAGGCGCTGCGGATGCGCGCCATGACCGTGATGATCGTCGTCGGAATGGCCGGCTTCGTCCTCGGACCTGTGCTGGGCGGCACCGCACTCGCGCACGTGCGCTGGGAATGGCTGCTCGTCGTCAACGCGCCGATCGCGCTCATCGCCGGCATCGGTGTGTGGCGCGGTGTGGCGCCCGACCGGCGCGACGGCCTCACCCGCGATCGGCTCGACCTCCCCGGCGCGGTCCTCAGCATCGCCACCATCGGGCTCGCGTGCTGGTCGCTGACCAGTGGGGTCCAGCACGGCTGGCTCTCGACGCCCACACTCGCCTCCATCGCCGGTGCCGTCGCCGCGGGTGCGGCGTTCATCGTCCACGAACGTCGAAGCGCCGCACCCATGCTCGATCTCGGGTTGTTCTCGAACGGCACCGTCCGAGGTGCCGCGATCGCGCAGGTCGGTACCGCGATCGCCATGGCCGCGGTCATGTTCGGCCTGATCCTGCACTTCCAGTACGCCTACGGGTGGTCCCCGGTGCGGGCCGGCCTGGCCAACCTCCCGATCATCGTCACCATGATCGCGGCGACACCGTTCTCGGAATGGCTCGCAACGCGTTTCGGACATCGGATCGCCTGCCTCGTCGGCGCCGCCTGCCTCGGCGGTTCACTCGCCGGATTGTCGTGGGGCGTCGACCACGGCTACGTCGCGATCGCGGCCTGCATGGTGCTCATGACCATCGGTCTGCGGACGGTCATGACCATCTGCGCGGTCGCATTGGTCGACGCGATGCCCGCCAACCGCACCTCCATCGGCACCGCCCTCAACGACACCGCGCAGGAGGTGGGCACCAGCGTCGGCACCGCGGTCGTCGGCACGCTCATCGCCGTCCTCGTGACCACCCGACTTCCCGTGGGTGCGTGGAGCAGTGACCTCGTTGCGCAGTTCTTCCACGGCGAGCGCATCACCTACGGCATCCTCGCGGTCGTCGTCGGGCTCGTCGCCGCCGTCGGGGCGCTCACGCTCACCGATTCCCGCGCGGTCGAGGACTGATCGAATCCTCGGCCGGCCGTGGCCGCCCCGGTGGTCAGGCGACGCCGACCGGTCGTGAGGTCAACGCGCGGCGCAACAGCCCCACGATCTCGTGTCGGATGGATGCGTCGACGCGGTCGCCGGTGGAGACGAAGAGACTGATGTCGGGGATCGGCGGGAGGCCGCGAACCGTCCGCAGCCCGTCGGGCGCCGGGCCGATGCGGGGAAGCGGGGTCATCCCGACTCCTGCCCGCGCGGCGCCGACAACCGATGTGAGGTCGACACATTCGGCCGCCACCCGGTGGGGTCGCCGACCCAGCGAGGCCAGCGCCTCGTGCCGCACGGCGCACGGATCGGCGAACAGTACGAGGTCCTCGTTCGGCCGGGCGTCGTGGGCGAACCACTGCAGGGGGATCGGCGCGACGCGCACGCTGCCACGGGCAGGACGGGTCAGCATCAGGGCGACGTCGGCACGGTCGTCGTCGACCAGATCGCGGACATGGGCGCTGCGCGTGAGACGTAGCCGCACCGGCCGCTCCGGGTGCCGGGCGTGGACGAGCGACATCACGGTGGGGACCAGGAACTCCGCGGCGTGCTCGGTGGCGGCGACGAGGATCCCGTTGTCGTCGTGGGGCGTGAGCATCCGCACGGCATCGTCGTGCTGGGCGATGATGTCGCGGGCGCGTATCGCCAGTTCGTCACCGTCACTGGTGAGCGCGATCCCGCGGCCCTGGGGGATCACGAGGCGGCAACCGAGTTCGCGTTCCAGCTTGCGGATGTGGCCGGTCACCGCGGCCGGAGACAGGTGCAACGCGTCGGCGGCGCGACGCACACCGGAGAACGCGACCACCGCCGCGAAGCTCCGCAGCGGGGTGATGTCGAGGGTGGTCACGACGAGCAGTATGCGCCGATCGTTCACGATCTGCGAACGGTCTTGAAACCACCCCGACGCCCCGAGCACCGTGGACGCATGCCGAACCGCCCGCTCTCGCCCAGCCTGGCCGCCCCGACCGTGCTGCTCTACGCGGCCGGGTACCCGATCGGGTCGGCCACCGTCGCGGTCATGTCGCCGTTCCTCGTCATCGCGCTCCGCTTCGCGCTGTCGGCGGCCCTGCTGTGGGTCATCGTCGCGATCCGTCGCCCGGTGCGACCGACGCGGCGACAGGTCGGACACGCCATGATCGCGGGCCTGATGACCCAGGGGATCCAGTTCCTCGGGCTCTACTGGGCACTCGATCACGGTGTGCCGTCAGGGCTCGCGGCGTTGGTGATCGCGCTGAACCCGGTGGTGACCGCAGGCTTGATGATCGTGCTCCTGGGGCACCGCGAGTCCCGGCGCGGGATGGTCGCGCTCGTGCTCGCCGCCGCCGCGGTCGTTCTGGCCTGCGCACCGAAGATCGTCGCCGACCACGGCATCGGACTCGGGATCGTCGCGGTCGTCGTGGCCATGGTCGGTCTGTCGGCCGGCGGGATCTACCAGGGACGGTTCTGTGCCGACATGGACGTGTGGCTGGTGAGCGCGCTGGGCCTCACGGCGTCGACACCCGTCGCCGCGGTGTTCGCCGCCACCTCACCCGAACACACGACCGACCTGCCGCGGGCCCTCATCTTGTTGGCGACGATGATCGTGTTCAGTTCGGTGGGTGCGACCACGCTCTACGCCGCGTGCATCAAGACCTCGGGCGCGCGGTCGGCGTCGATCGTGTTCGCGGTCATCCCCGCGGCCGCCTCGGTGATGGCGTGGATCGCGCTGGGGGAGAGCCTGTCTCCGCTCACCATCGGCGGCCTCGCGCTCGGCGCCGCGGCATGCGTGTTGCAGGCGCGCAGCACATCCGACGAAGCAACGGCGCCGGCCGAGGGTGACGGTGCCGCCGAGCACGTCGAGCCCATCGCCGACGAGCACTGCCTGCGGCGCTGACGGCACGTGACTCACCGACCCTCGAGCGGGCGAGGACGCAACGCTCAGTCACACGCCAGAGCCGGTGTCGGCAGAGCGATCCGGTGGGTTTCGAAGGCTTCGAGGACTTTCATGCGGACGAGTCGGGCCACCGCCCACTGCTCGTTCGGACGCGTCGTGATGACCATGCGCAGCGTGACCATGTAGGCCGACACGTCCTGGACTCCCAGCATCTGCGGCTCGTCGAGCACTGCGTCGAACGCCGGTGGTCCGGCGACCGCCTCTCGTGCCGCCGCCAACCCGACCCGTTGCGCCCGGTCGAGGTCGGCGGTACGCGCGACCGGGATCTCGACCCGCGCGACCGCGTAATCCTGGCTCATGTTCCCGACCCGGATGATCTCGCCGTTGCGCACGTACCAGAGGGTGCCGTCGATGTCGCGGATCGTGGTCACACGCAATCCGACGCTCTCGACGGTTCCCGACGCCTCCCCGAGATCGACGATGTCCCCGACTCCGTACTGGTCTTCGAGCAGCATGAACGCCCCGGACACGAAGTCCCTGACGAGATTCTGGGCGCCGAACCCGATCGCCAGACCGACGATCCCGGCCGATGCCAGGAACGGAGCGATGTTCACGTGCAACACGCTCAGACCGGACAACACCACCCAGAGCAGCAGCACGATCGAGGCACACGATTTGGCCACCGAGCCGATCGTCTCGGCGCGCTGCGCTCGCCGTTCGATCAGCTCTGGGTCGCGCAGTGCCTGCGGCGCCCGCTCGCGTAGGTGGCGGACGAGGGTCGGCGCCGTCGGCGCACCGTCACGGCGTAGTGGTCTCCGCGTCGCCCGGTCGATCAAGCGGTGCATCAGCCACCGGGTGACGAGACCGGCGACGATGTAAGCAGTTATCCGTATCGGGTTCTCCAACAACCACATCCGGTTCGTTTCGGTCCATTCGAAAGCAAGGGCACTCGACGTCATCGCGCCGACCATACGGCCGACGGGGCCGGGGGCGTCAAGCTGCGGCGATTAGACATCGCTCGTCGACCGACCTGAGTGGCCCCACCTCGCGAGACGTGTGGTCGTTTCGTATATGTGGCAACGGGTCTGCACGGTGCGCGGCTCCCCGATGCCTGATGGGGGCTTGACGCTGACCGAACGCGTGCGGTCACGCGTGCGAACGGAAGTGAATCGGTCCCCCGCGACCGCCTGAGCACCACTACGGTGTCGACCATGGCTGCTTCCGCGTACACCGTCACCCGGTCGATCGACATCGCCGCTCCCGCAGATGTCGTCTACGCGCTCATCGCCGATTTCCACCACTGGACCACGTGGTCGCCGTGGGAACAGACCGATCCGAACGTGGAGCGCACCTATTCGGGGCCCGATTCCGGCGTCGGGGCCAGCTACTCGTGGAAGGGCAACCGTAAGGCCGGTGCCGGCAGCATGACCATCTCCGACGTCGACCCCCGTCGCCGCGTCACCATCGGTCTGGAATTCCTCAAGCCGTTCAAGTCCACCAGTACGGTGGTGTTCACCATCGCCGAACAGATCAACGGCACCACCGGTGTCGAGTGGACGATGACGGGCGAACGCTCCGGGGTCACCAAGCTGATGACGAAGGTCGTCCCCCTCGACAAGCTCATCGGCGGCGATTTCGCCCGCGGGCTCGAACAACTCAAGGCGCGCGCCGAGTCCGCTGTGTGAGGTCAGGACTCGACGACATCAGACGCCGGGCGCGAGCCCTCGGAGGCCGTCGAGACTGTGTGCGTTCTTCTGCGACCGATAGCGAACCATTCCGTCGGGCCCCTTCTTCTCGGCGTGCTGACGGATCAGGTCACGCTCGCCGTCCATCGTCATGACCGGCACGCCCCACCCGCACGAGTCGCTGATGCGTGTGACATCGACGGTGATGACGGCTCGCGTGCTCGGGTTCTCCGGGTGTCGCGCGACCACGTCCTCGAATACGGGTTCGCCGGGGTACGACACCGAGCCGCGACCGTGGAGCCGGACGATGCGGGGGCGACCCTCGAAGGAGGTGAACATGATGCAGACGCGTTCGTTCTCCCTCAGGTGTGCGATGGTCTCGACGCCGCTGCCCGTGTAGTCGACCCACTCGACGCGATGCGGCCCGAGGACGGAGAACGAATCATGGCCGCGCGGAGACACGTTGACGTGGCCGTCGGCCGCGAGCGGGGCTGTCGCGACGAACCACATCGGTTGTCGCTCGATCCAGGCGCGCAGGGTGTCGTCGATGGAATCGAACACTTTTCCCATGCGCCGAGCGTAACCGGCGCGGGCAAGTCGGTTTCCGGGCCGCGAGTGGCGTCTCACTCCGTCGAGATGAATTCCCGGATGGCCGCCGCGAATTGCTCCGGTTGATCCTCGGGGATCAGGGTCCACGAATCATCCACGTGCACGAGGCGTGCATCGGCGAAGAGGTCCACGAGTCGCGAGGCGTGGTCGATCGGCATCATCCGGTCCTCGGTGGCCCAGACGACGAGCACCGGACGATCGAAGTCGGCGAGTCGAGACGACCACTGCAGGAGGGTCTTCCGGGACGGCGTACCGGTGGCGAACTTGGCCAGGTCGCGGCGGATGGCGGCACTGCGTGTGGCCGGCGTGAACCAGTCGTCGAGCACGTCGTCGGGGATTCCGCGCTTGCTCAGGCCGCCCCATGCGCGCTTGTCGTGGCGGACGAACGACGTGGCCAGCAGCCGCAGGAACAATGCCGCGCCGCCGGGCAGCCGACACAGGGCCACCGCCGGTCGCGCGGGTTTCGGCGGGAAGTTGTCGAAGGCCTCGCACGAGGCGAGGACGAGCCGACCGACTCGTTCGGCGCGACCGTCCGACACGATGAACTGGCCTCCACCCCAATCGTTGAGCACCAGGGTGACGTCGGTGAGATCGAGCGCGTCGAGGAAGTCGGCGAGGATGCGCGCGACACCGAGCTGGGACAGATCGGCATCCGCGTGCATCGGGCGGCGGTGACCACCGAGCGGCAGAGTCGGTGCCACGCACCGGTGATCGCCGAGGAGAGGGATGACGTGCCGCCACTGCAATTCGTTCATGAGCAGGCCGTGCGCGAACACCACCACCGGACCGGTGCCGCCGGTGTCGAGATAGTCGATGGGGCCGGCGGGTAGGTCGACGCTGCTCATCGGGAGCTCCCGTGTCGGAGGTGTGTCGGTGTGGGTGCACGCTACGCCGACACCCCGGGATCGGCGACGACTCCCGCCCCGTCGAGGATGCCGCCGCGGTGTGACCGGTGAAGGCCGGGCGGGACATGTCCTAACCTCGATGACGACAGGTCGGCGATGAACACGATGGCGAGAGGCGGTGGCTGTGGTGCCGCCTCCGCATCCCCCGGGGCCCGGTGCGGCGCGCATCCGCGACAAGTCGACGGGTGAGCTGCTCCGCTGGTGGTGGGAGCAGCCGTTCGAATACGAGTGGGTCCACGCGTTCGCGGAGTCGCGTGCGTGGTTGCGGGTGGACCGACTGCTGGTGGCCGTGGGCTTCGCGTTGTTCGCCGTCGTGGGGATCGTCCTGATCGCGACCGGCCGACCGGGAACAGTCGTGAACGTCAGTACCGCGATCGCGGTGGTGGTGTTCGCATCCAGCGCCTGGTGGTGGAGGTCGCACAGACCGTGGCCCGGCGAGCGCGTGTCACTGGGATTCGTGGTCGTCGGCGAGTTGGCGGGCGTCGCCCTCGCCGCGGCCGCTCCGTCGCCGACCGCTGCCCTCGCGTTGATGTCGCTCTACGTGCTGCCGGGCATCTATCTGATGTTCATCCACAGTCCCGTCATCCTGATCGGGCACTGTGTCTGGGTGACGGCGGTGATAGCCGGAACCGGCACATATGCGCTCGTGGCCACCGACATCGACACCGTGACCGCGATCGTCGTCATGGTCACGCAGTTCGCGGCGTGCAACGGTGGGTTGATCGCCGGTCAGATCGCGCTGACCTTCCTGCGCAACGACGCCCGCAATTCGTTCACCGACCCGTTGACGGGGCTGCTGAATCGGCGTGGATTCGAGGAGGCGGTGTCCCACTCGACCACACGGGTCCGGACGGGCGAGCCCGTCAGCGTCCTCATGGCCGACATCGACAAGTTCAAGTCGATCAACGACACGAACGGTCACAGCCACGGAGACGCGCTCCTCGTCGCTGTGGCGCAGGCGCTCTCGGCGGTCTGCGACGGCCACGCCGATGCCATCGCACGTATCGGCGGTGACGAGTTCGTCGCGATCCTGCACGTCGGTGCCGAGCCGGCGAGTGCGTTGGCGCACCGTGTCCGCGCGATGATGGCCGACTCGTCGCGGTCGGAGCCGGTCACGATGAGCATCGGCGTCCACACGACGTTGCCGTCGACCTGGCCACCCCCCGAGCACGAGATCGGAGAGATGATGGCCCGCGCCGACGCCGTTCTCTACTCGACGAAGCGCGGCGGTGGTGACGCTGTGACCGCTGCCCACGATCCCGCGCCCTGACGGGCGCAGGGTCAGCTGTCGTAGGAGATGGCCACGGTGTCGGTCACCGGAACCGACTGGCAGGCGAGACGGGCGCCTCGCCGCAGATCGAAGTCGTCGAGGGTGTCGTTGACCCGCATCTCCACCTCACCCTCGGTGAGGATGAACTCGCATCCACCGCAGTTGCCCTCGCGGCACACGTACGGCGCCTCGATCCCGTTGTCCAGCAGCACGTCGAGCAGGATCGCGTCGCGCGGCCACTCCACCTCGTGGGTCTCGCCCTCGATCTCGACGGTGACACGGGCGCCCGATTCCGCGGGTCTCCCCGGCGACACCGGCGCCGCGGGCGTGGTCGCCGCTGCGGCCGCGAACGGGTTCGTGGTCAGCGAGTAGAACAGCTCGCGATGGATCCGTCCCGTGGGTAGTCCGGCGGCCTCGAGTGCCTCGTGCGCGACGTCCATGAAGGGCGTCGGCCCGCAGAGGTACGCGGCGGCGTCGTCGATTGCGGCGATCAGCGACCCGATCCCGGCTGCGGTCGGCAACCCACGCTCTGACTCCAGCCAGTGCTGCACGACGAACCTGGAGGGATAGGTCTCCTGCAGGGTCGCGAGGGTGTCGGAGAAGATCACCGACTGTTCGTCGCGATTGGCGTAGATCAACGTGACGGCGTTGTCGTGGGTCATCAACGCCGTCTTGATGATCGACATCGCCGGGGTGATGCCACTGCCCGCGGCGACCACCACGAAATCGTGCGTCCAGTCGCGCGGGGTGAACGCACCTGTCGGCGCGATGACGTCGACACTCATCCCCGGCGCCGCGTTGTCCACCAGCCAGTTCGACACCCGCCCACCGTCCACCCGTTTCACGGTGATGGCCGGGTGGGGATCATGGCCGGGCGCACTCGACAGGGAGTAGCACCGCGGGGCCAATCCGTCCGCGAGGTGCGCACCGACGGTGATGAACTGTCCTGGGCGGTAATTGAATCCACCGTCGGGGGCCTCGAACACCACCGATGCGGCGTCGGCGGTCTCGCGGATGACCTCGCGCACCCGGAGCTGCAGGCGCCCCGAGGTGGGCGGTGTCGCCCCTGTGGCGGCGTCGTCGGTGGACCCCACGATCAGGCGATGGGCTCGTAGGTGAGTTCCTTCGACCAGGTGGGGCTCGAGTTGAGCGTGCGGGTCGGGTAGTGCTGGCTGATCTTGACCAGACGGTCGGCCAGGAGGTGGTACGGGTGGCTGCGGTCGATCACCATGTCGCCGTGCCACTGGATGAAGCGGTACATGGGAACCCGCAGTGCGGCGGGATTGCGCTGCCCGACCTTCTTGAAACGCTTCATGGCGCTGTACAGCCGCTCCTCGTCGACACCCATCGTGACGATGTTGTCGCGCATCTTGTTCAGCAGCGGGATGTAGCGGAGGGTGCCGATGATCAACGACGGGTTCATCCACGCGCCGACGGTGTCGACGAGCAGCTTGCGCATCGTGGCGCCACCGAGCAGCTCGATCACGGCGAAATCGACGGCCAGGTGCCGTGATTCGTCGGCGTTGATGTGCTTGAAGGCGTCCTGACAGATCGGGTCGTGGATCTCGTCCATGATGAACTTGACCAGGGCGCCGTCGAGAGCGACCTCCAGCATCGGGATGACCGTGCCCAGCACGCTGAGGCTGAGCCCGTCGGCGTGCTTGTCGAGCCAGTCGATGACCAGCTTGACGTTGACATTGGGCTCGGGCATCTCGTCGCCGTCGAGCATGCCCCACCGACGCATCAGTGCCAGTTCGGCATTGGCGTGCTTCTGCTCCTCGGCGTGGAAGTAGGTGTAGATCTCGCGGAGGGTGTCGGTCGGAGCCTTCTTGGCCATCGCCGCGAAGCCACGCGCGCCGACGTTCTCGATCCACATGAGGTCGGACATGAACGGCTTGAGCCGCGCGTGCAGCTCGGGCTCGATCAGTTCGGCGCCGGGGGCGTCCCAGTCGATGTCGGCCAGCGACCACTGCTTGTCCTTGATCTTGGCGAGCATCGCGTCGAAGTCGAAAGCGGCTGGTGCAGTCATCTGGAGGTCTCCTGTTCGAAGCGCGCTGGGCGCGATGCAACGGGGCCCGCGAGAGGGGGTCGCCGCTGAGCGGGTGTCCTCAACAGTGTCACCAGAGATTGTCACAGTTGTCAATGGCGCAGGTGAGCGGTGAGGAGACCGTCCCTCCCACCAGCGCCGCAGCCGGCGGTGAGGCTCAGGTGCCGCGTGTTCGCCACACGGTGGCGGACTGATCGGACACATCCGGGTCGTGCGTCTGTTGAAAGTTGCGGCCGCCCCGGGCGAACGTCCGCAGGGTCGCGGCGGGCACCTCGTGCTCGGGGACGGGTGTCGGCGTCCACCGGCAGGGTCGGCAATACATCAGTCCGGTGGCCGTGGCGTCGTCGGTGTGATCCTCGCGTAGCGGTCCGTCGATGCGCCCGAGGAAGAACTCCCCGTCGTCGGTTCTCGTCCACACGAACGCGCCGTCGGCCACCCGCTCGAACCGTTCGACGCGTCGCATCCCGCGCTCGTCCGACGCCGACATGCCGCACACCCCCAGGCGCAGAGCCCTGTTTGCGCCGCCGATCATCGGTGCGCGGTAGACCGCTGGTGGTCCGTGATCGCCGTCAGGTCGGGTCATCGTCGGACTCCTTGATCGGCCGCGGCCTGTGGTGGAGATGTCGTGCGGGATCGAGGCGCCCGCGCCAGGTGTCGCACGTGCATCACCACACACGCGGCACACGTCGTCAGCGTGAGCATGCCACCGGCGGCTCCGGCGGCCAGCAGGTACAGCGCGACCACCGACGTGGTGAGCATGCACGCCACCACGACACAGTCCCCCCAGCGCCCATCGCGGAGTGTGGCGACCGCGGCCTGGAGCTGGAGTCCCAGATGCGCTGTGATCAGCACGGCTGCCGAGGTGAGGAGGGCGATCAGTGCGCCGAAGCCGTGCACAGCGACACATGCCGCCGTCGTGAGGGTCGCGGCAACCGTCGTAGCGCCCAGTGTCGCGCCGACGAGCGGGGACATGAGGCGGTCGACGGCGTCGGCATCGTCGTGGTCGTCCCCTCGTCGATGGTCGACGAGGCTGAGCTGGTCGATCGAGGTCATGGTCTCTGTGTAGTGCGCTACGGTCCGTCGCGGTAGTACGCACAATTGTGTCCATGGGGACGAGATCGTCCCCGTGGCCATTGCCGAGGAGGCACGCGTCGTGAGCAGCCACAGCGAATCCACCCTGCGCGAACCGGTGCGACGCGCCTTCGAGGTGTGTCCGGTCGAGGTCAGCGTCGCGGTGCTCGGTGGTTCCTGGAAGATGACCATCGTCAAGAACCTGCTCGACGCCCCGATGAGGTACGGCGCGCTCGGGCGTGCGGTGGGTCCGGTGGCGCCCAGGGTGCTCACGCGACAACTCCGCGAGCTCGAAGCGGACGGGATCGTGGAACGTGCGGTGTTCCCCGAGGTACCGCCGAAGGTGGTCTATTCGCTGACCGAGCAGGGGAAGGCGTTGGCGCCGTTCGTCGCAGCGCTCAATGCGTGGGGTGCGCGGTACGCCGAGAAGGTGATCGTCCCGAGGATCGAAGCGGCCGCAGCCGGTCGCGAGCCCGAGGTCGCCGATGGCGGAGCGCTCCGATGACGACCGTGCTGTGCTGACGACGCGAACGACGTCGGCGACGGTGATGGTCACCGCGATGGTGGCGTTGTCGGCCGGGTGTGGATGGTTCTCGGACGGGACGGAGTCGTATCGGCCGCCGGACGCGCCGATCTCGTCGCGCGCCTCGTGCACCGAGCCCGACATCCTCGCCGGCTTCGGCGTCACCGCCTCCGACGATCTCCGACCCGGTGAGGGTTCGGTGCCCGACGGTTTCCGGGCGACGACGGTGGTGAGCTGCCAGACCGCGGACGGTCCCGGCGGCACCACGACGGTCGACGAGGTGGAGCTCGCCGGCGACGTCGACGCGTTCGTGCGCGCTGTCGACCGCCCGTCGGTGCGTACCGACAAGAACACCTCGGTCAGCTGTGCGTTCGGTGTCGATGCGCCCGTTGCCATCTGGTTGGTGTCGGACGCAGGTGCCATCCGAGTGGCGTGGCCTCGCGTCGTGTGTGGCTTTCGTGACGAACCGCTCGCGGCACTCGAAGCGCTCACCGAGATCCGGCGGACCCAGGTCGGTGATCTCGGAGTGATCGCGGCGGGAATCTGCCGGGGGAGCTCAGTGGGTTTCGCCCGGACCGACGGTGGCGGGTCCCGCCCGGTACGCGAACGCCTGCTGCGATTCCCGACTCGCACTGTGGCGGGAGCGACGGTCTGTACGTATCGGACGTCGCGATCGTCGACCGGCGACCTCCGGTTGTCCGGAGCCGAGGCGCGACGGGTGACGGGCGCCATCGCGAGTCGGCTTCTGGCCGCGTCCATCTCGGCGCCGGGCGCATCGGACTGCGACACCGACGCCACCGAGGTCGCGGTGATGCCTCTTCGTCGGCCGGACGGATCCGGCGGCGCGACACTCACGGTGGAGACCGACGGCTGCCGTCGCATCTCGCTCGACGGCGGTGCCGGCTACCGCGCGGCGTCGGGGGAGGTGACCGCGCTGCTGCGCGGGGAGAGCTGAGGTGTCCCCGCCCGCGCGGTGAGGAACGGTCGTGAGATCCACAGCGCCACAGCCACCACGACGACGAGAACGTAGAGCGGCAGCAGGTGACTCAGCGTGGTGTAGCCGATGTCGAGGTGGACGGCCAGCGCCGGCGCGGTGCCGAACAGACATCCGAGGAGCAGTGACCACCACACCCATCGTTCGCCGCGTCGCCATCCCCACAACGAGATCAGGAGCACGGCGAGACCGGATCCGACGAGCGCTCCACCGAATCCCGCGCGGTCGTGGGCGATGAAGGGCAGCAGGTTCTGGTTCGCATCGCGGAGTGCGTCCGCGCTCGTCTCGAGGTAGCCGAGATCGGTGGGGACGAACACCGCGGTGAGGCCGACGGTCGAGATGACCGTGCCGGCGACCGCCAGTCCGCCGCCGACGCCGATCATCATCAGCTGACCCCACAGCGCGGCAGCGCGTTCGCGCGCGGGCCCATCGGACACGCGCGGAGACACGGGCACCACCGGTGCCCGCCACACCGCGACGATGAGCGGTGGTGTGAGCACGGCGACCACGAGCGTGTGCAGGGGCTCGACGAACCCGGTCGCGAGAAAGTAGAACCAGGTGCCGAACGCGACCACCGCCGACACCGCCAGTGCGGTGCGGGCCCAGCGGCGACCGCGTCGAAGCCCACCCAGTGCCAGCCCGCAGTACAACGTGCCGAGTCCGACCATGTTGCCGGCCATGGTGATCCGGTCGTGCTGGAGAAATCCGACGAGATGGGTGTCGACCCCGTTGAGTCCCGACACCGACAGGCCGAGGTAGTCGCGGTCGTATCCCAGGAGGACCGGCCCGATGGTGATGATCGCGGCCCCGACCCCGCCGACGATGAGACCCACGCCGACGAGCACCGCCCAGATCCAGGCCGGCCACCCGCGCACATTCGTGATCTCGCGACGCGTGGGCCGTCGCAGGGGTACGGCGTCGTCCCCGTGAGCGATGCCGGCGTGCGCCTCGATGACGCGATGGAACCATCCCGGTCCCGCTGCGATCAGGAGTTGCGGATGGGCCAGTACGACCGAGTTCGGCTGCGCCAGTGCTGTTGTCGCCTCGTCGATGTCCGGGTCACGCAGGACGGTGACGTCGGGATCGGTGCCGACACGTGTGTCGTCGACGTGGGGTGCGACGGCGGCCGCGGTCGCCGCCGAATCGCAGAGGGCGACCACTCGGCAGTGTCGACCCGCGGCCGCGGAACGCACGACCTCGACGTCGCGCGAGGTCACCGGGCCGACGTGGATCACCGTGGCTCCCTGGACCGGGAGGCAGGTGATCGCGTCACGCGCGACCGAGACCGGGACCGTGGCGCCGAACCGGCCATGCCACTGCGCCGGGACCTCGGGATGGGCGAAAACGATCGGGATCCACCGCCGTCCGCCCAGACGGACGAATGCGGCCAGGAACGCGAGGGCGTATCGCCGGGTCCGGCGCTCGCCGATCATCCTCGACGCGATGGGTTCCAGCGGTACGTATGTCCAGTCGGGCATGGGCTCATCATCTCCCCCGGCCCGTGTGCAGGCGGAACCGCCCGAGATTCTCAGGTTCTGAACAGGTAGTTCAGCTGCGGGCGGCGGTACTCTGAGCTGACGATGTGGCCCAGATCACACCGTAGGAGGATCGCGACATGGCCGTCACCATGAGTTTCTCATCGCCCCATCTGCGTCACGCGCCACCGATGAGTGCGGCCCGGCAACGCCGGGCACGCCTTCGGCGTGCAGCCATCTGGGGTCAGGTCGGGTGGGCGGCGTTCATGTTCGGGTCCGCCGCGTTCGCACTCGGTCTGGCCGGCATCGCCACCGGCCTCACCATCCCCGGCGTCATCGCTCTCGTCGTCTGGGTTGTCGCGTACGGACTGGCCATCTACTCGGTCCGCTCACGCGCCATGGCCCGCGGTGACCGCACCCTGCAGGAGCACATCGCACGCGTGAAGCGCTCGCGCTACCGCCGCGCGTACCCCGGCACAGCTGCGGCGACGGGCACCAACTACGTGGAGCCGTACCGCCCGCCGGTGTCGCTGCTCGCCCCCGGCGCCGACTGACACCGACCGGCGCGCGGAACTCGACGCCCGTCAGTCGGCGGGGTCGAGCGCAGGGATGCGGCGGGTCAACAGCGTCGCCGCTCCCAGCGCCGCCTCACGGTCCTCGGTCAACACGGACTCGTAGATCGCGAAACCGTCATCCGACAGCCCGATCTCAAGAGCGATCGACGCCGCGGCATAGGTCGGCGACACCACGATGACCGACCGTTCCCGCGCCAACGGCTCGTACGGATCGACCGTCACGTGGCGGTAGGCGTCGCCCTCGACCACGGGAGAGGCGTGGAAAACCGCGGTCAACGCCGTGTGTGCCGCCGCGTCTCGAAGGCGGGTCCGGTGTTCGGCCGAGATGGTCGTCGATGCGGGAACCGTGACGAAGACCATCGCGGTCGCCCCGAGTTGTGTCGCACGGTTGACGAGGCGGCGTTCGGCCTCGAGCAACCCGGCCTCGTCGATGCGTCGACGCCCGTCGACGTGACGACTCAGTCCCCAGGGCGTGACCGCGGCCGGGTCCCGGACGGTCACCGCCGGCGGTGTCGCCGTCGCGGTCGTCCCGGCGGCCTCGTCCGTCGGCCCGAAGGTCGGGAGTCGAGTCGGGTGGCCGTAGAGGTACCCCTGGCCGTGGTGCGCGCCCAACTCGATCGCGTGGCGCTCGTGTCGCTCGTTCTCGATGCCCTCGGCGACGATCACGGCCCCGGTCCGATCGGCCTCGGTCGTGACCGCGGACCGGATCGCTGCCGCGGCGGCGGCCGGCATCCGATCCTGGACCAAGCTCATGTCCAGCTTGATCACGTCGGGCCGCAGCAACTCGAGCAGGGCAAGACTCGAGGAATCGGCCCCGACGTCGTCGAGAGCGATGCGCCATCCCAGTCGTCGCGCGTGCTCCACAGCCCGCAGCAGGCCGGCCGGATCGCGCATCAGGTGTCGTTCGGTGATCTCGACGGTGATCGACAACCCTCTCGCGGCCCCGAGCAGGGGGAGGGCGTCGGCCGGGGGCGCCGCGTCGAGCCCCGTCGGCTCGGCGTTGAGGAACAGCATCATGTCGGTCGGGAACGCCGCGGCCAGGGCCGCGCGCAGCGATGTGACCCGGCAGCGCCAGTCGAACTCGACGACCAGGTTCTGCCTCTCCGCGGCGTGGAACAGTCCCGCCGCCGAGGTCCAGATGCCCGACGGCGCCCGCGTGAGTGCCTCGAAACCGACCACCGTGCGCGTGCCGACCTCGACGACGGGCTGGAAGACCGTGTCGAGGTCGACCGCCATCGGCGATGGCTCCGACGCGTCTGTCGATGGACGCACGCACAGATCCTTCCTCGGTCCCCGCCGACCCCTACCCACCGCGCATTGTGCCAACACGCGCCCCCGGCCACGCGAATCGGCGGCGATAGGCTCAGCACGACCTCGGGGCGGTGGCAGGAGTGCATCGATGACGACAGGTGCGGGCGGTGCCGCGACCGGACCGCGGATGATCGCCGAACGCTATCGGCTGGGCCGCGCGCTCGGACGGGGAGCGATGGCGAACGTGTACGCCGCCGTCGACGAGACCCTCGGCAGGTCGGTCGCGGTGAAACTGTTCCGCGTCCACCCTCGATCGGTGGACGATCTCCGGCGCGTCGAGGCCGAGATGCGCACCCTGGCGTCGTTGTCGCATCCGGGTCTGATCAGTCTGTACGACGCGGGTACCACTCGGGATGTCGACGGGTTCGATGTCCCCTACCTGGTCATGGAACTGGTCGACGGACCCACTCTCGGTACCTTCCGCGGCGAGCACGCGCTCGAGCCGTTCGCCGTGGCGCGGATCGGTCGGGAACTGGCTGATGCGTTGGGGTACATCCACGCCGAGGGTGTCGTGCACCGAGACATCAAGCCTGCCAACATCTTGATACCCACCGGTTCGTTCGACGGCCGCGGGCAGTGCTCGAAGCTCGCCGATTTCGGCATCGCCCGCGTGATCGACGCCGACCACCTGACCGAGCACGGGACCACGGTGGGGACCGTGCACTACATGAGTCCCGAACAGGCCACCGGGAGCAGCGCGACGGGCCCGCCGGGGGACATCTACGCGCTCGGGCTCGTTCTCCTCGAATGCCTCACCGGCCGAATGGTCTTCGAGGGCACCGCTGTGGTGTCCGCGATGGCGCGGTTGCATCGAGACCCAGAGGTGCCGCGTGAACTCGGCCCGGCGTGGGTGTCGCTGTTGTCGGACATGACATCTCGCGCACCCGCAGACCGTCCGACCGCCACTTCGGTCGCCGACCGCCTGCGCGCCATCGAGAACGGGGCGGTGCCCACCCCGACGGCGATCCTGATGACGCAGGAGCCCGAACCGCCGCTCGTCGAGCCGGAGGTGTTCTCGTCTCCGTCTGCCCGCACGGGGTGGTGGATGGGGGCAGCCGGTCTCGCGCTGGTCGCCGCGGTGGTCGGTCTGATGCTCTGGGGCACGTCGCGTCCGGACACCACTCCGGGCGAACCCGATCGATCACCGGCGATCACGTCCGTGGTGACGGCGTCATCCGGTACCGCATCTGCTTCTGCGCCGGCCACCTCGGTCCCGACGACGACCTCCACGGCGCCGCCCGCCGCGGTCGTCCCCGCTCCGCCTCCCGCGGGCAACCGCAACGGCAACGGCAACGGGGACGGGAACGCGGGCAGGGGGAACGGGAACAGCGGCGGGGGGAGCGGGAACGGCAACGGCAACAACAACGGCAACGGTGGGAACGGGAACGGGAAGGGCAACGGGAGGTAGCAGGTGACAGCGGCTACAGCCGTGACGATCTCTCGGCCACGTCGCGGTGCGACCGATCGGTGCCCGGCGTGGATCGACCGCCATCGACGTCGTTGCGCGGCGGGAAGTACGCGCGCCATGAGCGGCTGAGGGTCTTCGCGAGGAGCGTGCCGCCGGTCTCGGCGCACTCGGCGGTGCGCCAGACGACGTGACCATCGGCCCGGACAGCCACCGCGCCATGGCGACCCACCTCGAACAGATCGACCGCCGACGCCGGCGTGGTCACCGCGCCGAGATCGATCACCCGGGTGGTCAACGGCGCCAGGGCATCGGTCTGCGCGTCGAGGACCTCGGTCCATGCCCCGGGCGCGAACGTGAACACGGTGAGACAGGTCGGTGTCGTGTCGACCAGTTGCAGTGTCGACCGCGGCCCGTCGGGGCCGGCGACCACCGCGTGGGGCAGCCGGCCGCCGGGCGAGGTCGTGGGAACGTACTCGATGACGTCCTGTGGCGACGGGTCGCGCACCTCGCCGGAGAGCTCGGGTGCGATGAGCGGACCGTCGTATCGGTAGCCGAACTCCAGCCCCGTCGACACGAAATGTGGCAACTGGCCGAAGATCTCGCCCGCTGCGAGATCGCGGGCGCGTCGAGCCCGCCACCCGGTGCCGTCGAGGATCGCCGTGCGCGCCAGCCCCGCGCGGGTGATCCCGTCGGCCAACGGTGCGGCGATCCGGCCGGGCAGCAGGCTCAGCGGTCCACGGGACATGGCGGTCGTCGCGCGCTGCAGCGCACGGTTGGTCACGCCGAAGTGCCGCGTGGCGGTGTCGAGGTGGAAATGGTTCGCCACGCTGTGGCGCGCGAACAGGTCGATGACCGGACGGCGCTCCGCCTCGTAGGTGTCCAGAAGGCCCTCTGCGGCCTGCCCGTCGAGAACGGCGCTGATCTTCCAGGCGATGTTGTGGGCGTCCTGGACGCCGCTGTTGAGTCCGTATCCGCCGGTGTGGGGGAACCGATGCGCGGCATCGCCGGCGAGGACGAGGCGCCCACTCCGGAACACCCTCGCGGTCTGCGAGGTCATCGTCCATGTTCCGGTGGAGACGATGTCGACGTCGACATCGTCTCCGAGAACCTGGGGGAGCGTTGTCGCCCAATACCTCTGTCGGTCCGACGACACATCCTGGTCGGCGTGGAGATAGGTGTTCATCAGGACGTAGTGATCGTCGGCGTGGGCGATCAGGACACCGGCGAAACGTGGTTGATAGATCCAGCTCAGCAGCGGGCGGGAATCGGCGGGGTAGAGGTTCGGCGCGTGGAAGAACGCGCTGCCCATCTCGGCCAGTACCGGGCCGTCCATCTCGATGCCCGCGGACTCCCTCACCCTGCTGTTCGCCCCGTCGGCGCCGATCACGTAATCCGTCGTGATGGTCGTGCCGTCGTTGGTGACGACGGTGGCCGAACTGCCCTGTGAACGGACGGATCGCACGCTCGTGTCCCGGCGGAAGTCGATCAACGGCTCCCTGTCGAGTGCGGACCACAGGATCGGCATCAACTGGTGTTGGCCGATGTGGGAGATGAGGAAGTCGCTGTGCGATCGGACGCGTTCCAGCTGCTCGGGGCGGGACGCCAGATCGATCTCGCCGAGGGGCGTCGTGTCGAGCCGTGAGCACCAGCGGATCAGGTTCACCGACTCGATGGGCGGAGCGATGGCCGCGATCTGTTCGGCGAGAGCGGGATCCGCCTCGCGCCAGATCTCCGACGATCGCCCGTGGATCACATGTGCGGCGGGGTGGGTGAGTGCGGCGCTGCGGCGGTCGAGCACCACCGACCGGATACCGCGACGCGCCAGGAGCAATGCGGCTGTCGCACCGGTGGACCCGGCGCCGACGATCACGACAGGCGCGGTGTCGCCGGTGCTCACAGCGTCCGGAGGGTGATGGCGCGTCGGTTCACCCGTGGTGTGGTGCCGGGGCGTACCCCGGCGTCACGGCGCAGCAGCGAGGCGATCGGTGCACCGGCGCGAAGGCGTTCGAGCAGATACGACGGGTCGATGGTGACGCCGATCGGGTTGGCCTCGAAGTCCGAGCTCGAGAAGAACGCCGCTGTCTCCTCGGGCGTCGCGAAGTTCTCGGTCTGGAACTCCAGCCGGATGCCGTCGGGGTCCTCGTAGTACAGAGACGTGGTGGGCCCGTGGTTGATCGACCACACCGGGACGATGCCCTTCGCCGCGAGCCGCTCGTGGTTGAGAAGCAGCGGCTCGAGCGAGTGGTAGGTGAAGGCGAGGTGGTCGACGCCGTAGACCTTGCGCTTGAGCTTGGCCAGCGGGAACAGATACCGCACGAGCGGAGGGACCTTGACCAGCGCGAGCCGGTGACTCTCGTCGTCCCATGTGAGGAACGCGATCTGACTGTCCTCGTGGACGACGTGCGCGCCGAGCACCGTCGAATACCACTCGATCATCTCTTTCGGACGCGCGGTCTTCACCACGAAGTGCGCCAACAGGTTCGGGGCCAGGGGTGTGTCCACCGGTGCGGGTGATGGGCTCGAGGTCGTCATGGTCGTGTCCCTTCTCTCATCGTGCGGCGACGATGGGCGTGCGCTGCTCGCCGAGATCGAGCACACCGTCGGAGGATCGGATGGTCGCGGTGATGGTGTCGCCCGGTCGCAGGAACGGCCCGTCGAGGTTGCGGCGGACGAACAGCTTCCACATCACGTGCTCGGGCAGCAACGCGGTGGCCAGCCGCCGCACGATCGCCGGTGGGGACGTGGCCGCGGTGCCGTGCGGGGTGCCGGTCAACACCACGTCGCCGACCGAGAGGTTCGCGAATTCGCTGAGCTCGGTGAGGGTCTCGGCAGGTCGGTAGACGAAGTTGGCGGTGGTGTCGATCTGACGGAGGTCGCCGTTGACGTGGAGTTGCAGCTCGAGGTCGTCGAGGCGGGCGTAGTCCGCGTCGTCCAGGACGGCCAGCACCGGGCCGAGCGGGCAGAAACCGCGATAGCTCTTGCCTTTCAGGTACTGGCCCTGGGGAAGCTGCACGTCGCGAGCGGAGAGATCGTCGGCGATGGTCACCGCCACGACGTACTCGCGCAGCGTCTCGTCGGTGACGGTGACCGGCCCGTCGATCCGCTTGCCGATCACCAGTGCCAGCTCGATCTCGTGGTCGAGCAACTGCACGTGGGGCGGACGCACCACAGGCGAGTGCGGCCCGGTGACGGAGGCATCGGTCTTGTCGAAGAAGAGGTTGAAGGAGCGGTTGTCGGGATCCATACCCGAATCGATGGCGTGCTGTCGGAAGTTCGCGCCCTGACACAGCACTCGACACGGTGTCGTGATCGGCGACACCACGTCGACTGCGTCGATCTGATGGGTCGCCGGCCTTCCGCTCGCCGCGATCCAGTCGTCACGACCGGATTCGAGCAGTTCGGCGGTGGTCTCGTACTCGCCGCCGAGCGCGACGACGCCGTGGGACGTCACCACACCCCACCGCGCGACGTCCCCGGTGGTGAAGCGGATGAGATGAGTCGCCATCAGGTGGAGCTCCGTTCCGTCGAGGTCGCGGAACCGAGCGTAGCGCGTTCGTTGAACAGCAGTCAACGAACGTCGTTCAGTGGATCAGGCGCTGGGTGTCGAGCCGTGCGCGGCGGCCCGCAACGTGTCGATGGCGTCGTCGACGTCGGGGCAGCCCTCGAGGGAGCGGGCACCCTGCAACGCGCCGATCGCGAGTTCGATCAGTGACGTGACGACCACGTCGACCGGGAACGGGTCGGGGTGGTGCAGCCACCAGTGGGTGGCCTCGTCGAACGCGGCCACCAGCGTCGCGCCGACGAACTGCATGACCGGGTCGGCCGTGTCGAGATCGAGGAGTTCGGCGAGCGCGTACAGCGCTCGCGCTCGACTGCGATCGGACACCTCCGCCGCGATGGGATCGGCGTGGCGTCGGCCGACGATGAGTTTGAGGGCGACGCCGCGGTGGGTGGCCAGATAGTCCAGATGGGTCGCCAGCGCGGCTCGGATGATGGTGGATGCATCGCCGCCGATCGGAGTGGTGAACGCCGAATCCATCTCGGCGACAACCGCATCGAGTACGGCTCGGTAGAGGCCCTCCTTGTTGGAGAAGTGGTGGAACAGCAGCCCGTGGGCCACTCCGGCGTGCGCGGCGAGATCGGCGATGGTGACGTCGCCGTAGTCGCGTTCGGCGAAGAGTTCTCCGGCCGCGGCGACCAGTCGGGCGCGGGTGGCCGCCTTCTGTTCGGCGCGCGACATCCCCGGACGCCGTGTCACGTCATCGGGCACGGCGCGCGCCTTCACCAGTCACCCGGGGATCGTATGTCGAGCGCCGGTGTAGAACGGCTTCATGGCAACCGACTACGGGATCGTGGCACTCGAGGAGCACCTCCTGACGAGGGAGATCGCCGAGGCCTGGGCTGCCGATGCGGCGTCGGACGCGGCGCCGAGGATGACGATTCCCGGCGCGGAACCGGACAAGTTGTTCGAGCTCGGACGTGTGCGCATCGCCGACATGGACGATCAGGGCGTCGACGTCCAGGTCCTCTCGGTGACGACACCGGGTGTGCAGAGCCTGGACGCGGCCAGGGCTGTACCGCTCGCCGCGGCGGCCAACGACGCCATCGCCGACGTCGTCGCCGAACACCCGGACCGATTCGACGGGCTGGCCACGCTGCCCACCACAGATCCGCACGCAGCCGCCGACGAGCTACGCCGCGCGGTGTCGGAGAAGGGTCACCTGGGGGCCATGGTCTACGGCCGAACCGGGTCGATGCACCTGGGAGATGCGGCGATGGAACCCATCTGGGCCGCCGCCGCCGGGCTCCGCGCGCCGGTGGTGCTGCATCCGCAGACACCCACCGCCGCGGTGCGCGACGCCTATTACACCGGAATCGGGGCAGAGGTCGATGCCCTGTTCTCCGGCCCGATGATCGGGTGGCACTACGAGACCGGTGTCGAACTGCTGCACATGATCTTCGGTGGCGTCTTCGACAGGCATCCGGATCTGCAGGTCGTCGTGGGGCACTGGGGTGAGGCGGTCCTGTTCTACGCCGATCGGATCGGCAACGTGGGGGCGTTGACCGGCGCGACGGCGCACCCGTTCGAGCACTACCTCACCCACAACGTCCTCGTCATGGGGTCGGGTGTGTTCTCCCAGCGCGCTTTTCGGTGGACGCGCGAGGTCGTGGGGATCGATCGCATCGTCTACGCGACGGACTACCCGTACATCGATGCGTCCGCGGGCAAGGCTCGCCGCTTCCTCGACGAGGCCGATCTGACGGCCGACGAACGGGTGCAGGTCGCCTCCGGGAACTGGGACCGCGTCACGCGCCACCTACGGTGATCTTTGCGTCACCACCGGTCGGCCGACGAGCCCACCGACCCGGCGTGCAGAGGCGCCCGGTGAGTCGATTCGTCGCAGGTCGAGCTCGTGTGTCCATCTGCACGTAAACTCTCCCGTCGGGGAGAGGGACGACCATGACCGACGCGACAGGAATGCACGCACAGCTCGATCCGGCGACGGCACCTGCTGTCCCGGGGGGCCGCCCGGTTCCGAGAACCGTCGCCGCGATGCTGACCGCGTCCGCGACCGACGTGCCCCACGCCGTCGCGATCGTCGGCCGTGACGGGCAGATCACGTATGCGGATCTGCTCGAACGGGCGTCGCAGGCGGCGTCGGTCCTGGCGGGTGCGGGCCGCGGGGCCGTGGCGATCGGTCTCGATGACCGCATCGAACCCCTGGTGACGGCATTCGGGGCCCTGATCGCGGGACGCGCGCTGGTGCCGCTCGATCCGCAGCTGACGGCGGAGCGCGTGACCCGGATCCTCGCGTTGGCCGACGCCGAGCTCGCCGATGCCGAGCGCATCGGGGACGCACTCGAGGGGGCGTCGATCTCGCCGCCGAGTGCACAGCCGACCGATGTCGCGACGATCGTGTTCACCTCGGGATCGACGGGTGAGCCCAAGGGTGTCGTCTTCGATCACGAGAACGCCGTCGGCAAGGCGTACGAGGCGGTCGTGGGCCAGCGTCTGACTCACGGTGACCGGATCGCCGACGTGCTGCCGCTCGGTTTCAGTGCCGGACTGACGACTCTGTTCTCCGGCCTCCTCGCCGGTGCCACCGTGCTGCTGGCCGATGCGCGTCGGATGGGTGTCGAGACCCTGATGGACTGGTTGCACGACCAGCGTCCGACGGCGATCAACTCCTCGGTCAGTCTCGTACGACGTCTCGCGGCGGGTGTCCGCGACGGGGCCCACGCGCCGTTGCCGTCCGTCCGCCAGATCACGTTCTACGGTGAACCGTCCACCCGCGAGGATGTTCTTCTGGCCAGGCATCTCGCCGAACCCGCACCGCGGGTGGTCAATTGGTACGGGGCGACCGAGGTCGGGCTCGTCGGGCACACCGTCATCGATCCGGACGACGAGGTACCCCCGGGTCGGGTGGCCGCGGGAAGGGGCCTGCCCGGCCTCCGACAGGTGACGATCGTCGACGACGGGGGACACGCCCTGCCCGCCGGTGGGGTCGGCGAGGTGATCGTGGTCGGCGGGACCATCGCGGTGGGGTATGCGAACCGTTCGTCAGACCGCTTCCTCCCCGATGCGGGATCAGGTCGCGGATATCGAACGGGCGACCGGGGTTTCCTCGACCCCGATGGGACACTGCACATCCTGGGTCGCGCGGACGACGCGGTGAAGATCCGCGGTTACCTGGTGGAGCCGGCCGAGATCGAGGTCGCCATCACGGCGATGTCGAATGTCGACGAGGCGTTCGTGCGGGGTGTCGAGACGGACGGTGGCACCGAACTGGTCGCCTACGTGGGGAGCACGACGGTGACGAGCGGGGAACTGGAGCAGCAGGTGCGCACTCGGGTGGCGGGCACCCTCGCGCCGTGGATGGTCCCGAGGTTCGTGGTCGGTATGGCCGCCCTGCCGCGTACCGATCGCGGCAAGGTCGACCGCGCGGCACTGCCACCGCCGACGGCGTTGCCGCCGCTGTCGGCGCCACCCGGACGGCGTCGCCGTCGCCGCGCACCTGACGTCGTCGAATCCGCCGTACGCCTCGCGCTCACGCGGGCATCGGTACCCGGCGATCTCGACGCCGATCAGGACCTCGTGGCGGCAGGGGTGGACTCACTCATGTTGGCGCGGATCACCTCGACCCTCCGTCAGATGCTCCATGTCGAGGTGGATCTGGCGGTGTTCATCGCATCGCCCACCATCGCCACACTCACTCGCGTTGTGCGGGAGGCGAACAGCGACGCCACACGCCGTGCCGGAGGTGGCGGGGGCGTTCTGGTGCCCCTGCGTACCGAGGGCGTCGACACCCCGCTGGCGCTCGTCGCCGGTGCCGGCGCCCCGGCCTCCGCGTTCATCCCGCTGGTGCGGGCGTTGGCGCCCGGGCGTCGGATCGTCGGGCTGCAGGCACGAGGCCTCGAACAACCAGGTCGCCCCGACCGCACTGTCGTCGCCATGGCGTCCAGGAACATCGAGCATCTCCGCACCGTGCAACCCCGTGGTCCCTACCATCTGGCCGGTCATTCGATGGGCGGGCTGGTCGCGCTCGAGATGGCGGCGCAACTCGCCGCTGACGGTGAGTCCGTGGAGCACGTCGTTCTCATCGATTCCGCACTCACGTTCGCGTCGATCGCCGAACTCGACGTCGCATCACCGCCCGCCGACGACGTCATCCACTTCGACGCCGAGGGCCCGGAGCAGGTCGAGATGACGATGACCCATCGGCAACTCGTGGGTCTCTTCCTGCGATTGCCGGTGGCCGGGCGCAAGGTCTTCGACCCCGTGACGCAGTGGATCGTGTTCTACCACCGCGGTGTTCGGATGCTCCGTCGCCACCGTGTTCGGCGTATCGATGCCCCGGTCACCGTGTTGTGCGCGCAGGGCAGTACCCATCAGCGGTCCTGGTGGGAATCGGTGACTTCGGGTCAGGTCCACCTGGTTGCCGTCCCGGGAGGTCATGTCGACGTCCTCCACGCACCGCATGTCGCCGCAGTGGCCCGCGTCATCGACGCTGCGCTCCGCGACTGACCTGCCGGAACGCGCGAATACCGCTTGTGCCGAACAGATTTGAGAAAGCAAAGCACGATTTAGCGACTACCGAGAACCTCCGGGTGCCGCGAAAGCGCGGGCGGAACCGACGTCAAATAGTTACCATCGCGATGTCCGAATGCAGTATCTGATATCTGCTGCGTGACCGGAGTGGCCACGCGGTGACCACATCGAAGGAGAAACGCATGTTGCTCGGAGGACTCGGATTGCTCGTCGGAAGTCTGCTCGGCGGTCTCGGTGTCGGCAACCTGTTGCTGGGACTCGGTGCAGGACTGTTCGGTTCGAGCTAGGCCCGATGCCGATCCGACCGGTCTCGGCTGACGTCGAGACCGGTCGGATCGGTGCCGCGTTCCCCCAAGTCTCCTGCGTTCAACCGACCCCCATGGGAGCAATTCCGATCAGACAGGGGACGTTGCGCCGGTGGGGAAGTGGCGAGATAATGGGCCGCGGGAATGTGATGTCGTCGATTGGGGTGACCATGTCGGTCTTGGATTCGTTGTCGCGCAGCAAGAGCGTGCAGTTCTCTGTGGTGTTCGTAGCGACCTACATCGTCTTCGCTGTCTTCGGGTACACGCGCGCGATCGCGGAGGAACGGTCGTACTCCTAGCCCGCAGCGCCTACTCCGCGCCCGCCAGGATGATGTCGAATCGGACGCGTGCCCACGCCGAGCCGGCCAGGTCGCGACCGTCGGGTGTCGGTTCTCCGATCGGCTGCTCGACGAAGTCCATGACGAGCGAATCCTTCACGCCGAACACCGAATCGGAATCCAGCAGGTCGTCCCCGCGCACGAAGATGTGGGTGACGAGTCGCCGCATCCCGGGCGCGGTGACCATGAAGTGCAGATGCGACGCCCGCATGGGTGACCGGCCGACGGCAGCGAGCAGGGACCCCACCGGGCCGTCGTGCGGGATGGGATAGGGCGTGGGGGTGAGCGCCCAGAACGCATACCGACCGTCGTCGTCGCTGAACAGGTGGGCGCGGGCGCTGGTCCGCTCCTCGTCGTACTGAACGTCGTACAGCCCGTTGTCATCGGCTTCCCACACCTCGAGTCGGGCGCCCGGGAGCGGTTCGTCGTCCGCGTCGCGCACCGTGCCCTCGACCCAGCAGGGCTGACCGCTCGCACCGCCGGCGATGTCTCCGCCGATCGCGACCTCGGGGGAGTCCTCGACGAAGAACGGCCCGAACACGGTCGCCTCGGTGGCCTGGCCGCGGGCCTCGTTGTTCACCGTCACCGTCTGCATGGACGCCCCGAGCACATCCGACAACAGGATGAATTCCTGACGCCGGTCGTCGGTGATGTGTCCGGTGGCGGTGAGGAATTCGATGCCCGTGTTCCACTCGTCCTCGGTGAGTCGGACGTCGCGGATGAAGGCGTGCAGGTGCCGGGTCAGCGACTGCAACACATCTCGGAGTCGGGGATCGTCGGCGGTGTCGAACGACGCCACCACCCTGTCGACGAGTTCGTCCTCGCGCGCCGCCTGTGTCGGTGAGACGGTCGGTGTGTTCTCGGGTGTCATGTCCGGCTCTCCAACGGGTATGCGGTGGGCACGTCGCCCGTGCAGGCGGCGGTGAGAATGGTGGTGAGGTCGCCCGCGGTGACCGGACGTGGGTTGGACTCGGGCACCACGGGCAGGATCCGTGCAACCGCGTCCGGGATCATGGTCGCGTCGAAACCGTACGGCAGCAGGGATGTCGGGGCGCCCACCCGTCCGCGAAGTCGAGCCAGTCCGTGGTCAGCGGACTCGTTCCCGAACGCGGCGGCGATCATCCGTGCCGCGTCGGGCGCGGCCGGCGCGTTGAACGCGAGAACGTGCGGCAGGATCACGGCGTGGGTCTGCGCGTGTGGGAGGTCGTAGGCGCCGCCGAGCACATGGCAGATCTTGTGGTGCAGACCTGACCCGGCGGAGGCGAAGGCGGCGGCCGACAGGTAGGCGCCGAGCAGCATCTCGTCTCGACCCGCCCGGTCGGCGGCATCGCCGACGACAGTGGGCAACCCGGCGCTCAGCGCCCGGATCCCGGCGGCGGCCGTCGACGCGTTGATCGGATCCGCGCGCGGACCCCACATCGAGTCCACACAGTGCGCGAGGGCGTTGAGGCCGGATGCGACAGTGAGTTCCAGGGGCAATCCGACACTCAGCGCCGAATCGTAGATGACACTCGTCGGCAGCACGCGACGGTCGACCCCGGTGGCCTTGGTGCCCTGCTCGGTCAACCCCCAGACGTCGGTGGCCTCCGATCCCGCATAGGTCGTGGGGATCGCGACGATCGGGATGCCGGCGGTCAGCGCAACCGCTTTCGCCAACCCGGTCGCCGACCCGCCACCGATGCAGACGAGGAGGTCGACAGCGTTCTCGCTCGCGATCGTCCGGGCGTGGTCGGCGACATCGACAGGGACGTGCGGGGCCACATCGGTGTGGTGCACGACAACCGGGATCGGCCCGATGACCTCGGGATGAGGGCGGGTGGCGATCACCATGACCCGCGCCGCGCCGAGCCGGACGACCTCGTCGGCGAGGTGCGTGCCGGCGCGCCCGTGACCGAACAGCACTCGCTGGGCCGGGGTGTCGTGAACGAAGATCACGCGGTCACCGACACCGGCCGGCACAGCACGGTGGCCATGGCCTGCCGCAATGCGGCCTCCGGCTCCGACGGCAGAACCATTGCTCGCCAGGCGATGTGCTTGTCCGGTCGCACCAGGATCGCACCCGATTCGTCGACCTCGCGGACCGCGGCCCAGTCGAAGTAGAGGTCGGTGATCTCGCGCCCGGGTCCTATGACGACGGTCTGGACCGTCACCCCGAGCTGCTGCGACACCGACTCGGCGGCCGCGCCCCACTCGTCGCCCGCGATGCCGGTGAACAGCGTGAACTGGGTGGACGGAGCGAGGTCGTGGGTGGAGTACCGGTGTGTGGTGTCGCCGACCCACACGTGTGGCAGTCGCGCGCCGGGGACCGTGGAGGCCTGGTAGTACAACTCGGCGTCCCGCAGCGGCTCCGCAGCCGGGCCGTCGGAGACGACGGCGTCGGATACATAGAACTGTCCGAGTTCCACACCGTGGGCGTTGAACTCGTAGTTCTTGATGTCCATCGCCGCGGCGATGGCCACGCGCTTGCGTGCCCCGGCGGGGGTGTTCGCCTTGCGTTCGGCCATCTGTTCGATCATCTCCGCCTCGGTGGTCGCGCCGGTGACGCCGAGGGCGTCGAAGAGTTGGACGAACTCCCGACCGGACTTGTTGGCCCGCTTGACGATCTGCTCGGCGACCGGGGCGCGTTCGGCGGTGTAGGTGTCGAGCAACGCCGCTCCGGCGTCGCCGCGCAGCACCGCGGCGATCTTCCAGGCCAGGTTGTAGGAGTCCTGGATGGAGGTGTTCGACCCCAGTCCGTTGCTGGGTGGATGCCGGTGGACGGCGTCGCCGACACAGAAGACGCGGCCGGACTGCAGGCGTGTCGCGTACTGCTCGTTGTTGCCCCACAACGAGGTACCGGTGATCTGCACCTCGAGGTCCGGATCCCCGACGAGATTGCGCACGATCCGGATGGCCTCGGCCTCGTCGACCGACGGCGGCTCGCCCGCGATGTCGTAACCCCAGACGATCAACCACTCGTTCCAGGGGCGCACCATGCGCACGAGGCCGGCCCCGATGCCGCCGACGTTCGACCCGGGCTGGATGACCCAGTACAGAACCGACGGCCGGTGTCCGACGAACGCGGCCATGTCGGCGGTGAACGTGATGTTCATCGACCCGGCGATGTCCATGCGCCCCTCCATCGGCAGATCGATGTCGTCGGCGACACGCGACCGCGCACCGTCGGCGCCG
Organism: Williamsia sp. MIQD14; assembly: GCF_051025635.1. Taxonomy (NCBI): domain Bacteria; kingdom Bacillati; phylum Actinomycetota; class Actinomycetes; order Mycobacteriales; family Nocardiaceae; genus Williamsia; species Williamsia sp. MIQD14. The sequence continues at coordinate 58,338 of NZ_JBPFDG010000003.1, forward strand.
ATCAGATACTTTGCGCGGATCGTCGACTCGATGCCGCTGAACCGGTCGAGCACGCGGACGGTGACGCCGGCGTCGTCCTGGGTGTGCGAGAGGTACTCCGTCGAGAACCGGGTCTGCGTCCCCCGCATCGTCGCGTTCTTCACGAGAATCGGTTCGAGGTAGGTCTGCGGGATGTCGCAGTTCAACGACGGTGACGCCAGCACGTAGTCACCGTGCCGCGCCGGGTGGGTTCCCCAGGTGAGGACGCGCCCGAGCTCCTCACCCGCGATCGACGTGCAGAACACCGTGTCCCCCATCAGTTCGTGTGGGGTCGCCTCGGCGAGCACCTGGTCCTCGACGCCGACGTCGCGGAGGATCTCCATGGTCCGCTGGTTGGTGATGTGCGCGCGGGGCGTGTTCGCCGTCCATCGGTACTTGGTGAGCATGACGTTCGCGACACCCAGCGTCGACAGGAACAACGCGGCGGACGCCCCGGCCGGCCCGGATCCCACGATCACCACGTCGGTGTCGATCTGATGCTCGCCGGGCAGGGCGGTGTCGGCCATTCCGTCGTCGAACGCAACCATGGTGTGCCTCTCGAAGCGGATCCGCGCACCGTTGCACCGGATCGTCATCGGCAGTGTCACACGTCACAGCTCAGCATTTCCGAGCTCTCTCAGCGCAGGCGGAATCGGACCAGGAACTGGCCGAAAACGTCAAGCGAGATGGCTGGAGGCGGCGTTGCGAAACCCCGTCGGGGTCACCCCGAAAGCAGCGCGGAACGTCCGGGAGAAATACGCCGGTGAGGAGAACCCACAGTCTGTGGCGACCTGACCGATCGTCGGGCGTCGGTCCGTGACCTGGGACAGCAGTCGGTGTGCCCGGTCGAGTCGGCGTCGAAGGACATACGCCGAGACAGATGTGTCGTGCGCGGCGAACAACCTCGACACCTGGCGGGTGCTGACGCCCACCGCCGCGGCGATGTCGGATGCGGAGAGCAGCGGGTCGTGTGCGGACCGGGCGACGACGACCTCCATCTCAGCCCATACGGCGGTGTCGGCTCGGCGGTTGGTGTCGAGCACCGAGCGGATCAGATCGAGGACCTCGGACTCCCGGGTCGCGTCGTCGTCCACGCCGTGGTCCAGCGAGCGCGTGACCGCTCGGGCCAACGCCGCCGCGCGCAGATCTGCCGACGACCCGGTCCCGAACTCGAGCACCGTGGGTCCGCCGACGACATCGCGGCCGATGAGGTCGCGGGCGACCGTGCGGGGGATCTTCACGACCAGCTCGGTCAACCCACCCGAGAAGCCACGCATGAAGGGCTTGTCGGCATCGCAGATGACCAGGTGCCCGGGATCGACCAGGAACGCACCGCCGGTGTGGTGGAAGAAGCCGCTGCCCGCGAGTGCGAAGTAGATGACGACGGCGTCCGTCGGATTCGCCGACACCGACGTCGAGGTCCGCTCGACGACGTGTGCCGATCCCTGCACGCGACCCAGTTGGACCGACGGCAGCGTGCGGGTGATCTCGCTGGCGTCGAGCCGTGACCCGTCGAGAGTCGTGCACCGCAGGCCGATCAACTGCGCCGCGTTGTGACGCTCCCATTCCGCGACATGATCGCCGACCGGGAGATCGGCGGTGGAGAACGCGGTGAGCTGCGTCATGACCTCACAGTCACCCCGCCCGGCCGTCGCGTCAAGGAGACGACGAGACCTTGACACGAAAACTGAGTACACTCATTATTGAGTGCAGTCGCTTACGGCCCCCTGCCGCGGGCACACATTCCTCCAGGAGGTCGCCGTCATGTCTGCCGAGAACCCATCCGACGAACCCGTGATCACGTCCTATGCGCACGCACCCGCCCGAACCGTCGCCGCAGGGGGAGTCACGTACGCCTATCGCGAGTTCGGGCCACGGGGCGGGATCCCGGTGGTGTTCTTCGTGCATCTGGCCGCCACGCTGGACAACTGGGATCCCCGCATCGTCGACCCGATCGCAGCGAACCGCCACGTGATCACCTTCGACAACCGCGGCGTGGGCGGCTCCACGGGCACGACGCCCAAGACCATCGAGCAGATGGCGGAGGACGCCTACACCTTCGTCCGCGCACTCGGGTTCGACACGATCGACATCTTCGCGTTCTCGCTCGGCGGCATGGTGGCGCAGGATCTGACGGTCGCGCACCCTGAACTGGTGCGCAAGCTGGTCCTCACCGGCACCGGCCCACGCGGCGGCAAGGATATGGACAAGGTCGCGGGTGTCACGTTCTACGACATCTTCCGTGCCACGCTGACGAGGTCCGACCCCAAGGAATTCCTCTTCTTCAACCGCGACGCCACGGGCAAGGCAGCCGGCAAGGCGTTCGTCGAGCGGCTGAAGGAACGCACCGTCGACCGCGACAAGGACATCAAGCCCGCGGCCTTCCTGAGTCAGCTGTCGGCCATCAAGAAGTACGGCCGATCGGCACCGTCGGACCTGGGCATCATCACCCAGCCGACCCTGATCGCCAACGGCGACAACGACAGGATGGTGCCGTCACCCCTGTCGGAGGACATGCACTCCCGCATCGCCGGGAGCACGCTGATCATGTACCCCAACTCCGGTCACGGCGGCATCTTCCAGTACCACGACGACTTCGCGCCTGTCGCGGTCGAATTCCTCGGCGACGGACGCTGATGGTCGTGGGTGGCGGAACTCCCGCCTCGGAGAAGCACTTCTCGTCGTCGATCCTGCTGTGGGTGCGCGAGGACCTGCCGCGCCAGGCGAGCATGGACCGGTGGCGGGGGCCGCACTCGAAGATCATCTCGGCGACACCGGGATTCGGCGAGTACCGGCAGATCCACCTCGCCGAGGAGAACACCGGGATGTGGCCCGAGGTCGAGGGCGTGGAGACCGCGATCCCGCAGCACCGGCGGGTTGACGGCGTCGCCGAGGTGACCCTGTCGTCGGTCCTTGCGCCGCTGCAGGGACGCAAGCAGAACAAGCTCGCCTTCGCCGACGAGGTCAACCTGTTCCGCCGGACGATCCTCTACGGCGGTCTCCCCGGGGCGTCGCGGTGGTACGCGGTCGGTGGTGACGGTGCCCCGGTGGGGTCCCGGGTCCTCCTACTCCTCCGTCGACGCGACGGCGTGCGCGGACGAGCGTTCCGGTCCTTCGTCCGTGAGGATCTGGTCCCGGCGATCGCCGGGACCGGCCTCCCCACGGAGATGCGGCTGCAGATGTTCATGCCGTGGAACGAGAAACTCTGGGACACCCCGAACGTCGCCCACGACAACCCGCCCGAGGGACGATTCCACGCGTCGCTCCTCGTGGGTTTCGCCGACGGCTACACCCGCGACGCGTTCCTCGCCTCTGACCGCGTCGCCTCGCTCGCACCGACCCTGCGTGATCGGACATCGGCGCTGCACGCCTACGACGTCTCTGAGACGCTGACGTTCGTCACCGGTGGCGTGGTCCTGCCCGAGCCGTTCGCGTAACGCCCGTTCACGCATGGGATCGTGGTGACAGCACGCCACCGGCCACGTACGAGTTCGAGGAGGATTCGCCGATGCCTCCGTTTCCGGCCATGAGCCGACGAGAACGCAACAAGCAGGACAAGCTGGAGCGTATCGCCACCGCCGCCCGCGAACTTTTCGCCGAGCGGGGCTTCGCCGAGGTGACGACGCAGCACATCGCCGATCGTGCCGATGTCGGTGCCGGCACGGTGTTCCTGTACGCCAAGAACAAAGGCGAGTTGCTGCTGCTCGTGCAGAACGCGGACTATGCGCAGTCGCTCGAGCGGGGGATCGCCGCGGCCGACGGTGTCACCGACACCGTCGACGCGGTGATGTCACTCATCCGCCCGATCGTCGAGTGCAACCGCAAGCAGATCGAGAACGGGCGTGCCTACCAACGTGAGGTCGTGTTCGGCGATCACGACGAGCCCCATCACGCCCAGGCTCTCGCGCTGGCGGTGGACACCGAAGCCGCGATCACCGCAGTCCTCGCGCGGGAGGGCGACACGTCGGGGGATCCCGGTCGTGCCGCGCAAGCTCACATCGTCACGGCGATCATGTTTCTCGCGATGGCTCTCACCACCAACGTGCACAGGGACATCGAGGACCTGCTGGGCGAGATCCGCGGACAGATCACCGTTCTCCTCCGACGCTGACCCTGGCGCCGGAGAACAGGCTCAGCTCAGGTACCGGAGGCAGTTGACACGCCCCGCGGCGAGGACCTCGTCCGAGGCGGCCGGGTCGGAGATCGCCCGTGCCAGTTGCATCGTCGCGACGAGTGTGGTGATCAGCCCGATCGCGTCCACCCTGGCCCGGTCGGGGTCCGCGGAGTGGATCCGATCGGCCAGCAGCGCGATCATGCTCTCGATCTCCGTCGTGTACGAGTCGCGCACAACGTCTTTCGATCGTCCGATGTCGGTCAGGAGTGCGGCGGAGGGGCATCCGTCCGCGGGGTGGTCCCGGTGGTGTGGTGACAGGTACTCGGTGATGAACTGCGCGACTGCTTCCCGCGCGTCGGGCAACGATGCGATGGCGTCGCGCTGACCGCGGACCTGATCGGCGACGGCCGCGGCGACGAGGTCGACCTTCGAGCCGAAGTGCGCGTAGAACGCACCATTGGTCAGGCCGGCATCCGCCATGAGCGCGCTCATGCCCGATCCGTCGATCCCGTCGGTCTTCAGTCGGCGACCCGCGCTGGAGATCATGCGTGCTCGCGTCTGCTCCTTGCGGGTGTCCTGCCGTGTCATCGATTCCTCTTCTCGGTTCTCGACAAGTGCTTGCGCTTCGTCGATCGTATCGCATAGTCTTACGATCATCATATTACGACCGTAAGACAGAGTTCCGAAAGGACCGAGATGGCCTCGTTGCGAGATCCTCTGCCCCTGCCCTGCGGCGTCGTGCTGCCCAACCGAATCATGAAGGCGTCGATGAGCGAGGCGCTCGGCGGCGCAGACAATGAGCCCGACGAGCGGCTCGAGCGGCTCTACCGCACCTGGTCGACGGGTGGCTACGGACTCCTCGTCACCGGCAACGTCATGGTCGACCGGACCCAGATGGGCGAGGTGGGCAACGTGGCCATCGAGGACGATCGCCATCTCGCGGCACTCACATCGTGGGCCACGTCGACGAAGAACGCGGGTGTCCCCATCTTCGTCCAGCTCAATCACCCCGGGCGACAGGCCAATCCGCTTGCCTTCGGTCACACTCCGGTCGCCCCCAGCGCCGTCGCCCTCAACCTCCCCGGATCCGCGACGCCCCGTGAGCTGACCGGCACCGAGATCCTCGAGCTGATCGAGAAGTTCGCCGAGGCAGCCGTGGTGTGTGAGGCGGCCGGCTTCGACGGCGTCCAGATCCACGCCGCGCACGGCTATCTCGTCACCCAGTTCCTCTCCCCGCTGACCAACCTCCGCACCGACGAGTGGGGCGGCGACCCGGAGCGTCGTCGTCGGTTCCTCCTGGAGATCGTTCGTTCCGTCCGCGCGCGGGTGTCACCCGGGTTCGCCGTCGCGGTGAAGCTGAACTCGGCAGATTTCCAGCGCGGGGGGTTCACCGAGGCCGAGTCGCGGGACGTGGTCGCGAGCCTGGCCGACCTCGACGTCGACCTCATCGAGGTCAGTGGCGGCACCTACGAGTCGCCCGCGATGTCGGGCTCGGTCGCCGAGAGCACACGGATGCGCGAGGCGTACTTCCTGGACTATGCGCGCGAGGTGCGTTCGGCCGCCGGGACGGTGCCGATCGCGGTGACCGGTGGGTTCCGCACCGAGGCAGGCATGTCCGAGGCGATCGAATCCGGCGAGTGCGACGTGGTCGGGATCGCCCGTCCGACCGTGCTCGACGCCGATGCCGCCGAGTCCGTTCTCAGTGGCGCCACGAAGCGACTCGTCACGCGGGACGTGCGGATGCCGATGCGCTCTGCCCTGGCCAAGGTGACCGATCCGGGTGCGATCGAGAGCGTGCTCAGCATCGGATGGCACACCGATCAGTTGCACCGCATGGGCGCAGGCCGTGCACCGGACCCCGATCGCGGACGGTTGCGGACGGCCGTGGCGCTGGTGCGTCGCAACGGACGGATCACCCTCAACCCGCGTCGCGGTACGCGATGAGGCGCAAGAGTCGCGATCTGCGCGGCACCGTGGCGGTCGTTACCGGCGGCACCAGTGGCATCGGCGCCGCGACGACGGCCGAATTGGTGCGGCGCGGAGCGCGAGTCGCGGTGATCGACCTCGATCCCGACACGGCGGGAGTCGTCGCCCGGCGGCACCCCTTCGGTGCGATCGGGGTGACGGCGAACGTCACCGACCGCGCCGGCCTGGCGGCGGCGATGGACGAGGTGGTCGAGCGTTTCGGACGCATCGACATCGTCGTCGCCAATGCCGGCGTCCTCGCCCGCACCGCCACGTTGCGCACCACGCCGCCCGAGGCGATCGACCAGCTCTTCGCGGTCAACATGACCGGAGTGCTGAACACGGTGCAGGCCGCGCTGCCCCAGGTGATCGAGAGCAGGGGCCAGATCGTGCTGCTCAGTTCGGTGTTCGCGTTCCTGAACGGGATGGCGACCATCCCCTACGCGATGAGCAAGGCCGCGATCGAGCAACTCGGCCGCGGTCTCCGCGTCGAGATGGCCGCGCACGACGTGTCGGTGACCACGGTCTACTTCTCGCTCATCGACACACCGATGATCCAGCAGGGCGTCGACAACGACACCACGGCAGGCGATGTGATGAAGGTGTTGCCGCGCCCGCTCCTGAAACGCCTCACGCCCGCGGCCGCCGCCGGAGCCATCGTCGACGGCCTCGAGAAGCGCTCACCGCGCGTGATGAAGCCGGGCCGCTGGATCCCGTTCTCCGTCGCCCGTGGACTGATCGGGCCGACGCTGGACTCGATGCTCCTGCGTGACAACCGGCTCCGAGAAGTCTTGACCACCCTCGACAACCGACAACCACCCGCACAGATCCGACCCGTCACCACCACCAAGGAGATCCACCAGTGAACGCCACCCGACTCGCCACCACCTGGCGCGACGCGCCGACCCAGTTCGCCAACGTCGACGGACTGCCCTTCGCCTACCGCGAACTCGGCCCCGTCGGCGGGGTCCCGGTCGTGTTCCTGCACCACTTCACCGCCGTTCTCGACGACTGGGACCCCCGCGTGATCGACGGTGTCGCCCAGGGCCACCACGTGATCACGTTCGACAACCGCGGAGTCGGCGCCAGCGGCGGCTCGGTGCCGTCCGACATCGCGGCCATGGGTGCCGACGCCGTGTCCTTCATCCGCGCGCTCGGATACGAGAAGGTCGACGTGATCGGGTTCTCGCTCGGCGGCGCCGTCGCGCAGATGGTCGCGCTGCAGGCTCCCGATCTCGTCCGCAAGATCGTCCTTACCGGGACCGGCCCCCGTGGGGGCGGCGGGATCGACAAGATGTCGCGCATCGTCGGGTGGGCCTACCTGAAAGCGTTTCTCGCGCGCAAGGATCCGCGACACTTCCTCTTCTTCCCCCGGACCACCGAGGGCAAGCGCGCCGCGAACGACTACTTCGCGCGGCTGGACGAGCGGACCGCAGATCGTGACCAACCGATCTCGTTGCAGGCGGGGATCGCCCAGCTGCGCGCGATCGTGCGGGGCGGGAAGGCGCAGCCCGACGACCTGTCCGTCATCACCCAGCCCGCGTTCGTCGCCAACGGTGATCACGACCTGATGGTCGCCAGCGAGCACTCCGTCGATCTGGCGCGGCGACTGCCCGACGCGCAGGTCACCATCTACCCCGACTCCGGGCACGGCGGCATCTTCCAGTACCACCGGGAGTTCGTTCCCGCGGTCGTCGAGTTCCTCGACGCCTGACCCGTACGCGCCCTCCGGACCGTCGCAGACCGGCGCCCGAACGGACTTCATCGCGCGGTGCGTCAGAAGCAGAACTCGCCTGCTCGAGAGGCGATGCCGAGCACGACTCCCGTTGCCAGGAGGATTGCGACCACGACGAGCACGATCGTTGCAGTCGACCTCTTGCTGACGGCCAGCACGACGAACGGGATCATCCACACAACGGCCACGACGGTGAGGTAGACCAGGCCGAATGTGGACGCCCTGATTTCTCCGCCGTCGCAGCTCGTGTCGGAGACGGCGAACCTGCCGAAGTTGACGTAGATGCCGGCAAAGGAGGTCCACGCGACCAGTGCGAGGGCAGTGATGAGAACGCGTCTCGTCCGCTGGCTGCTCATGGCCGCGCACCGTCGTCGGCGTCGTCGAAAGTCGCTCGTGCGTGCTCGATGTCGCCGATGTGCGTCGTCGCCCACTCGAGAAGGACGTCGACCGGATGTCGGAGCGTCTTGCCCAGGGGCGTGATCCGGTACTCCACGGCGACGGGTCGGGAGCTGATGACCGCGCGTTCGACGATCCCGTTGCGCTCCAGGCGTCGCAACGTGCCGGTCAGGGACTTCTGCGTGACCTCGGGTATCGCCCGACGAAGCTCGTTGAAGCGATTGGGTCGTTCGCAGAGCTCGTTGAGAACGTGGAGCGACCACTTGTCGAGGACGTGGTCGAGCAGCTCCCGGTGGGGTGCACTGATGGCGATTTCCCCGTGCTCATCGTGAGGGGCGGTATCCGGCATGAAACCTGGTCTCGTTGAAGTGTCCTGCGTCTACTAGGTATCAAGAAGCTACCTACTAGTCGAGGAGATGGCCATGGCTGTGACGTACACGAGTCCTGACGGGATGACGCACCCCGTCCCTTATCACCACGTGGCGATGGCCACCGGCACCCGCCACATCCACGTCGCCGGGCAGATCGCCCGCCTCGCGGACGGGTCGCCGGTGGCGCCCGGTGATCTCGCCGACCAGGTGGCACAGGCGCTTCGGAACACGGGCATCGGGTTGGCCGGTGCCGGGGCGACTTTCGCCGACGTGGTCCGGCTGACGTTCTACGTCACCGACTGGACGCCCGAGAAGATCGGCGCCGTCATGTCCGGCGTCGAGGCGGTCGCAGCCGAGATCGGCTTGCCGTCGCCCATGCCTCCGGCCTCCCTGATCGGCGTCTCGGTCCTCTTCGAACCGGACGTGCTGGTCGAGGTGGAGGCAACGGCGGTGACCGACTGACGCGACAGGCGCACCTGACAGAACCGCCGCGATCGACGTCAGCGGTCGATGCCGTGTACGCGTCGGGCGACCTCGCGACGAGCGAACTCGCGATAGCTGGTCGGGGCGCGGTCGAGCAGTGTCGGGAGGTGCGTCAGGTCGCCCACCGGCAGACCGTGGCTGTCGTAGTAGCTCATCATCTGCACGTAGTTGTCCCGTGCCTGCGGTGACCAGGATCGGATCCCGCGCGCGTTCGGGGCGTCCCTCATCCCTCTGAGGAGGTGCATCGCGCGCTGCGGCGACAGGGAGGGGATAGCGCGTGCCACGCCTCCCAGGACGGCGCCGGCGGCACCGGCCTGATCGACCACGGCGGTCGGGGGCAGGCGCACTGCGGTGACCCGGTGGCCGAGCGCGTCGGCGAACGCCTCCGCCATCGCCTCACGGGTGATCGTCTCGGTCGACAGATCGTAGGTCTTGCCGATGTGCTCCTGGGGCGCGACCAGCGCGGCCGCAGCGGCTTCGGCGACGTCCTCGACGTCGACCACACCCATCGGGCTGGTGGTCGACACCGGATACGGCATCAACCCGCCGCGGATGAACTCCCAGAAGTCGAGATAGTTCTGCATGTAGTGCGACGGCCGCAAGATAGTGGTCGGGATGGACTGCGTGGCCAGCAGCTTCTCGACGGACTCCTTCTGCGTGTGGTGGGGCAGCTCGGTGATCTCCGGGTGGATCACGGAGTGGAAGACGAGGTGTCCCAGGCCACGTCGGGTACCCAGGTCGACGATGTGTTCGGCGATCGGACCCTCGTCGATGATCTGCGTCGGCGCCGCGTGGTACATGCCGTCGGCGCCGCGCATCGCGTCCTCGAGGGTCGCGACGTCGCGCATGTCGCCGACGCGTACCTCGGTCGCACCGTCGCGCCGTGCGAGCAACGCCTGAGCGTCGTTCTTGACGAGGGCGCGAACGGTGACGCCGCGGGCGGTCAGGCTGCGGACGAGTGGGCGGCCGACTCCGCCGGCGGCGCTGGTGACGAGGACGGTGGGCATGGGAACACTCCTGGGTAGAGGGGGGCGAGGGACGTGAGAACAACTGCGGCTCAGGAGAAGTGGCGCATCGATCGCGTCATCATCGGCAGGAGTAGTCGGTTGGGCGTGAGCCGGGCGCCTGCGGCGGCGAGTGTGTTTCGTCGTCCGGAGATGACGTAGAGGGGCGGACGGCGCCGGTCGAGTGCCGACAGCGCCGTGCGGGCCACCTGGTCGGCGGTCTGCATCGACCCGACGATGGCGGCGTCGTCGCCGATCACGTCGAAGAACTCCGTCGCAGTCGGCCCGGGTGCCAGGGCCATCACCCGCACCCCGTGGGTGCGGGCCTCGCACCACAGAGCCTGGGTGAAGCTCAACACGAACGCTTTCGCCGCTGCGTACACCGCGAGGGTCGGCACCGGCTGAAAGGCCGTGGTGCTCGCCACATTGAGGATGGTCCCGGCGCCGCGTGCTGCCATGTCGGGCAGGAACGCATGGCACACGTCGACCAGCGCGGCCATGTCGACCGCGATGACGCGCCCGAGGTCGGCGGCCTCGGCGTCGATGAACGACCCCTGGATGGCGATGCCGGCGTTGTTCACCACCAGATCGACATCGCCCTCGACCCGGGCCCGCAGCATCGCGCCGGGACGATCGCCCGACAGATCGAGTGCGACGACGTCGCAGGTGATCCCGTGGGCGGATTCGAGCTCGGAGGCCAAGTCGCGCAACCGGTCTTCGCGTCGCGCGACGAGCACCAGGTCCGATCCGCGTTCGGCGAGCCGGTGCGCCAGTGCCGTGCCGATCCCGGCGCTCGCGCCGGTGATGAGTGATCGCGACGGCGTGAACATCGTCGATTCCTTTCGTGTCATCGTGCGCGGCATCGGACCTCCATAATGCAAAAACTGCAGCAATTATGCAAGCAGTCGCACATGGGCTGTGGAGATCCCGTCGTGGGTCTCGTAAGTTGTCGTCGTGGCTCGACAGTCGCGGTTCACCGCCGCCCAACGGCACTCGGCGGTTCTCCGTGCGTTCGGGGGCGACGAGGACAGCGCAGCCGTCGCGGCGGAACTGGGCGTCCACAGCGCGACGCTCTACCGCTGGGCCAAGGAGTCTCGGTCGGTCACAGGTGAGTCGACGCGGGAGAAGCTGATCCGCGCCGCGCAGGAGATGTTGCGTGACGCCACCTACGCCTCCATCACCGTCGAGGCGATCGCCGCTCGCGCCGACGTCGCGGAGCGCACCGCGTTCCATTTGTTCGCCGGCAAAGCGGAGCTGTTCCAGGCGGCGATCGACGACGCGGCCACCCAGCTGATCGATGCCATCGGCATTGCGGCGAAACACGTCTCGTGGCCCGCGACCCCGCTCGAGCAGCTCGACGTGTTTCTCACCATCGCCGCCCGGAACATCTACGACACCCCGGCGGCGCACGTGTTGTTCCGCGACGTCGGCGTCCCGCGTGTGGGTGGGCCCGCGGAGAACTGGCACGCCGCTTTCGTCGACGCCGTGGCCGCTATTGTCGCGGCCGGCATCCAGAGCGGACAGATCCCCGATGAGGTCGACGTCCGTGCCTCGGCGGAGATCATCACCGGCGCGATGCGGGGTGTCCACGCCGCGGTGTTCGACGGCGCCGATGCCTCCGCGGCGGTCGCGCTCGTCGGCAAGCTCAGCGCGATGGTCGGAGATCGTCCCCGCCACGAGAACGGGGCGAGCGGATGACGTCGTGCCACGCCGATGACGCAGTGCGGCGATCGTCCCCGATAGGGACCCCTGTGTGCGACGCGGTCCTCGAGGTCCGTAGGGAGACGAGCCGGCGAGCGTTCACCTCGCCGACCCGACGTCCTACGCAGCAGTGACCGAAGGCGGTCGACTCAACCGACAGTCGGCTCGACCGGCCGGTCTGCTGTCGCTCCCACGCCACCAGCGTCGTGCATCACGACTGCGACGGCGGGCGCGTTCGTCGAGTGAGATCAGTTGCGACGCAGCGCATGTTCGAGGAGGACATCGAGTTCGGACTTGACCTCGTGGAGGGGTTCGAGTGTTCGCTGGGCCAGAGACAGGACCACCGCGCCCTCGACGGCCGCGACGGTCATGGTGGCGAGTGAGCGCGCCCGCGTCGCGGTGATCCCGTGTCCGGTAAGGGCATCGGTGAGGATGTCGTGCCATCGCGCGAACGCCTCACCGGCGATGTCGGTCGCCTCGGGCGCCACCGATCGCGCCGTGGCCGCGGCCGCAACCGGGCACCCGGCCTCGAAGTCGGTGCTCCTGAGCAGCTCCGTCCAGTGCTCGACAAATCGGGACAGGGCCTCGTGCGGTGGCCGGTCGGCGCACGCCTCCGTGATCTGGTCGGCGATCCACTGCCCACTCCATCGCGTGGCCTCGGCGATGAGCTCGGGCTTCCCTCCGGCGAAATTGAGGTAGATCGACCGACGCGAGACCCCGCTCTGCTCGAGGATGTCGGCGACGCCCGCCGCGGCCACACCGCGCCGCTGCATCAACCCCACGGTGCCGAGGATGAGTTTGTCGCGTGCTGACACTGCGGTTCCTTCCGGTGAGCGGGCGCCCCTGTGGATGCCCGTTGAAGGATACCAATTGGTGTACTACAGTCGCCCTACTACAACGATCGGTATAGCCGAAGGGGTGCAGATGACGGGTCCAGGGAATCTTCAGCGGTGGGATGCGGTGGTGGTGGGCGCAGGCCTCGGAGGCCTCTCTGCCGCCGCGTACCTCGCGGCGGCCGGGCAGAAGGTGCTGCTGCTCGAGAAGTACACCGCCCTGGGCGGGTCGTCGCACGTCTTCCGACGGAAGAACAAGTGGGAGTTCGACTGTGGCGTGCACTACGTCGGCGAATGCGGACCGGGAGGCATCGTGTCGGACATCTTCGCCGGACTCGGGCTCGACGATCGCATCGAGTGGCTGCCGATGGACCAGGGTGGCTTCGACCGCGTCATCGCCCCCGGATTCGAGCTCGCGACCCCGGTCGGCTGGGATCGCTACCGCGACAACCTCGTCGCGGCCTTCCCCGACGAGCGCAAGGGCGTCCTCCGCTTCCACTCGATCATGCGCAAGATCGCCGAGTCCGGTGGCCGCGAGAACCTCGGTACCTACGGGGGTCTGACCACGTGGGCCGTGCGCGCAGGCTGGGCGGCACCGTTCATGCTGCTTCCGCATGCCGTCACCCTCGCCGCCTGCGGCTTGTCGCCGCGGGCGGTGCTGGCGCTCTCGGTGCAGTGCGGCGCCCTGGCGAGCACCCCCGACGTGATCCCGACGGCGGCGATGGCAACCTTCCTCGCCGACTATGTCGGCACCGGCTCGTTCTACCCGAAGGGCGGCGGCCAGATGCTCGCCGCGGGATTCGCCGAGGTCATTACCGCTCACGGGGGATCGATTCGTACCCACGCGGAGGTGTCGGAGATCGTGATCGAAGGCGGCAGGGCCACAGGGGTTCTGCTCACCGACGGGGAGACCATCCGGTCGTCGGTGGTGGTGTCCGACGCCGACATCATCAAGACCTACACCGATCTCGTCGGGCTCGAGCACCTGCCGCGCGTGCTGCGCGCCCGGATCCGGCGCTGGAAGATGTCGCAGCCGTTGATCAACGGTTTCATGGGCGTGGATCTCGACCTGTCCGATCGACCCAACAGCAACTACTTCGCGATCCCGTCCTGGGACGACGCGACGTCGCTGCGCTCGTTGGCGTCGTTCGGTTCCCACATCGGCGGCGGCAAGGGCTTCACCAGCGGGCCCGAGTGGGCCCGCGCGATGGCGGCACGCCAACCGATGTTCGTGCAGTCGTCGTCACGACGCGATCCCTCGTACACCCGCGCCGCTCCGGAGGGTCACTCGACGATCGAGGTGCAGACCATCACCCCGAGTCACCCTGCGATGTGGGGATATTCGGGATACGACATCCAGACCGGTGAGTACCGCGAGAGTCCGGAGTACTCCGAGATCAAGAAGATCGTCATCGACGGCATGTACGACCGGATGGAACAGGCGTTCCCCGGGTCGTCATCGAAGGTGGTCCTGTCGGAGCTCGGTACGCCGGCAACCCAGACCCGCTTCGTGAACAACACGCGCGGTGCGGCTTTCGGGCTCCAGACCCGCGCGACGCAGATCGGTCCGCTGCGTCCGACGAGCGAGACACCGATCCCCGGCCTCTACACCGTCGGGACCAGTACGGCCTGGGGTCCCGGCACCGTGGGCGCGATGTACTCCGGTGTCATGGCGGCCGGTTCGATCACGGGCCGCGACCTCGTCGCCGAGATCCGATCGGGAGGCGTCCTCGTCGACCCTGCGGTCCTCACCTCGTGGGACGACGACTTCGACGCGCTGGCCGCCACACGCAGCCTCAAAGACGTTTCGTGACACAGCGCTTCGCCTCGACGCGCGCGCCGGAACGTCCCGAGGCGATCGCACCGGGTTCGGCGCTGTACTCGATGCTCAGTGACGCCACGCTGCTCATCTACCCGTTGCCGGCGTTCCTTCTCCCGCTGCTGCATCCGGCGACGTCGGATTCGACGGCGCGATACGACCACGCTCTGAAGGAGGACGCGCACGTCGGGCAACTGCTGAAGCGCGTGAACGACACCTTCGACATGGTCGGGGGAGTCGTCTTTGGCCGCGGTGAGACCGACGACGTCGCGTGCTCGATTCGTGAACTGCACCGCGATCTCGGCGGGGTGATCGACGGCGAGACCTACCATCCGTGGTCGCGGGATCTGTGGACGTGGAACTGGGCCGCCATCACCGCTGCGGTGATGGGCGTCTACGGCGCCATCCGCGGATGGCCCTCCGAACAGTTCCGGTCGGATTGCTATACCGGCCTCGTCGAGGTCGGCCGACGATTCGGTGTCGTCGGGATGCCGCAGACCATGGCCGACTTCGATCGGATCTGGCCGCAGGAGCGTGACCTGATCGCCGACCCGAACAGCTACGCGGTGCGACGTGTCGCCTCGACCGTCTGGGCGGAGAACCTGAACCCGCCGCCGCGGCTCGAGTCGGCTCCACCGTTCGTGTGGGCGATCATGTCGGCGCCGTTGCGGCACTTCTTCCGAGTCTCCATCCGTGCCGCGGTCCCTCGCCATCACCGGTCGGCACTGGGATTGCCCGTGGGGAGGAGAGAGGACAGGTACCTCGCCCTCCACCGTGGGTTCTGGCGTGTGGTCCCGCGGTCGGTCACGCACCGACTCGGCGTGCGCTACTTCGACCGACTCACGGAGCACGGGCGGCCCGTGTGGCGGACCCGGTTCTCGACCGAGGCACTGCAGAGACGCCGGGACCCCCTGTCGGAGTCCGCATCACCGTCGTCGACGTCCACACCAGCTGAGCAGTAAGGACCCACCATGTCTTCTCCCGCTTCCACCAGCTCGCGCGAGCGCACGCTCGCCGCGCTGTTCGTCACCGGACTCGTCGGCCAGAACGCGATCGCCATCCCCTACGTGCGCTCTCGCGGATGGCGATCCGCCGCGGATTTCTTCGTCGGCGACATCCTCAAGACGGTTCCGGGGCGTTTCGCCATGCTCGACCTCGCGCTCGTCGTCCTCTCGTTCCACGTGTGGGCGTTCACCGAGGCCAAGCGGCTGCGCATGACCGGGCTGTGGGCGGTGTCGTTCGTGATGACGTTCAGTGTCGGGATCGCCACCGCCATACCGTTCTTCCTCCTCGCCCGCGAGCGTCGGATCCGGAGCACCGCCGCCGCCTGAGGCCGGCTCGCCGGTCGCGAGATCACCACAGCCACAGTCGCATCCACCCGAGAGAAGGTTTCTCATGCCCGTCTACCAGGTCTACCATTCCGCCGGTTCGCTCGATGACGCGCAGCGCGCCGAGATCGCCGGGCGCATCACCGAGATCCACGTCGCGAACACCGGAGCGCCGTCGATCTTCGTGAACGTGGTGTTCACGGAGATCCCCCGCGGTGCGACGTTCACCGGCGGCAAGCGGTCGAACCTGTCCGTCATCGTCGGTTCGATCCGACGCGGCCGGCCGATCGAGACACGACGACAGATCATCGAGGAACTCGCGCAGATGTGGTCGAGCATCACCGGTCAGGGCGCCGAGGAGGTTCTGCTGTACGTCGACGAGGCAGACCCGCGCTCGGCCATGGAGATGGGTCTGTTCTTCCCCGAGGCGGGAGAAGAAGGGCCTTGGCTGGAAGCAAACGGTGAGCGCCTCCGGGCGCTGGGGGTTCTGCCGTGACTCCGGGGGAGAGGCCGATCGTGGCGGCGGATCGCCTTCATGAACGTCGGGTCCGGATCACTCTCAACCGGGGGTGGTTGCTCGCGTGTCCTGCAGTTTCGCCGTGATCTCTGCGAGCAGCGCCTGGACCTCTGCTGGTGTCAGCTGGGGGAAGTTCAGGACCAGCTCATCTCCTGATCTGTAGTCGCGGAGTATCGCTTCGACTGCTGCGGGCGAGTCGGAACTGGAAATCACAAATCGTGGCTTGAGGGGTTGAATCGGGACCACGACCTGGACTGTGGTCACCCCTCCGTGTGCGTCGTCGAGAGTGACGGTGAACGAGTCGGTCTGCGGGTAGTACCGGACTTGTGGTCCCCCGCCGACCGGTGTGGCTCCGCCTCCGACCTGTGTTCCCGATCCGCCCGGGGCGGATGAACAGATTCCCCCTCCGGGGCACGTGTTGACCGGCGGAGTGGTGGTCACGGGAGTGCTCGCCGAACCGACCAGATAGGAAACGCGAAACGCGTTGTAGCGGGCGGTTGTCGACGGCACGTAGGTGAAGGAACCGTTGCTGCTGACGGCGACCGTGCCGCCTAGAGCGGTCGACGTGGGGCCTGACGCGGTCACGGTGTTGTTGTCCGCGTCGGAGACGACGAGCCGCCCGGTGACGGTACCGGTGGTCGCATTCGGTGTGTCGTGGATGACGGTGGCTGTCGGTGTGGCATTGCCGGGCTTCCCGGTGGCGCCGGAGCCTCCGACAACACCCGTCGTTCCACCGGTGCCGCCGACGCCCGCCGATCCGGCTGCTCCGCCGCTTCCACCCGATCCTCCGGTCAGGGATCCGCTCGCGCCGGTGGCGCCGTCTCCACCGCGGCCGCCGTCACCGCCGTCACCGTTCGCTCCGACCTTCCCCGTGGTCGAGCCGGCGCCGGCCGCCCCTCCGTTTCCTCCGTTGCCGCCTGCACCACCGGTGTGGCCGGCACTGCCGTTCACACCGGTGGTTCCGTCGGCACCTGCCGCGCCGTTGCCGCCCCGACCACCGGCGCCGCCGTCACCGCCGGGTCCTTGTGCTCCGGCTGTACCGGTGATTCCGGAGGTGCTCCCGGCTCCGCCCGATCCCGGTGCCCCGCCCACTCCGCCCGTTCCGCCGGCGCCGCCGGGCTGCCCGTCTGCGCCCCGCCCTCCCGGGGTGACGGCGTTCGCTCCACCGGCGCCCGCGTTGCCATTCGACCCCGCCCCGCCCTGCCCGCCGTTGCCGCCTGATCCGCCGACACCTTGGATGCCTGCGGTGCCGACCGCACCCGTGGTGCCGCCGCGCCCACCGACACCCGCTGCCCCGCCCGCGCCGGCCGCGCCCCCGGTTCCCCCAGCGCCGCCGGCGGCGCCGTCGCCGCCCGTGCCGCCAGTTCCACCGGGTGTGGTTGCCATTGCCCCGGTGGCGCCATCAGCGCCGCGCCCGCCGCCGCCGCCGCTCCCTCCGTTTCCGCCTGCCCCACCCGAACCGTTCACTCCGGCGATGCCCGCTGTCCCGATGAGGCCGCCTCGCCCGCCGATCCCTGCGTCACCGCCCTTGCCGCCTGTTCCGCCCGCGGATCCGCTCCCCCCGGTCACCCCCGTGCTGGTGTCGCCGGAACCGGCTGCACCCGTGGCACCGTCACCACCGCGGCCCCCGGCGCCGCCCGCGCCACCGACGCCACCGGTTCCGAAAAGCAGCCCGGCGTCACCGCCCATGCCGCCGGCGCCGCCCGCGGATCCAGCGAAGCCCGCGGCCCCCGCGGCATAGTCCGCACCCGCGGTGCCGGTGCCCCCGTCACCGCCGCTGCCCCCGTTGCCGGCAAGGGCGCCGCCGTTGCCGCCGCGACCTCCGACGGAACCGGACACACCGGCCCCGCCGTTACCGCCGTTACCGACCAGGACGGCGTGGCCGCCGGCCCCGCCGTTGAATCCGTTGCCGCCGTTGCCGAACAAGCCGCTGCGGCCGCCGTTGCACACCATGTCGAGTAGGCAGGTGGCCGAGGTGTAGCTGAACCCGTTGCCGGCGAACAAGCCTGCGTCGGGGTGTTCTGCGGTGCCGTCACCGATCAGCATTGCCATCAACGCCTGCAACGGGTTGAACGGTGGTGCCGCCGCGACCACCTGCGTCGTCGACGTGGTGGTGGTGGTGGTGGTGGTGACCAGTTCGCGGCGCGCAGCACCGGCAGCTACCCACGACGACGGCCCATCTGTCGTGGTCGTGGGCGTAGAGGTGCCGTTGTGTTGCTGCGAATCGGCGGTGGTGAAAACGCTGAGCAACGCGGCCACGATTGCCGTCGCCGGCGTCGGAGCCGGTGCGGGTTGCTCGACGGCTGCGTGACGGCCACCCGTTTGGGGGGCCCGGCTGATACCCGCCGAAACCGTCGACGGCGACGTCGGTGTCGACGCCCCTGTCTGACCGCCGGTGGTCACGGGCTGCGTTGCCGCGGCCGCGGGAGGGGGCGTGGTGGTGGTCGGCGGTCCTGCCGTTGGCTGGGCGGGCGGTGACGACACTGTCGGCGTGGTCCCGGTCGTCGTGGGGATCGAGTGCGGAAGGCCGGTCCGGGGCGGTTGCGTCGACGTCGTCGGGGATGCCTGCGTGGTCGACGGAACAGGTGCGCTCGCCGTAGCGCCAGCCGGTGTCGTCGCGACCGGAGCGGTCGTCGCGGTCGATCCCGACCCGGCGGTCGCCTCGGTCGGGGCGGGTGTCGACGACGGCGCTGCTGCTGCCGTTGTGGTGCTCTCCGGTGTCGCCGTGCTGTCGGTCGTCGACGCACTCGACGACGAGCTTGCGGTGGGCTCGGCGGAGGCCATGCCTGCGCCGGTGATCAACGCCGCACCCAACCCGACAGTCATCGCCGAGTTCTTCACCCACGTCGGCACCTCATGGGTGGATTGCGCGCGGTGCCTTCCACGGCCGGCTCTGGATGCTTTCGCTGCTCGGGCCTTGGCCTTGGCACGGTTCTTCACCCGATGAACACTCATGACAGCAATCTCGTTCCACTCACGCGCGTACGCCTACCCGCGTGCGTCTCACCAGGGCGGCGTCCGCGGACGCCGGGATCGAGGAGCACATATCGGGGCTTTTCCAGACAATAGGAAACGACTGCATATTTTGTGCAAATCTGAGCTTCGGCAACGAATTGCACAGAGTCAATGCCGGGGTGGGTCCGATCGGTCGATGACGGCGATGCGGAGTCCGGCGCGGCCTTTCACGCCCGCTTTCCTGCTGGCGCGGTAGATGTGGCTCTCCACGGTCCGCACCGACAGCGACATCGCCTGCGCGATCTCGCGATTCGTGGCGCCCCGCGCGACCAGCATGACGATGTCCCGTTCCGTGTTGGTGAAGGGCGGCTCGAAGCGGCCGGTGGCCAGTGCGATCGCGGGACTGGTCGCCCCGCCACAATCCACCGAGAGTCGACGCGTCCGCGCAGCCGCCGTCGTGGCCTCGCTCACCGAAGCCGCACTGCGATGGACCACCGTGCACTGGGCTGCGGCTTCGGTCGCGGCGAGTCGATCACCGATGGACTCGAATCGCTCCGATGCCGCGAGCAGACCGTCGGCGTCATCACCGACGAGCGCGATCGCGTAGCGCGCGGCGGTGATCGATCGCGGCGTCGCCATCTGTGCGGCGAGTTCGCTCAATCGGTCGACCACGGTCCTGTCGCCGAAATGGACGGCGTTCTGCAGAGCCCACACCTCGCGGGCCGGTTGATCGTGGCCCCGCGCGACGTCGGCCGCCGCCCGCGCGGAGTCGCGCGCATCGTCGACGTGCCCCCGGGCGGCAGCGAGCCAGGCCTCGGAGACGCCATACCAGGAGTCGTAGTAGGCGTAACCGGGATGGTGCAGCGTGCGGGCCGTCGCGATGGCTGTCGCCGCTGCGCTTGCGTCTCCGAGACGGGCGAGGACCTGCGCTCGAAGGAGGTGGAAACGGGCGAAGCTGTTGACGGACAGGAATCCTCGCCCCGCCCAATCGCTCGGTTCGAAACGCGCCGGGAGCAGTCGCAGGGCGGCGATGAGGTCCCCGGCCGCCAGGTGCGCCATCCCCAGGATCTGATCGGCGACGGTCCGAATCGCCGCAGGTTGGCTGTGACGGCTTCGGTGGAACTGACCGGCCACATCCATCGCGTCGCGGATCCTGCCGGACGTCGCCAGTCCGTCCGTGAAGACCTCGGTGACCGGGCCGAGCAGGGGAGTGGCGATCTCACTTCTCGAGATCGATTGCACCGCAGCGGTCGCCGAGGAGACGACCTGATCCAGTCGGCCGAGATCGCCGCTGGCCTTGCATTCGGCGAGGCACGTCATCGCCATGCCGTGCGGGTCGAGCAAGGTGGTGTCGATGTCGTCGAGGGTGTCGAGCACGTCCATCGTCCGAGCGGCGAGCGCGTACTGCATCGCCCGAAACACGAGAATCTGCTGTCGACGTGAGCCCACCTCGCCGGCGAGCGCATCGTCGACGATACGGTTCGACTCGTCGGGGGAGCGCAGAGTCCAGAACGCATTCATCGCGCGCATCACGACGTCGTTGACGTAACCGGTGTCACCAGCGGTCGAGGGTGCCTCGGCGAGAACCCGTTCGACCGACTCGCCTTCGCTCATCATGAACAACGTCCAGGCGCGAGACACATGCGCGTCGGCGCCGGTGCCGGCCTGGGCCGCCGCGGCGAGAAGGCGGTCCGCGATGTCGAAGTCCAGCAGCGAGTTGGCGGCCGAGGCCGCGGCCTGCAGTATCCGGCCGTCGGGAGGAAGGTCGGACTCGAGCCACAGCAGGCCCCGTTTGATGAGCTGCGCCGCGCCGACCGCGTCGTCCATCGACGATGCGACCAGTCCACGCAGCCGCCGCAACTTGGCGGACCCGCATTGCGCGCGTCGGACCTCCGCGAACAGAGGGTGCCCGACGAACAACTGACCGTCGGTGATCCGGATCAGTCCCCGCTGCTCTGCCTCCTCGATCGCGGTTTGCGATGCGAGCGAGGCGACGACCCGCCACTCGACCGGCTCCGACACGGCGACCAGATCGACGACGTCGCGAACAGGCTCGCGCAGGTCTCCGATGTGGGCCTCGACCAGTTCGGCGAGCGACCCGCGCACGGCGATGTCGCCCTGCCACCTCAACGCACCATCGGCGACGTTCAAGCGGCCGGCCTGCTCCTCCTGATCGGCCAGCTGTCGGATGTAGAGCATGTTGCCGCGGGTCATGTCCCAGAACCGTTGTGCGCACTGCCGATCAGGAAAGGCTCCGTAGGCACGTTCCAGTACCGCGGTGACATCCGCGGGCGAGAGGGCGTCGATCTCTCGCCGTAGGAGGCGTCGCTCTTTCCACTGGGCCGTGATCGCCACGGGTGCCGGTTCACCCGCTCGGACGGTGAGGAGCAGCGTGGCGCCGGAGTCGACGAGATGGTCGACCACCAGCGCTGACAGGTCGTCGAGGAGGTGTGCGTCGTCGATCACCACGAGAAGGGCCTTGACGGTCGCGTCCTGCACGATCGCATCGCCGACGCGGCGCACGAGAGACGCGGGTGCGCCGCCCCGGTCGTCGGTCCATCGGGCGAATGCCCCGAGCGAGACCGACCGACTGGTGACGGTCGCCGCCACCGAGCGCACTGTCCACTCATTCGACGCGGCGTACCGAGCGATCTCCCTTGCCAGGCGGGACTTCCCGACGCCCGCGGCCCCCACGAGGGCGACCCCGCGAACGGTTGGATCCTCGATGAGCGCGGTGATCTCGGCCAGGTCCCGATCACGTCCGACCACGGCCCATTCCTGCGGCATCGCCGTCCCATCGAGTTCGCCCCGCAGTCGCGGGATGCCGGTTTCCCACGACGATAATCGACCGGCCTCGCCGACGCGGCCAAAAGAATGACGTGTGCCCCCTTCGCCAGACGCGGGGTCGGGAAACTACGGCGAGAGCCGTCCCCTACTACTGCACCTCGCCGGCACTACTGCACTTCCGTTAGCTGCGCTGCGCATCGTAGACATGCCGACATGCGCCGCTCTAGCGTCCCTCTCGGCGCGTGCCCGGTCATCTCCGAGCAACGCATCGTCGGTTTCGACAGTGTTGATCGTGGGTGTAGAACGGCGCCCTTCCAACGTGATGGGTGAGGGATGTCGATGAGGGCAAAGCGGAATTGGGTGCGTGCTGCGAAGCTCGCTGGTGGAGCTGTGGCGATCGCGGGGGCGTGTGCCGCAGGCACGGGAACGGCGTTGGCGGACACTGCGCCACCTGCCTCGGATTCGGGCAGCCAATCGTCGTCGAGTGCACCGGCCATCACCGCTGACACCGGTGTGGCACCAACTGCCCCGACGTCGAGCTCGCCGTCATCGACCGCACCGCCATCGTCGACCGCTCCGATGGCCGGCACACCGGCCGGCAGCGACACCGCGGCCCCTACCGCCGAGTCCCCGAGTGCGTCGGCGCCGACCCCGGCGACGACGACCCCGGCGACACCGACCACCTCGACCCCACCGGCACCTGCCTCGGGTCCGCGCCACGCAGCGCCGCCGGTCCCACCGGAGACCGAGCCGACGTCGGCGCCGACCACACCCGCGGCGCCGGCGACCACTGCGACCGCACCCGCGCCGGAGTTGGCGCCGACGTCGACGACGTCTGACCCCGCACCGGCACTGTCCGAATCATTCTCGACGACACCGGGTCCGGCGCCGTCGAGCGCCTTGGGAGTGTCGTCGGAGACCGGGAGTGGGCGTCACTCCGCGGTAGAGCACTCCGCACCGACACCGGGCCCGAGCCCGGCCACAGCGATCGTCTCCGCGTTGCTCAGCATCTTCACCACCACCGCGGAATCGCACCAGGACAACGGCAACACCGACGGCCCCCCGACGACGGCCGGCCCGGCGTCGTGGGTCGCTGCGGGTGCCGCGCGCCGCGAATTGGTCACCACCACCACGACTCCGGCGGTCCTGTCCACCAGTCAGGTCGCTGCGGCGGCTCCGTTCAATCCGTTGCAGGCGTTGATCGCGATGTTGATCGGTGACGGGACCGCTGAGCACCCCGACGCGGGCCTGCTGTTCGGCAACGGGTTCAGCTACACCTCGGCCACCTGTCTGCTGGACATGGTGTGCAACGGCGGGCGAAGCGGCTTGTTCGGCAACGGCGGCAACGGTTTCAACGGCGGCACTGGTGGTAACGCCGAGCTGTTCGGAAACGGCGGGAACGGTGGCGCGGGACGCGCGGGCGTGGCGGGTACCAGTGCCGTCGTCAGCGGCGCGGCCGGCGGGAACGGGACCGCGGGCGGCGCGGGTGGGCGCGGTGGCAACGGCGGACTGCTGTTCGGTGCCGGCGGATCAGGCGGTGCCGGAGGCGTCGGCGGGGTCGGTGGCAACGGGTCGGCGGGAACTCGGGGCGCCGACGGGATCACGCCCGGCGATAGCGGTACCGACGGCACCCCGGGTGGGGCAGGCGGGGTCGGCGGTCAGGGCGGCAATGCCGGTGCCGGCGGCCGCGGAGGACTCATCGGCACCGCAGGCGCCGCCGGCACCAACGGCATCGGTGGCGCCGGCGGGGCCGGCGCTGTCGGCGGCGATGGTGGCAACGGTGTGCACGGGACCGCAGGTGCCGACGGTGGGAACGGGACCAACGGTGTTGCGCCGGGCGCCTCGGGAAACAATGGCGCTGACGGAACCCCCGGCGGTGCCGGCGGCAACGGCGGCTCCGGTGGCGTGGGCGGGGCAGCAGGCGCTGGGGGTGCGGCCGGAATCGGCGGCACCGGCGGCGCTGCAGGCGTCGCAGGTTCGGCGGGCCTGCAGGGACTGGGTGGTACCGGTGCTGACGGCGGACACGGCGGTGATGGCGGCAACGGCGGCAACGGAATCGCGGGCAGCGATGGAGCGGCCGGTGGTGCCAGCACGTACACCCCCCGGCCGGGCACGAACGGACAAGCCGGTGGCGCCGGCGGGAACGGCGGCAACGGCGGCGCGGGAGGACGCGCGGGTACCGGGGGCGCCGGACGCGTGGACGGCGCGAGCGGCCATACCGGAGCTCAGGGCAACGGCGGCAACGGCGGCACCGGGGCCCGAGGCGGCGACGGTGGCAACGGCGGCAACGCCAGGCCGAGCTACGGCAGTGGCGGCCGCGGCGGTGCGGGCGGGAACGGCGGAACCGGCGGCACCGGCGGGGCAGGCGCAACCGCCGGCTCGACCGGCACGACAGGGGCCGGCGGTAACGGCGGCAACGGTGGGACGAGCGCGCCCGAGTCCGGCCTGTACAACGCCGGCGGCGCCGGGGGTGACGGCGGCAACGGATCCGCCGGCGGCAACGGCGGCAACGGCGGAGTGGCCACCGCGACGTCTACCGCCGACGGCACCGGCGGAGCGGGCGGTGCAGGCGGCTCCGGTACCACCGGCGATGGCGGCAGCGGCGGCGACGGCGGCACCGCCACCGGCCCCTTCGGCGCCACCGGCGGTGCGGGCGGCAACGGCGGGGCCAGTTCATCCGGTCACGGCGGTGACGGCGGTGACGGCGGCAGCGCCTCCAGCGAACGCCCCTATTACGGCGTCTACGGCGGAGCGGGCGGCAAAGGCGGCAACAGCACGACAGGCACCGGCGGCAACGGTGGCGACGGCGGAGCCGCCCCGTCGGGAACCGTCGGTGTGGCGGGAGCAGGCGGCACCGGCGGCAACGGCAACGGAACCGGCGGAACGCGCGTCAACCACCCACCGGTGGCTCCAGATCAGAGTTTCTCCACGTTGGAGAACACCCCTGTCAGTTTCGACCTGCTCACCGGCGCCACGGATGTCGACGGTGACAAGATCTACATCGGAGACTTCCTCACACTTCTTGCTCACGGGTCGCTGAATCACCCCAACCCGTATGCGCCGACCGGCTACACCTACATTCCGAACACCGGTTTCACCGGACAGGACACCCTGCGGTATCAGATCGTCAACTCTGATGGACTCGGTAGCACCGTCACCATCACCTTCACCGTCATCCCCGGCGCGGCCAATCAGGCGCCCGTTGCCGTCAACGACGCAGCGACCGTCGCCGAAGGTGGCAGCACCACGATCGCGGTGACCGGCAACGACACCGACGCCGACGGCACCGTCGACACGACCACGGTCGTTGTCACCCGACAGCCCACCGCGGGAACCGTGACCGTCAACGCCAACGGCTCGATCACCTACGTCAACAACGGTGGTGAGACGAGGTCGGACAGTTTCAGCTACACGGTGAAGGACAACAGCGGCGCCCTGAGCAATGAAGCAACCGTGGCCATCACGGTCACCCCGGTCAACGATGCGCCCATCGCGGCGAACGACACCGCGACCGTCGCCGAAGGTGGCAGCACCACGATCGCCGTGACCGCGAACGACACCGACGTCGACGGCACCATCGACGCCACCACCGTCGTCATCACCCGACAGCCCACCGCAGGAACCGTGACCGTCAACGCCAACGGCTCGATCACGTACGCCAACAACGGCAGCGAGACGAGGTCCGACAGCTTCGGCTACACGGTGAAGGACAACACCGGCGCGTTGAGCAACGAGGCAACCGTGGCCATCACGGTCACCCCGGTCAACGACGCGCCGGTGGGCGTGCCCGACTCTTACACCGTCGCGCAGGGCTCCACGCTGGTCGTCAACGGTCCTGGCCCGCTCAGCAACGACACCGACCCGGACAGCCCGACGTTGCGCATTGTCGACGGAACCGCACCCCCACACGCCAGCGCATTCCAACTCAGTTCGGACGGCTCGTTCACGTATACGCCGGCCGCCAACTTCTCGGGTCAGGACTCGTTCACCTATCTGGTCTCCGACGGGACCAGCACCGCGGCGCCCACGACGGTCACCATCACCGTCACACCCACGAGCAACGCCGCCCCGGTGGCCACACCCGACTCGTACACCATCGCCGAGGACACCGTCCTCACCGTCGGCGCTCCTGGCGTCCTGGCCAACGACACCGACAGCGACAGCCCGAAATTGGTGATCTCGACGGGCTCGGCGCCCACACATGCCAGCGCGTTCGAACTTCTCTCGGACGGCTCGTTCACCTACACACCGAGGGCCAACTACAACGGCACCGACTCGTTCACCTATGTGGCCAGTGATGGGGTGAACACCTCGGCGACGACCACCGTCACGATCACCATCACCTCGGTCAACGACGTGCCGGTCATCGTCGACAGCACCATCCCGGTCAAGCAGAACGTCACCGGCGGCTACTTCCTGGGCAACAAGTCGTCCGACGCCGATGGCGACACGTTGACCGGCACGCTCCTCACCAACGTCGCGCACGGCACCCTCATCTTCAACGGCAAAGACCTGACCGCCGTCTACACACCCGCAACCAACTACATCGGGCAGGACTCCTTCACCTACAAGGTGAACGACGGAAAGGTCGACAGCGCCCCCGGCACGGTCACGTTCACCGTCAGCGCAAACGGCTGATCCGCGCCCGGTGGGGCGAGGTGGACCTGTGTCGGCAGGCGCGCCCTTCGAGTCACTCAGCGCCAGCCGAGCTCCGGTGCGACGTCGGTCAAGATCGATTCGATGACGTGCGCGTTGTACTCGACGCCCAGCTGATTGGGGACCGTGAGCAACAACGTGTCGGCCTCGGCGATGGCCGAGTCCTGCGCGAGCTGCTCGACGAGCTTGTCGGGTTCGTCGGTGTATGACCGCCCGAACCGTGCGATGCCGCCGTCGATGTGGCCGACCTGGTCTCCCTCTTCGCCACCGCGCCCGAAGTATGCGCGGTCGCGGTCGTCGGTGATCGCGAAGATGCTACGGCTCACGGACACTCGCGGGGTGAACGGGTGGCCTGCGTTCTGCCATTCCTTGCGGAAGACGCGGATCTGCTCGGCTTGCAGCTCGTGGAACGGGACACCGGTGTCCTCGGTGAGCAGGGTGGAACTCATCAGGTTCATGCCCTGCTGGGCGGTCCACTCCGCCGTTGCGCGGGTGCCCGCACCCCACCAGATCCGCTCCCGCAGACCGTCCGAGTGCGGCTCCAACCGCAGCAGCCCCGGCGGATTGGGGAACATGGGGCGCGGGTTGGGACGGGCGAAGCCCTCACCTTCGAGGCCCTGCAGGAACACGGCGGTGTGGCGACGGGCCATGTCGGCGTCGGTCTCACCCTCGGCGGGCGCGTAGCCGAAGTACTTGTAGCCCTCGATCACCTGCTCGGGCGACCCCCGGCTGATGCCGAGTTGCAGCCTGCCCCCGGAGATCAGGTCCGCCGCACTCGCATCCTCGACCATGTACAGCGGATTCTCGTACCGCATGTCGATGACACCCGTACCGATCTCGATGCGGGCCGTCCGTGCGCCCACCGCGGCGAGCAACGGGAACGGGGACGCGAGTTGACGCGCGAAGTGGTGCACACGGAAGTAGGCACCATCCGCGCCGAGTTCCTCGGCGGCGACGGCGAGCTCGATGGATTGGGTGAGCACGTCGGCCGCGGACCGCGTCTGCGACTGCGGAGAAGGCGTCCAGTGCCCGAACGACAGGAACCCGATGTTCTTCATGCCCGCCATAACGGACTCCGGTCCGCTTGTATTCCCAGAATGGACCTGGACGTAGACGTACGGGCCGGCGTCGAACCCTGCCGCAGGCCTGGTTCGTGAGATGCGCCGTCGCGAGAGCTGTTCTCGGCCGAAGGTCTGCTCGTCGAGGCGCTCCGGGGGCCGAGCAGTTCGGTCGATTGACTGATCACTCACCGTGTGAGGTGAGTCGAGCGAACCAGTCGAGAGTGGTCTGTAGGGCGTCGCGTAGCGGTGTGGGGTGCTGGTCGAACATCGACTCGAAGGCAGTCGACACCATGTTCTGTGCGATGAGGTGCTGGTAGAACATCTCGGCGTACTCGTCCATGAACTGTGCGTCGAAGGGCCCCACGGGCGTGGGTTCGGCGATGACGTCGGCCGCGAGTGGGCGTCCGAGGATCTCACTCACCGCGTGATGGATCGTCCGAGTGGACACCGCGGGGACTGTCGGGAGGTGCCAGACCCGCCCCCACGCGCGATCGTCGCAGCCCATGGTCACGAGACCTGCCGCGACGTCGGGAACGTACGAGTACGAATGTGGCAGGTCGATGTCCCCGAAGGCGATCACGGGTTCGCCCTGGATCGCGGCGGGAAAGAAGGTCGCGCCCAGTGTCGACCCGAACACCCCCGGCCCGAAGAAGTCGGCGGCCCGTCCCAGCGAGACGCGGACCGTTCCTGCCTCGTGGGCGGCGAGGTATCGGCGATCGAGATCGGCACGCATCATGCCCTTGCGCGAGGTGGCGGCCCACGGGGTGTCCTCGGTGATGTGCTCGCCACCGGCGGTGCCGTAGGGATAGAGCGTGTCGAGGACGACGAGTGTCGAATCGTGGTGTGCAGCAGCGCCGATGACGGCATCGGCGATGTGCGGCATGTCGGCGGTCTGGCGGTGGTACGGCACGTTCACGGCGTGGTAGACGACCGTCGCGCCGTCGATAGCCGCTGTCGTGGCCGCCTGATCGCGCACGTCGGCGACGACGGTCTCGACCGCGGGATCGTCGACGACCACCGGCGAGCGTGACACGAGCCGGGTGGCCAACCCTTGGGCTCGTAATTCGTCGACGATGGTGCGGCCGGCAGGACCTGCGCCCAGAACCACGTGGAGGTCTCGAGTGGACATCTGTGTTCCTTTCATTGACTGGTCACTCACTTGGCGACCAAGCTGTCGGGTGCCCGTCTGTTGCGACGGGTCACGCGTGAGGTGCGGAGTGTTCGATGCCCTCTGTCATGGCGTGCGCCCAGTCGTCGTCGAGTGCGAACGCATCGACGGCCGTCAACAGGTGGCACAGCTGGCCGACTGCCATGAACTCGCGGATCTCGGAGTCCGGGGCACCGGTGATCGCTCGCGCCATGTCCACGATGTTTCCGGTACCGCGACGCACCGCCGCGCGGATCTTCGGTTCAGACGCCGCGGCCAGCGCGTGCACCTGCAGCATCAGCAGCGATCGATCAGCGATCAGAGCTGCGTAGGCGCGACCCATGTCATCGAGCGCGCGAGTGCCCGAGACGTCGTCGCGTACCGCTGCACGCAGCGTCCTGACAATTCGCTCGTAGCAATTGTCGACTGCGGCGATGAACAGGTCGATCTTGGACTCGAACAACTTGAACGCGTACGCCGTGGAGATGCCCGCCTCCGCCGCCACCGCCGCCACCGGTGTCGCATGAAAACCGGTCCGGGCGAAGACCGACACCGCGGCGGCGACCAGGGCGTCTGTGCGCTCGTCGGCGGTACTCAGTGTCCGAGAAGGCATGTGAGTGACTGTACACTCACGCATAGGGATTGCAAGGGGTCGCATAACCAGGGGTGGCCTACGGAACGCGTTGCACATATTTTGCGATGCTCACATTTGCAAAATAATTGCAGTCGGGTTTTACGCTGCGGCCAGTAATGGCGTGTGATCCTTTTTTGCTGGTTGTGACCGTGACATAGGTGCGGGCTCAGTACGGGGTGGGCACACCTTCAGAGTCGTCGCGTAGAAAAACGGGTTCACGGTCATGAGTGCTCATCGGGTGAAGAATCGTGCGAAGGCCAAGGCGCGGGCGGTCCAGGCCGCCAAGCGGGCGTCGGGTCGTCATCGCGCGCCGGGGCAGCATCACGAGGTGCCGGTGTGGATGAAGACGGGCGCGGTGGCGATGGGTGTCGGCGCGGCGTTGTTCGCCGGGCAGAGCGCCGTCGCCGGCGCGGACACCCTCACCGGTTCGACGACGGCATCGTCGTCGGCTGAGTCGGCGTCGTCGAGCACTGCCTCCGGCAACGCTTCGACTGTCGACGCGACAGGTGGCTCTGGCGCCACTGCGAGCACTCCGATGGATTCCTCGACCACCTCAACTCCCGCCCCCACCTCGACTCCCGCACCGACTTCGGGAGCTGCGAGCCCGTCGGTTCCGTCGACCGCGCCGGGTTCCGTCGGTCCGACAGCATCGGCGCCGTCGACGTCGGGATCTGCCTCAGGTGGCGCGTCCACCCCGTCCACCCCGTCCACCGGAGCGGCCGGTACCGGCTCCACACCGGCAACGACCACAACGACCGGTTCGGCGACAACTCCGACCTCGACAGGGCGCGCACCGTCCAACGGTGGTTCCGTGACGCCGACGACCGGCCCGGCTCCGACGTCGCCCTCGACCACGTCATCGTCGACGCCCGCAGCGGGATCGTCGACTCCCTCGACCACAGCGGCCACGCCGCCGGTCAGCGCGCCCGTCTCGACCGACGTCACGTCGGCGCCGGCGGTGTTGCGTTCCGCGGCAGCGCAGTCGAAGCAGTCTGTGGTGGCGCCGGTGTCGGCGTTCGCGGCGGTGGGGTTGACCCTGCTGGGTTTGCCGGTGGCGGTGACGAATCAGACGACGGGCTTGCCGGTGGCGCCGGCGCCGGTGGTCAACCCGCTCGGTGATCTCGTGGCGGCGTTCTTCCGACGGATCCAGTCGGTGTTCGATCCGTATCGCACGAACCAGAACGCGCCGACGACCATCAACCCTTCTACGGGTCAGGTCACCGGGAGCGCGCAGTTCACCAGCCCGTTCTTCCTGCCGCAGGTGTACACGATCACCGCGCCTGCCGGCGGCACGGCGAGTGTCGACAAGAACGGCCAGTTCGTCTACACCCCGACCGTCGCGACACGGCATGCCGCATCGGCACCGGGTGCGACGACCACGGATTCGTTCACGGTGACCGCGAGTAACTGGATCTCGAGGTCCTCGGTGGTGGTGACCGTCCCGGTGCTGCCGCAGAACACGGCCCCCACGGCGGGCGCGACGACGGTCGGCACGCCGGGTGTGAACGGTGTGGTCGCGGGATCGGTGTCGGTGACCGACAGGGACAACGACCCGATCACCTACTCCGCCTCGACTCCCGGTAAGGGCAGTGTCGTGGTCAGCAGCACTGGTGGGTTCGTCTACACCCCGACCGCCACCGCTCGCCACGACGCCGCATCGACCAGCGCGCCGACCTCGGCGTCGTCGGACGGGTTCACCATCACCGCCTCCGACGGCCACGGTGGCGCCACCCCGATCAGCGTCGTGGTGTCGGTCCTGCCTGCGAATCAGGCGCCGGTGGCCGGCACCACCACCTTCGACACGCCGGACGCGAATGGTGTTGTCACGGGCGTGGTCTCGACGACCGACGCCGACAGGGACGCCGTCACCTACACCGCGGGAACCGGTTCACCGAGCCGCGGCACCGTGACGGTCACTGCGACAGGCGGATTCACCTACACCCCGACCAGCACCGCGCAGCACGCCGCGGCCGCAGGCGGCCCGACCTCGGATTCGTTCACCGTCACCGCGAACGACGGGCACGGTGGCGTGATCCCGATCAGCTTGGTTGTGCCGATCGCCTCGACGAACCGGGCGCCGGTCGCCGGCACTACGACCCTCGACCCGGCAGCGCCGAACGGCTTCCTCGGCGGAACGGTCACCGCCACCGATCCCGACGGGGACACCATCAGCTTCGCCGGCCCGTTCACCTCCGCGGGCGGCGGCACGGTGCAGGTGTCGACCACCGGGCAGTTCATCTATCAGCCGACCACAGTGCAGCAACACGCCGCGGCCGCACCGGGTGGGGCCACCACGGACTCGTTCACCGTTACCGCATCCGACGGTCACGGCGGGTCGACCCCGATCAGCGTCGTGGTGCCGATCGCCGCGGCCAACGCAGCACCGGTTGCGGGCACGACGACGGTGGGCGCGCCTGGTGTGAACGGTGTCGTGACGGGTGCGGTCACGGCGACCGACGCCGATCAGGACACCGTCACCTACACGGCCGGAAGCGGTTCGGGCACCATCCCGACGCGGGGGACCGTGGTGGTCTCCTCGAGCGGCGGGTTCACCTACACCCCTGCGGCCGGAGCCGGCGCGAGCGGTCCGACGAGCGACACGTTCACCGTGATCGCCTCCGACGGGCACGGCGGTGCCACCCCGATCACCGTGGTGGTGCCGATCGCAGCAATCGGTCGGCCCCCGGTCGCGGGGATCACCATAGTCAACTCGCCCGGCGCGAACGGCGTTGTCGTGGGCTCGGTCTCGGCGGCCGACCCCGACGGCGACCCTGTCACCTTCAGCGCACCGGCCGGCGGTGTGAGCACCCGAGGCGGCATGGTCGTCGTAGACGGTTCCGGGAACTTCACCTACACCCCGACCGCCGCGGCACGGCACGCCGCATCGTCGGACCAGAGCGCACCGACCACCTGGGACACGTTCACCGTCACCGCCTCCGACGGTCGTGGCGGGTCGACGCCGATCACGGTGACCGTGGCCGTGTCCCCCGCCAATGCGGCGCCGGTGGCCGGAACCTCGTCGGCGACCGTGGTGTCGACGGTGACCGGTCAGGTCACCGGGACGATCACCGCCACCGACGCCGACGGCGACCGCCTGAAGTTCCGTGCGCCGAGCAGTGGTCTCACCGCCGGCGGCGGGTCGATCACGGTGTCGACCGACGGCACCTACTCGTACGTGCCCACTGCGGCAGCACGCCATGCCGCATCCGCGCCGGGTGGAGTCGCCTCCGACTCGTTCGTGGCCACCGTCGACGACGGGCACGGGGAAACGACGAACATCGCTGTCACCGTGCCCATCTCGCCCACGAACCGGGCACCGGTGGTCGGGACGACCACCGTCAACACGGCCGGCACGAACGGCGTCGTCTCGGGCAGGGTGTCGATCACCGACCCCGACGGAGATCCGCTCATCTACACGGCGACCTCGGCCATCAACGGCGGCGTCGTGGTGGTCCACACCGACGGGACGTTCACCTACACCCCCGGCGTCGCAGCACACGCGGCGGCAGCGGGTGGACCGACCACCGACGCGTTCGCGATCACCGCGACCGATGGGCACGGAGGCACCACGCCGCCCGTCACCGTCGTCGTACCGGTCACGCCGGCGAACCAGGCGCCCGTGGTGGCGCCGTTCACGAACGGGTCGACGATCACCGGCGTCACCCAGGCCACCAACGTCGTGACCGGGACGATCACCGTCACCGACGCCGACGGCGATGCCCTCACCTACACCGCGAGCACCCCGGCCAGGGGCGCGGTGACCGTCGCCGTCGACGGCTCCTTCACCTACACACCGACCGCAGCGGCCCGCCACGACGCGGCGGCGACGGGGAACTTCTCCGACACGTTCACCGTGACCGTCACCGACGGCCACGGCGGCTCTGTCCCGGTCACGGTCGTCGTGCCCGTCAGCCCGATCAACACCGACCCCGTCCCGGGGACCACGACGGTCGGCATTCCGAACCCCGCCACCGGCGTGGTCACCGGCACCTTGACCGCCACCGACGCCGATGGTGACACCCTCACCTGGTACCAGAACGGCACCCCCGCCAACGGATCGGTGACGATCAACGCCGACGGCACCTTCACCTACACGCCGACCACCGACGCCCGCACCGCCGCCGGCATTGGCGGGGCGACCACCGACACGATCACCGCCGTCGTCGTCGACGGTCACGGCAGCAACATCTCAGTCACGGCCACGGTGCCCATCGCCGCGTTCCCGGCGAACCGTTCACCTGTCGCCGGAGCGACAACGGTCGGCACACCGGGCTCCGGCGGTGTCGTCACCGGCTCGATCACCGCGACCGACCCCGACGGCGACCCGGTGACGTTCAGCGGACCCACCGGCACGACCACCAACGGCGGCACCGTGACCATTTCCAGCACAGGCGGTTTCGCCTACACCCCGTCCGCAACGGCGCAGCACTCTGCCGCAGGTGGCGGACCGTCCACCGACTCGTTCTCCGTCAACGCCGGCGATGGTCGGGGTGGCTCGGTCGCCATACCGGTCATTGTCGCCATCGCCCCGACGAACACGGCCCCCACCGCGACCGTCCGCGCCGGGTCGGGCCCGATCGGAGACGTGCCCCTCTTCGTCGGCACCTCCGGGACGGTCGGTTTCACGATCGTCGGCAATGACGCCGACGGTGACGCGATCTCCTACGCCGTCCCCCCCGGCGGCAGCACACGCGGCGGGACCGTGACGCCGGTCGTCGGTTATCCCGGGTCTTTCGTGTACACGCCGAGCGTCCTCGCCCGGATGTCGGCCGCGTCCTCGGGGCCGACCACGGACACCGTCACCGTGACGCTGACCGACGGACACGGGGGAAGTACTCCCGTGGAGATCACGGTGCCGGTTGCGCCGGCCGGTGACACGACGACGTTGCCACTGATACTGACGAACATCGGCGGCACACAAGTGTTCGTCCCCGGCCAGTTCGGCACCGGGAGCAGCCCGGTCGTCATCCTGCCGCCCGGGCCGATCCCGCCGCCCATCATCGTCACGACCACGACATCCACCACGACAGTTCCCCCCGGTGTCACAACCTATTGCAGCGGCGACGGTCACGGCGGCATCGAGTGCATGGTCCGGTGACGACAGGATCCCCCGGTGTCAGCGGGCGATCGCCTCGACCCGGCGGAGGGCCGCCGTGGCATCGACATCCTCGGCGGGCGGCGGGCGCGGGTGAGTGACTCCGCGGTTGCTCGCCCGTCGCGGCTCCGCCAGGGCCGTCAGGTAGAGGGTATCGGCGTACCAGCCCTCGAAGCCGTTGTCGCGGTGCGCGTCCGGGTTGGCGTCGTCAGTTGTCGTTCGATGCGATGAGGATGAGGTTGCCGCAGGTGTCGTCGAACACGGCGGTCGTGAACGATGCCTGCGACGTGGGTTCTTGAGTGAAGCGAACGCCGTGACCGCGAAGTCGTTCGTACTCCTCGGACACGCTGTCGACCTCGAATGACGTGAACGGTATGCCGTCGCGGACGAGGGCGGCCCTGAACGGCGCAGCCGCGGGGTGCGCGGCCGGCTCGAGCACCAACTCGACGCCGTCGACTGCGTCGGGGGAGACCACTGTCAGCCACCTGTGCTCACCCATCTCCACATCACTCTTCGTGACGAAACCGAGAACAGTGGTGTAAAACGCGTGCGCCGTCGCCTGGTCATCGACGAGGACGCTGCAGACGGTGATCCTCATGGGACACAGGGTCGCACAGGCCATGTCACTCCGATGGGGATCGCCATGTACGCAGGGTTCCTTCGCTGTGGAACGGTTCACCGTTGATGGTGGTGAAGAACAACGCAGTCGGGGTCCTTCTGGGCGGCGCACGCTCTCGCTGACGGCGTTGTGCTGGCTCGGTCTCACGCTGACCGGCGCCAGCGCCAGTGGCACGTCGCGGCACCTGAGCCGTCGAACTCGGGCAGCACGGCAAGGTTCGAGCCTCGAGTGCCCCGCCGACATGGGTTCGAATGCGCCGACGCCTCGCTGCCGAGAGACCTCACGTTGCAGGAGTGTCAGGCGGCGTAACACGAGTACGCCCGTGGCGTTCGGTGGTGTTCAGGTCGGTCGAAGGTCCGTTTCCGTGCGGGTCGAGAACCGATGTCGTGAACCAATCCTGGATGCGCAACAACGAAACGCCCCGGCCGATCGACCGGGGCGTTTCGGTATCACGCTGTCAGTTGTCAGCGAACGGTGTTCCCGACAACTCGCAGTCAGTTGGCTGTTTTGGTTGCGGTCCCGTTCGTCCCAACGGCTCCGTTGCCGGCCCCTCCGGTGCCGGCCGCGCCACCCGTCCCGGCGGCGGGACTCCCGGTGCCGGCGAGGGTCGCGTTGCCGCCCCTCCCGCCGTTTCCACCGGTGCCGGCAGTGCTGGTGCCGCCGGCACCTCCTGCGCCGCCGGAAGGGAAACCGCCGCCGACCAATGAGGCGTTGCCGCCGTCGCCGCCGTCGCCGCCGTTGCCTGTGTCGCTGGTTCCGCCGGTTCCACCGCCACCGCCCCTGGGGAATCCGCTGCCGCTTCCCGTGGACGCACCGCCGGCGCCTCCGTTGCCGCCGTTTCCGCCTGCGCCCCGGGTGCCGGCCACAGATCCCGTGCCGCCGGTGCCGGCGAGTCCGCCACCACCACCGGCTCCGCCCGCCCCGCCGGCCGGCAAGCCGCCGTTGCTCGAAGCAGCGCCGCCGGTACCGCCGTCACCGCCTCGAGCCCCGCTCCCGCCGTCTCCGCCGATGCCTCGGGTTCCGGTCTGACCGTTCGTCCCGGAAACACGGCCGAAGCCACCGGTACCGGCCTCGCCGCCGGCGCCTCCGTTGCCGCCGTTTCCGCCGTCGCCACCGACCTGTCCCGCTTGGCCCGGCCCGCCTTCATAACCGGGAGTCCCCGCGGCGCCATTGGCACCCGCGACCCCGTCACCACCTGCCCCGCCGTCGCCCCCGCGGCCACCGTCGGCACCGTTTCCGCCTACCCCTTGCAGACCCGACAAGCCTGCAACGCCTGCCGATCCACCCGTGCCACCGATCCCCGCCGCGCCGCCGCTGCCCTGAGCCCCGCCCGCACCCGCGTTCCCGCCGTTGCCTCCCCTGCCCCCGACGGTCCCATCGGTCCCGACGGCTCCGGATGCGCCGCGCGCCGTGCCGTCTGCTCCGTCGATCCCGACTGCACCCGCGGTCCCGTTCACGCCGTTGCCGCCGTTCCCGCCATCGGCTCCGTTGCCGCCCGCACCGCCGCTCCCATTGGTGCCGGCGGCGCCCGTCGTGCCGATCAGCCCGCCGCGCCCTCCGGCGCCGGCGTTGCCACCCTGGCCGCCGTTGCCGCCTCCGCCGCCTGCGGTGCCGTCAGTTCCGTTGGCGCCGGGGGTCGAGCCGTCGAGACCCGAGGCCGCTGCGGCGCCGTAGCCGCCGTTTCCGCCGATGCCTCCGGCGCCGCCTGCTCCACCGGCGCCGAGCACGAGACCACCGTTGCCTCCTCGCCCGCCGGCACCGCCGACGGTTCCGTTTCCGCCGTTCTGGCCCGCGACGTCGCCGTTCGCTCCCTGGGCGCCCGCGCTGCCCGCGCCTCCCTGTCCGCCGTTGCCGATCAGTCCGGCATTGCCGCCGGCGCCGCCGGTCTGCCCGATGCCGCCGGCATCGCCGCCTCGGCCTCCGCTGCCGAACAGTCCCGCGTTGCCCCCGTGGCCGCCGTTGGCGCCGGCCCCGCCGTTGCCGAACAACAGGCCGCCGTCACCGCCGTTGCACCCGTCCCCCTCGCAGTCGGCCGAGGCGTCGGTTCCGTTGCCGATGAATACCCGGATCAGCATCGACAACGAGTCGGTACCCGCAGCGTTGCCGGTGGGCAGAAACGCATATCCGGCGGCGCCGGGGCCCAAACCATTCAGCGTCCGGGTCGCGAGCGGGGTGAAGGACAGTCGCATCGGTATCTGGGTGAACGACGTCGTCACCAACGGGCTCAACGCATTCGAGATCACCACCTGTCCCTCGGTCAGGGGGCCGGCAGGCTGTGGCGTCGATGTCGACCCGGTTCCGCCGGTACCGGCTGACGTGCGCGCGCCGATCGACCCGTCGGGAGCGGTACCGGAGGTGAGCGACGTCGTGCCGGTCGAATCCCCGGGTGTGGTGTTCCCGGTGAGGATCGCGACAGCGTGGGCGGAGAGTACGAGGCCCGCGGGCGGCGATTCGACCGGACGCTCGATGGCGACCGCAGACGGGGCCACCGCTCCCGTCACTGCCGCGACAGCTGCTGCCGCGGCAGAGGCTGCCACCATCGACCGAACCGGCCGTACGAATGTTGTCTGGGTGCGCACTGTCGTCGACCTTTCCTCGCCCGCTGCAGGGCTGTTCATCAGCTGTAACCGACGCTATGGCAGGAGGACTCGTCGCGTCGATGATGCGCAGCGCTGCTAACCGAAGTGCAGTAGTCCTTCGACGGGGCAGTAGTCCGGCCACGCTGTTGCCGTAGTCGTGCAGCACCGACGGCCGTCGCGGCCGCTCTGGACCGGGCTCGTGACGTGACTTTGCGGACGCCGGCTGAATCTCCTGCGGACGCTCTGCGGACAGAAAGTTCCAGGCCGTGGCGACAGGACCGAGAAACGAGGAAGCCCTGACCGGGTTTCCCTGGTCAGGGCCTCATCTGTGTCTCAACCAACACGTCGGGGTGGCGGGATTCGAACCCACGACCTCTTCGTCCCGAACGAGCGCACCTGGGAGTTTGGTGTTGTTGACGCAGTTGAGGATTCACTGTTTCTGCTGGTGAGCGGCGTTGTGGGTGTTTGTCAGTGAGGGCCCCTTTCGGTGCTGCTGCGGACTGCCTGCGGACTGGCCGGTTTCTCCCAGGTCGCGCTGACAGGTCGTTCAAACGCTCCTCCCATCAACCGTATTCGATCGATGTCTTGTCGTGCGCGATGTTCGCGCGAGGCCCGCCAAGCGGCCTGGTTTACCGCGGTAAACACCAGCGGCGCGAAGCGTCGGATGACATGTGGTTTACGAGCAGAGCTAGGAGGTGGAGACCATGGGTGTGCATGTGGTGATGAATCAGAAGGGTGGGGTCGGTAAATCGACGCTGGCGATGAACCTCGCAGCGGTAAAGGCAGACGTCCTCACCGATCCGGCAAGGGAGGGGGAGGTGTCGCCGGTTTTGGCGGTGTCGATCGACCCGCAGGGCTCGGCGGTGTGGTGGGCCGACCGGGTTGCTGATCTACCGTTCCGGATCGCCCAAGCCCACGACGACGTCGGGATGCTGGGTCGTCTGCGCCATCTGCCGGGTGTCGACCACGTCATCGTCGATACTCCCGGTTGGATCGGCGATACCCCGGGGGCGACGGACAACGGTGGCACCGGCTACGCGTTGGACGCCGTCCTTGCATCGGCGGATCTAGTGATCGTGCCCATTGTTCCCGAGCCGTTGGCGTTCGACCCGACTGCACGAACAATCACCAAGGTCATCGAACCATTGGGGATCCCGTACGTGGTGGTGGTCAACGACTGGGACCCCCGCGACGGACGCTCCGACCTCGAACAGACTCAGGCGTTCGTTCGGTCGCGCGGGTGGCCCCTGGCGCGCACCGTGGTCCGGCACTACAAGGTCCATTCGCGTGCCGCCGCCGAGGGACGCGTCGTCACCGAGTACGGATCATCCCGCGTGGCCTTGCAGGCCCGCGAGGACGTACAGCGGCTGTGCCTCGAACTCGAAGTCGGGGCCAAGTAGTGGCCGGCAAGGGAGGGCGCGTGGACCTCGCAGACCTAGCCGGCTCGGTCGGCGACAGCTCCGCCGTCGACGCACCAGGGAACTCTGATGGCGTGTTCCGCGCGAACGTGCCCCTCGGACAGTTGGTGGCGAACCCGCGCAACCCGCGCAACGAGGTGGGCAACCTCGAGGACCTCGCCACCATCGCCGACCGGCAACTTCAACCAGGCACCGTCGTGACGCGTGCGGCGTGGCTAGCTCTGTGGCCCGAGGATGCGGCGCAGTTGGGTGCCGCACGGTGGGTGGTCGTCAACGGCTGCCGACGCCTCGCAGCGTGCCACCACTACCAACGGGCTGGAATGGATGTCGTCATCCGCGACTCCCTCGCACACGACAGGCAGTCAATTCTGTGGGCGGCGATCGTGGAGAACATCGACCGCCAAGACTTCGACGTCCTGGAGGAAGCTCACGCCGTCGAACTCCTTGTCGCTGAGACCGGCAGCGCCACGGCGGCGGCTGAACGACTCGGGCGCAGTCCAGGTTGGATCTCCCAACGACGTGCGCTGCTCAAGCTCGCGCCCGAGCTGCAGCGCGCGTTGCGCAATGGCGAGCTCGCCGTACGCCTCGCCCGCTCACTCGCTCAGGTGCCACTGGCCCAGCAGGTTGACGCATGGCGTAAGGCGCAAGACCGCCGAGGAGCGGACCGAGAATTCCCTGGGGCCGCTGACGTCGCGGCGGAGCCGGTGACACCCGCGACGGTGATGTCCCGGGCATTTCGCAGAGTGAAGGCCCAACCAACGGATGTAGTGGTTGCCGTCTGTGAGATCTATGACGAGACCCAGATCAACGAGCTGATCGTCCTGCTGTCCCGAAACCGGCGTCTGTCGCCAAAGACGTAGCCAACCGGGTGAGCCCGCCCGTTAGGGGATGTCTAGCGATCGAACGGCGCCTTGACCGAATGCGCGTCCGCGTTGAAGGTGGGTGAGAATCAAATCAAAAGACGTGGTTCTCCGACACCGGTCCGTGTGTTCAGCTGGAGGTCAACATCGCTAGTCAGACGAGTTTCCCTGCATGGGTTTGGTTTCTTCCGCTCGAGGACCCACTAGATCTGCCCCAAGGGTCGATTCAGATGTTCACTGATCCGCGGCCCGCGCGTGACGAGGGTTGGACGCGTGAGGACTTTCCGGACCAAGCGCGGCCGGCCAGTTCGGTCATTTCCCTCAAGTTTTGGCAGATCAACGGGTCGGCTCAGCCTCAAGAAGAGCGAACCGGCCTTGGATTTACTGCGGCCCGGCTGGCATTCCCTGACTATTTTGACGAACCGTCGTCGGAGCAAAACTGGGCGACAGAACCAATGGCTCTCCCGGTGACCGTCGTTGAAGCCAGTTGCGTCCGATACGAGGTAGACGCACCGGAGACGCTGGATATCCCGCGACTCATGTTGGAGCAGGCGATAGAACGCGTGCAGCAGGTGCAACGAGCGTGTAGCTATGTCAGCGGCAGAACCGTGCGTCCGTTGACGCTGCAAACTCTGCCCCTTTCCATCCCCTAGGCGACGGCCACCGTGACCGCCCATGGGTTCGTCCCCGATGGTGGTGTGAACCTCTACCTTCTACCCGCGAACATGCGGGCGATCGCTGTGCGCTCCGATTTCACAGAAGACGACATGGACAGGGTCAACGCGTTTGTTGCTCGGGCCGAGGGCTTCCTTGGCGGAGCTCTCGCGTCGCAGTCCGAAGCCCGTTTGGCATTGACATTCCGAGGCGATACCCGTGCCAGTGTGCTGGCGAGCGCGACGGGATGCGAGATTCTGCTCGACGATTTACTCCGACACCTCCTCTGGGAGGACGGCCGCCGCCCGGAAGACTGCGTCCACATCTTCTACGACCGTGGGCAAGTGACGACAACGTTGAAGCGGGCGCTGAAGTACACGCAGGTCTTTCTCAAGGGGGACTGGAACACTGCTCAGCAGCCCGACCTCAACGCGTGGCAGCACGAAACCGCGCGTGTCCGCAATACCGTCGTACACGCTGGCTACCGCCCAACCCTGGAGCAGGCCTACGCCGCTCTCGACGCGGCTGACGGCCTGCAGAGCTATCTTGGCGACCTCGTTTTGAAGCTCACGTACAGGTTTCCCCGTACAGCGCTCATGCTGTACGGGAGAGACGAGCTGGTTAGTCGAAACCAGTTCACCGCGAGGGTCAGAGCGGTTCTTGACGACGATCAGACCAGTGGATGGACGACGAAGTTTGTGCGGTGGCGTTCCTGTGTTGAGCGGCTCATCGACGACGAGCTGTTCCCGGGCCAGATTGATTCCCCCTCGGAGGACATCGGGCTTGCCGCAGTAGTAGATCCGCCCGGACAGGTCACCTGGGTTCTTCATGACATGAACCGTCGCCGCGCCTGCAGGGCGCTAGTGAACGAGCAACTGATTCCTGAGCCCACACGGGCATCGCTGCGAACAGCGGCCGATGCCATTCCCGCGGACTCCTGCCCGCTTTCGATCGCGGTTGGTGACCTGTACTCGGCTGAACCAACGGAAGAGTGGGTATCAGAGCATCGAAGACTTCCCCTCCACGAAGTCATGGTCGATGGGAATGACTGGTACTGAAACTACCGTCCACACATGCTGGGCACGGATCGCGCGGCGCAGCAGCGACGTGGCACGAGACAGCGCCACAGCGCTGCCCCCGCGGCCACGATCTCACCGCCTGAGATCCATGCTGGTCGGATGGGTTCCTAATTGGTTCGTAACCCCAGCCGGGTTGCACCTGCCGCCCGGGGCGTCGAGCTGTCTTGAGTGGATGTCTCTGGGTTCCTGACGCGCGACGTCTCTACACAGACCGGCGCGCTCAACACGTGTCGGCGTTCCGGTGTGGTGGGTTTGTTGGTGTGGGCCGGGTGCACGGGATCCAGAGCTCTTATCTATGTTCGCGAACCGTCGAGTTCTTCGCATTGAGCGAGTCCGTGTACCGGGGCATCAATGACCACTGAGATGACGGACCCGTTGAGTCCTGCAATTAGGGCGTCGTACTGCCTCGTTGGCCCACAACCGCGTGACCGACCAAATGTGAATTGAGCAGGGAAGAGGTTATGTGAGCATCTACTGTGGGATCGACTGGGCCAGTGACCATCACGACGTGGCCGTGGTCGATGAGCACGGCACACCGATCGTGACTCGCCGTATCGCCAACGACGCAGCCGGGGTTAGCCAACTGTTGGAGACGCTTCACGACGCTGGCCGCGGCGAGGCGGATGTTCCGGTCGCGATCGAAACCGATCACGGCCTGCTGGTGGCCAGTATGGTCGCTGCCGGGTTGCCGGTGTACGCCATTAACCCGCTGGCGGCAGCCCGGTATCGGACGCGGCACGCGGTGTCGGGGGCGAAAGCTGACGTGACTGACGCAATTGTGTTGGCCAACATTGTGCGCACCGACCTGCA
Source organism: Williamsia sp. MIQD14 (assembly GCF_051025635.1). Lineage (NCBI taxonomy): Bacteria > Bacillati > Actinomycetota > Actinomycetes > Mycobacteriales > Nocardiaceae > Williamsia > Williamsia sp. MIQD14. The sequence continues at coordinate 100,976 of NZ_JBPFDG010000003.1, forward strand.
TGCGCACCGCCCGCTGCCCGCTGATAGCGAGTTGGCCAAAGCGATCCGGGTCCTTGCTCGAGCGCATCAGGACGCGGTGTGGTCTCGGATCGCAATGGGCAACAAGATCACCGCGTTATTGGGTGAGTACTTCCCGGCCGCGGTAGCGATGGTGGCGATGCTCTCAGGCGGGTTGACCCGCTGCGATGTACGCACCATTCTACGGCGCGCACCCACGCCGACAATCGCTGCAACGCTCACCCCGGCGCGGCTGCGTGGGTTGCTGGTCAAAGCGGGCCGCGAACGCTACATCGCCACCCACGCCGCCTCGCTGCGCACAATCTTATCGACCAAGCATCTGCGGCAACCTGTCATGGTCGAAGAGGCGATGGCAGTGCACCTACTTGCGCTGCTCGATCAGTACGACGCCGCGGTAATCGCTGAACAACGCCTCGCTGCCGCGGCCGCCGAACGGTTCAACGAGCATCCCGATGCGCCAATAATCACCAGCTTTCCCGGCCTGTCGACAACCTCCGGTGCCCGACTGCTCGGTGAGATCGGCGACGACCGCGCACGGTTCGCTGATGCCCGCGGACTGAAGGCCTACGCCGGCGCTGCACCAGTGACCAGGGCAAGCGGCAAGAAAACCGTGATCACCCACCGCCGGATCAAAAACAACCGGCTGGAATCGGTCGGCACGTTCTGGACCCTGGCCAGCCTCACCGCCTCACCCGGAGCACGCGCGCACTACGACCGGCGCCGCGCCACCGGCGACTGGAACCGCGCCGCCCAACGCAACCTTTACAACAAATTCCTCGGCCAACTCCACACCTGCCTACAGTCCAGAACCCTCTACGACGAGGCCCGGGCCTTTGGTCATCAGCAACGCTCGATTGAGCACCGATCGGACCAGCTCATTGTCGAAATGGCTTCAGCGTGAGGGGTGCTCGCCGCCGTTGACGGCGAACGTTTGGGCGGTGATCTGGCGGGCGTGGGGTGAGGCAAGGAACGCGACAGTCTGCGCGATGTCTGTGGGCGTGCCGGCGCGTTTGGTGATGATTGCCTCGACCATGGATTCGACGCTGGTGTCGTCGAGTGCGTCGCGGAAGAACTCGGTCTCGCCGATGTAGCCGGGTGAGACGATGTTGGCGGTGATACCAGCGTCACCTACGCGGCGAGCGAGGTCGATGTTCCACGACGCTAAACCTGCTTTGGCTGCACCGTAGGAGCCTGCGCCTTTGTCGGCTGCGATAGAACCAATCGAAATAATTGCCGCGCCGGTTGTCATCGCTGGTAGCAACGCTTCAGTCATCAGAACTGCGCTGATCAGGTTGCTGTCGAGATTTCTACGCCATGCGCGGGCAACCTCGTCGAGCCCGACGGGGGCGGGGTGGTCGAAGTCGGTGTTGCCGCCGGCGTTGTTGACCAGGACATCAACGCGGCCGATCTGCGCAGCGAACGTGCGCACCGCCGACGGGTCGGTCGCATCGAGCTCGACGGCCCGTACCGCCCCGCCGAGCGCTGCGGCGGTGTCGTCGAGCACGTCACGCCGTCGACCAGTGACCACGACGTCGGTACCGTCATGGGCCAGTTGCTGCGCGATGGCCTTGCCGATTCCAGTCCCGCCTCCGGTAACCACGATTGTTGGCACTCGTTCTCCTCACTATGTATGTTTAGGTCTAAACGTGACGCTAGCGGAAAGGGACTGGTGATGCCAACAGGTGATGAGGTCGTAGACCCGGTCGATGCGATCGCTCTAGCGTGGCGGCGGGAGCGTCCGGATCTGCCCGTGGAATCGATCGGAGTCGTTACACGGGTGTGGCAGGCCGCGAAACTCCTTGGTGACGAGCGGACCAGGTTGCTGCGTGAACTCAACGCTGACGTGGCGACCATGGACCTGCTGTCGACCCTTCGCCGGTCCGGAAGGCCCTACCAGCTAACGACTCGTGAGCTCGCCGACGCCGCCTTGGTCACCGCTGGAGCTATTTCGCAGCGTCTCGCTCGCGCCGAGAAGGCGGGGCTAGTTCGCCGCCGGCCACGAGTGGACTCCCGCGTCGTCGACGTTGAACTCACCGCCGCGGGCCACCAGCTCGTCGACGACCTCGTAGCGAGGGTCCTGATCAACGAAGAAACCCTGCTGGCCGGTATGGAACCAGGACAGCGCCAACAGCTCGCCGATCTACTACAGCAGCTCCTTTCCCATCTCCAAGCGCACCTCGGGCCAGCGGAAATCAGCCACGTCGGAGACATCCCACCAACAACGAATTCGTCCCACACCGGGCCACCTGGCACCAGGCAGACCGACCAAACGCGGCCCACAATTTGACCTCTTAGCGGCCTGAGATGTCTGTGTGTTCGTCAAGTGGCCCCGGTGTTCGAACGGGATCTACGGACGTGGTCGTTTCTGGTCGGGGCCGCCGCGACGGGCCTGTCGTCATGTCGCTATGAAAGGCATAAAATGACCAACCCGCACACCGCACACCACATCGATGGGCCTGGCGATCTCGGTCAGATCACACAGGTCTTGATCGTCGGAGTCAACGCCAGTGACGCCGGTACCTGCGCCGTGCAGACCGCTGTGCACCTGGCCCGCCAACTCAACGCCCACTTGCGCGCCGTGCACGTACGCGATGCGGACGACACCCCGGTCGACCCCGACAACTCCGAATGGGAAGCCGACACCGAAGACGCAGTCGCCCGCATCCGTGCCCGCACCCTCGGCTCACTACAGCAAGCAGGATGGGATCACTGGTCCTACCGCGAGTACTACGGAGCCGCTGCTCGCCGGATCCGCGAGGACGCCGATACCCTCGACGCAGCGTTCATCGTGATCGGTGTTCCGCGCCGAGACCTCCTGGCCCGAATTGGTGAAGCCCTCGGCGACACCGTCGCCGCGCAACTCATCCATCAAGCCGATCGGCCGGTCCTCAGTGTCCCGGCCACGTCGTGAAAAAACTCCCAAATCGAACCTCCCCGGACTGACTTGCCGGCGGCGCTACCACAGTGGAGTGCATCGCCGAACTACAACGCGGCCGCGACCGCGGTCCGGAACGCACACATCGCCTGTGACCGAGGACACCGAAAGCAGGCAACAGCAAACGGCACCGAACAAGAACCCACCAGCCGCCACCTTCGCATCTGAGGCCCAATGGACCAATGCGGTCCCTGCACTCGAATCGGCCGTTGCGCGGGCGCGGTGCCCGCGGCGAGCGCCGCAATTGAGAGTGGGGATTGGCGGAGGCCTTCAGGCGAGGGCGAGGAAGAGTTTTTCGAGTTCTTCCTCGGTCATGGGTTCTTTGGCGTCGGGGTCTCCGGTGATGCATTCCCGGAGGCCCGTGGCGACGATCTTGAAGCCGGCTTTGTCGAGGGCTCGGGAGACGGCGGCGAGTTGGGTGACGACGTCTTTGCAATTTCGGCCGTTTTCGATCATCGAGATCACCCCACCGAGTTGGCCGTGTGCGCGGCGTAGCCGGTTGAGTACCACCGCGATGGTTTCGTCGTCTCCGGTCATGGGTTCCTCCCTTTTCGTGTCCGGCGAGTCTACCCCCGGGGGCATACCAACCTCTGGGCTCGGACCGACGTGACGTCAGTGGTTGTCGAGTGCGGCGATGGCGTTGCCGAGGAGCTCCGAGGCCCGGGCCGCGACTGGTGCGAGGCCGGCCTCGCCGGTGACCGACACCATCAGGTCGGGGTTCATCGCCTCGACGATCATGGAACGGCCACTGGTGTCGGAGGTGTCAGCACGGACGACGACGTTGCACGGCAACAGCATTCCGATCTGTGGTTGCACGCCGAGCGCCTGGTGGGCGAGGGTGGGGTTGCAGGCGCCGAGGATGGTGTAGGGCTCCATGTCCTCGTCGAGCTTCTTCTTCATGGTGGCCTGGACATCGATCTCGGTGAGGATGCCGAACCCCTGATCGGCGAGTGCGGCGGTCACTTTCTGCTTGGCGTCGTCGAAGTCGGTGTCGGTCAGTGTGGTGGTCAGTCCGAGGTTCATGGGGTCTCCTTTGTTGGTGGTGCTGAGAGGTGTGGGGTGATTCAGTTGTGGGAAAAACGAATTGCGGGTAGCGCCTTACGGAGCCAGGCGGGTGACCACCATCCGGCGTGTCCGGTGATGCGCAGCAACACCGGCAGCAGGATCAGTCGGATGAGCACTGCGTCGAGCAGGACTGCGACTCCCAGGATGATCCCCATCTCCTTCGGGGGGAGTGGATCGGCGAGTGCGAAGCTGAAGAAGACCGCGACCATCACCGCCGCGGCGGCGAAGATGACCCGTCCGGAATGGGCCATCCCGTCGATCTGCGCGGTGTGGGGGTCGCCGGTCTTCTCGTAGTGTTCCTTCGCGGTCGCCAGCAGGAACACGGTGTAGTCCATTGCGATCGCGAAGATCATGGCGAAGAAGAACACCGGCCCCCACCCGTCGAGGAATCCCTGCGGGGTGAAGCCGAGCAGCGATGCGCCGTGACCGTCTTGGAAGATCAGCTTGGCAACTCCGAACGCGGCCCCGGTGGAGAGCAGGCTGACGATTGTGCCCAGCAGGGCGATGATCGGCGCCTGCAACGCGATGAGCAGCAGCAGGAATCCCAGGGCGAGGATGACCCCGACGATGATCGGCAGGTAGTCGTTCAACGCCTTCTGTAGGTCGAGGTTCTCCGCCGGCGCCCCGCCGACCAGTGCGTCGGCGGGAACCCGATCACGCAGGGTGTCGAGGATCGACCCCATCTGCGGATCAGACGGGTCGACCGACGGAATTGCCTGTAGCAGTGCGTAGTCGGATCCGTCACGGGCCGGCTGCGGTGGGGTCACCATCGCGATGCCTGGACTCGATGCAGCGGTGGATGCGGTCGCGGCAGCGTCGGCCTGAGGAACGACGACCTGCAGCGCTCCGGGAGCGCCGGGACCGAACTGCTCCTGGACGAGGGCGTAGCCCTGCCGAACAGCCGAGTCCTGCGGCACCACCGAGATCGATGGCATCGCGATCTTGAGTCCGAACACCGGTAGCGCGAGCAGCACCAGGATGCCGAGTGACACGACGGCGAACGGCCATGGGTGCTTGTGCAGCAGCGTGCCCCACCGGTGAAACACCGGTGAGCGATGTTCCTGCCGTTTCGCATAGGGCAGTGCGACGGCGTTGACCTTGGGGCCGAGCGCGCCGAGGACGGTGGGCAACAGTGTGAGGGTCGCCGCCAGGACGAAGACGACGGCCAGCATGATCCCGACCGCCATGGTGCGCACCGCCGGAGCCGGGACCAACAGGACTGCTGACAGGCTCACCAGAACCGTCAGTCCGGACAGGAACACAGCTTTTCCCGCGGTGTCCATCGTCTCGATGACCGCACGGCGGCGGTCGCCGCTCTTGCTCAACGCATCCCGGAATCGGGACACGATGAACAGGGCGTAGTCGATACCGAGTGCGAGGGCGAACATCATGGCGAAGTTCATGGCCCACACCGAGATCGGGGTGATCTGGTTCAGCAGGACCAGGCCGCCTGCCGATGCCACCAAACCGGCAACGGTCAGCAGAAGCGGTAAGCCGGCGGCGACCAGTGATCCGAAGGCGAGGACCATGATCGCAAGGGTGACCGGCCAGGAGAACAGTTCGGCTTTGATCATCGCGTCGTGGTTGGCCTTGTTGAAGTCGGCCCACAACGCTGACGCCCCGGTGGGATAGACCTCGATGCCGTCGCGCGACAGGGCCGTCAACTCCGATTTGTGGTCGTCGACTGCGGCGACCATCTCGTCGGTTGATGCGTTCGCGCCGGCGATGAGGATGCCGGTGTGTCCGTCGCGGCTGATCGTCATGCCCGGCTGCGGTGCGACGATCTCACCGAATCGCGGGTCGGCGGACAGATCGCGGCCGATCTGGTCGAACACCGCCCGCATCGACGGGTCGGTGACGGTCGCCGTGTCGGAGTGGACGACAACCTGCACCGCCGAGGAGGCGTTGCCGCCGAAGTGCTGTTGGGCGAGGTCGCGGACCTGGACTGATTCCGACCCGTTGGCCTGCCATCCCGCGCCGGCCAGCGACGAGAACACCGAGGGCGCGAACGCTCCGAGGACGATGATCGCGGCGAGCCACGTCCCGAACAGGATCCGGCGATGGTCGGTGCCCCATCCGCCGATGCGGCCCAGCAGGCCCGGACGGGAGTCCCGTTCGGACGTCGAGTCGGACGCGTCGCGGGCTGTGTCGGTTCTGGTCATCGGTTGCGTCCTGTCAGTCGAGAGAAGATCGAGCGGGCGGGTTGGTCAGGGTGTCCGGCGCACCAGTTCGTTTCCGGCACTCGACGTTTGACATCGGCGACGTGGCGGCCGCACCCGGCCCAGGTGGTCTTGCCGCAGATGCGGCAGGTCACTGCGTGACACATCCGGCTCAGCCTTTCGTCAGGGTCGGAGGCCCTGACCGGGGGCGCTGCATCTGCGCGAACGCCGACGAGTGGGCGAGGACGACGACCGCGTCGAACAGTTCGGTGGCGGCGGTACCGGTGGGGATCTCGGTGATCACCGGGCCGAAGAACGCACGGCCATCGATCGCGACGATCGGCGTCCCCGAGGACTCGCAGTAGATGCGCACAGCGTGGGCGTGGGCAGCCTCGACGCGCTCGTCGAGCGTCGGGTCGTCAATGGCAGCAGCCTGGCCGGGGTCGAGACCACATTCGGTGAGCGCATCCCGTGCGACATCGGCAGTGATGTCCAGGTGCTCGAGGTGGACGCGACGACCCAACGCGGCATACATCTCGGCGAAGTGCGATGGGTCGACCGAGGCCAGCAGGCGCCCACCTGTCCGCGACGTGTCCATGTGATGCGCCATCGACGGGTCCATCTCGCCGCGCGCAATCACGTCCGCGTTCAGCGTTGCCAAGCTCATCTGCCGAAGTGTCAACGTCACGTCCTCGCGCTGTTCAGCGACGTCGGTGAGCCACCGCGACGTCGCCCATGCGAACGGGCAGGCCGGATCCACGTAGCAATCGACGCGTAATTCCATAGGCCCAATATACCCCATGGGGTATGTCTCTCACCAACCATTCGCCAGGTGGAACAATCTCACGATTCGAGGTGCGATCTGCCGCGTCCCGCGGGGTAAGTACTTAGTCAGCATCGAGTGGCCGTCATCGGGTTGCCCGCCCGCCGGGGCTGCATCTACCCGCATACACGGTGTGGCGGATCAGGAAATTGGTTCCTGCTGCATGTCTCGTGTAGCGCGGCCCATCGTCGCAGTGACAAGGGCCGCCGCTGAGATGGTTCTGCCTGGACGCGTCGTTGTGACCGCGGTGGTGACTATCGGAGTCGAGCGCTTCACGATTTGGCGTCCTTCAACCCACCTACGATCACTTTGAGATTGCTCCGAGCCGAGACCGAGGGGTGTATCCACGCTGAAGGTGGAGCCATCGCCGCCGCGGACGGTGTGGGTTCTTCACCAGTGCCGTGGCTAATCTTTACGAACAAAACCGGGAGGGTGGTCGTCCTACTTTCGATCGAATCGTACCCGCCGACCCCCGTAACAGCAGCGACTGGCGAAGCGCCCGAACTCAGCGGTTCTTAGCTAGGTTCGGCATGTGCTCGGGCGCGACGGATGCAGAGTAGATAGTTCCCGGCCACCAGCTGGCCGCCCCTAGAAGAACTGCCAGTGCTGGCACGACCAGCGTTCGAACCACGAACGTATCGAGCAGAAGACCAGCAGCGACGACGAAACCGATCTGGACCATGACATCAATTGAGCCGAAAGCCAACCCGAACATACTCGCCGCGAAGATCAATCCCGCCGAAGTTATGACCGATCCGGTACGAGCAACGGTTCTCAAGACGCCCAGTCTTCCAGTAACGGTGGTCTCCTCTCTCAGCCGCGACACCAGCAACATGTTGTAGTCCGCGCCCACGGCTACGAGAACGATGAACGACACCAGGGGTACTGGCCACGAAATGCCGTTGCCCAGGAGGTGTTGTAGGACAAAGACACCCATACCCAGCGCGGCGAGGTAGTTGAGGACCACAGTTGCCAGCAGATATATCGGTGCGACGATCGCCCTCAGTAGGAGTACCAGGATTAGTAGGACGATTAGCAGAGTGGCGATACCCAACAACTTGAAGTCATAAGACAGCAGGTCCTGCACGTCTGCGTTAATGGCTGGAAACCCGGCCACGGAAGCGCGATCGCCTTGAAGAGTAGTGTTCGGCATGGCGCTTTCGGCGACGTCATCGAGCTTGTTGGCCAAATCAATTGCATCAGCCGAATACGGGTCGTATGCAGTCTGCACTGCGAAGCGGACCATCTTGCCGTCCGGTGAGATAAACTGCTTGGCCAACTGACGAAAAGTCTGATCCTTGAGAGCGTCGGCCGGAAGATAGAATCCGGTGGCGGAATCGGAGCTGCCGACTGCCTTCTCAGGTGCCCGGAGTTGGGCGGCCACCTGCGACAGTCCTGCGAGCAGCTGTACATTGCTGTCCACCAATGCGGTCACACCGCCAGACAACTGACGAGCTCCGTCGGCGAGTGCGCCGACCCCCGTCTGCAGTTGGGACAGTCGGCTACTGAGGTCTTGTCCGTTGATTATCTGCAAGGCGGAGTCGAGAACATTCAACGAGTCCTGCAACTGCGCGACATCCGCCGCCCCCGGCGCGCGGATCCCACCAAGGCTCGTAGCGAAGTCCGCGAAGCGAGTGAGCGACTGGTTCTCGGCGAGCGAGCGGATGTCAGCGGTCTGTGTGCGGAGGTCGGAGCATTGTGGGATCTGCTTGCACCACGGGGCGTCGAGCGCGTTTAGCGCGGGAGCAACGGTATCCGCCGCCGACTGAGCCTGCCGAGCCAGTCTCGCCAGCTGTGGCGCCTGTTGCGAGAACTGATCGAGAGCCGGCGCCGCGCTTGCGAGTTCGTCCACCAACGGCCGGTACTGACTGAGTTGACCGCCTGCGGCCGAAGCCTGCCCGAGCAGACCTCCGAGTGGTGCGAGGTTGGTGGTGATCTGATCCCGCAGAAGTGCGAGGCCACCTGCGAGTTGCGAGGACCCGGTCTGGAGGAGGTTCAGGTCGCCCTTGCGTGCTTGCGCGTCTCCCGTTTGCTCGGTGATCTTGCTGCCGATCTGATCGTTCTGCCACGACAACTGTGCCTGTCGGAGTCTCTCACCGGTCGGACGTGTAACGCCGACCACGCGAGTGACACCCGGTGTCTGCGCGACCCGCGATGCCATCTGGTCGAGATCCGCGAGGCCTTGCGCCGTCCGCATGTCCTTCTTGGACTCCACGACCAAGAACTCCGAGATGATCGTGTCTTCGGGAAAGTGTCGGTTAAGAAGGGCGTATCCTTCGTTGCTCTCGGTGGAGGAGGGTTGTCCCTCGCGATCGTCGTACGTAATCCTCATCGTCGCGGCGATGAGACTGAGGCCGATCAGAACGACGATGCTGACAGCGAGAAGTTGCACCGGTCGCCGGACCACGAAAGCCCCGACGCGATGCCAGTATCGCCGCGTCAAGTCCCTGCGCGGAAGCCCCGCACCGTGTTTCGCAGCAAACGAAAGCACCGCCGGCAACAGCGTGACCGTTGCCAGGAAACCGATGGCGATGGCGATGGCGCACGCCGGTCCCAGCGTTCGAAACACGCTGAGCTTTGCGAATGCCATCGACAGGAAGGCGAGGGCGACAGTCGCCGCCGACGCCAACACCACGCGTCCGATTGTCCCGTTGGCGTGCGCAATCGCGACATCTGGCGTACTTCCGGAGCGGATGGCCTCGTGATACCTGCTTATTAGGAAAACGGAGTAGTCCACGCCGGCGCCGAAGATGATCACGGTCATGAACATCGAGGTGAACTGCGATACGGGCATGCCGATCTCACCCAGTCCGGACAGGACTCCACGACCAACCGCCAGGCTCATGCCCACCACCAGTAGCGGCATCAGGGCAGTGAACAGCGATCGATACACGATGAACAGGATCGCCGCGATCATGAGAACGGTCGCGAGGGTGATCACGAGCAGATCCGACTCGCCCACCTCGAGCTGATCGCTGAACGTGGCGGGCGGGCCGGTGATCCGCACAGTTGTTCCCGAGCCCTGGAATATTCGGTCCGCGATCTCGCGAACCGAATCGACGGCGGCGGCGGCCTCCGGACCACCGAGGGTGCCCTCCAGCGAAACCGGCAAATACCACGCCTTCTTGTCACTGCTCAGCGCCTGACTCTCGGTGAGCTGGTCACCGAGAAGGTCACGCACCGCGATGACGTGCTGACTATCAGCGCTCAGCGCGGCGACCAGTTCGCCGTACTTGGCACGGGTCTCGGCGTTCAGTCCACCCTTGTTCTCCATGGCCACGAAGACGGTGGTCTTCGCACCGCGCTCGTTGAACGCGGTTCCCATTCGGTCGAGCGTCTGAAACGATGGGACACTGGCTGGGATCGGGTCCACGGACTGGTCTCTGATCACCGACTCGAGCTGTGGAAACAACAGCGCAAGCCCGCCGGCGATGATGATCCACACCAATGCCACGAAACCCTTGCGGCGCAAGACGAGCCAGGCCAACTTCTCCAGCAGGGCGCTGTACTCGCCGTTCGCCGCAGCCTTCTTCGACGGTGGTTTCGGGGACGGACCGCTGTCCACGGTCGACGCGCTACGCACGTGTCTTACTTCCTCTCGAACGATTGGTCATGCATCGGTGCGGTGAAATGCGACGGGCCAATTGAGGAGAGCGTGAAGTCACCCCGAAACAACCGTCTGCTGGCAGATCAGCTGTGGTGTTCGCTCTCGGCGATCGCTTCCACTTCTTCTAGAGTGCTCGGTACGTGGTACGGCGGGCGGCTCTTGCCGCTCACTCGGTAGCGGCCCCAGAAGTCGACGTCTCCCACGACGCATTCGGCGCGTCCCTCGGGCGTCGACACCACCGCCACTGTCCGCTTGCCCTCCAGTACCGCATCGAGCGCGTCGTTCTTCTCGATCCGGCCGTACCAGGTGTACAGGCCGTTGAGCGGCTGGAAATAGCCCTTGATTTTGAGAGCGACAGGAATCTCTTTTCCTCGGCAGATCAGCACGGCTTCGCCGGTGTAGTCGAGATCGTGGTCGTCTGACATTGGGTCTCACTTTCGTACATCGCCGTTGACAAATTCGGTCGTAGGTGAGAATACTATCAGTACCGGGTACCTGGAGTAACAGGTACCTAACGGGACCACACCCCACCCGATCAACAAGGAGGCGTCAGATGACCATTCAAGATGTCGAGACCAAGACCACTGTTTCCACCGAAGGCCTAGCGCGTGTCAACGGACGGAAGCCGGTCGACATGCAGCGCTCGGCCGGCCGTCTACTCCGCTCGTCTGCCGAGAAGTTCTACGACGCCGAGATCGACATCGACTGGGAATCGCCGTGGGAAGAGGGCAAGCGCTTCCTGCCTGAGCATCGGGTGTCGCTCTACGGATCCAAGCTGTGGAGCAAGATGACAGACGAGCAGAAGTTCGAACTCGGCCGACACGAGATCGCGAGCATCCTCAGCTTTGGGATCTACGCCGAGAACTTGCTGAGTTCCGCGCTGTTGCGAACCACTGCCAAGGGGGCGATTACTGACGAGCGATCGCTCTACTCGTTGACCGAGATCGGCGACGAGTCGCGACATTCGATCATGTTTGCGCGTCTGATCAACAAGATGGGCATCGAGCCCTACCGTCTACCCAAGGGCTTCTTGAGCGTCGCCAAGATGCTGCACTTCGTGCCCCTCGGTCCATCGGTCTCGGGCGCGACGCTGCTGATCGAGGAGATCCTCGATCGCGCACAACGCGAGGCCATGAGCGACCCCGAGATGCAGCCGCAGTTGCGCCAGCTCATGAAAATCCACGTCCTCGAAGAAGCTCGACACATCACCTTTGCGCGCCTGGATATGGTCGAGGGAATGCAGCGTCGCGGTAAAATCTCGCGCGCGTGGCACCGCGGAGTGCTGGCGGTGATTGCCAACCTCGCATACCCGCTGCTGATCAACCCCAACGTTTATCCGGCCGTTGGAATCGGCCGTCTGCGCGGCTTGTTCGCACAGCAGACCAGCCCGCACTACCGAGTCAACATTCAGTTCATGTCGGAGCCGATGATCCGGTTCTTCCACGAAGCCGGGATGATGGAGGGCAAGTTCACCATGGCGATGTGGCGTCTGACGCGAAGCCTTCCCGACGATCTTCGGTGACCGACCGTTCTCAATCAATGTGAGCGGCGGCTTCGACGCCCCCAACTCGCTCGACCCAACTGCATCGCCAACACTCTTTCATTTAGGAGCATCATCCATGACGTCATCCACCACGAAGCGGTCACCACGCTCCGCTAAGACGCCCAAGTCCAACGAGCCGATCACAACCAAAGTATTGATCATCGGCAGCGGATTCTCAGGACTCGGGATGGCGGTGCAGTTGCGCCGTAAAGGGATCAACGACTTCCTCGTTCTGGAAAAAGCTGAATCCGTGGGCGGTACCTGGCGAGACAACACCTATCCGGGATGCGCATGCGATGTCCCATCTCTGATGTACTCGTACTCTTTCGAGAGCCGGGGTAGCTGGTCGAAGGTGTGGTCGTCACAGCCCGAGATCGAGAGATATCTACAGGAGGTCTCCGACAAGCGCGGGGTTACGCAGAAGATCCACTTCGGTCAGAAGCTGGTGTCGGGGTACTGGAGCGAACCCGAGTCGCGGTGGCATGTGCGAACCGAGGCCGGCCGCGAATACATCGCTCAGTATGTGGTGTCAGGCGTCGGCGCATTGCACATCCCGAACTATCCCGACCTTCCTGGAATCGAGAAGTTCACGGGTCAGGCGTTTCATTCCGCTCAGTGGGATCACTCAGTGGAGCTCGCAGGTAAGCGGGTGGCTGTGCTGGGTACCGGAGCAAGCGCAATTCAGTTTCTTCCATTCGTGCAGAAAGAGGCGGGCGAACTCACGGTGTTCCAGCGTTCACCAGCGTGGGTGCTTCCGCGGAAGAACTTCGCGGTTCCCGCCGGAATCCGCACAGTTCTCAGCAAGGTTCCGCTTACGCGTCGGCTCGCTCGCTGGTCGGTCTATTGGGGTGCCGAGAGCCTGGCATTCGGACTCAACGGCCATTCCAACATGATGCGTCCCATCGAGAAGGTCGCCAAGTGGAACATCAAGCGTTCCATCAGTGATCCGGTTCTCCGCGAGAAGCTGACCCCCTCGTACCGCATCGGCTGCAAGAGAATCCTCGGATCGAACGACTACTACCCGGCTCTTGCAGCGCCGAACACGACGGTCGTCACCGACCGGATCGCAGAGGTGACAGAGGACTCCATCGTCACGTCTGATGGCAAGTCTTACCCGGTCGATGTGATCATCTACGCGACGGGTTTCCACGTCACCGATGGCTTCGATTCGTTGGCGCTCAAGGGTGCCCGCGGTGAGGATCTTCCATCGCACTGGCGCGAGACGGGCATCAACACCCATCTCGGTATCACCACCGAGGGCTTTCCCAATCTGTTCTTTCTCCTCGGGCCGAACACCGGATTGGGACACAACTCCGTCGTTTTCATGATCGAACAGCAGATCAAGTACATCTTGAAAGTGATCGACGCGGTCGACAGCAAAGACGCACAGCGTATCGACGTACGGTCGGCCGTTCAGGGGAAGTTCAACGACGACATCCAAAGCAAGTTGGCCAACGGGGTCTGGACCAACGGTGGATGCACGAGCTGGTACCTGGACTCGCTGGGTGTGAATCGAACAGTCTGGCCCGGTTTCACTTGGCAGTACTGGCGCGCCACGAAGGATTTTAACGCCGCCGAGTACGAAATTGCCTAGACAGTGAACATTTTCAATCATCGCAGAGTGGGTTTGTAAAGTGACTATTTCGACGTCAGGTGACTACGCTTCGAGGGTCGCCGTGATCACCGGTGCCGCTTCGGGAATCGGTAGATCGTTGGCGATGCAGTTGGCCGAACGAGGGGCGTCGCTAGCCCTATCCGATATCGACGAGATGCATCTCAAAGAAACCGCCGACATCTGCCGGACCAAGTACGGCGCCACAGTCGAGGCCTCAGTTCTCGATGTTGCGGACCGCGATGCGTTCGGCGATTACGCCGACGCGGTGCAGTCATCGTTCGGTCAGGTCAACTTGGTGTTCAACAATGCCGGAGTCGCCCTCGGTGCGGATGTTGTCGACATGTCGTGGGCTGATTTCGACTGGCTCATGGGGATTAACTTCGGCGGCGTCGTTAATGGAACAAAGTCGTTCCTGCCACATCTGATCGCCTCGGGTGACGGGCATCTGATCAACACCTCGAGTGTCTTCGGTTTGATCGGGATTCCGAGCCAGAGCGCGTATAACGCCGCTAAGTTCGGTGTTCGAGGATTCACCGAAGCTTTGCGTCAAGAGATGAAGATAAGTCGCCATCCCGTGGTTGTTACCTGCGTTCACCCGGGCGGCGTCAAGACCAACATCGTGAACAACGCTCGTGGCGTTTCCGAGATGGGCGACACCACAACCATCGCGTCGATGTTCCAAAAGATTGCTCGGAGCACGCCGGAGAAGGCTGCGTCGACCATCCTCAAGGGTGTGGACAAGAAGCGAGCCCGTGTTCTGATCGGCGCCGACGCCCGTGGATTCGATTTCGTCGCACGCGTTGTCGGACCTCGTTACCAAGATATCGCAGCGCCCCTGACGCGTGCGGGATACGCCGTTGCCCGTAGGCGGGGACTCATCAAATGACGCTGGAACAGGACGCGCCTATGGTGGCACGATCGCGAGCTCGGGAACTCACCGTGGTCGACGTCGTTCAGGAAACTAGCGACTCGGTGACCATCTCGTTCGACGTCCCAGACGAGATTGTCGATGACTTCAAATACGCGCCGGGTCAGTTCGTAACCTTGAAGATCCCCTCAGACCGGAGCGATCAAGTCGCTCGGTGTTACTCGTTGAGCAGCTCGCCGTATGTCGATGATTTCCGTCTCGAGATCGGCGTCAAGCGTACCCGCGACGGCTACGCGTCGAATTGGTTGTGTGACAACGCGACGGTGGGTATGCGGATGACAGTCCTAGCGCCGTCTGGACAATTCACTGCGAAGAATCTGGACGTGGATATGGCGTTCTTCGCAGGTGGCAGCGGAATCACGCCGGTTCTCTCGTTGGTGAAATCGGCGCTGATTGCCGGCGCTGGTGAAGTGGTACTGTTTTACGCGAATCGCGACCTCGAGTCGGTAATGTACGGAAGCCAACTTGAGCAGATCGCGGTGGAGTTTCCTGAACGGTTTTCTATGGTCAGCTGGCTCGAGTCGGAGCGCGGTATCCCGACCGCGCAAGCTGTTGCGGAAATCCTGCGGGATCACAGGGGCGCCGAGATTTTCATGTGCGGCCCCGCGCCGTTCATGGACCTCGTAGAGCGGGCCACGGTCGAGTGCGGTGTGGACCATTCGAACGTCCATCGTGAGGTATTCCAGTCTTTGTCGGGTGATCCATTCGACACGGCGACGCTGCGGCGACTTAGCGACGATGACGGTGTCGCTACCGCAACCGTGTACCTGAACGGAGACTGCATATCCGTAGAGTGGCCGCGAAACACACCTCTACTCGATGTGCTCCTGTCGCAGGGGCACAACGCGCCTTATTCGTGCCGTGAAGGTGCGTGCAGTGCGTGCGTGTGCAGATTGGTCGACGGTGAGATCGATATGGTCCAGAACAACATCCTCGTCGAC
Organism: Williamsia sp. MIQD14; assembly: GCF_051025635.1. Classification (NCBI taxonomy): domain Bacteria; kingdom Bacillati; phylum Actinomycetota; class Actinomycetes; order Mycobacteriales; family Nocardiaceae; genus Williamsia; species Williamsia sp. MIQD14. The sequence goes on from NZ_JBPFDG010000003.1 coordinate 116,610, forward strand.
GAGGATGTGCAGGACGGTGAGCGTCTTGCGTGTCAAGCACTTCCGTTGACCGACGCGGTTACGGTGAGTTTTGATGGCCTCTGACATCCAGTTGGCCGCGTCCAAAACCCGGCGGATCAGAGAGGTCCTGTCGAAGGATGGGACGCGGTTATCCGTCGAAGAGTTCGGACTCGGACCAGACGCCCCGCTCTTGGTTTTCAGTCACGGGTGGGCTTGTCAGGGTCGGTTCTGGCGTCCGCAGATCGAGCACTTTGCCGAGTCGAACCGCGTAGTCGTCTACGACCAGCGCGGACATGGCGCGAGCGATCGCGGGCGCACTGCGTTCGCCCCCGCGGCGCTCGGTGATGACCTGGAGGCCGTCCTGCGAGCGGTGGTGACGGTGCCACGCAAAGCCCTCGTGGTGGGGCACAGCATGGGTGGGATGTCGGTGATGGCGTGGGCCGACGGCCATCCCGACTCGGTTAAGGAGCTCGTGCGTGGCGCTGTGCTGGCGAGCACCGGTCCGTCGGAACTTGTCAGCAAGTCGACGCTGATCGGATCGCGCCCGCCGGTGCGCGCACGTCTCGAACGCGTCTTCGGTGCCAGTCTGGCGGTGGCCGGCCCGGAGATGCCCAACACCGCACTCACCCGCCGGTTCGTAAAGTACGGAACCATGGGTAGACATGCCCAACCCGACGTAGTTGCCGAGTGTTGCGAGATCCTTCTGCAGTGCCCTCCGTCAGTACGAGCCGGCTGGGGCGGCGTTCTCGCCACCATAGACGTCGGTGCTGGTCTGAATGCCTTGTCGGTGCCGACAACGGTCGCCGTCGGCGATGCGGACAAGCTCACCCCACAGGCCCATTCCGCCGAAATCGTAAAACGGCTGGAACAGCATGGCTGGTTGCATGAGGCGGTGACCATTCCGCACGTCGGTCACATGATCAACTTCGAGGCCCCGCAGGCGTTCAACGGGGCAGTGAGTCGGTTGAACTCCGCCGTCAGCGACTAGGCGCGCGGCGGCGATCTCTCGCGTGTTGTCTCGCTGGTAGAGTCTTGCCAAATGTCAGTCGTTCGTCGGATCTCATCCACGCCTCAGCAGGTACAGCGCCGCGTGTTCGATGCACGGAGCACCCGCTGGGACGACCACAGAGTGGTCGTGAGAGCGGAACTGGCCGACGCTGCTGTGCGTGCAATCGAGCGGTGCGGCGAAGGTGTGAGCATGGACGACATCGCTGCCGAGGCAGGGGTGTCGAAACCGAAGCTGTACCGGCATTTCGGCGATAAGGCGGGCCTTTACCGCTCGGTCGGATCCAAGTTCGGCGCGATGATATGGGAATCGGCCGAAGTTACCATTCGGGACGGTGGCAGCGACTTGACCGTCGACGACATGATCGGGTCGTTGATTCGTTCCTACGTTGGACTAGTTGGTAAAAACCCTTCGGTGGTCCGCTTTCTCATCAGCCATCGGATGTTCCAGTATTCAGTTGCCGGGGACGGTAGTGCCGCGGATGAGATCAGGTCGGTCATGGAGGTCGTCGCAGACCAGTTTGCGGAGAACCTTCGAGGAATCGACGCCGACCTGACCGCTATTCCGCTGGCCGTCGCGTCGATACTCGGGTCAGGTCTCTCCGCGACGGAGTGGTGGATTGACGGGGGGCGCGAGAACGGTGTCGATGACGTGACGTTTGCCACCCATCTGCAGGCCACGACCTGGGGGATCATCGACGCCACCGCGCAGCAAATGGGCGTGGTCTTCGAGCGGCATCTGTCGATCGGCGATCCTGAATTTATGACGATCATCCAGTTGTGATGTCCAGGGAGGTTGGTCAGTGGGGTGACTGGTGGCTGGCCTCCGGTTGCGGAGTGGGCTCGATGGTGATTGTAGAAGTGGATCCAGCCGGGCAGGGCCTGCCGGCGTTCTGCTTCTGATGTGTAGTGGGTGTGGTTGGCCCAGCCCTCTGCCAGTGTCCGGTGGAACCGTTCGATCTTGCCGTTGGTTTGCGGCCGGTAGGGGCGGGTCTTTTTCACCGTGATTCCCAGTTCCGTGCAGGTGTTGGTCCAGGTGTGGGATTTGTAGGCCGCCCCGTTGTCGGAGAGCACTCGCTCGACGGTGACACCGCGTTCGGCAAACCAGTCGACAGCTCGCCGCAGCACACCGGGAGCGCTCACCGCCGTTTCGTCGTCACAGATCTCGGCGTAAGCGACCCGCGAGTGATCGTCGATCACGTGTACGAACGCTGTTCCGATCAGCGGGCCGGGGTGTTTGCTGCGCGGTGCGACGGTCGCTGACCGGTTGCGGTCGCCTTGTGCTTACCGACGAAACGCTATCCGCCACCGTCGGGGATGTTGCCGAATTTGGTGACATCAACGTGGATCATAGAGACGGGATGGTCGTGTTCGTACCGTCGGATCGGTTCGCCGGTCACACGGTCGACGTGGGTGAGCCGATTGATCCTGCATCGCACCAACGCGGCGTGGACCGTTGATGCCGGCACACCGAGCTGCCCGCCGATCTGCACTGGCCCGTACCGATGCCGCCACCGCAGCGCAACAATCGCCCGCATCGTCGGTGGCGGGGTCTTGTCGGGCTGTGGTGCGGTCGCGAGGACCGATCAGCCAATCCCGCGGGCCCCCCGCTGTGATATCGCTGCGCCCATCTCGCTGCGTTTCGCGCGGAGACCATGAACTTCGCCGCCGCAGCGGCGTAGGTCCACCGACATCGACTACTAGGCGGGCAAGACGAAGCCGAGCGCGTGGCGTCATTGCGGCCCTCACGTGGGACGCGAAGGCCTTCGGTGTTGTGTGAAGCGGTTCCTAGACAGCTCCACTTCACAACCAGGGCCCTCGCCTGTCTCAAAACAGGTCGAATTCACCTCACCCCAAGGCAACGTCCCTGGACATCACATCTAGACGCACTCAGCCATCGGGCGTCGGTCGGACTGTCTCTGTCGGCTGTCGTCGGCCCTAGCCGCGTCCCGCTTCCGGGGTTCCGGCTTCAGAACCAACCGCGGCGGGGGAGCATGCCAGATCCTAGGTCACCCCGCCGGTGTCGACCGAGGTATCGCGACTGCCTGGATGGTCGCCTCGTGTGGGTCGATCCATCGCCCGTCTCAGTCGAGGTTCGTGGCGATTGCTCACTCGCTGCTAAAGCCCGAGCCCAACAGTGATGGTGGCAAGCATAGATGCCGAACGTGGTGAACAGGCGTGGTCCGGTGGCGGCGTAGGCGGTTCCCACATCTCAGCGAATCGACGAGCCTAGTTCCGTGATCAGACGACGAAAAGCCTTATGCGTACTGGAAGTACCTGATACTGTCAGGAACGCATTCGAAGAGTCGTGGTTCTGGGTGGTAGGAGAAGTGAATTTCCAATCGATACGTGGGACGCGCGGTCGGCAGCTTGTCGACCCTGGGCGCGACTACGGCAATGGCCGGACAGGCACTGACGTGGTCAGTGCGGGACATCGCCACAGGACGATTCCCAATTCGCGAGGTCATCACGCAAACCTGGTTCGTGATAACCGTGACCACCTTGCCGGCAATCCTCGTGGCCATACCGTTCGGTGTCATCGTGTCGGTACAGGTCGGCAGCCTTACGCAGCAGGTGGGGGCGACCTCGATCGCTGGAGCAGCCGGTGGCCTCGGAATAATTCAGCAGGGCGCGCCCATCGTGACGGCGCTTCTGCTCGGAGGTGCTGCGGGGTCAGCCATAGCGGCCGACCTCGGCGCGCGGACGATCCGGGAAGAGATCGACGCCATGGAGACCCTCGGCTTGAACCCGACGCGAAGAGTCGTCGCGCCTCGCGTTGTCTCCGTGCTTCTCACCGCCCCGATGCTCTGTATGTTGATCGTGTTCACGGGGCTCTTGGCCGGATACATAATCAGCGTAAATGTTCAGGGAATAACCCCAGGTAGTTACACCGCATCGTTCGCATCATTTGCGTCGGTGACAGACATCGTTGTTGCCCTTATCAAGTCACTCGTGTTCGGGCTCGTGGTCGTCGCAATTGCCTGTCAGCGTGGACTTTCCACAAAAGGTGGACCAGCAGGAGTCGCCCAGTCGGTCAACGCGACGGTGGTTCTCGGAGTTGTGTCGTGCTTCATCATCAATGTGGTCATCACCCAGCTCACGACCATGTTCGTACCGCAGAGCATCGGATAGAACACCATCATGACCTTAGCTGCACCGTCTCGGCGCTTTGAACCTGTTCTCAGAACGGTGTCCCGAGCGGCGAACTCGGTAACAGGGATCGCCGAGCAGGTGGGCCATGTCTTCACCTTCGTCATTGAAACGATCGTAGGTCTGCGACATGTGGCGACTACCTACCGGCGCCAGACATTGCTTTACATACAAGAGTTCGCCTGGGGACGCGGAGCGGTCCTAGTCGGTGGTGGCACGGCAGTCGTTCTGGCCATTCTCGGTATCGCAGTCGGCGCCTCCATTGGCATTCAGGGCTACGCATCGCTCGACCTGGTCGGAATGAGTTCGCTGACCGGGTTCCTGTCGTCGTACGCGAACACACGGGAACTCGCCCCCATAATTGCGGCGATCGGGTTTGCAGCTCAAGCCGGTTGCCGCCTGACCGCAGAGATCGGGTCGATGCGTATTGCTGAGGAGATCGACGCCCTGGAATCAATGGCCGTTCGTCCGATTCCTTTCGTGGTGAGCACGCGAGTGGTTGCGGCGGTGACCACCGTTATCCCGCTCTACATAGTCACCCTCATACTCGGCTATCTTGCCGCCAAACTGGTCGTCACCATAGGACACGGACAGTCGGGCGGCACCTACGATTTCTATTTCAATGAATTCCTGGTACCACGCGATTTGCTGTTCTCTGTCATCAAAGTTTTGGTGTTCGTCGTTTCCGTGGTGATTGTCCACAGCTACCAGGGCTATTACGCCACTGGTGGAGCAGAAGGAGTCGGTCGTGCCTCAGGTCGAGCAATTCGGAGCAGCCTCATCATCATCGTCGTAGAGGACATGGTGCTGACCCTGCTGATGTGGGGCTTTGATTCAGGCGTCCGGATCTCAGGGTAGGGGGCGTAGATGGCAATCTTCAAAGACCTGTCCGGGCGTGCTCCGTCGCGTGGGAGCCAGATCGTGCGCGGCGTCGCTGTGCTGGTTGTGGTGATCGTCGGGGGCTACTTCCTCGTCGGCACCACGACGAAAGTCAACGCGGACAGGACCTTCACCCTGAAAGCCGACGTGATCGGCGACGGGCTGAAGGGCGGCTCAGAGGTCAAGTATCGAGGCCTGACCGTCGGGAGGGTTGCCGATGTGAAGGTCCGAGATCGTGGCACGACAGTAAAGATCGAGTTCACAGGTGGCAACGGCGCAATCAATCCAAAGCAGGGGTTGTCGGTCAATTATACGTCCGCGAACGCCCTGGGGCCGACTGCTCTGGAGATCGTCGACCTGGGCGACGGAGCTCCGGTCCGGAACGGGGGAGTGGTCAGCGTGTCGCGGGCGCGCACCGCGCAGACCTCGGTATCGACCCTGATCCGAAAAATCTCGAACTTGGTCGAGGTTCTCGATCAACCGTCGTTCAACGCGGTCACAAAGTTCATCGTCGACGATTCTCAGACCTTTGCCGACACCGGCAAGTTGGCGTTCCAAATCGCACAACTAGCTCGTGATGTACAGAGACGACCTGTCGGTAGAGACCTCACGATCGCTGCAGATCTGTCTCAGGGCGTGGCGGACTTCATGAAACCCTTTGTTCCCGGTATTTTTCTCAACGTAGACATAGCCGAATTCTTCGGCAATCAGCGGGGAATCGACCTCACGAAGAGTAATTTAAAAGATACCGGCGAAGTCTTATTTGGCGGACTAGGTGGCCTGTTGTCGACAAACTACGCCGCCCTGAGTTCACTGCTGGACGTCGGGCTCGACCTGATACGCCCGGTGGCACGTTCCGCGTCGGGTCTGGTTCGGACCGTGGACTCGATCCCACGAATCCTGGACGGAATCGACAAGGCGACGCCTCGTGTCGACAACAAAGTGCAGCTACAGGTCGCGTTGATCATTCGTACCTCGCCTGCGCTGCAGAGCGCGCTGGCAGCGGAGAGGACAACAAAGTGACTCTCAGGTCGTTGATACCCACGATCATCAAAATTCTGAGCTTCGTCGTGGTGATCGGGTTGCTGACGTACGTGATCGTCGCCATCCTGGAGCCGGCGTCGGAGGATGGGAGTTCGGAGAATTCTGCAGTCTTCAACGATGCGTCGGGCCTCAAGGCGCGCGACGGGGTCCGCTTGGCGGGCGTCAAGGTCGGCTACGTGACGGCGGTCGATCTCAAGGGCACCACCGCCGTTGTTCGATTCCAGCTGAATAAAGACATCACCATCACCGGCAAGACCAGTGCTGCGGTGCGCTACCAGAACCTCCTGGGCCAGCGATATGTCGAGCTGATCGGTGCGCAGCAGAACAACAAGCAGGGGTTGATCACCCAGGTGGCGCTCAACAAGACCATTCCCTCATTCGATGTGTCGACACTGTTCAACGGATTTCAACCCGTGTTCGACACGCTCAACGCCAACGAGATCAACCAGTTGCAGGCCAACCTGCTCCGAGTTGCACAGGGCGACGGTAGCGGGATCTCTCCGGTACTCGAACAGCTCGCGAACATCACCGCGTACGGCAATCAGCGCTCGCAGATCATCACCAATATCGTCACCAGCCTTGGCCGAGTATCCGATCAGCTGCGGGGAAGATCAGCGCAGTTGGTGGAACTCATCGACAAATTGGGATCGATCGTCGACGCCTTCAGCCGTGTCAGTGATCGCCTCCGGGCATCGCTCCGCGAGGTCAATCGGTCACTTGCCAACACCGTGAAGATCGGAGAGCAACTCGAGTCGACGTATGACGACAGCTTCGCGGTGATCTACCAACGATTGCTGCGTGAGCCAGGTGATTCGGAACGTCTGCTCAACGGTGCAACTCTGTTGAAGCCGGTCCTCGACGCGTTGGCCGCTGCAAGCCGCGCGACCCCGTCCGCCGCGAAGTGCTCCGGAAAAGCGCTCACCCTGCCCAGAACTGCCCAGATCGCGTTGATGGGCCAACGATTGGTTGTGTGCCAGTGAGATCCGTTTTCAATTTCAACCGACCACACAATCGGCCCGAACGCAGACGGAATCTGATCGTGGCAGGCGCGCTGTCGATGCTCCTGGTGATCGGTCTGGTGATCGCCGGTGTGACCTACATCAACCCTCCCGGGCAACGAACCATGTCGGCGCAGCTGATCAACACCGGCGGACTGAAGTCCGGTGATCAAGTCCGTATCGCCGGCATCCGTAAAGGCAAGGTGTCGGCGGTGGATCTGACCGGGACGTACATCACGGTCATGTTCCGGCTCGACGACGCGATCTCGGTTCACTCCGACGCGACGGCAAACGTCCGCCTGGTAACGCCGATCGGTGGGCGAGTACTGGACCTGAACCCAGGATCGGGAACGCAGAAGTTGTCGGGGCCGATACCTCTCGTGCAGACGTCCAGTACCTACGACATCTCCGACACGCTCGAAACCACCACGCCGATTTTTCGCGACGTCAGGGCCGTAGATCTGCGGAAGACAGCCGACCTATTGCAAAAGACATTCTCGGACGGCAACACGAACCTCCCGGATGCCCTGCGCAACACCAGCAGCCTGGTCGATTTGCTCGAGCGTCAGTACGGTCAGCTCGACAGTGCCGTCTCGCTCTCGGACGAGTACGTCGAGGCCCTCGCCGACCGTAAGCAGGTGCTCGTCAACTTTCTGCGTCAGCTGAGCTTCCTCGCTAGCACGCTCGGCCCAGACATACAGAACGTGCGGGACGGATTCGATTATCTACGACGCCTGTTCAAGTTGCTCACGAGGCCACTGGTTGCTTATCAGGACGGGATCGAACCGTCGGTTCAGCAGTTCAAGAAGCTTCTCGACAACGTGGTGACGGCACTGCCCGGGTACGCGAAGGCGCTGACCCAGGTAGATCAGATCTCGCGGCAGCTCGGTGGTCTGCTCGGTGCGCCCGTGAGTGCACCGGCACCGGAGAAGCCCCAATTACGCATGTGTATCCCGACGGGTGACGACAAATGTTGAGACCTCGATTCAGATCGTGGCTGGTTCCCACCGTGGTGGTGGTGGTGGTGGTCGCGGTTGTGGGCGGGGTGGTCGGCCGCTCCGATTCCGACGGGGACTCGCGCTCTCTGTGCGCGGTGTTCACCGACGCCTCCGGTCTGTTCAAGGGCAACGCCGTGGCGATGCTCGGGAAAAAGGTCGGCAGCGTCACGAAAATCGAGCAGAACAGCGAGGGCGGACGTGGGGTTCGCGTCGACATGAAGGTCGACAAGAGCGTTCCACTTCCCGCCGACGTCGGTGTCACGTTGGTGTCCACCTCGATCGTCACCGAACGGCAGATCGAGTTCACCAAGCCCTATGCAGGCGGGGCCAAGTACGAGCGAAACCAATGTGTGCAGCTGTCGAATACGAGGACACCGCTCGGAATCAGTCAGACGCTCCAGTCGTTGAGCAACCTGTCCGATGATCTCGTCAAGGACAACGGTCGCAACACCGACGCCGTTCTGCAGTCACTCGATCTCGTCGCCAACAATCTGAAGGGATCCGACGGCGACCTCTCGGCAATCATCAAGAACTCCGCTGCGTTGATCAACGATCCGGCCAAGCGGGACGGCCAGATCAGGCGGATCGTCGGAAATCTCGCGACGCTGACCGGTGTGGCGACCGAGAATTCGGCGCAGGTGACGGCGCTCTTCGACAACTTCGTGGGAGCCATTCAGGTCATCGTTGCCTTCGGTCAGACCTTTGGCGGAGCGGTCGAATACGCACGGACGTTCGTGCCCATCCTGTCCCGGTTGGCAAGTGATTTCGGCCCGCCCATCTTCGCGATCGGCGACGCTGCGGTTCCGCTGATCGCCAAGGCCGGCGACCAGTTGAACCTCGTAGCCGCCTCGGCTGCCCGCACGGCGGACCTCATCGTCAAATACCCTGACTCGCAATCCATCCTGAAGGCGTTCTCGGTGTCGTTGCCGCTGCGTGAGGTTGTGGGCGCGTGCAACAGTCAGGCGGCCGCAAACGTGTGCGGCGCCGGTGGAACCGCCGCCGCGGTGTCGTCGTTGATGGGAGGCGGATCGCGATGATCGGAAACATTCGGATACGGCGCGCAGGACCGATGGCCGTCGCAGGCGTCGCTATCGCCGTGGTCGTGTCATCCTGCGGCATCAACGCCGACAACCCGCCGTCGTTCAATACTTCGAATAGCGGCGGTTACACCATCGGAATGGAGTTCACCAGCGCGCTGAATCTTCCGGCGCAGGCGAAGGTTCTCTCAAACGGTGCGGATATCGGGACGATCAAGGACGTCACCTACGAGAATGGCCACGCGTTAGTCAAGGCCCAGGTGAAGTCCGATTCGCGACTTCCCGCCGACTCCCGCGCAGAGCTTCGGCAGGACACCCTGTTGGGTGAGATATACGTCTCGATCCTGCCGCCGAGTGAACCGACGACCGCGGAAGTGATGAAACCCGGCACCGTCATCCCCCTGTCGCGAACCGAGCCGGCGGCCAATGTCGAAGACGTGATGCGCGGCATGGCCAACGTGTTGGGCGGGGGAGAGTTGTCCAAGATCCACACGGCAATCTCCACTCTCAACACCGCGTTCCCCAAGGATCCCAAGCAGTTCGATGCGCTGTATCGGACCACGCTCACCACGCTGTCCGAGGTCTCGAAGAACACGGACAAACTCGACATCGTCCTGACCTCAGCCGACCGAACCCTGAAGGTCGTTCTGGCGGATCCCGCCGCGCTGGACCGTGTGCTGATCAAGGGCGGACGCAACTTTTACGGACTGGGGTACTCGCTAATCGACGTCGCGCTGCTCATCGCAAATCTGCGGGACTTCGCGGTTGCCGCCGGTGCAATCGTCGATCCCGAGAACTCACGGATCGTACCGTCAGTTGCGGCGATCTCCCCTGTGGTCCGCTCGCTGGCGAACTCGGACATGTACTCCGCTGCGGTCACCGACCAGGCGACCCGGGTCATCCGCGACAAGCTGATCCCGTTCATGGGCTCACCCAATGTCAACGTGTCGGGGATCTCGGTGGACGACCGTGACCTAGGTCGCCGTGATGCCAGCTCGTTCATCACAGTCTTGAAATCGATCGGAATGCTGCCATGACCCGAGGTGCGAGACTCTCCGCGCTGGCCCTGTTCGTCGTCCTCGTCGTGGGCCTTACCTACCTCGTTGTCGTCGTCGCTCGCATCAACCCAACACGGTCGGAATATTCATTGACGGCGTACATCGACACCTCCGGCGGCCTGCTCGACACCTCACCGGTGATGCTGCAAGGACTGCCAGTGGGGAAGGTCACCGCGATCCACGCCTCGGACAGCGGCCTCAAGGTGGACATGAGCGTCGATTCCGAGGAGAAGATCGCCCGGAACAGCGTGATGACGATCGAGAACCTGTCGGTGGCGGGTGAACAGTATGTCAATTTCATTCCCACCGGTGCCGCCGCGGACAGGTTTTACGGAGGCGGCGACGTGGTGCCGCGAAGCTCTGTCCAGGTGTATCCCTCAGTGCCTCAGGTTCTTCCGAAGATGTCGGCTGTGGCGGATGCGTTGGATCCCTCCTCGATCGAGTCCATCAACAAGAGCGTGTCGAAAGCGGTGACCGGGCGGCAAGCGGATTTAGACACGATCGGCGAAATGATGCGTCGCCTTGTCGATTTCGTAGGAGAGGACGGGGTCGTTCGGGTGACCGCGGACAATGCTGAGTTCTTGCTCGGATTGCTCGCTGATGCGGGTGGTGTACTCACTTCCGCATCGGTGGAGACGCCGGCAGCAGTCAATGGATTGGCGCGGATCCAGAGGGCCTTCATTGCGTTCACGTCCAGTTCGTACGACAAATGGTCGCCGATTCTCAAGCTTGTGACCAAGCTGAGCGGATACCTGCAGATTTTACAGCCCGATCTGGTAGCGATCACCCGAGCTGTGAAGCCGGCAACCGCGAAGGTCGCCGATACATATGTCGACTTCGGGTCGATCGGCGACCTACTTTCGCGTACGTTCCCGGCGTCGAAAGCGGGGAGCGCGCAGATCCCGATCAACACATCATTGTCACCGCGGTGACGACGCTGAACACGGCGACCCCGCCGCAGAGCATGAAGGGCTTTACATGACAACAAACTCCGAACAATCGAGTGGCGCAACAACGCTCGCAGACGACGCCGAGCTGGAGGGCGTTCCGGCCGCGGATGTGTTGGTGAGCGAGTCGGTCGAGACCGCCGAGGATTCAGCGGGTGACACCGCAGAAGGTAGCTCTGCCGACGAGGCCGGTTCGGCGAACAGAGTGCGTCAATTGTTCACGGCGCGTGTTCGCGGCGCGATCGCCGCAATTCTTATCGTGGTCTTGGCGGTACTGGTGGGTGTGTTCGCGTACTTGTACGTCGACGCAGACGACGCGAAGTCCGCCACCGACGCCGAGGCCTCCCAGCGCGCGCAGGCGGCCGCCGCTGCAGCCGACTACACCACGAAATCGCTCACCTACAGCTATCAGACCACTGATGCATTCTTCGCTGCAGTGAAGACGAATGCCGGCGAAGCCCTCGTCAAGCGGTACGACGAGGTCCGCCCGACACTCACGCAGATCATGCAACAAGCCCAGGTTCAGGCCACGGGCCGCGTTCTTGCCACGAGTATCACCGGAAAAAAGGACGGGAACTACACGGTGATGGTCTTCGCGAACCAGAAGACCCAGAATGTCCAGAACACGCAACCGAGCGAACTGCCAACGCTCCTCAAGGTGGTGGTGACCAAGGCCGGCAAAGGCTGGCAAATCCTGGATTACGGTCCGCCCGCCCAATGATTCGGATGATTCCGCTGAAAGGCAAACAATGAAGAGCACCATGCAAGAGATGCCGCTGACCGTGTCGTCCATCCTCCGACACGTCGCGACGAACCACTTTAACAGAAGTGTGATCACCTACCGCGGCGATCAGCTCGCCGCAACTATCTCCTACGGCTCGTTCGAGGAGCGTTGCGGACAGCTGGCAAATGTGTTGCGCCGCGTCGGCGTTGCTCCCGACGACAGGGTCGCCACCCTGTTGTGGAACAACCACGAGCACCTCGAGGCCTATGCGGCGGTACCCGCCATGGGTTCGATCTTGCACACCCTCAACCTGCGTTTGTCGCCGGCACAACTGCAGTTTGTCGCCAATCACGCCGAGGATCGCGTAGTTATCACCGACAGCTCGCTTGCACCGTTGCTCGCGACAGTGCTGCCGGGCTTGACAACAGTGCGCACCGTACTTGTCATCGGCGACAGGCCCGACGTGTCGGCCCTGGAAGGCCTCGGGGTCGAAGTCATCGGTTACGAAGACGCGCTTGAATCGGAGTCGACGCTGTTCTCGTGGACCGATCCGGTGGAGACGTCGGCAGCGGGGATGTGTTACACCAGCGGGACCACCGGCGATCCGAAGGGCGTTGTCTACAGCCACCGCTCTATTTTCCTACACTCGATGGCGGCGTGTACTGGCAACGCTTTGGCTCTGGAAGAAGCCGACCGCGTTCTGCCGGTGGTGCCGATGTTTCACGCCAGCGCTTGGGGTCTCCCGTACGCGTCGCTGATGGCGGGCGCAGACCTGCTGATGCCGGACCGATTCCTTCAGCCCGCCCCATTGGCGGATATGATCGGCCGGCACCGACCCACGAAGGCGGGTGCGGTACCCACGATCTGGAACGATTTGCTGCAGTACGGGCAGGCTCACCCCGAGGTTGATCTGTCGTCAATGAGCCTGGTTGCCTGCGGCGGGGCGCCGGTGTCGCAGTCACTGATCGAAGGATTTGGCGACCAGTTCGGTGTGCAGATCATCCAGGCCTGGGGCATGACGGAGACCTCTCCGCTCGCGGCGGTGTCCCGTCCACCGGCTGGTGTCGATTCTTCAGCGCAGATGTCTTACCGCAAGCGACAGGGACGCGCCATCTGCGGAGTCGAGATGCGCCTGACGGATGAGGCCGGACTCTCGGTGCCCCGAGACAACAAATCAGTTGGAGAACTGGAGGTTCGGGGGCCATGGGTCGCCAATTCGTATTACAACCTCGATGACGCCGACAAGTTTCGCGACGGCTGGCTACGTACGGGCGACGTCGGTCACATCAGCCCGGACGGCTACCTCACGCTCACCGACCGCACAAAGGACGTGATCAAGTCGGGCGGTGAGTGGATCTCGTCGGTTGAGCTCGAGAACACCATCATGGGGCACCCCCAGGTAGTTGAGGCCGCGGTGATTGCCATTCCAGATGATCGCTGGCAGGAGACTGCCCTTGCGCTCGTCGTCCGGTCGAGCGGCAGCGATGTGACCGCCGACGAGCTCCGCGCATGGTTTTTGGAGAACTGCCCGGAGGAGCTCCCCCGATGGTGGGTCCCGAAAAACTGGGCGTTCGTCGATCAGGTGCCGCGAACCAGCGTGGGGAAATTCGACAAGAAGGTCCTGCGTGCCAATAACGCAGACGGGCTCATCACAGTAGTGACGAACTCGATTACCTGACACGGTGAACCCACTGTTGCAAGCCGATTGCAGTTCGCACTCAGTACTGATTGCATCGAGCGTGAAGCCTCCCCCGTTGGTGGTCAACTTGGGAGAGTTCGGATCGGCAGCCGGGATGCCGGGCGGTGGAGTCGCCGAGCGCCGGTTCGTTGCCGCGAGATGAACCGCGACATCGGTATCGGCCGCGTCGGGCGGGTTCGAAAACGCACGTACGTGAGGGTGGCGGCCGACCTCGATTTTCAAGCGGTAAAACGGATGTCAGCCGCGATCGACCATCGTACCGAACAACGATCACCGAACACGTGCGTCGCGACTCGCGGCGCTTCCGGCCTCGTGGCGGTAAGACCTTCGTCGGGAAATGTGGAACAAGTGCGGCAAGCTCCATGATCGAGGATGCATCGAAACCGAGAATTATCGCGTGTCGCACGTCGCCCCTACCGCGAGCCTTTTCAGCTTTTCAGATCATGAAACCCACGCTCCATTACGGAGCCGTTATTACAAAAAATTGTTGGCATAGGATTGACTTTCTGCAAGCGCGCGGCCAGCATTGAGCATGACAAATGAGCGTAGACGGGGCACGCACGAGTTGACCGGTCCATTAATGCGTCACGCCCCAATGAGGGCGTCGCGCCTGTTGAAAATTGCTCAACAGATCGGTACCCCGGTGGTGACTGCGGCCGGCATGAACATCGGGGCGGCCGTTAGGGAGCGTCGCCGCGGGTGTGCAGGGTGGGTCGGCGCGATTAATAGCGACTACGACCCCCTCAATCCAGAGACGGCGGCGTATCCGTTTGACGCTTATCGTGCGTTGCACAGGGGAGGGCGAGTGCACTACAACCCCAAACGAGCGACGTGGATCTTGAACCGGCACGAGGACATCCGGAACGCCCTTCGCGACACGGCGGCGATCACGAGCACCAAAGGCGTGACAAGGATGAGAATTTCTGCTCCGATTCTCGTTCTCACCGACGGCGACGACCACGCCCGACTGCGTCGATATGTTCAGCCTGCCTTCACCACGGGCGCCATGAGCGATTGGAAGGCGATGGTGGACCAGCTGGCCAAAGAGCTCGTAGCTGAGGTCGTCGCCAATCCGGGTTGCGATGTGATGGAAAAAATAGCAGTTCCGATGCCCATCCGGCTAATAGCACACATATTGGGAATTCCGGCCGATGACGTCGGCAAGTTTCGGTCGTGGTCTACAGACGGCGTGGGTGTGATCAATGCGGCGCTGACGCCGGCAGGGCTACGGCAGGGCTTCGGAGGTATTCGAGCGATCGGAGCGTTGCACAAGTACTTCAAAGAGCAGATGAGCAACGGCACGCTAACGCGGGAAGGCTCTGTGTTGGGTCGACTTGTCCGTGAAAACGAGCACGGCAAGCTGTCCGATGACGAGATGTTCTTCGTTGTAATGCTGCTGCTTTTCGCCGGGAATGAAACCACTACTAATCTCATCGGCGGTATCTTCGACACCCTCGCCCGAAACCCAGACCAGTTCGCAATGATTCGAAACCGTCCCGATCTGATTCCTGGCGCGATCGAGGAGCAACTTAGATACTCAACGCCCATTCAGAACCTGTACCGTTACACACGGACCGATTACAGAGTCGGAGAGGTGACCATCCCCAGCGGGTCGAGGGTTCTGCTGGCGTTCGGCGCTGCGAACCGCGACCCTGACGTATTCGATGATCCTGATACCTTCCGCGTTGACCGAAACCCGCACAATCACGTCGCATTCGGATACGGCGCTCACATGTGCATTGGAGCGGCCCTTACTCGTTTGGAAGGCCAGGCCGTTCTGCGGGAGCTGATCGCGCAAGCCTCGGCCATTACCGAGGCAGGTCCAGCGACCTGGTCTACGAACAGCTCGCTCCGCGGGCCCGTCTACCTTCCGATTCGACTGTCGGCTGCTCGGTAAAAGTATTGCAGTGTCAGCTTGTAGCGGTCGACGCGGCGACAGGTCGGCCACGGCGGGGCCAGTCAATGAACACCGGTTCCCTTGCGTGCGGCGGTGAACCGGATCGAGAGTCTCGGTGGGACTCGAACTTGAATGACTGCGAACGAGAGTGAACCGCCGATGTCTCTGCGACGTCGTCGTCGCGCGCACGGATTCACCTGTCTTCGGGAAGGGTGGAGGGCCTTTGCTGAGCGGTAAATTATGCTGTGGAAAATAGCTAACTTCTTCGGAAGGTCCTTCAGGTCGGGCCGGGCGTGGCGCATTGCTCCCAATCGTGGGCGCGTCTAAGACCGGTGCCGACGGTAGGTCCGGGTGTCACCGAGCCTTCTGGGGCCACCAACTGGCGTTGCCTAGGAGCGTGGCGATGGCCGGGACGACGATTGTCCGGACGATGAAGGTGTCGATGAGCAGGCCGACACCGATGATGAGTCCGACTTGGGTCATTATTCCGATGGATCCGAAGATGAGGCCGAACATGCTGGCGGCGAAGATGAGGCCTGCGGATGTGATGACTGATCCGGTGTTGGTGACGGTGCGCAACACGCCGATGCGGATGTTGTGCTGCGATTCTTCGCGTAGTCGTGAAACCAGCAGCATGTTGTAGTCGGCGCCGACGGCGACTAGAACGATGAAGGCCAGTAGTGGTACGGGCCAGGCGATGTCGGTGTGTAGCAGGTGCTGGAAGATGAGTACGCCGACGCCCAGTGCTGCGGTGTAGTTGAGTATGACGGTTCCCAGTAGGTAGATGGGTGCGACGAGTGAGCGGAGCAGGAGCATCAAGACCAGGCCGACTATGGCGAGGGTGGCTATGGCGAGTAGACGGAAGTCGCTGGTGAGAAGTCGTTGGAGGTCTGCGTTGATGGCGGGGAACCCGGCGACTGAGACGGTGGAGTCGGTGAGGGTGGTGTTAGGCCGCGCATCGTTGGCGACGGTAGCGATGGTGCTGGCCAGCCGCATTGCGTCGGAGCTGTAGGGGTCGAAGCGTGTCTGTACGGCGTAGCGCACGGTGTGTCCGTCTGCGGAGACGAACTGTCGTGCGACGTCGGAGAATTGTTGGTCATTGAAGGCGTCTTTGGGTAGGTAGAAGCCGGTCGCTGAGTCTGACCCCTCGGTCTCGCGGGCGGTGGTCTGGAGTTGAGCTGCGAGGGTAGCCATTCCGGCCAGTTGTTGCATGTTGCTGTCGACGAGTGTTGAAACGCCTCCCGCGAGGGTTCGTGCGCCGGCCGCGAGCTGGGCGACTCCGGTTTGCAGTTGTGCGATTTTCGAGGGAATGTCCTGGGATTGAATGGTTCCCAGGGTTGTCTCGAGGGTGTCGATTGTGGTGTTGAGCTGGTTGGTCACTGTTGTGATCGGTGTTTTCATTTGGGTGAGCTGCGTCGATAGTGTGGTGATTTGGGTGAAGAAGCCGTTGTCACGGAGCGCGGCGAGGTCGCGTGCTTGTTGGCGCAGTGTGTTGCATTGAGGTACCTGGGTGCATAGGGGGGAGTTATCGAGCAGGGGGAGTACCGATGTGATCGTGGCGATAGCGGCGGACGACCGTTGAGCCAGGGCGGACAACTGGGGTGCGCTTCTCGCCGCCTGGTCCAGTTGCGGAGCGGCGTCGGTAAGCGACTGTAGGAGTGGTCGGTATTGACTGATGTTGTCGTCGACCGTGGATACTTGATCGAGAATCCCGGACAGTGGTGTGAGGTTGGTGCGGATTTGCTCGTCGAGTTGCCCTAGGCCGTCGGCGAGTTGATCGGCGCCAGAACGCAGCTGCTCGAGGTCGCCTTTACGTGCTTGTCCTTCGCGGACCGCGCCCGAGACGCGGTTGCCGATCTGGCCGTTCTGGAATGACAGCTTGGCCTGGTCGAGTTTGGCGCCAGTGGGCCGAGTAACCCCGACGACGCGGGTTACGCCTGGAACTTGTGCGATCCGCGATGCCATCTGCTCGAGGTCGGCGAGTCCTTTCGCAGTTCTCAGATCGGTGGGGGCACTGATGACGATGAATTCGGCAATGGTGATGTCCCGAGGGAAATGTCTGTTGAGCAACGCGTAGCCCTGGTTGCTGTCGGTTGTCGAGGGTTGTCCGTCACGGTCGTCGTAAGTGATTTGTATCCCGATGGCGATGACGCTCAACAGCGACAAGCCGACGAGGCCGGCAGCTAGCAGTGGTACCGGTCGGCGTACGACCAGGACTGCAATGCGGTTCCAGTAGCGGCGGGTGAGGTCTTTGCGCGGGGCACCCCAGCCGTAACGCGCGGCCCACAACAAAACCGGCGGTAGCAGTGTGACGGTGGCGATGAAGCCGACCGCGATTGCCACCGCGCATGCGGGGCCGAGTGTGGCGAAGACGCTGAGTTGGCCGAAAACCATCGCCATGAACGCGAGAGCCACGGTGGTCGCTGAGGCGAGGATTACTCGACCGATCGTCGCTGTCGCGTCTACGAGAGCGCCAGAGGGGTCCGCGCCGTGGCGTAGCCGTTCGTGGTATCGGCTGATCAGAAAGACTGAATAATCCACACCTGCACCGAGCAGGATGACGGTCATGAACGCGACGGTGAACTGCGATACGGGCATGCCTAGTTCACCGAGAGCGGAGAGGACACCTCGGCCGACGGCGAGGCTGATCCCGATCACCAGTAGGGGCAGCAACGCGGTGAAGATCGACCGGTACACGACCAACAGGATCATCGCTATCAGGAGAACTGTGGCCAGTGTGATCAGGACGAGGTCTTTTTCGGCGGCGGCGATCTGATCAGTAAAGGTGGCCGTGGGACCCGTGACGTGCACCGTCGTGTCCGTTCCCGCGAAGACCTGTGCCGCCGTTCGACGTAGTGCCTCCACAGCATCTGCGGCCTCAGGCCCGCCGAGGGTACCGCTCACCCCGACGGGCAGATACCACGCCTTCTTGTCCTCGCTGAGAGCCTGCCGGGCGGTGATCGGGTCTGCGAGCAGATCGCGGACGGACTGCACGTTGTCGCGGTCCTTCTGCAGTCGCGCAACAAGGTTGTCATAGCGTCGCCGCGTGGGCTCGGTTAGGCCGGCGGAACTCTCCATGGTCACGAAAACGGTTGTCTTCGCTCCTTTTTCGCCGAAAGCATCGCCCATACGGTCCAGCGCCTGGAACGACGGCACCCCGGCGGGGATCGGGTCGACCGACTGCGCGCGCACCACCGTCTCCAGCTGCGGGAACAACACAGCCAGCACCACCGCAGTAGCGACCCACACCGTGACCACGAGCGCCTTATGCGCCAAGACGTAGCGCGCCAACCGCCCCAGCGACTGGCTGTATTCACCGCGCCGGAGGGAGCGTCCTGACGTCGTCACCCGTCACACACAGCTTGCAGCAGAGTTGACATCGCGCACCCTTCACAACAGTGAAACAACTAGTTTCGCTACGCTACAACATGTAGCGGAAAATGGTGGGTTAATGCGTGCAGAGTCGTCTGGATTCAGTTCCGGCGGTGCGCGGACAGGAAGTCGTCGACGAGTTGCCCGCAGTCCGCGGTGCTCATCGAGCGAAGCCCCGAAAGTCGCGCGAATACCAACGGGCCAACAAGTTGGGCAATGGCCAGCTCGGTATCGAGCTCGTCGAGCTCACTTCGGGCTGCCTCGCTGTTGAGCACTCGATCGAACGGCTCACGGTACTGCGCAATGACGCGGGCGCGTAACGGGGCGAGGGTGTTTGGTCGTTCGCCGGGTTCTTCTGGCACCATCGCCAGCCACGCGAGGGTGGTCAGTTGCAGAGGTGCCTGTTCGATCAGTGCGGCTTGCCCGCGCAGCAACCGCACGAGGCTTTCGCGGATAGGCCCACTGGTGTCGGCGACCTGTGCGTGGGGGAGTAGGCGTTCAAATGCTGCGGCCAGCAAGTCGGTGGTGCCGTCGAAATGTCGATACAACGTGGTTCGCGCAACTCGAGACATCCGTGCGACTGCGCCTACTGTGACCGCATCGACGCCGCCCGATGACAAGAGCGCAGACGCCGCATCCACCAGCCGGTTTCGGGAACGGGCCAGGCGGGGGTCCAGGTCATCGACTGGTTGTGCCTGTTCTTCTCGTTCACGTCGGCCCGCCATCGCCTACCCACTCCAAACCCTGAGAGTTCCCCGGTATCGGTCGATTCGCCGCAACGGAATGTAGTTGATGGTAGCCAGTCTCGGGACTCAATCGTTGCTGTCGGTTGTTCGACCTCGATCCTTAGATCGGTGCGCAACGGGTGATTCACCAGGCTGACTTCGTCCACCACTGGGCTCGACTCGCGCCAGAGAGCAACTGGGCTATTCACCCTCGTTGGGTGTTCACCGGCAGAGACGTCAGACCGCGGAATGACAATCCCGGCCGCCACGACGGCTCCGCTGCTATCGCCAGCTCGGGAAATCGGATTAGGAGGCGGGGGAACAATTCGGCGCCCTCCATGCGTGCAAGCGCTGCGCCAAGACAGAAGTGGATGCCTGCACCGAAGGAGAGCGGCCGCGAGCCCGTACGCGTTATGTCAAGGCTGTCGGGGTGGGTGAATTGATCCGGATCCCGGTTCGCCGCGCCGAGCAGCGTCAGGACGACCTGGCCGGGCTCGAGGTAGACGTCGGCTATCCGTGTCGGCTCAAGGACGGTGCGGCCGTTGGTTTGGACGGGAGCGTCGTAACGCAACAGCTCCTCGACCGCGCCGGCGGCCAACTTCGGCTGTTGGCGTAGCAGCTCGGCTTGGGTGGGGTTGGCGAGCAGTGCTGCTAGCCCGTTGCCGATCAGGTTTGTCGTTGTCTCGAAGCCGGCGGCGAACAACAGGATCGCGGTGCCCACGCATTCGTCATCGTCGAGTCCGTCGTCGTCGTGCGCCGCGACGAGCCTGCTCAGCAGGTCGTCTGCGGGGTGAACTCGCTTGTTCACGAGAAGCTTTCCGAGGTATTCGGCCAACTGATCCTCGGCGTCGGCGGCGCGCTGTAAGGCGGCAGCGTCGGCCATCGGCTCTAACGGTGCGACCAGGTCACGAACGACTGAGGCCGCCAGTTCTCGACCTTCTGGGGGCAGGCCCAGCAGGTCGCCGATGACTTTCACTGGAAGCGGCAGTGCGAGGTCGGTCATGACGTCGACGTCATGTTTGCCCTCGATGTCGCTGAGTAATTGCTCGATGGTGTCGACGATGCCGGCGCGCAGGTGCTCGACGTGACGTGTCGTGAAGACGTCGGTGATCAGGCGACGGAGCCGGGTGTGATCTGGAGGGTTGCGAAACAGCATCGTCCGTCGGAATCGGTGCATCGCACGATGCTTGAGATCGTCGGGCACCTCGGTGAGCCGGAACCCCAGCGACTCGTCGACTTTCCCGAGATTGCGATCCCGTAGTGCGCTGTCGCAATCGCGGTGACGGCTCAGTACCAACACCCCTGAATTCGTCTGCAGTACCGGATGGGAGTCGCGTAGCCGCCTGTAGGACTCGTAGGGGCCGGCGCTGCCGTGATCGGTGAGCAGGGCCGCCATCAGCAATTGCGCACCGGTCGCATCGCTGTTCATGGCTGCTCCAGCGCTCGCGCGAAGTGCTCAATCGTCACAGTCATGAACAATGCTGTCGCCGTCGCGATTTCGTACCCGTCGGAACGACGCAGGTGTGCGCTGACGTACAGCCGACGACCTTCACGCCGATCGAGACTCGCAGTCACGGTGTACGGCGTCCCCAATCGAACGGGCGCGACGTAGTCGACGTTCAAGGATCGGGTGACAGCAAGCTCGCCGATGATGAAGAGTAGAAATCCGAAAAGATCGTCGAAGACGGTGGCGACCGCGCCTCCGTGGGCGATCCCGGGTGCTCCCACGTGGCGGTCGTCGAAAGTCTGTGTGGCAGCTACTCCTTCCCCGTCGCGATGTACCTCCAAATGATGCCCGTGGGGATTGGCGGGCCCGCAACCAAGGCACCGCTCTGAGTGTGGTGGCAGCTGGGTGCCGTCGGGCAACCGGGCAACCATCCCCGAAGCCCAACTCGCCAGCACTGGGTCGATATGGCCCGCTGGCCGGTCTGACAGTTCCGCTGTCCCATTTGAATCGTCTTTCACGCCGCTCCTACCGGGACGATGAACATCCGACACTGCAAGCGGACTACATAAACGTCCACTCTGTCAATACGCGTGTCAAAAGTACGACGACTGTCAACGAACGGGGTGGCCTCGCAGCGGTCGAGCTGCACAGCATTGTGACCAGAAATGAACAAAACCGGCTTGCTGTCTAGAGTGTCGCCATGGCGAGCGAGTCGATGCGCATGTCGTTCCGGCGGCATATGCGCGAACAGGTATTGGCGACAGCTCATGTGCTGACAGTGGAGAAGGGCTGGGACCGCGTGCGCGTGGCCGAGATCGCTGCGCTCGTTGGAGTCTCCCGGCCCACGTTGTACAAGGAGTTCGGCGACAAGCAAGGACTCGGCGACGCCCTCGTTGTCCGGGAGGGCGAGCGGTTCCTGACGGGGATTCGTCACGTTCTGGACGAGCACAGCGGCCATGCAAGCGAGGCCGTCACCAGTGCCGTTCGTTTCACACTGGACGAGGCCGCAGCCAGCCCGCTACTCAAAGCGGTGCTGACGTCCAGTACCGCGGACGACACTGCAGAGACCGACCGCAGTACGGGAATGTTGCCATTGCTCACGACATCGACCACTCTGCTGCAGATCGCGTCGAACGAGCTGGTGTGCTGGTTCACCGATCGCTTCCCGCAGCTCGATAATGAAGACGTCGCCGACGGTATCGACGCGCTCGTTAGGCTGACGGTGAGTCATCTTGTCCTGCCGGCCGGCGACAGTGACACCACGGGTCGGCAGATCTCCCGAGTCGCATTGCGCTACCTGGGACTTGACGAACCACTCACGTCCGTTGACGTCTGAGACCATGCCGTCCCATCGCGGCGGTGGCTGTTCCCGGTGGACTGTCCCAGGTATGACGGCGGGCCCGCGGTCCGCTCGATCGCAGGCGTTGGGGACGCAGAGGCCGGGATCGATCAGTGGCGCGCGTGACGGAAATCGCTTGGAGAGCGGCCGGTCCACCGCTTGAAAGCATGCGAGAAGTTCGTCAGATCGCTGTAACCGAGCTCGAGTGCGATCTGGCTGGCAGACATGGACCGAGTCAGAAGGAGCAGCATCGCGCTGTCCCGTAAACAGGATTGCTGCAGTTCGCGAAAAGTCGTCCCGTCTGCGGAAAGTCTCCGCTTGAGTGTGCTCGTCGATACCGACAACTCGTCCGCCACCCACTGGCTGCTGCGCTGCCCGGGGTCGGTTTCGAGGAGGCGTCTCACCCGTTCGGAAAATGATGCTGCGCCCCTCTTCTGCTCGAGTGTGCGCTTCAATTCGGTGATCGCGAGCCGGTAGGCAAGGGGATCGGAAAAGCGGCACACGTCGTCGAGCGTGTCCGCGGGAACGTGAAGATAGGACACCGCAGCGTCATAGAACAAGCGCTCAGCAAGCGCTGGATTGTCATCGGAACGCGCGACGGGCGCGGGCCAACTCATGTGGAGGGTCACGGTCGGTGCGCCACCGACGAGCATGTCCAGCATTCGCAACAACGCCGACCCGCTGTAGGCGACAGCCAAGCAGTCGAGTGCCCGATCGCCGGTACGTCCGGTGAGCCAGATTGTCAGGCCTTGCTCATCCGTCTGAAACTGTGGGCGCAGGGCCGTCGAAATCAACGGCAGGTAGGCGAGCAGTTCGACGACCTCGGATATCGAGCCGGCACTGACCAACGGCACACTCAATGCCCCGAACGAGGTCAGCCGGGCCTGTTCGGCAAAAGCCAACCCCAACCGGGTTGCCTGGTCGATGTCGAGTTCTGGATAGACCTGCCGGAACCACCGCAACGGCGCGGGGGTGTCGTGCTGGAGCAACGTTGCCTCATCGATCCCCTCCGACGACATGACGTTGCGCAGCCGCGTGACCGCGTCGGCGTCGAGGGCTCGACTCTCCAGCATCTGCACGAATACGAATGGGGGCACTCCCTCGTCATTGAGGTTCACCACGGTCCTTTGAGCTGAATCCACAAGTATCTGACTTCAGTGAACATAGCCGTCGAGCTCGGTCTCCACGAGACTTTTACCAAGGTCCCTACACCGGAAGTTCGCATAACAGGAGTTGACTATGGCAGTGGTCACGTTCGTAACGCACGACGGCGAGCAGCACGAAGCGCCTCTCGAGGAGGGCCAGTCGTTGATGCAGGTCGCGACCAACAATGCGGTGCCCGGCATCGACGGCGACTGCGGCGGGGAGGCCGCATGCGGCACCTGTCACGTGATTGTCGACCCGCAGTGGTCCGGTCAGGTGGGCCTGTCGGGTGCTGTGGAGGAAGAAATGCTCTCGATGAACCCGGAGCGAGAGCCGACCTCGCGGCTCGCCTGCCAGATGCCCGCTTCCGAGGCGTGGGACGGCTTGGTCGTCCGTATGCCCGAGTTCCAACTGTAAGACGAGAGACAGGTTTACGCGATGAACATCACCGAGACAATCACCGACAAGGTTCAGTCAGCCATCCCGGTCGAGCGACAAATCCAGGGCGCACACCTCTACGACAAGACCCGTCGGTGGGTGACCAGAACGAACGGTCAAAAAATCTTCACCGAGCGCCCCATCCCGCCTGTCGAGGACGTAAAACTCGCCGACATCGATCTCAGTAACCCGTTTCTCTACCGGCAAGGCCGCTGGCAGTCCTACTTCGAGCGCGTACGCAACGAAGCCCCGGTTCACTACCAACCCAACAGCCCTTTTGGTCCATTCTGGTCGGTCACGCGCCACGCCGACATCGTGGCCGTGGACAAGAACCACGAGGTGTTCTCCGCCGAGCCATTGATCGTCATCGGGGTTCCGCCACGCTTCCTCGACCTCGAGATGTTCATCGCGATGGACCCGCCCCGCCACGACAAGCAGCGGGCCGCAGTCCAGGGCGTCGTCGCACCCAAGAATCTCCGTGAGATGGAGGGGCTGATTCGATCACGCGTCCAGGAGGTGTTGGACGACCTACCGCTCAACGAACCGTTCGACTGGGTGCAGAACGTGTCGGTCGAACTGACCGCCCGGATGCTCGCCACCCTTCTGGACTTCCCGTACGAGCAGCGCCGCAAGCTCGTGTACTGGTCAGACCTCGCCACCTCGATGGAGCAGGCCAACGGTGGGCCATCGGACAACGACGAGGTGTTTCGTGGGATGCGCGACATGGCGCGAGGCCTCAGCGAGCTCTGGCGGGACAAAGCGGCACGCACGGCCGACGGCGAAGAACCCGGCTTCGACCTGATCACCATGCTGCAAGCCAACGAAGACACCAAAGACCTCATCGACCGCCCGATGGAATTCCTGGGGAATCTGGTGCTGCTGATCGTCGGAGGCAACGACACAACCCGGAACTCGATGAGCGGCGGCGTTCTCGCGTTGAACCAGTTCCCCGACCAGTTCGAGAAGCTGAAGGCAAACCCCGACCTGATCGCAAAAATGAACTCGGAGATCATCCGGTGGCAGACCCCCTTGGCCTACATGCGCCGCATCGCCAAGGCCGACACCGTGCTCAACGGCCAGTTCATCCGCAAGGGCGACAAGGTGGTGATGTGGTACGCCTCAGGCAACCGAGACGAACGCGTCTTCGATCGGCCCGACGATTTCGTCATCGATCGCGCCAACGCTCGTAACCACATCTCGTTCGGATTCGGCGTGCACCGCTGCATGGGTAACCGACTGGCCGAGATGCAGCTGCGGATCCTCTGGGAGGAACTGCTTCCCCGCTTCGAGAACATCGAGGTCGTCGGCGAACCCGAGTACGTGCAGTCCAACTTCGTGCGGGGGATAAGCAAAATGATGGTCCGCCTCACCCCCAAGTCCGACACGTGACATCGCCGCGGGCCGTCATAGTCGGCGCCAGCCATGCCGGGGCCCAACTCGCCGCCGGCGTACGCCAGGAGGGGTGGACCGGAGAGATCGTCCTCATCGGCGATGAGTCGCTGTTGCCCTACCAACGCCCGCCGCTGTCGAAGGCCTACCTGGCCGACAAGTGCGGCGTCGACGAACTCGCGATTCGAAGCGCCGACTTCTATGCCAAACAACGAATTCAGCTCGTGGACGCGACGGTCCAGTCGATTGACCGAGCTGCGAACCACGTCGTCATGAGCACCGGGGACACACTGAGCTACGACAAGCTCGCGCTGTGCACCGGAGCCCGACCTAGGCGGCTTTCGATTCCGGGGGCTGACCTGGCCGGGGTCCACTATTTGCGGACGGCCACCGACGTGAACATGATCCGTGGCGACGCCAGTCCCGGGGTACGAGTGGTGATCGTGGGCGGTGGCTACATCGGACTGGAAACAGCGGCGTCGTTGCGCGCGCTGGGTCTCGAGGTCACCGTCCTCGAAGCCGCCGCTCGCGTCCTCGAACGAGTCACCGCTCCCGAAGTGTCGGCGTTCTTCGACCGGATTCATCGCGCGGAAGGTGTCACCATCCGCACAGGCGCTGCAGTCGAGGCGCTGGTTGGCGACGAACGAATCCGTGAAGTGGTTCTGGCCAACGGCGAATCAATCCCGGCTGACGTCGTCATCGTGGGCATCGGCGTCGAGCCGAACACCGACCTCGCTTCAGCCGCTGGCCTGCACATCGACAACGGTGTCGTGATCGACGATCAGGCCCGCACCAGCGACCCGGACATCCTCGCCGCCGGGGATTGTGCAAGTCACGACATGGCCCGCTACGGCCGCCGCATACGTTTGGAGTCGGTACCGAGCGCGGGCGAGCAGGCCAAGGTAGCCGCGGCAACCATCTGCGAGAAACCCAAACAGATAACAGCGCTTCCGTGGTTTTGGTCGGATCAATACGATCTCAAGTTGCAGATCGCCGGTCTCAACACCGGGTACGACGAGGTTGTTCTCAGCGGCGATCCGACGCGGGACCGCGACTTCAGCTGCTTCTACCTCCGGGCTGGAGAGCTCATCGCAGCCGACTGCATCAAGCGACCGCGTGACTTCATGTTCAGTAAGCGGACCATCACCCAGCACCTCGCCGTGGACCGGACTGAACTTCAGCTCGCCAGATCTGCCTGAGGATGGTGGCGTCGGCCGCAGTCCCAGACGAATCCACCGCCCGCCCCGTTAAGCCGAGAAGGACCGCGCATGACCCGCGAAACGCTGATCCAGGACTACCCCCACCGGATGGGAGGTCATTGCGGGTCGGGCGCGATGCGGGATCTGATGCATTGGCATGGTCTGGGGTGGGACGGGCCGCCTGATGAGGGTTTGGTGTTCTCGCTTGGTGGTGCGCTGGGACTGTCTTACGTCCGATCGAAGAACTTGACTCCGCCGCTGTATCTGGTGGGACGGAACTCTGACTTCGAAATTGATCTTCCTCGCCGTCTCGGTGGCCAGGTCGAGGTTCTGACTACAGACAGTCCCGCCGAGGGATGGTCGTGGGTAGTTGACGAGATCGACGCCGGCCGCCCCAGTCTTGTGTGGGGTGACATTGCCGAATTGCCATACCTACGAGTCCAGTTGCAGATGAGCCGCCACGACATCGTGGTAATCGGATACGACGACGCCCAGGGAGTAGCTTTCGTCGTAGACAACGACCGGGCGGAGGTGCAGGAGGTACCGCTCGACGCACTGGCACGTGCTCGGTCATCGACGGCGTTCCCGGAGCCGACTCGACACTGCACCTATCGCATTACGTGGCCGGATGAGCTGCCGGACCTGGCGCGCATTGCGGCGGACGCGTTTCGGCAATCCGCCGGCAGTATGCGTCGGCCATCCCAACCTGGAATCGTCGGTGTGATGGCAACGGCGGCAGGAACCGAAGGCCTGGCTGCGGCTTCGCAACTCGCGGCCGATGTTCGGACCTGGGTCGATCTCCCCGTCGACGAGCTCGAGGTCTTTCTGTTTAGTTTGCGTGCATTCATCGAGAAGGCAGGCACAGGCGGTGGACTGTTTCGCCGTCTGCTCGCTGAAGGCTGCGGCGATATAGCGCGGCTGACCGGTGACGCTGCAACTGCAGAGCTGGCCATTGCCGCCGAGGATTGTGCGCAGGCGTGGACCGACGCTGCTCGTGCGGGAACCCAACGTGAGACCGATGCGCGAGCCCGCGCGGAGAACGTAGCTGTTGCGGCCAGCCGCCTACCGCAACTGGAGCTGAACTTGGTCGAGGCCCTCGAGACGGCTGCATACTCGCTGACGGCTATAAGTCGCTGATGGCTCACCGTCTGCACGCAAGACGTCCGTGATCCCCGCGGACCGTCTGCAAACTCTCGGATAGGAGAAATCGATTGCAAAGCAAAAGCATTCGACCGGCCGTCGGAACTGGACGAGGTGACGCGAACACCGTCGGCTTCTGGGTATTGCCGTTGACAAGCGGCGGCACACACAGCATCGCGCGACCGCGAGGTAGCTGGTGACGCAGTCGGGGGGTGACCGGGAGGTTTCGGTTCATCCGAGACCGCCGACGGCCACACCGGCCGATTCTCTGCGTTCTTCGGATTCCACATCCCCGGGGAGGATGGTGTTGTCGCGAGCACAGAAATGGACGTTGGTGGTGTCATGTCTTGCGGTGGCGCTAGTCATCGGGTCAATGGCAGCGTTGTACACCTCGCTTCCCGACATCGCGGCAGCGACGGGGGCGACGCAAAGTCAGCTGACCTGGGTGGCAGACGGCTACACGCTGGCGCTTGCGTGCCTAGTCCTTCCTGCTGGCGCACTGGGTGATCGATACGGCCGCCGGGCGGTTCTGATGGGAGGGCTGTCCGTCTTTTCTGCAGCCTCGGTGATTCCGTTGTTTGCGCAGGATCCGTTCTGGCTGATCGTGGCGCGGACACTCGCCGGAGTAGGCGCGGCGTTCGTGATGCCCTCCACACTGTCCATGCTCACAACGAGTTTCCCGGAACGTCTCCGCGGCCGCGCCGTAGGAATTTGGGCCGGCATCGCGGGATCAGGTGCAGTGATGGGCATTTTGGGTTCCGGGCTACTGCTGCAGCAGTGGTCATGGCTGTCGATCTTCGTTGGACTGACCGTAGCTGGGGTGCTACTCCTCCTCGCTGCGTGCACCCTTTCAGAGTCCCGCGATGAATCGCATCCGCCTATGGACGTGGTGGGATCGGTACTCATCGTGGCGGCGATCGGCCCGATCGTCGTCGCGCTCAACGAGGCCCCGGGTCATGGATGGACGGACCCGTCGGTGCTCGGATTGGCGGGGACGGGGCTGGCTGCGCTACTGATCTTCGTGATCGTGGAGCTACGGCGACGGCATCCGCTACTTCAGCTGCGTTTGTTTGCACACCGGGGTTTTGGCAGCGGAACCTTATCGATCGCAGTCCAGTTCTTGGTGATGTTTGGGGTGTTCCTGCTACTGGTGCAGTACCTGCAGCTGGTATTGAATTATCAACCGCTGCAGTCGGCATTGGCCTTGGCGCCGATCGCCATTCCGCTGGTCTCGATCTCGGTTTTCGCACCATGGCTGTCGGACAGGGCAGGGCTGCGTCTGGTCATGGCGAGTGGTTTGGTCGTTATCGCCGCCGGGCTCTACCTCACCAGCAGGCTGCAGGTGGGAGCAACCTACACGGACTTCCTGTGGCCGCTTCTACTCATGGGTACAGGACTCGGAATGTGCACAGCCCCGGCCACGACGGCAATAACCAGCGCGGTTTCCTCTGACAACCAGGGCATCGCAGCCGCGGTCAACGACGCAGCCCGCGAAGTCGGTGCCGCGGTTGGCATTGCGGTCGCCGGCAGTGTGCTGGCCGCGAGTTACACCGACCACCTGCAACCCGTGTTGCCCATGGTTCCGCCCCCCGTGCGCGAGCCGGTGGCTGATTCATTGGCCGCCGCACTGCAAGCTGTCGACAGATCCGGCCCGTCTGGGCAGCCGATCGCCGAAATTGCCCGCGAGGCATTCGTACACGGCACGAGCCAAGCTGCGCTGGCGCTGACGGTCATCACGGCAATCAGCGCACTCGCGATCGCACTATGGGCGCCCGGAAGGCGACGACCACAGCGAGTGTGGCGAATAGGTCTGCACACCAATGATATTGGGGACGAAAGTGTCGCCCTCATTGGCCTCGACGATGCGGGACCCAATAAGCGCATCAATGTATCTCCCCGGTCGCAGCGTTCACGCAATAGGTGTCGACGGCGGCACCCGAGGTTGACATGGGTGCCCTCCCGCCTCGATAGGAGCGCCTCATGAGCCGCGTTGCACATCAACGGGTTCAGACCGAGGACAACATCACGCTGGCCGCGGACTGCTACCACCATGACGACTCCAGTCCCGTGGTGCTCCTTCTGCACGGCGGTGGCCAGAATCGCCACGCGTGGAGCGCCTCGGCGCAGCGCCTGAATGGTCGCGGGTACACGGTGGTTGCCTACGACGCCCGCGGACACGGTGACAGTGACTGGGATCCAGACGGAAAGTATGACGTTGAACGACTTGCTGGCGACCTCAATGCGATCCGCAAACATTTCGCCGCTGACACGCCTCCCGCAGTCGTGGGAGCATCGCTTGGGGGAATGACGATCCTTGGTGCACATCTGAGCGCCCCCGCGAGCTCATGGGGAGCAGTTGTCCTGGTCGACGTCACTCCGCGGTTGGAAATAGACGGCGCGCGCCGAGTCGTCTCTTTTATGGCCGCCTATCCAGACGGGTTCGGCACTCTAGGAGACGCCGCCGATGTGATTGCCGCCTACAACCCGTCACGCGAGCGAGCAAGCAGCCACAACGGTCTACGCAAAGTGCTTCGTCAGCGTCACGACGGCCGGTGGGTGTGGCGATGGGACCCGGCGTTCGTGCACTCCAACTTCGAGTTCCTCCGCGGCGAACCGACTACCGGGCGCGAGCAGTTCGACGCGATCAGTCAGCTGCTCATCGACGGCGCCCGACGGGTAACCGCACCAACACTTCTCGTGCGCGGCCTGCTATCAGACGTGGTCTCGGCCGCGACCGTCGAGGAGTTCAAGCAGCTGGTGCCCCACGCCGAGACAGTCGACGTCTCCGGCGCCGGCCACATGATCGCAGGGGACAACAACGACGCGTTCACCGCCGCAGTAACCGATTTCCTCAGCCGCAGCGAGCTCTGAGCAAGCACCGAACCAGTATCGCAATTCGTGGCTCAACGCCACCCACCCGGCCCACACAGGACTCCCGGGCACCCCAACTCGGCCGGCCTTTGTCGTCGGTCCGATGGCGCACGCCTCCGCACCAAAGATGCTGGTAATTTGGTGGTGCGGTCTCGGCGTGGCTCGCAGATGGTTAGCAGGCGCGTTCCTATGTCCGCTAGACCCCTCTTAACGGAAGCCGATAGCACAAGTATGTCAGTCAGCATCGAAACCGACTGTTAACGGCAATGTTTGGCGCAATATCAGAACACGACAATCGTGGCTAGAGTGCGGCGATCTCGCCGAACATGGCAAGGCCCGCGCGGTCGACAGTTTGGCCTGCGATGCCTGATCGTCACGCCAACGGTGATCGTTTCGTCGCCGAGGACTCCTATCACTCGCGGACGTCGGGCTTCTTTCTCGGCCAGCCCGGTGCGGTGGCCTACCTCGTGGTCGACGAGGAACACATGGAGCGACCGGACTTCCCGCTCATCAAGTTCGTCGACGGGTGGGAGACCATCGTTGAGATCGAGTCACACTGAGTCCACGTCTCGTCCCTAAGGCGATGAAGGGTATTGCGGCGCTATCCGTCATAGACGCCCATAGATGCCGGCTGACGTGCGCGGGCATCTATGAGGCACCTATGACCGGCCGAGGAAGGGCGCTCGACGGTAAACCGAGGGACCGCGGGGCAGTCAGTCTCCGTCAAACGGAGGCCCACTTGCGCTGCCCCTGTTAACCGTCGCGTAAGGGGCGCCCCTGGAACGCCCTGTCATGGTCGATCGCCACCAATATGGCAGCAACCAGTATGGCGAGGTCGCAACCCTGGACGACCCCGTCTGATCGCCGGCTAACGGTCACGAGTGTTCGGGCCTGACGGCGTACTAGCGCGGGGGTCTGCTTCAGCACCGTCGGCGCAATGCGCCACTGCGATCCGGTGCACGCAGGCGTCCAGCTACTGCAGGCCCGACGACACTGCGTAGCGGCCAGCATGTGATTTCCCACGCGTTGGTCTGCGGCCCCCGCTATCCAGCCGCGCGCGCCCGGCGTTGCTCTAACACGTCTGGGTACTAGCCAACCCATAGGGCTGGTATGACCGGACCGCAAACTCCGAGAGCTGGACCTACCGGGGCGAGTTGACCACTGTCGGTGTACGGGCCTAGTTATTTACCGCGCGGTAAATCCATCAGGCCACGGCCGCGGCTTCTTACTCGACGTAAGATGTTTGCCATGACGGTCGATATCGCCAGTGTCGGGACTACCGCAGTTGTCACGGCTCAGATGAGAGCGCTCGAGTCCACTAGGTCTGACAGGCTCTTCGAGGACGAGCTCGCCGCCGACCTGGTACGTGCTGCAGGACTTGGGATCGAAAATATCTCGCTCGACCAGGTCGACGGCCAACGTGTGTATGTGTCCCTCGCCGTGCGGACTCACTTCTTAGACTGCCGCTGTCGCGAACTACTTGCCGACGGTTCCGTCAGACAAGTGGTCCTGCTCGGGGCTGGTCTCGACACCAGAGCAGTACGCCTCAGCTGGCTTGACGCCGGGATTGCTGTTTACGAGATCGACCGCTCGGATGTTGTCGCGCTGAAGGTGCAGGAACTGGGCCTGGGCCCCCACTCTCCATGGCGTGGAGTTGCAACTGATCTGACAGGGCCGTCGTGGGTTGAAGACCTGGTCTCCACAGGATTCGATGTGAACGCTCCTACAGTCTTCATCGCCGAAGGGCTCTTCATGTACCTGAAGGATGACGAGAGCCTGAGGATCGTCGACGCAATCACGAGTTTGGCGGTGTCCGGAAGCCATTTGCTGGCAGTTCATTTCGGACGCGGAGCATTGCTGGACGCCGAGACACAGGCAATGTCAGCCGCGACCGGCAACAACGGGTACGCATTCGAATCGGTAATCGAGACGACTCCGGCTGACTGGTTGGGTGATCGATGGAGCGTGCGCGACGCGCTCTCCATCGCTGAGTACGCTCCGACCGTTGGGAGACAGATTCCCTACGATGAGGAGTCCATTGGAGACCGCGTCACCTGGATGTTCGCGGCGGGGATAGTCGCTCAGTAATCTCGAACATCATCCGATGCGTTACCACGGGTGTAGCGGACGCGGCCCAGCATTGTGTGCGCGTAATGGGCACGGCTATGTCGCCGAATACGTTGCGATGCATCACCTGCCTAGTCCTTGTCCAGTCCTCGCTTCGCGTGACCAACAGCCGGTATCGGTGCAGCCGATCTCGAATCTTTACAGATTGCGGGACCAGCAGCGCGGCGACCAGAAGAACAGTGACCACTGTCGTCATGCTGACCGCTATGAATGAGCTGCCGCATATAGGTACGCAACTTTCGACTGTGTCTCCGATCTTCGACGTGGCCGGTGCAGTCGTAGTCCGACGCGGCTTAGTTAGATGAGCCATCCGCGCGCCGCGCGCCACGCGCCACGCGGGACGCGGGGACGAGAGTGTTGCGGCTCAGACTCTATCGGGCGACATCGCACCACGCCGCCGTCGAAGGCTCGTGCAGCAAGAAGCGGTCGAACCATTAGGCCCAAGGGTCCGCCCGCCGACGAAACCGGGGCTTAGGTGCTCCGTTGGTGCCATAGATGCCCCGCTATACGTCGGCACCTATGGCACCTATGCGGGATTCTTCGGCGCGAGTCCCGCCAGCAGGGCGCGAATATAGGGCTCACACCAGTCCCAATCGAGCCCCTTCCAGTCCACGGCCTCAGCGTTGTGGACCTGCTCGGTGCCTGGCAACGACAGGGCGTGTTCCAGGAAGTCGCCGTCTTCGGCGGAAGCGGGCTCCCGCAACTCCCACAACTTGTACTGGCGAGCGGCGTCCGCCGCCGAGCGCAAGTAGGCATCGATGGCTGCGCGAGCCGCAAAATACTTCTGCGTGCCGTTCTGAAGCGCACCGTGGTAGCTGACATTCGGAAGATCGAAAGCGATCTGTAGGAGATCGAACTGTAGGTATTCCGCAATCGCCACGGCTTCGGACAGGCGCGGTTCGCGTTGTCCGCTCTCCATGCGAGCGATCGTGGCCTGGTCGATCGAGACACCGAGCTGAATCAGGTTCTGCGACAGAGTCCTCTGGGTCAGGCCGGCCGCCAAACGCTGAGTCCGCATCGTGTCGGCAAAGGTCTGGCCGCCTGAACTGTCCTGATTCATATTTGTGACGCTAATGCTTGACAGCATCAGCTACAACTGACAGTCTCAACTTGATTCAACCTGGACTCAGCGAATCATTTCAGCATCAATCCACTCATGAGGGAGGCCGCCGTGAACGACGAGTTCCTAACCACCAAGCAGGTCAGCGAGCGTTGGCCGTTCTTGCCGGCCGCGACGCTCAGGTACTGGCGGCACGTCAACGATGGGCCGGCGTCGTTTCGGGCCGGGTCGCGGGTGCTCTACCGACGGAGTGAGATCGAGCGCTGGCTGACGGCGCAGGAGGCGTCAACGACGCGCGGTGGCGGCGCGGCGTAGGCGATCAGCGCAGATGAGTGCCCCTGGTTCGGCGGCAACCGAAGCCAGGGGCTGAAGTCCCCATCCACATCCCTAAGGAATCGAGACCATGTTCGACGATAGCGCGTTGCAGCCTTTCCATGCATGGATCCCACTAGCAGGACCAGACCCCGACGAGACTGAACTGCACCTCAGCACTGACGGCGAAACGCTAGAGCTGGTCTTCGTCGCCAGCACAGGGTTGGGAACCGTTCATCGTCTCTTGCCCGTCGACTTCTTTGAACTCATGGCTGTTGCTACGAAGAACCTTCGTCCACGGTCCGGCTCACGGGAGGTGCGTTGACGGCCAGTCCGCAGCCGTCTCCAGCCGATCACGCCATCGACCGATGCCGTGCCGCATTCGAGCTGAACGGACTGCGCTGGGTGGAAGGCCCAGATCAAACTGCATCGGCGCAGGCACCAGGGCATAGTTCGGCCGATCGGTCAGTCACCTTTCGGCAGATCGAGGGTGCTGTGTTGATGAACAGCCATGCGGACGACAA
Organism: Williamsia sp. MIQD14; assembly: GCF_051025635.1. Lineage (NCBI taxonomy): Bacteria > Bacillati > Actinomycetota > Actinomycetes > Mycobacteriales > Nocardiaceae > Williamsia > Williamsia sp. MIQD14. The sequence continues at coordinate 151,132 of NZ_JBPFDG010000003.1, forward strand.
GGACCTCGTCTTGCAGGGCGTCGGACTCACCCTCGCCGACCTGTACGACGATCCTGCCGGTGCCCGATACGACTATCCCGATGGGCGCATCGTCTTTCGCTCGCCGACAAAGCGATTCCGGCAGTCCGGGAACGTGCTCGGTCGCGCGTTGTTTCATGCTGACCGGCTTCCGGACGATATATCCATGACGGTCTACGTTGTCGAAGGAGAAAAGGACGTGCTGACGGCAGAGTCATGCGGTCTCTTCGCCGTCAGCGGTGCGATGGGCGCCGGCAAAGCCCGCCACTTCGACTGGGGTGTGCTGGCTCATCGGCCGGTGGTGGTCGTTGCCGACAACGATGAGCCAGGGCTGAAGCACGCGCGGAACGTCGCCGAACTGCTCGAGGTGGTTGCAGAGTCCGTCCAGCTCGTCCAGCCGGCTGAAGGCAAAGACCTCACGGACCACCTCATGGGGGGTCTGAAAGTCGATGATCTCGTCGAACTGCGTCGTCCCGGGCGTCAACTTCGCGTCATCCGCGGCAGCGACGTGACGATGCAGCGATTGGAGTGGTGGGAGCCCGACCTCATTCCCCAGTCGTCGCTGACGCTACTTGCTGGTCGTGAAGGAAAAGGCAAGAGCACCATCGCTTGTGACTGGGCCGCACGAGAGACTCAAGCAGGCAACGCTGTGCTCTATCTGCACTCGGAGGATTCACGCGAGCACACAGTGACCCCGCGGCTGGTCGCGGCGGGCGCGGATTTGTCGAAAGTCTTGTTCGTCGACGTGGAGACGGAAACTACCGACTCGGGCAGTCTCATCCTCCCTGTCGACGTTCCGGCGTTGGACCGGGTGGTGAGTGCTAACGCCGTCACATTCATCGTGCTTGATGCAGCAACATCGAGCATGTCCGCAGAACTGTCAGGGAACGACGATCGGCAGGTTCGTCGGTTCTTGGAGCCGCTCGCGAGACTGGCCAGCGCCAGGGGAGTCGTCGTTCTCGGCCTGGTCCACTTCGGCAAACGCGAAGGGGCGGACAGCGGGAAACTGATCTTGGGGTCCATCGCGTGGAGTCAGGTAGCGCGATCCGTCCTGTCCCTCGCGGACGACCCGGAGACAGGCAACTTGATCATCACCAACACGAAGGGAAACCTGGCGCCTCGAACGCGGTCGCTCGAGTGTCGGCTGGAGTCACGAACTGTCGAGACGGCCGGTGGCCCAACGGACATCGGTGGGGTCGAATGGCTTGGCGAGACGCACCAGGACGCACGCGATTTTCTCAGAAACGACGGCGACGATCACGAGGAACGTAACGAAGTCCAGGCCGTGATCGTCGAGTACCTCCGGGATGTCGGCGGTAGTGCCCCCGCCGCCGAGGTCCTCAGGATCACGCGCGCGGCCGGCTTAATCGACAACGTCGTGAAGAAGGCTCGCCGTAAGGCCGGTGTACGAACGAAAAGAGTTGGCTTCGGCAAAGACTCGTCCTGGATCTGGTCATTGGACGAATCCGCTGCCGCGGAGTCGGCGACAGCAGATGAGACGGAACGATGATGGCAACGCGACGGGGTAGACGTGCCGGTGTCGAGGACCGTTGGCGGAAGGCCGATGGCACACCCACGTCTCGAGACGGGGCGGGTCGGCGGTGGCTTGCTCGCTACGTCGACGAGTCCGGGGAGGAACGAACCCAATCCTTCACACGGAAAGTCGATGCGCAGTCGTGGCTCGACGACATCGCCGCAGCGATTCGGGCCGGCACCTATGTTTCCCCGCAGACCGGCAAGATCTCGATCGCCGAGCTTTACGACCAGTGGTCGAAGGCTCAGGGGCACATCAAGCAGACAACGGCTGCGACTCGGGCGGTGACATGGTCGGCCTACGTCCGCCCGCATTGGGAAGACGTCGCCGTGAAAGACGTCCAACCGAGTCACGTTCGCGCCTGGGTTCACGGGCTGAAGGAGGGCGGCGCCGGCCCGGAGACGATCGAGAATGCTCTCGGCGTGTTCCGAATGATCTGTCGGATGGCGCTCGATGACCGGCGGATACCTCGGAACCCCTGTGATGGCGTCAAAGCTCCTCGGCGGGAGCACCGAGCACGCGGGTACCTCAACCATCCGCAGGTCGAGCTGCTCGCCGAAGCGATGCCCACCGATCTCGACGCTAGCGTCGTTCGTTTCTTGGCGTACACCGGATTGCGATGGGGCGAGATGGCGGCGCTCCGTGTCGAGAATTTCGATCTCGCGCGCCGCAGGCTGAACATTCGCCAGGCTGTTGCCGAGGTGAGGGGCCAGCTCGTGTGGTCTACGGCCAAGAACCACGAGCGTCGGTCAGTGCCGTACCCCGCCTTCCTTGCCGACGAGCTCGTGGCGATGATCCGACACAAGGGTCGTGACGAACAAGTCTTCTCCCGAGGTGGGTCGGTAGTCCTCCGGGTCTCGACATGGCGGCCCCGGGTCTTCAAGCCGGCCGTCGATCGCGCCATCGCCCAAGCAAACGAGTTGCGCAGCGCCCAGATGCTGCAGGGTCTCGCCGAGTTGACGGCCGAGTTTCCCATCGTCACGCCCCACGACCTTCGACACACGGCAGCGTCGCTCGCGATCTCCGCTGGGGCGAACGTTAAGGCAGTCCAGACCATGCTCGGACACAAGTCCGCCGCACTCACACTCGACACTTATGCAGACCTGTTCCCCGATGATCTAGAGGCGGTCGCCGCGGCGCTCGACAGGGCGCGGGATTCCGCTTTGCAAGCCCTGAGAATTTCTCCTGCGGACTGTGTGCGGACTGGAGGAAAATAGACCATGACGACAAGTCCGAGAAACGAGGAAGCCCCGACCGGGTTTCCCCTGGTCAGGGCCTCTTCTGTGTCTCAACCAACACGTCGGGGTGGCGGGATTCGAACCCACGACCTCTTCGTCCCGAACGAAGCACGCTACCAAGCTGCGCCACACCCCGTGGCGTCCTCGCGGACAACCTCCCACAGCCTACCGTCTGCCGGGAAGCGAGTTAAATCGCCTGGTCAGCCCTGGCGCATCCCCGCGGTCAGGGGCGGCAACGACTGCTCCTCGTCGTACTCGGCGTCGCCGTGCGAGACCGGGGTGAGGGTGAGCAGCGTGGCCTCGGGGCGGCAGCAGAAGCGGTACGGCGCGTACGGGGAGGTGCCCAGTCCGGCGCTGACGTGCAGCTTCATCGACGCACCCCAACTCGACGGGCCCTTCACGCGCGAGCGGTCGAGTTCGCAGTTGGTGACCAGCGCACCGAAGAACGGCACGCAGAGTTGCCCGCCGTGGGTGTGCCCGGCCATCACCAGGTCGTAGCCGTCGTCGGCGAACTTGTCGAGCACGCGAGGCTCGGGGGAGTGGGTCAGCCCGAGCCGCAGGTGCGCCAGCGGGTTGGGGCGGCCGGCGACGGTCTCGTACCGGTCGCGGTTCAGGTGTGGGTCGTCGACGCCGGCTGCGGCCACACGGACACCGGCGACCTCGAGTTCGCGGACCGTGTGGGTCGCGTCGAGCCAGCCGCGCTCGGTGAACGCCGCACGGAGGTCCTGCCAGGGCAGCGGCTCGCCGAACGACTTCGTGTGGTTCTTGTTGAAGTATTTCAACGGGTTCTTCGGGGTGGGTCCGAAGTAGTCGTTGGAGCCGAACACGAACAGACCCGGGCGCGACAACAGCCCACCGAGCGACTGGATCACCGACGGCACGGCCTGCGGATGGGCCAGGTTGTCGCCGGTGTTGATCACGAGGTCGGGTTCGAGCGACTCCAACTCCGAGACCCACGCCTGCTTCAGGCGCTGGCCGGGCAGCATGTGCAGGTCGCTGATGTGCAGCACGCGCAGAGTGCCCGAACCGGGCTCCAGCACGTTGAGGGTGCGATGTCGCAGCGCGAAGGCGTTGCGCTCGATGAGCGTCGCGTACGCCAGGCCTGCGGTGGCGGCACCCGCCGCCAGCGCTGCGCCCTGCTGCAGTGACGTGAGCCGTGCCGCACCGGACCCGAACCGCGAGATGTCGACCTCTACCATCCGGCCAGGATACCGATCGTGTCGCGCCGGTGGCCAGATAAATCCCTGAGGTCGGGCATCGAACGCGATTACCGTGGCCCCCATGACCGATTCCCCGCTCAAGCAGAAGCTCCGCACCGACCTCACCGCCTCGATGAAGGCCCGCGACACCGACACCACGGCGACATTGCGGATGATCATCGCCGCGATCGGCGCCGAGGAGGTCTCGGGCACCGAGGCGCATTCGCTGACCGATGAGCAGGTCATCGGTGTGCTGCTGCGTGAGAACAAGAAGCGGGCCGAGTCGGCGTCGATCTACGACGAGAACGGCCGTGGCGAGCTCGCCGCGAAGGAACGGGCCGAGGCCGAGATCATCTCCCGCTACCTGCCGACCCAGCTCGACGACGCCGGCATCGACGCGCTCGTCGCCGACGCCGTCGCTGCGGTGGCCGCCGAGACCGGCGAGGCGCCCACCATGCGTCAGATGGGTCAGGTCATGAAGAAGGTGCAGTCTGCCGCCGCGGGCGGGGCCGACGGCAAGCGCCTGTCGACCGCGGTCCGCGCCGCGCTCGGCTGACCGGACGACCGCCGGTCAGCCTCCCGGGATCACGATCGGCCCGATACCCGGGATCTCGATCGTGGTCGGTGGCAGACGCGGGCCCCGATCGGGCGCCGGTGTGGCCGCGCGTCCCTGACCGTCGCTGACGTAGATCGTCACCGTGCTGCCGGGGATGGCCGTGCCCGTGGGTGCGGTGCCGGTCACCGTGCCTGCCGATTCGGGGCTCGTGGTGGTCTGCTGGTCGACCTTGAAGCCGTTCTCCTGCAGACGCTCGGTGGCCGAGCTCGCGGTGAGACCGATGACGTTGGGCACGCGTCCACGCTCGCTGCCGTTCACGAACTGCGGGTCGGTGGGCGGCAGCTCGGTCGGCCCGAACTTGTTCGCCACCGGCAGGATCGCGTTGTACCAGGTGCGCGCAGGCTCGAAACCGCCGTACAGGTCGCCTCCGAAGCACTGGCGCAGCGGCGAGGAGCAGATGTCCTCGGGGCTGGTGGTGTCGCCGTAGATGTAGCTGGCGCCGGCGAAGTTGTTGGTGAACCCGAGGAACGCCGAGCTGCGGTGCGCCTCGGTGGTGCCGGTCTTGCCCGAGACGGGCAGTGTCCAGCCGGCCGAGCGCGCCGCGCCGGCCGAGGTGCCGCCCCCACGGTCGTCGGCCGACAGTGCGTTGGCCAGGGTGTCGGCGAGGCCACGGTCGACGACCTGCTCACACGCCGGCGGGGTGAACGCGACCGCCGTCATCTCCGGCTGTCCGTTTGCGCCGATGATCGTGTTGCCGTTGCGATCACGCTTCTTCTGGGTGATCGACTTGATCGGGTTGGGCGGGCACCACATGCCGTGCGACGCCAGCGTGGCCGCGACGTTGGAGAGCTCCAACGGGTTGACGGCGTTGGGCCCCAACGTGAACGAGCCGAAGTTGCCCTGCTTGGTGTAGTCGGCGAGGCTCAGGTCTCCCTGTCCCGACGTGCCGGGCTGGGCGTAGGAGCGCATGCCGAGCTTGACGGCCATGTCGACCGCCGACGGCACGCCGACCTCGTTGAGCAGCTTCACGAACGCGGTGTTCGGGGACTGGGCGAGCGCGTTCGTGATCGACATGGTCCGCGGGTAGCGACCGTCGTTCTTCACGCAGTAGGTGTTCACCGGGCAGCCGTTGACGCCGCCGGAGGAACCCATCCCCTTGGCCTGGTAGGTGCTGGGCACGTCGAGCGACGCCGACGATCCGAGTCCCTTCTCCATCGCCGCGGCGACGGTGAAGATCTTGAACACCGAGCCCGCGCCGTCACCGACCATCGAGAACGGTTGCGGCTGCACGGTCTGGTCGCGGCGCTGATCGAGGCCGTAGTTGCGGCTCGAGGTCATGGCCAGCAGGTCGTGCGAGGTGGTGCCCGGGCGGATCACGTTCATCACGTTGGCGATACCGGTCAGGTCAGGGGAGGCGACCGCCTGCACCGACGCCTTCGTCGCGGCCTGCACCTGGGGGTCGAGCGTGGTGGTGATCGTGTACCCACCGCGCAGTGCGGCGTCGCGGGTGATGCCGTTCTCGGCGAGGAACTGCAGTGCGTAGTCGCAGAAGAACCCGTTGTCGCCCGAGGAGATACAGCCCTGCGGCAGCGACCGCGGCTGTGCCAGCACGCCGAGCGGCTTGGCCTTGTCGGCCTCGAATTCCGCTGCGCGCTCGGGGAAGTTCTCCTTCATCGTGTCGAGCACGGTGTTGCGACGGTCGGTCACCCCGGACTCGTTGGTGTAGGGGTTGAGCGCCGAACTCGACTGCACCATGCCCGCGAGCATCGCCGACTCGGTGACGTCGAGCTGCTTGGCCGACTTGCCGAAGTACGTCTGCGCCGCCGCCTCGATCCCGTAGGCACCGTTGCCGAACGGCACAATGTTCAGGTAGCGGGTGACGATCTCCTTCTTCGCCTCCTGCTTGGCGGCGGCCTCGTCGATGTTCTTGTCGCGCATGGCCTGGTCGGTCAGCGTCTGCTCGAGGGTCAACGCCATGCGGACCTCGCGGAGCTTGCGCGCGGGGGTGGTCGCGATCGCGGCCTGGCGATCGGCCTCGGTGCGCGCGAGCACGAGCAGTTGGTAGTTCTTGATGTACTGCTGATCGAGCGTCGACGCGCCCTGCTGCACCTCACCCGACGACGAGTTCTTGAGGAAGGCGCGGATGGTGCCCTTCCAGTCGACACCGTCGTGTTCGAGGAAGCGGCGGTCCTCGATGGAGATGATCGCGCGGATCATGTCGGGCGAGATGTCGTCGTAGCCGACCTGCACGCGGCGCTGATCGTAGAGATATGCAATCGGACGACCGGTCGAATCGGTCATCGTGGTCACTTCGGGGACCGTGCCGTCGAGCAATTCCGACGAGGAGTTCTCGACCGTGGTCGCGGCCTTGTTGGTCAGCAGACCGAAGCCGCCGGCGAACGGGAAGAGCAGGGCGGCGACGAGCACTCCGGCGAGCAGGCAGCACCCCAGGAGCACCCAGAGGGCCTTCGACCGCTCGGGGCGACGGGTTGTTTCGGACACGACCACAGGATACGGGGTGCACAGGCCTGCTCCCGTGAGTCGGCGTCACAACACCCCTGCTTGGACGCGCGTCCCACTGTGTCGGTTCCCCCCGACTTGACTGTCTGTCTCGCTAATACCTAGATTGATGTACCGAATGTGACTCACGTAACATTCGAGTCCTAAAGTGGCGGGGCTTGCCTCGCGAACGATTTCTAGAAGCGGACAGGGGTTCCCCATGGCGAACGCGGCAGTGACCACCGGAGAGACCGAAGCTCGACTCGCATGGGTATCGCAGGCCAGGTGTCGGGGTGGGAACCCCGACGAGCTCTTCGTCCGCGGGGCGGCGCAGCGCAAGGCCGCCACCATCTGTCGTCACTGCCCGGTGCAGCTCGAATGCGGTGCCGACGCCCTCGACAACCGTGTCGAGTTCGGTGTGTGGGGCGGCATGACCGAGCGTCAGCGCCGCGCGCTGCTGCGCCAGCACCCCGAGGTCACCTCGTGGGGCGAGTTCTTCGAGAACCAGCGCCGCCGTCACGCCGACGCGGTCTGACCTGAAGCTTTCTTCTCTACGGCGTCACTTCGATGCCGCGCGGCCCGGTCCGCCGAGGATCTGCTCGGCGACCGCCCGCAACGCCTGCCGATCGGCAACCTCGAACGGCAACGACGGCACCCCGACGATCGGCACGCCCGGGTGCGACGTCGTGAAACGGCGCAGCAGGTTCAACTCCCGACGCCCGGTGGTGGTGCGCTCGGCGTGGATCGCCAGCACCGCCCGCGTCAGTCCTGAACCCATCTGATCGAGCGCGGCGCGCGCGGCGTCGGCCGAGATCGACGTCAGGTTCGGATGCGTGCGGTTGAGGATGAGGCCCGCGAGCGGCATCTTCTCCTCCGACAACCGATCGACGAAGAACGCCGCCTCACGCAACGCGTCGGGTTCGGCCGAGGCGACGACCACGAATTGGGTGCCCGGCCGCTTGAGCAGGTTGTAGGTGGTGGTGGCGCGCTCCTGGAACCCGCCGAACATCGCGTCGAGCGACTGCACGAACGCCGACACGTCGCGCAGCGTGTCGCCGCCGACGATGGTCGACACACCGCGCATCGCGAGGCCCACGACACCGGTGACGACACGACCCACGCCGCGTCCGCCGCCCATGAGGATCTTCATCAACCGGCCGCTCATGAACGAGCCCAGGCGGGCCGGGGCGTCGAGGAAGTCGAGCGCGTTCCGCGACGGCGGCGTGTCGACGACGACGAGATCCCACTTGTCGAGGGCGAGCAACTGCCCGAGCTTCTCCATCGCCATGTACTCCTGCGTCCCGGAGAACGAGGTCGCGACGGTTTGGTAGAAGGAGTTGTTCATGATCGCCTCGGCGCGATCGGGCGTGGAGTACTGCGTCACCATCTCGTCGAAGGTGCGGCGCATGTCGAGCATCATCGCGTCGAGCGACCCCGGCCCGTCGATGTCGACCGGCTGGGGTTCGTTGGTCAGCTCCGACATCCCCAGCGACTGTGCGAGGCGGCGCGCCGGATCGATGGTCAGCACGACCACGCGGCGTCCCTGTTCGGCGGCGTGCACCGCCATCGCTGCGGCCGTGGTGGTCTTGCCGACACCGCCGGCGCCACAGCAGATGACGACCTTCGTCTCGGCCGAGCCGAGCACTGTTCCCATGTCGAGTTCGGCGACCATCAGGCACCCGTCCGTTCCAGCAGGGCGGAGATCTCGTAGATCCCGCCGAGGTCGACACCGTCGTCGTACGAGGGGATCTCGACCGTCGAGATGTCCACCTCGTCGAGTTCGGCCTTGGCCACCTGCTGGGCCTGCACCCGGCTGGCATGTTCGATCGTCTCGGTCAGCAGCCCCTGGAGGTCGGCCTCGGTGACGGTGAGGCCCGCCGCGGTGAGCTCGGTGGCGATGGTCTCGGCGTCGACGACGCCCTCGGCGACCGGGTCGATCTGGTCGTCGGCCAGATGCGGCGGTGCGACGCGGTTGATGATGAGCGCGCCGACGGGCAGGTTCTTGCCGCGCAATTCCTTGACCGCCTCGATCGTCTCCTGGATCGGCATCGCCTCGAGCAGGGTCACGAGGTGGACCGCGGTGAGCTCGGAGTGCAGCAGGTTCGCGACACCGTCGCTCTGGTTGCGGATGGGCCCGGTCTTGGTGAGATCGGCCATCGCGGTGGTGACGTCGAGGAAGTTGCCGATGCGACCGGTGGGCGGGGCGTCGACGACGACGGCGTCGAAGACCTGCGCGCCGGACTTGTCGGTGCGCACCACGCACTCCTTGATCTTGCCGGTGAGCAGTACGTCCCGCAGACCCGGCGCGACGGTGGTCACGAAGTCGATCGCGCCGATACGACGCATCGCGCGGCCGGCGAAACCGAGGTTGTAGAACATGTCGAGGTACTCGAGCAGGGCGTGCTCGATGTCGATGGCCAGCGCGGTGACCGTGCCCCCGCCCTCGGCGGTGGCGACGCGCGTCTCGGTCGGCGGCAGCGGCGGGATGTCGAAGAGCTGCGCGATGCCCTGACGGCCTTCGCATTCGACGAGCAACACCTTCTTGCCGCCGGCGGCGAGCGCGAGGGCGAGGGACGCGGCGACCGTGGTCTTGCCGGTGCCGCCCTTGCCGGAGACGAAGTGCAACCGGGCCGAGCGAGCCGACGCGGGCCACGTGGAGCCGGCCGCGGGGCCGGGGGAGGCGTCGGGACCCTCGTGGGGTGCACCCTGGGCGGATTCAACTGACACATGGCAACCATATCCACCCCGTGAGGGCCGATAGGGTGAGTGTCATGAGTGAACTGACCGCCTGGGAATACGCCACCGTGCCGCTACTGACCCACGCCACCAAGCAGATCCTCGACACCTGGGGTGTCGACGGCTGGGAGCTGGTCAGCGTGCTGCCCGGGCCGACCGGCGAGCAGCACGTCGCCTACCTCAAGCGCCCGAAGGGCTGAGCGCGATGTCGGACGCACAGCGGTCGTGGAGCGCGCGCCTGGCCGAGCTCGGCATCGAGCTGCCGAAGGTGGTCGCGCCGCTCGGTGTCTACTACCCGGCGGTGCGTTCGGGGAACATGGTCTACACCTCCGGACAGCTGCCCATGGCCGACGGTGAGCTGACCGTGCACGGCAAGGTGTCCGAGGGTGCCGAGGGCGTGGTGAAGCCGGAGCAGGCCCGTGACGCCGCGCGTCTGTGCGCGCTCAACGCGCTCGCCGCGGTCGACGGACTCGTCGGCATCGACTCGGTGGTGCGCGTGGTCAAGGTGACCGGTTTCGTCGCCTCGGCGCCGGGGTTCACCGGTCAGCCCGGTGTGCTCAACGGTGCCTCGGATCTCCTCGGCGGGGTGTTCGGCACCGCAGGCCACCACGCCCGCTCGGCGGTCGGTGTCGCCGAACTGCCGCTCGGTGCGCCGGTCGAGGTCGAGATCATCGTCGAGGTCGGAGACCTCAAGTCCTGAGCCGAGGTCGGAGACCTCAAGTCCTGAGCCGAGGTCGGAGACCTCAAGTCCTGAGCAGAGGTCGCAGACAGCTGACGGTCAGGCCTCGCGCAGATAGGTCAGTTGCGCTTTGACCGACATGCGCGCGGCCGGCCACAGCTTCTTGTCGACGTCGCGGTAGACCTTGCGCACGACCTTCATCGGCTTCGCCTGTGCCGGAGTCAGATCCAGGTCGACGAGTGCCGCACGGATCTGGTCGAGGCGTTCCTCGCGGTGGGTCTTGTAGAACCGCGCGACCGGTATCAGATCGGGGTGGTCCGGGCCGTGTCCCGGCAGCAGTGCGCATCCCTCGCCCTCGACGATGAGTCGGTTGAGCGAGTTGAGGTAGTCGCGCAGGGTGCCGTCGCTGGGGTCGAGGACGGTGGTGCCCGAACCGAGGATCGTGTCGCCGGTGACCATGGCGCGGCCGATGATCCGTGTGGGCTCGGTGGCGGCGGTGTTCGCGGGATCGCCCTTGGCGAGGTGCTCGACGAGGAAGCTCGTGGAATCCGCGGTGTGCCCGGGGGTCAGCAACACCGTGATGCGCAGTCCGGCGACCTCGATCACCTCACGGTCGGTGAGGATCGCGCCATCGCGGCAGTGCGCCTCGGTGCGTGCGCGGACCGGGGCGCCGGTCATCCTGTGGAAGCGCTTGATCGCGTCGGTGTGATCGGCGTGGCGGTGGGTGATGAGCACCAGCGCGACATCGCCGCTCTCGGCGACCCGCTTCAGGTGCTTGCGATGTGCGCGGGGACCGGGGTCGACGACGACGCAGTCGGTGTGTCCGGGCGCCTGCAGGATCCACGTGTTGGTGCCCTCGAGTTCCATCATCCCGGGGTTGTCGCACAGCACCACCGAGGCGAACGCGGTGACGTGTCGGCGGGTCTCGTAGGCGGGATGCGCGGGCGCGGTCATGGGAGAACGCTACCGCGTCGACCGATGGGTGCCGGTGCGCGTTGACAGCCCACTGACAGTGTCGCGCAATGTTCCTGCCAGCCGGCGACCCTAGTTTTCGTGGTGTGCGTCAGAAGGGGCCGTGCAGCAGGTGCCGGGCCCGGCGCGGGACAACAGGAGTGACGAGTGAACATCAAGAAAGCAGCCACATCCACCATCGCCGCGGGGTTCGTCGGGGCCGCCGTGCTCGGCCTCGGCGTGTCCGCCGGAACCGCGAACGCCGCACCGGTCGGGCCGAACACCCACACCCAGCAGCAGGCGCAGCCCCAGCGACAGCAGCCCCAGCAGCAGCGCGCGATCACCATCACGCGACCGAACTACCGCCCCTTCACCTACCGCGGCGCGCACGTGACCCCGCGCTACGACGTCGCCCGCGGACAGTGGGGCTTCACGTTCGACCGCACCTTCGTGCATGTGGTGCTCGCGCGCCGCTGATTCGTCGCCCGCACCGGGCGACACCAGAACTCGGCGACGTCGGGTGCGCACCCCCCGCAGACGCACCCGACTGCGCCGATCACCGGACAACCCGGCAGACCCCGTCCGTCTGCCGGGTTGTTCGCGTCGACGACCTCGTGTGCCCGGTGGCCGGCGACCACGGAATAGCACGGCATCGGGGCGGTTGTAGAGGCCATGACACGCACGGTGGTGGCCCGCGGATACGGCGGCCCGGAGAACCTCGCACTGATCGACGAACCCGACCGTGCGCCCGGCCCCGACGAGGTGGTGGTCCGGGTCGCGGCGATCGGCGTGAACCCCATCGACCGCAAGCTCTACAGCGGATCGTTCGGCAGTGATCCCGACGGGCTGCCGGTTCGACTCGGCAACGAGGCCGCCGGAACGGTTGTCGAGGTCGCCGAGGGGGTGTCGGGTCCGACGGGCGCGATCGCGGTGGGCGACGAGGTGGTGGTCTACCCGGTCGACGGCGCCTACACCGATCGACTCGTCGCGCCGGCCACCTCGATCCTGCACATCCCGACCGGTGTCTCGGTCGAGCAGGCCGCGGGCCTGTCGGCCGTGGGCGTCACCGCCTACGACCTCATCCGCACGGCCGGGGTCACCGGCGACGACACCGTCGTGGTGCACGGCGGGACCGGGGCGGTCGGATCGCTGGCGGTGCAGATCGCCGTCGCGGCCGGCGCCCGGGTGATCGCGACCGGTCGACTCGACAACCACGCGGCGATCGAGGCGCTCGGTGCGACCGCGGTGGCCTACGGCGACGGTCTCCTCGAGCGTCTGCGCGCCGCGTCTCCCGACGGGTACACCGTCGCCCTCGACACCGCAGGCACCGACGAGGCGATCGATTCCTCCCTCGAGCTCGTCGCCGAGAGGTCCCGCATCGTGAGCATCGTCGCGTTCGGCCGCGTCGGCGACGGGATCGTGGTCATCGACGGCAGCTCCGAGAGCAGCCGGCGCATCCGGTCGGAGACGCGCACGACCCTGCTCGATCAGCTCGCAGCCGGCGACATCACCGTCACCACCGCGAAGACGTTCCCCCTCGTCGACGCCGCCGACGCGCATCGCGAACTCGTGCGTGCACACCCGCGCGGGAAGTTCCTGCTGATCCCCTGATCGGCGAGTTCAGCTGACGGCGTGGGAGATCCGGTCGAGGATGCCCTGGATGTGCAGGCCGCGCCGTGCGTCGCACGGGTGGTCGGCGCCGGTCGCCACGGCGTCGAGGAACTCGTCGATCAACACCGCGAAGCAGTCCGGTGGCGGTGTGCTGCGTTCGGTCAGCTCCACGACACCGTGGGGACCGTGGACGCGGAACTGACTGATGGTGGGTCGGGCCGGCACCCGCAGCGACAGCTGCATCGCGGTGCGGGCGCCGGAGTCGTGGACGAGCGACACCGACCAGACGTCGGAGTCGCGGTCGACCGATGCCGCCTCGACATCGATCACCGCACCGAGTGCGCGGTCCATGAGATCGACGACGTGAGGGCCGACGTCCAGCAGTGCGCCGCCGTCGACCCGCCACTGCGACGCGGAGTAGGGGCCGCCGAGCAACGCACCCGACAGCCACACACCCAGGCCGCCGGTGAAGGTCCCGGCGTCGACGGCGTCGAGGAACGCCCGGGTCTCCGGGGCGAAGCGTCGGGTGAACGTCATGATCGAGCGCACCCCGGCCTCGGCGACGGCGTCGACGACCGCGCTCGCGTCGGCGAGGGTGCCGGCGATGGGCTTGTCGAGGATGACGTGCTTCCCGGCGCGGGCGGCCTCGATCGCCAAGGGCGCCTGCGCCTGCGGGGGGACCGCGAAGGAGACCGCGTCGTTCGCCTCCACCAGGTCGGCGAAGGAGTCGAACCGTTGCGCGGGGAGGTCGGCCGCGGCCTCGGGGCGTCGGGTCCACACGCCGGTCAACGTCACACCGGGATGGGCGGCGAGGGCGGGGATGTGGGTGTCGCGAGCCCAGGGCCCGGCTCCGACGACAGCGATGCGCATGTCGACGACCCTATGCGGCCGGGCCAAACCGTTGCCGGAGCCAGTCGAGCCACGCTCCCATGCCGTCGCCGGTCTTCGCGCTGAGCGGCAGGACGGCCGCGGTGGGGTTGGCCTCGCGGACGGCGTGGACGTAGTCGTCGAGCTCGATGTCGAGGTGGGGGATCAGGTCGATCTTGTTGATGACCACCACGTCGACGCTGCGGAACATCACCGGGTACTTCTGCGGCTTGTCGCTGCCCTCGGTCACCGACCACACCATCGCGCGCCGGTGCTCGCCGACGTCGAACTCGGCCGGGCACACCAGGTTCCCCACGTTCTCGATGACCACGAGGTCCAACTCGTCGAGGTCGAGACCCTGCAGCGCGCGGTTGACCATCGGTGCGTCGAGGTGGCATTCGCCGCCGAAACCCTCAGAGGTGTTCAGCAGCGACACCTGCGCCCCGCGCCCCGCCAACCGTTCCGCGTCGAGATCGGTCGCGATGTCACCCTCGATGATCCCGACGCGCACCTCGTCGGCGATGGCGTCGAGCGTCGCCTCGAGCAGGGTCGTCTTGCCCGAACCCGGTGAGCTCATGAGGTTCACCGCCGACACGCCCGCCGCGGCGAACGCGGCGCGGTTGATGTCGGCGCGGTGGTCGTTCTCCCCGAAGATCGCGTCGAGGACGTCGACCCGCTCGCGCCCGGTGTCGTACCCCGACATGTCACCGTGGTCGTGGTCGTGGTCGTGGTCGTGGTCGTGGTCGTGGTCGTGGTCGTGGTGGGTCTGCCCGACGCCGTCGTCGTGCCGATGGAATCTGCCCATGCGCGTGTCCGTCCTACGTCGCCTGCTCGACCGATCGCGAGGAGACCGCGTTCGGCGGAACCCATCCGCCGAACGCCTTCTCGAGTTCGAGCGCGACGGCGATGGTGACGTTGTCGTTGCCGGGCTGCGAGGCGACCTGCACCCCGACGGGCAGGTTGCGGGGACTGAAGCCGAGTGGCACCTCGGTGACCGCCATGCCCAGCATGTTGAATATCGCGGCCCCACCGAACAACCACGGTCGGGCGAGGGTGCCATGGTGGAACGGTGCCGGCTGCGGCAGCGGCGGATGCAGCATCACGCCGTCTCCGATGGCTTCGGCGACCTCGTCGGCCAGGTCGCGGGCGAACTTGTCGAGCAGCTTGCGCGCCGGGGGCGGCAGCAATTCGGGCAGTCGGTCGCCGATCATCGCGAGCTGCAGCTGAAGACTGTTGGCGCGCAACACAGCCGGGGTGAGGTGCCGGGTCGGGGTCTCGCCGAAGGAGTCGAAGAGATTCATCACGGATGTGCCCGCGTGACGTCGCAGTTCCATCAGGTAGCTCGCGATGACGCGCCGCATCGCAGGCATCGGCTGCCACACGACGTCGGCGCCGCGATCGGCGAGTGCCTGTCCTGCGGCGTCGCGGGCGTCGCGCACCGACCGGTCCATCGGACGGAGATAACTCGACTTGGTGGGGATCACCACCCGTAGCCCGTCGAGATCGACCGAATCGACCGAGCCGCAGCGGGTTCCGTCGGGATCGTCGGCGAGGATGCGCAGCAGTGGCATCAGGTCCGATGCGCGGCGCGACATCGGTCCGAGGGTCTCGAGGAGGTCGACCTCCTCCTCGCCCGACAGCGACGGGATCGATTCGTTCGCGGGCACGAGCCCGGGGGAGGGTTTGTGGCCGAAGACGCCGCAGTAGAACGACGGGATGCGGATGGATCCGCCGGTGTCGCCGCCGACCCCGAACGGGATCCCGCCGCCACCGATGGCCGAGCCCTCGCCGCCGGACGATCCGCCCGACACCCGCCGAACGTCGTAGGGGTTGGAGGTGCGTCCGTAGACGCTGTTGGTGCTCTCGATGCCCAGGCACAGTTCGGCGGTGTTGGTGACACCGACGACGATCGCACCGGCCCGGCGAAGGCGTTGCACCGCAATCGCATCGGTGTCGGCGATGATGCCCGCCCGGCTCGACAGGCCCGCGGTGTGCGGCATCCCGGTGACCGGGATCGACTCCTTGATGGTGCAGGGCACGCCGAGCAGCGGTCGCGCGGGATCGGCCTTCGTGGAGGCGGCGTCGATGGCGTCGGCCTCGGCGAGCGCGGCGTCGAACCGGTCACGCGCGATCGCCCCGAACTCCGAGCGGGCACGCAGCGTGTCGACGTGGAACTGCACCACGCGTCGTGAGGTGGTGCGACCGTCGGCGATGGCCTCGGCCAGGTTGAAGGCCGACGCACTGCCGATCCAGGCGTCATCGACGCTGGACGGGGCGGACGAACGTCTTCTGGCACGTGGGTGTGTCACACCCTGACGATGACACACCGGCGGCGCGCGGGGCGACCGTGACAATCAACGTCGACGACGTCGAAATCGGGGTGCGCAGAGGGTGATGTGCCCCTATCGTCGCCGAATGACCAGTTCAGGGGTGATCCGTGTGTGGCACCACGACGAGGGGTGGGGAGTCATCGACTCCGCCGACACCCCGGGTGGATGCCGCGCCGACAGCGGTGCCGTCCTGGTCGAGGGTGTACGCGCCGAGGGGGAGATGCCGTTCATGGGGCTGCTCGAGGGTGAACCAGTGTCGTTCGTGTGGGGCCCGATCGGCTGGGACCACGACGAGTTCTCGGCCGCGGCGACGGCGGTGTGGCCGTCGCGGTGCGAGCCACCCGCCACCCTCCCGTCGGGCGCGTTCCGGAGCAGCCTGTGGATGTCGGCCGGCCGCCGCGGCGAGTTCACCGTGTTCCGCCAGCATGATCCGGCCGACCTCCCTGCGGTTCCGCCTCGCGCACCGCTCCCGCGAACCGTCGGAACGGTGCGCACCTGGAACGCCGACGAGGGCTGGGGCGTGCTCGATGCGGCCGAGACACCGGGCGGCGCGTGGGCGCACTACTCCGAGATCCGCGGGATGAGCGGGTTCCGAACGGTCGAGGTGGGTGCGCGAGTCGAGTTCGCCTGGGAGGCAGCCGAGCAGGACGGCCACCACTTCCGCGGCAACGACATCGACGTCATCGAGACACCCGCGACATGAGACGACTCCCGCGACAGTGGTCACTGTCGCGGGAGTCGATGTCGGTCGCGGGAACCGCGGAGAAGGTCAGCGGGCGCGGCGGGCGAGCCGCTCGGAGTCGGCGATGAGGACGCTCTTGCCCTCGAGCCGCAGCCACCCGCGCTGAGCGAAATCGGCGAGTGCCTTGTTGACCGTCTCGCGGGAGGCGCCCACGAGCTGGGCGATCTCCTCCTGCGTGAGATCGTGCGTCACGCGGAGCGCACCGGCCTCCTGGGTGCCGAAACGCTGGGCGAGCTGCAGCAGCTGCTTGGCGACACGACCCGGGACGTCGGTGAAGATGAGGTCGGCGAGGTTGTTGTTGGTGCGACGCAGCCGGCGGGCCAGCACGCGCAGCAACTGCTCGGCGATCTCGGGGCGGTCGGCGATCCACGCCTTGAGCGCGTCACGGTCCATCGACACCGCGCGGACCTCGGTGACCGTGGTCGCCGAGGAGGTGCGGGGGCCGGGATCGAAGATCGACAGCTCGCCGAACATGTCCGACGGACCCATGATGGTGAGCAGGTTCTCGCGTCCGTCGCCCGAGCGGCGACCGACCTTCACCTTGCCGCTGAGGATGATGTAGAGCCGATCGCCCGGCTCGCCCTCGTTGAAGATGACATGTCCGCGCGGGAAATCGACGGGCTGGAGTTGCTTGGTCAGTGCGGCGACCGCGCTCGGCTCGACTCCTTGAAAGATGCCGGCCCTCGCCAGTACTTCCTCCACGTACGCCCCTTCCTAGGGTGCTGCGGCGGGTCGTGCCCGCGACAAGTTGCTCGGCAGTGTTGAATTTGTCACCACGCCACGGCTGAGTCTACGGCCAAGAGTGTGGGCGGGTCCGGAGAACGTCGACAACGCCGTCACCTGCGTCGTTCGCATGGCCGACAGGACCGGTACCCGGATTCGGGTGGTGTCAGCTCGCCCGAACCGTCGGGACCACCGCGACGGGGATCTCGTCCTCGACGTCGTCGCGGCGGGCGCGGAACTCGTCGAGCGCCGCCGGGAAACCGTCGGCGGCCAGTGTCCCCACCTGCTCCGGGGCCGCGCCGGCGAGGAATTCCTCGACGTCGTCGCGGGTCACGCTGTCGTCGGAGATCTGGTGTTCCATCTTCTCCATGGCCAGCGCGAAGAGCATGAGCACTGCGGGGAAGAGCAGTACCGCGAGTCCGTGCATGTGCAGTAGTGAACACGACCCAGGTCTCGGTGGGGCAACGAAACCGCGGGTGGAACACAAGTGTTACCTCGCCGCGTGCCGGAGCCGACTCCGACCGGCTCGCGCCGGAGCTGATCGCCCGCTGAAGATGTGAGCGGCGACCAGGGTGGATGCCGTCGGCCGCCCCTCGACGCTCAGTAGTCTGTTGCAGGTGAGCAGTGATCAATCCCCGACGCCGGCGGCCGGCGTACCCGGTCGTCGCCGTCCGACCGCCGCGGCACGGGGCACCGAGACGCGTACCGGGCTGGTGCGTCGGGCGCGACGGATGGATCGCACCCTGCAGACGGCCTTCCCGCACGTGTACTGCGAACTCGACTTCACCACCCCGCTGGAGTTGTCGGTCGCGACGATCCTCTCCGCGCAGTGCACCGATGTGCGCGTCAACCTCACGACGCCGGCGCTGTTCGCCCGCTACCCCGACGCCGCGGCCTACGCGGGCGCCGATCGCACCGAACTCGAGGAGATGATCCGGTCGACCGGGTTCTATCGGAACAAGGCGACGTCGATCATCGGTCTCGGGCAGGCGCTGCTCGAGCGGTTCGACGGAGAGGTGCCCGGACGTCTCGAGGACCTCGTGACCCTGCCGGGTTTCGGTCGCAAGACCGCGAACGTGGTGCTCGGCAACGCGTTCGGGATCCCCGGGATCACCGTCGACACCCACTTCGGGCGGCTGGTGCGGCGCTGGAACTGGACCACCGAGACCGATCCGGTGAAGGTCGAGCATGCCGTGGGCGAACTGATCGAGCGCAAGAACTGGACCGACCTGTCCCATCGCGTGATCTTCCACGGCCGGCGCGTGTGCCACGCCAAGAAGCCTGCCTGCGGTGTGTGCGTGCTGGCGAAGGACTGCCCGTCGTTCGGTGAGGGCCCGACCGAGACCGAGAAGGCCGCGGCGCTGGTCAAGGGACCCGAGACGGCGCACCTGCTCGCCCTGGCCGGGATCTGAGACGCAGCATGCGATCCGGTCTCCGACGTATCCCCGCGTCCGCTCGATGGTCCATCGCCGCCCTCGTGGTGGTCATCGCCTTGATCGTGGCGATCTGGCCCCGCGACACCACCTCCCCCGACGGCGCGTTGAGCGCGGGCGGCCAGACCACCGCCGGCCCCATCCCCGGGGCCAGTGCGTCGGTGAGCCCGGGCGATCTCGACGCCGCCCGGTCCCGCGCCGCGCTCGCCCCGTGTCCCGCCGGTGCCGGTCCGGCCCCGGCGACCTCGGCGCTCGCCGGGGTGACCGTGCCCTGCCTGGGCGCCCCCGGCGACGTCGACATGGGCGCGGCGACCGCGGGACGTCCCCTGCTCGTCAACTTCTGGGCGCCGTGGTGCCTGCCGTGTCGTCGCGAACTGCCGACGGTCGCGGCGTTCGCCGCCTCGGCCGCGGGCAAGGTTGACGTCCTCGCCGTGCAGGCCAAGGAGGGGTCGGAGAACCCGGTGCTCGCGCTGGGACTGCTCAGCGAGATCGACGTACGACTGCCGTCGGTGGTCGACACGCAGGCGAAGATCGCCGCGGCACTGGGCATCCCGCGCGCGTACCCGGTGTCGGTGCTGGTGCGGGCCGACGGCACCGTCGCGAAGGTGCTCCCGACGGTCTTCACCGACGAGAAGTCCATCGCGGACTCGGTCGACCGCTATCTCGGTGTCGCCCTGTGAGTCCCCGCTCGGAGGGGCGTGATCACGCCCCCACCGTGGCGGCCGGACCACTCGTCGACACCGACGCGATCCCGGCGTGGCTGCGCCCTCTCACCGACAACGTCGACGGCGTCACCGACAGCGTGAACAACCGCGGCGGTGATCGCACCCGACTGGTGCAGGCCGCGTTCCGCCGCGGGTCGCGGCCGGCGTCGGTGCTGGTGCTGTTCGGCGGCGCCTTCGACACCGACAACGGTCAGGCCCCACCGTCGGACGCCGATGTGCTTCTCACCCAGCGTGCGACGACGCTGCGCAACCACGCCGGCCAGGTCGCCTTCCCCGGTGGCGCCCGCGATCCCGGCGACGACTACCCCGTCGGCACGGCGCTGCGCGAGGCGCAGGAGGAGACCGCCCTCGATCCGGGCGAGGTCCGTGTCGTCGCCCGCCTGCAGTCGTTTCCCGTCCCGCCCTCGGGCTTCGACGTGATCCCGGTGATCGCGTGGACGCCCGATCCCGGGCCGGTGCGTGCGGTCGACCCCGGCGAGACCGCGCGCGTGGTCCGCGTGCCTATCGCGGAGATGATCGACCCGGCCCACCGATTCCAGGTGCAGCGCTCGGTGATGGGTGGCCGCGTGTACCGCGGGCCGGCGTTCTGGGTCGCGGACATGCTCGTGTGGGGTTTCACCGGCGGTCTGCTCGACGCCATCTTCGACACCGCGGGATGGACCGTCCCGTGGGACACCGACGACGTGCGTGACCTCGCGGACATGCTCGAGAAGACAGGACAGCGATGAGCGGTTCGGGATGGGTCGATCTCGCGGTGATCGCGATCGCGGTGCTCGCGGCCGCGTCGGGGTTCCGGCAGGGTGCGGTCGCCTCGGCGCTCGCGTTCGTCGGGGTCGTACTCGGTGCGATCGCGGGGATCCTGTTGGCGCCGCACCTCATCGACCACATCGGTGACCGACGGTGGCGACTCGTCGTCGGTGTCGGACTGCTGGTGGTGCTCGTCGTCATCGGTGAGGCCTCGGGGATGATCCTCGGTTGCGCCGCCCGCGGCGGCATCCGATCGCTCATGGTGCGTCGTGCCGACAGCGTCGTCGGATCGCTGCTGCAGGCCGTCGCGGTCCTCATCGCGGCGTGGCTGCTCGCCATCCCGGTGAGCAGTTCGGCCGAACCGACCATCGCCAACGCCGTGCGCGGGTCGAAGGTGCTCGGCGGTGTCGACGACGTCGCGCCGGCGTGGCTGCGGCAGCTGCCCAGCGATTTCAGTTCCCTCCTCGACGACTCGGGGCTCCCGGAGGTCATCGGGCCGTTCGGTCGCACGCCGGTCACCAGTGTCGACCCGCCCGACGCGGGGTTGTTGACGCTGCCGGTCATCTCGCAGGTCCGGCCGAGTGTCGTGAAGATCGAGGGTGTCGCCCCCAGCTGCAACCAGGCACTCGAGGGCAGCGGGTTCGTCGTGTCGGCCGAGCGCGTGATGACCAACGCCCACGTGGTCGCGGGAACGCGGTCGCTGCGGGTGCAGTCGGGCAACGGCGCGCTCGACGCCACGGTCGTGCTGTTCGACCCCGACAACGACATCGCCATCCTCGACGTCCCCGGCCTCACCGCGCCGGCCTTGAGCTTCGCCGATCGCAACGCCTCCACCGGTACCGACGCCATCGCGCTCGGCTACCCCGAGGCGGGACCGTTCACGGCGAGCGCCGAACGCATCCGTGAGGTCGTGAACCTGTCGGGTCCCGACATCTACCGCGACGGCGAGGTCAAGCGCGAGGTGTACACCGTGCGCGGGTCGATCCGACAGGGCAATTCCGGTGGCCCGCTGATCGACACCGACGGCCGGGTGCTCGGGGTGGTGTTCGGCGCGGCCGAGGACACCGCGAGCGAGACCGGGTTCGTGCTCACCGCCGATCAGGTGCAGGCGAACCTGCGGGCGTCGGAGAACCTCACCGCCGCGGTCGACACGCAGTCGTGCGTGCATTCCTGACGGGCGCTTCGACGGCTACAGCGTGAGCCGCAGGTGGTGGTCGAGCAGTTCGATCACGCGGCCGGGGTTCTCCTCGTGCGCGTAGTGGCCGCTTCCGTCGATCTCTGCGTAGGTCATCCGCGACGCGAAATATCTGCTGGCCGAGACGGTCTCGGCGTGGATGTACCGGTCGTCGCGGCCCCGCGCGGCGAGCACCGGGATGTTGAGGCGATGGTTCATCAGCCGGAGGAACTTCGCGCCGTCGCGCCGGAACTGTGACCGGAACGCCCAGCGGCGGTACTCCAGGCTGCAGAACGCGACGCCCGGGATCTGCACGGCAGATCGGTTGCGCCGCACCATCTCGGCGAACTCGTCGGTGCGTGCGAACGGGGGTGTGGTGCGTTCGGTGAACATCGTCGCGATGAACGCGCCGTCGTCGCGGGTGAGGGTCTTCTCCGCGGTGCGGGGGAGCTGGTTGCCGAGGAACTCGCCCATGAACGCCGACCGCTGAGGGCCGTTGCGCAGCACCGCATGCCGCAGGGCGCGGGGGTGGGGAGAACCGATCACCGCGATCGAGGTCACGGCCCGGGGATGCAGTGTCGCGGTGGCCCACGCCACGAGACCGCCGTCGGCATGGCCGACCAGCGCGGCCTCGGTGTGGCCCAGGGCCCGCACCAGGGCGTTGGTGTCTCCCGCGAGCGTCCACCCGTCGTATCCGCGTGGAGGCTTGTCGGTGTCGCCGTAGCCGCGCAGATCGAGCGCCACCGCGCGGAAACCCGCGTCGTCGAGCGCGGTCAGCTGGTGTCGCCAGCTCCACCAGAATTCGCCGAACCCGTGCAGCAACAGCACCAGCGGCCGATCCGCGCGCCCGGAACCGCATTCGACGGCATGGAAACGGATGCCGTTGGCCCGCACGTCGAGATCGATCCACGGTCCGTCGATCCGTGCGGTCGACGGGTCGGGCGCGGTCACCGGCGGCTCGGCGGTCGGATCAGGGTGGTCAGGTCAGTGACGTCAGATCGGGGCGTCAGCGGCGCGGGGCCGCGCCGATGCCGCCGGGGAGATCCACCGGCGCGCCCTTGTCGCCGCCGGGCAGCACGCTGGGCAGTGCCTTGGCCGAGTCGATGGTCTTCTTCGGGGCCCGTACCCGTTTGAACACGATGAAGCCGACGACGCCGACGACGATCGCGAGCACCAGCAGGATCAGGAACACGATCCCGAAGGCGGCCCAGCGGGGAAGCCACTCGTCGAGGAGTTCGGCGAGGAAGAAGAAGAAGAAAAAGCTGGAGTAGAGCGCGACGACGGCGGCGACGATGAACAGCCCCGCGCCGATCGCGCCCTTCTTGACCTCGCCGACGATCTCGGTCTTGGCCAGCTCGACCTCGGCGCGCACCAACGTCGACATGTGCGAGGTGGCGTCCTTCACCAGGCCGCCGATGGACTGCTCGGCCGGGTTGTGGGGATCGCTCAGCGGTATCGAGGAGACGTTTCTGCCGACGTGATCGGATGCACGGTCGTCCAGGCTCACAGCTGTTCCTCCATTGCGGGTCGGGCTACGGCCTCATCGTGCCATGCCCCTCATCGTGTCATGCAGCTGTGGGGTTCGGCATCGGCAGACCGCTCGGCATCGACCGGTCCGATCCACGCCCTCACGCGTTGGCCCCGGTGAGGGACCGGACCACCGCGGCAGCGGGCTTCTCGGCCCACGAGTCGGTGTAGACGCCGAAGGTGCTCTCCGCGTCGGTGGTGTCGGCGGAGTTGCGGTCGACGAGGGTGTAGACGAACGCCGGACCCGCATAGGACAGCGTGCGCCACGTGGTCACGAAGTCACCGATGAAGTCGGCCTGCTGGGCCGCGGTGGCCTGCATCGTCGAGAGTCCGTACTCGGTCGCCCAGATCTTCTTCGCCGAGTCGCCGTGGGACACCATCAGAGAGCGGATGTCGTTGACCTGGTTCAGCGGCGAGTTCGCGAGCGCCGCGCCCTGGGAGAACTTCGTGGAGCTCTGATAGGGGTGGAATGACAGGGCGTCGAAGGTCCCGGCCGCGCCGGCGGCGTACATCTGCGAGACGAAGTCGACCGGGTCGAGGGTGAAGCCGCCCCAGGTGACCACCGAGCCGAGCACCCCGCCGAGGACGACGGCCGAGCTGTTCGCCGCCTTGATCTTCGGATAGGCGGCCGCCAGGAGCTTGGTGTAGCCGACGGGGTCGGGTGCCGGGGCGTAGCTGATGGCGCCGTTCGGCTCGTTCCAGATCTCGTAGGAGGAGACGGCCGAGGGGTAGCGCGCGGCGAGCGTGCCCACGAAGGCGCCGAAATCGGCCGGATCGGTGGGTGGCTGGTAGACGCTGGTGTTCGCGGCGCGAGCCCAGGTGGGCGTGGTGGTGACCACCGCCAGCACACCCATGCCGCGGGCGGCCGCGGCGTTGACCATGTTGTCGACGCCGCCCCACGTGTACTGGCCCTTCGTGGCCTCCACGGCGGCCCACGGGACCACCAGACGGACGTTGTGGACGCCGAGTGCGGCGGTCTCGTCGAGGTGTTTGGCCACCGCGGTCGGGTCGTTGTAGGCGAAGTAGAGGTCGCTGTCGGCGATGCCGAGCGTCGTCGAGGCGGTGCCGACCGTCGCGGTGTTCGCGATGGCCGTCGGCGGACGATCGACGGGGGATCCGAGTGCCGTGACGCCAAGGGCGACGGTCGCGATCAGAGCGATGATCGTCGATCGGACGATGTCACGAAGAGACAGTTGTCGTGCGATTCGCATTTCTGAACTCCATTCCGGTGAACCCCCCGGAAGAATTCAAGTCAAACAAGATATGACCCCGAAATAAAAGAGGCTCGGGCGAATTACATTGATGTGTTCCGCTTAATGAGCCGTTGATTACAAGAATTCCGTACAGAATCAATCATCGCTATTTCTGGAGAAGCGCCAGATCAGACCAATTTTCTCGGCGTGGCATCCACGTGTATTCACTACAGCAAATACACGATCCATAAACTCCGGAATTATGTCCGATTTGTGTCGAGCGCGGCTCTATGAATGTCGGAATCGTATGATCGTCGAGGATTTCCGGTGGCGGAACGAATGATCATTCATTCTGTGAACGGGTCCGGTACGGACATGTTCGGGCAGGGCGTCGGAGCCTCATCGTGCATGCCCTTCCCGCGTCTGTGGTCGTCGACGCACGCTCTCGCCGCCGGGTCAGCTCCGCCCCGCTCGTCGCGGCGTGCGGATCACGACCACGGCTTCGGCGGGGCCGCTGGTGGTGTAGCGGTGCGGGGTGTCGCTGCGCCAGGAGTGCGATTCGCCGGCGCCGAGGCGCGTGGTGTTGTCGAGGGGGCCGACCAGCAGATCTCCCGCGACGACGGTCAGGTGTTCGGTCACTCCGGTCACGTGGCCGGGTGAGGTGTGGTCGGCATCGGCGGCGAACTCGAGACGGAACACCTCGACGGTCGCGTCGACGAGTTCGCGGATGTCGAGGGTCACCGACGTCATGCCGCCGCTCTCGGTGCGGATCGATGCGGCCGTCAACGCGGTCATCGGCACGCCGAGCGGTGTGCACAGTGCGTACAGCGTCTCGATCGTCGGATTGCGCCGCCCCGCCTCGAGGTCGGACAGCGAGCTCTTTCCCACCCCGGACCGTCGGGCCAGCTCCGACAGACTCAGACCCGCGCGTCCACGGAGCTCGCGCACGCGCTCACCCACTGCGGCCGAGAACGAGGTGGGGTCCATGGGTCTCGACTGTAGGGCGAGACACCGCTATCGTTCCACGAACAGAACGTTCTGTATGTAGAACGATTCGCGCCGGGCGAGGAGATGTCGATGCAGCGGGTGAGTCTGTCCGTGCCGATCGGCGCGGGCGTCGTGTGCGCCGTCGTCGGATTCACCAGTTCGTTCGCGGTGGTGCTGACCGGGCTGCGCGCGGTCGGTGCGAGCCCCGCTCAGGCGGCGTCGGGCCTTCTCGCGGCGTGCCTGCTGCAGGGGCTCGGCATGATCGCGCTGGCCGTGCGTTTCCGGATCCCGATCACCCTGGCGTGGTCGACACCCGGCGCCGCGCTGCTCGCGTCGACGGGTGTGGTCGAGGGCGGGTGGCCCGCCGCGGTCGGGGCCTTCCTGGTCACCGGTGTGCTGATCGTCGCGACCGGTCTGTGGTCGGGACTGTCGCGCCTCATCGCTCTCATCCCTGCCCCGGTGGCCCAGGCGATGCTGGCCGGGGTCCTGCTCCCGTTGTGCCTCGCGCCGGTGACGGCCCTGTCGCACCACCCATGGTCGATCGCGCCCATCCTCCTCGCGTGGGTGGTGTTGACGCGGTTCTCGCCCCGGTGGGCGGTGCCCGGTGCGTTCGTCGTCGCCGTGGCGGTGATCGTGGTGGACCTGGTGCGTTCCGACGCATCGATCGCCAGCGATCAGCTGCTACCGCAGGTGGTGTGGACGACGCCGCATCTCACGGTCGCCGCGGTGACCGGTATCGCGCTCCCGCTCTACATCGTGACGATGGCGGCGCAGAACATCCCCGGCGTCGCGGTGATGCGGACCTTCGACTACCGCGTGCCATGGCGACCGTCGATGGGTGTCACCGGCGTCACGACCATCGCCGGCGCGGGCTTCGGAGTCCATGCACTGAACCTCGCGGCCATCAGCGCCGCGCTCGCCGCGTCCCCCGACGCCGATCCCGACCGCAACCGTCGATGGGTGGCCGCGGCGTCGGCCGGTGTGGCCTACCTCGTGATCGGTGCGGGCTCGGCTGCGGTCGCGACCCTGGTGGTGCTGGCACCCGAGGGCACCATCCAGGCGGTCGCCGGGGTCGCGCTCCTCGCGCCATTGGCCGGGGCCTTGTCGGCGGCGGCCGGGATCGACACCGACAGGGGCGACGCGACACGGGCCACCGGTGCGCGGACCGCGGCGGTGGCGACGTTCGTGGTCGCGGCGTCGGGAACGGCGTTCGCGGGAATCGGCTCGGCCTTCTGGGCGCTGCTGGTCGGGATCGGCATCCACCTCCTGCTGCGGCCCCGACACCCGAGCGACGCCGCCGAGCTCACTGCTCCAGACGGGCCCTGAGAGAGTCGATCTCCTCCTGCAACACCCGGAGTTGTTCGGCGTGGGCGACATTGAGTTCCTTGACGTACTCACGGTCGTACTGCGGGACGATGCTGCGCGAGCAGTTCCAGTCGAACGCCTCGATGTCGATCACGATCGAGCGCTCGCTGCGCGCGGTCATGCGGCCGTCGGCGACGGTCATCAGCTGCGCGTGCAGGTCGGGATCGGCGGCGGCGTCGATCACCTGCGCGCGCCCGTACAGCTTGAGCCGGGTCCGCATCGGGAAGTCGGCGACGAAGATCGCCACGCGCCCGTCGGTGTCGATGTTGGCCAGCGACGTGAACTGTGAGTTGCCGCGGTGATCGGCGAACCCGACACGCGATCCACCGAGGTGGTGGATGAAACCGCGCGGCCCGCTGCGGTACTGCACGTAGGGCCACCCGGTCTCGGCCACCGTCGCGAGGTGGATCTGGAACGCGTGGGTGAGCATCGCGATCTCGCGGCCCGTGATCTCCGGCGGCCCGTCGTCGCCGCGCTCCATCTCCGAGCCGTAGGCGGTGTAACTACCGGTCGCACGCTGCCGGGCGAGGGCACGGGGTCCGAAGACGAGGTGGTGGTAGTGATTGTTCGGCACACCGCTGAGGTTAAGCTCGCCCGATGGCCGAGCATCAGTTGCAACCCATCGACGACGTCGCCTTCTTCCACCGGGCGCCGGTGGTCTACCGGTTCACCGTCGACCTCCCGGTGACGCCCGACGTCGCGTGGGCCGAGCTCACCCGCCAGAACACCCTGGACTGGTGTCGGATGATCAAGAAGGTCACGTTCACCTCCCCCGAACCCCACGGCGTCGGGACCACCCGCACCGCAGAACTCGCCCCCGGGCTGGTGAAGGTCAACGAGCGGTTCTTCGTGTGGGAGGCCGACGCGGAGGCGGGTACGTACCGCAACGCGTTCGCCGTCGTCTCGTCGAACGTCCCGGGACTGCGCCGGTTCGGTGAGCTGACCGAGGTGGTCCCCTCCGGACTCGGCTCGCGGCTGACATGGGCCTTCGCCATCGAGCCCGCGGGTCCGTTGGCCAAGCTGCCGGGACTCTCGGTGGTCAGCAAGCCCGCGCTGGGCACCTTCCGCACCGACACGGTCAAGTACTTCGCGAAGCTCGCCTGACCTCTCTCGCGGGCTCAGTCGTCGTCGAGCAGTCGGCTGTGGACCCGTCCGCGGCGGATGAGGGCCGCGGCCCCGAGCAGTGACGCGACCATCGAGCTGAGAAGTACTGCGGCCTTGGCCAGTTCGGCCTCCGCGGGCGGCAGTGCGAGATCGGCGATGAGCAGACTCACCGTGAACCCGATGCCGCCGAGGATGGCCACCGCGAGCAGGTCGCGGACGAAGAAACCCTCGGGTTTCGCGGCCAGGCGCAACCGGATGCACAGCCAGCTGGTGCCGAAGATGCCGATCGTCTTCCCGACCACGAGACCCACCATGATCCCGATCGCGATCCGGTCGGTGAACAGCTCACCGACGACCGGTGCGCTGATCGGTACCCCGGCGGCGAACAGTGCGAAAAGCGGTACGCAGATCGCCGCCGAGATCGGTTGAATGCGGTGTTCGAGCCGCGCCCCCGGCGCGCACTCCTCACCGGGGTCGGGTCGCACGCGGGTCAACAGACCGAGGGCGACGCCGGCGATCGTCGCGTGGATGCCGGCGTTGTAGACCGCGACCCAGGTGACGATCGCCAGGGGGATGTAGACGAACCGGGTGGTGATGCGTCGGCGTTGGCACCACCAGTAGAGCGCCATGGCCGCCGCGGCGACCGCCAGCGCGGCGAGATCGAGGGAGTCGGTGAACACCGCGGCGATGATCGCGATCGCGATGAGGTCGTCGACCACGGCGAGAGCGAGCAGGAACACCCGGGCGCTCGAGGGGATCCGCGACCCGACGAGCGCCAGCACACCCAGGGCGAAGGCGATGTCGGTGGCCGCGGGGATGGCCCAGGCCTTCTCGATTCCCGGTGTGCCCCAACCGATCGCGACACAGATCGCGATGGGGACCACGACTCCACCCACCGCGGCGATCACCGGCAGGATCGCCTGCTTGAGGCTCGACAACTCACCGAGGACGATCTCGCGTTTGAGTTCGAGGCCCGCCACGAAGAAGAACACGGCGAGCAGTCCCTCCTGCGCCCAGTGCCCGATCGTGAGATCGAGTCCGAGGACGTCGGTACCGACGTGGGTGTCGCGCAGCGTGAGGTAGGCGTCGGACCACGGCGAGTTGGCCCAGACCAGCGCGACGGCTGCCGCGGCGAGCAGGATCATGCCGCCGAACGTCTCGGTGCGCAGGTAGCGGGCGAAATCGCTGGGCGAGGGAGGGGAGAGGCGGGGCGCAGAGATGGCGGGAGTCCTTACCGGTCGCAGGGTCGACGAAGCTGTTGCCGACCAGACTTCCCGGCGCACCTGTCGAGGATCTTAACGCGATCATGACGGCGAGCGCGCATTCACACTCTCCCCTCCGGGGAGGGTAGAGTTCGCCGAATGCCCACCTCGACCACTACCGATCCCGCCCGCGACCAGTCGGTGCTGGCCGCTCTGCGCTCGCCGGCGCGCCTGCGCACCGAGGTCCTCGCCGGGCTCGTCGTCGCGCTCGCACTGATCCCCGAGGCGATCTCGTTCTCCATCATCGCCGGCGTCGATCCGCGGGTCGGTCTGTTCGCGTCGTTCACGATGGCGGTGACCATCTCGATCGTCGGCGGTCGCCCCGCCATGATCTCCGCCGCGACCGGCGCGGTCGCCCTCGTGGTCGCGCCGCTCGTCGCCGATCACGGGCTGGACTACCTGATCGCCGCGGTGATCCTCGCCGGTGTCGTGCAGATCGTCCTCGCCCTGGCCGGGGTCGCGAAGCTGATGCGGTTCATCCCGCGCAGCGTGATGGTCGGCTTCGTCAACGCGCTGGCGATCCTCATCTTCATCGCGCAGCTCACGCACCTGTTCGGGGTGCCGTGGCTGGTCTATCCGATGGTCGCGGTCGGCCTCGCGATCATGGTGTTCCTACCGCGACTGAACTCGATCGTGCCCGCCCCGCTGGTGGCGATCGTGTTGCTGACCGCGGCGACGGTGGCGTTCGGATGGAACCAGGTGCCGAATGTCGGTGACGAGGGTGACCTGCCCTCGAGCCTGCCGTCGTTCCTGATCCCCGACGTGCCCTACACGTGGCACACGCTGTCGATCATCGCGCCGTACGCGGTGACCATGGCGATCGTCGGCCTGCTCGAGTCCCTGATGACGGCCAAGTTCGTCGACGACATCACCGACACGCACTCCGACAAGACGCGGGAGAGCACCGGGCAGGGCGTCGCGAACATCGTCACGGGCTTCTTCGGCGGGCTCGGCGGCTGCGCCATGATCGGTCAGACGATGATCAACGTGAAGGTCTCCGGCGCCCGCACCCGCATCTCGACCTTCCTCGCCGGTGTCTTCCTGCTCATCCTGGTGGTCGGACTCGGAGACATCGTCGCGCTGATCCCCATGGCGGCGCTCGTCGCGGTGATGGTGATGGTCTCGGTCGGCACCTTCGACTGGCACAGCATCACGCCGGCGACGCTGCAGAGGATGCCGAAGAGCGAGACGCTGGTCATGGTGGTCACCGTCGCGGTCACCGTCCCGACCGGCAACCTCGCCTACGGTGTCGGCGCCGGAACCCTCACCGCGATGGTGCTTTTCGCCCG
This sequence comes from Williamsia sp. MIQD14, assembly GCF_051025635.1. Classification (NCBI taxonomy): domain Bacteria; kingdom Bacillati; phylum Actinomycetota; class Actinomycetes; order Mycobacteriales; family Nocardiaceae; genus Williamsia; species Williamsia sp. MIQD14. Next base: position 181,621 of record NZ_JBPFDG010000003.1, read on the forward strand.
TCGCGTCGCCCACCTCACCGAGGTCGTCGACGTGACCGGTCCCGACGCCGCGCCCGAGACCCGTGTCTATGCCGTGCACGGCCAACTGTTCTTCGCCTCCAGCAACGACCTGATCTATCAGTTCGACTACGTCGGCGACCCGGCGAACGTCGTGATCGACCTCGCCGACGCGCGCATCTGGGACGCGTCGACCGTCGCAACCCTCGATGCCATCACCATGAAGTACGCGGCGAAGGGCACGACGGTCACCATCGTCGGCCTCGACGAGACCAGCGCGCAACGACATTCCCGACTCACCGGAACGTTGACCGGGGCGCACTGATGTCGGAGACGCATCTGCAGATCGGCGAGGTGGCCGACCGGACGGGGTTGTCGATCAAAACGATCCGCCATTACGACGAGGTGGGCCTGGTGGCGCCCTCGGCGCGGTCGGCCGGCGGCTTCCGGCTCTACACCGACGCCGACGTCGACCGACTGTTCGCGATCCGCCGGATGAAACCGTTGGGATTCACTCTCGACGAGATGGGGGAGCTGTTGCGTTCGCTGGCCGTCCTCGACGACCCGGCGTCGGCCGAGAACGAGCGGGCCTCGGCGCGCGACCATCTCGCGGACTGTCACACCCGCGCGACGCAGGCATGCGAGACGTTGAGCACCCAACTCGACTACGCCCGCGAGCTGACAGATCAGTTGTCGGCATTCGCCCCCGGCCCGGAAGTCCGCTGAGCCCGGTCGCGGCTGATGGTCGTCTGTGCTGTACCGGCGTCGGGGAATTCCGTTGCCGCCCAGGAGGAGAGCAGTCGTAGCGCCTGCTCGGACGGCGACGCGGGCTCGGCGGTGTAGATGGTGAGGGTGAGCCCGGGCTCGGCGGCCATCTCGAGACCCTCGTAGGCCAGCGTCATCTCGCCGACCACCTCGTGGTGGAAGGTCTTCGAACCGGTGCCGTGGTGGCGCACGTCGTGACGACTCCACTGCCGACGGAATTCCTCGCTACGCGTGGAGAGTTCGCCGATCAGGTCGTGGAGCTCCCTGTTGTGGGGGTCGCGTGCGGCCTCGGTGCGCAGGATGGCCACGGTGACCTCGGCGAAGAGCCCCCAATCGGGGTAGAACCGCGCCGCGCGGTCGTCGAGGAAGGTGAAGCGCGCGATGTTCGGCGGTCGGCCCGGCATGTCGAAGACGTCGCTGTAGAAGGCGCGGGCGAGCGGGTTGACGGCGAGGATGTCCATCCGGCCGTTGCGGACGAATGCCGGTCCGGCGGTGATCGCGTCCAGGGTCCACTGCAGGCTGCTGTGTGCCTGCCAGGTGCGGGTGGCGCGGCGCCGCGGTGGACGGGCGACGGGACCGGCCGCGTGCGCGAGATCGAAGAGGTGGGCGCGCTCGGCGTCGTCGAGCAGGAGCGCGCGGGCGATCGCGTCGAGGATCTCCGGCGAGGCCCCGCTGATCGCGCCGCGTTCGAGCCGTGTGTAGTACTCGACGCTCACCCCGGCGAGCACCGCGACCTCGCTGCGGCGCAGTCCGGCGACCCGCCGATTCGTGCCCGTGGGGAGTCCGACCGCGGCGGGCGAGACGTTGGCCCGACGCGAGGTCAGGAAGTCCCGGACCTCGGCCTTGTTGTCGACACCCATGGCGACGACGGTAGTCCCGGCACGCGGTGTCGAGGGAGTCCCTGCGCGTACCCCGATCAGCACGGTCTCCCTCGCGCCCCCGGCCGGTGCTGGGGTGGGGTCATGACAGAACAACTTTTCGCGGACAAGGTCGTCATCGTCACCGGGGCGGGGACGGGGATCGGTCGCGCGACCGCCGTCGCCTTCGCCGAGCAGGGGGCGTCGGTGGTGTGCACCGGCATCGACGACGACGCCACCGACGAGACGGCCGAGCTCGTGCGCGCCGCAGGTGGCCATGCGTTCTCGGCGCACTGCGACGTGACCGACGCCGATTCGGTGGTGAGCGCCCTGGAGGCGACCGTCGCGCAGTTCGGTCGGCTCGACATCGCGTTCAACAACGCCGGCGTCGAACAACCGGTGACGCCGTTGGCCGACATCGCCGACAGTGATTTCGACCGTGTCGTCGACGTCGACCTGCGCGGCACGTTCCTGTCGATGAAGCACGAGATACCGCTGATGCTCGCGGGCGGCGGAGGGTCCATCGTCAACACCGCATCCGGTGCCGGGGTGATCGGTATCAGAGGCCAGAGCGCCTATGCCGCAGCGAAACACGGGATGCTGGGGATGACGAAGTCCGCCGCTCTCGACTACGCCGATCAGGGTGTGCGGATCAACGCGATCTGCCCGGGCATCATCGACACCCCGATGATGGATCGGTTCTCCGGCGGCACCCCCGAGGGACGGGCGCGGGTGATCGCCCAGGAGCCCATCGGCCGCATGGGTCGGCCCGAGGAGATCGCGTCGGCGGTGCTGTGGTTGTGTTCGCCGCTCGCCGCGTTCACCGTCGGACACGCGATGGTCGTCGACGGCGGCCAGACCGTGGGGCTGTGAGACATGCGCGTCACGGGCAGCGCCGCCCTGCTCCTCACCGTGCTCGCGATCGCTGCGTGTGCCTCCGAGGCGGGACCCGAGGTGGCACAGACCGATTCGTCCGACCGCATCGCCTCGACGCCCGTGGCCGATGCATCTCCGACGTGTACTAACTCCGCGACGCCGATCCGCATCCGCGTCGGTGCGACCACGCTGACCGGGTCGCTCGGTGGGAGCCCGGCGGCACGCGCTCTGCGTGACCGGTTGCCGATCACCGTCGACGCCACCGACTTCGGCGGTGTCGAGAAGACCGCGGAGATCGCGCCGCTGCCGATGGCGGACATGCCCGCCGGTGCCGACCCCGGACCGGGGACGGTGGGCTACTACGCCCCCGACCGGGTGCTCGTCCTGTACTACGGCGACGTCGGGTACTTCCCCGGCATCGCCGACCTGGGGCGGTTCGCCGACCCCGACGGTGTCGTGGCCGCGGCCACCGGTGTCGTCACCGTGACCGTCGAGCTCGACTGCTGACCTGGTCGGCCCCGCTCAGACCTACGCGGTCGCGAGCTGCGGGTACAGCGTCTCGACGGGTGCGCTGAGACCTGCCTTGACCGACCGGGTGAGGTCGTCACCGAGGACCTCGTAGGCGCCGGCTTCGACTGCGGTGTAGATGGATTCGACGAACGGTGCCGCCTCGAGCTTGGGTCCCTGTGCGCCTGCGGCCATCGCGGTGTCGACGTAGCCCATGTGGACGCCGGTGACGTGGACGCCCTGCGGTGCCAGTTCGAGCCGCAACGAATTGGTCGCCGACCACAGGGCGGCCTTGGACGCGCTGTAGACACCACCGAAGGCGTTCCAGCTCGCGACCGAGTGGATGTCGATGAGGACCGCGCTCTCGGCGGCGATCAGGGCCGGGGCGAACGCGCGGGTGAGCAGCACCGGGCCGAAGAAGTTGACCTCGAGGTTGCGCCGCAGATCCGCCTCGCTGATGTCGATGAGGCTGGCCGTGTGGGTGGTGATGCCCGCGTTGTTGATCAGCACGGTGACGTCGGGGGCGGCCTGTGCGGCGGCGGCGACCGACTCCGGGTCGGTCACGTCGAGGGTCAACGGGACGATGCGCTCGTCGTCCCACTCGCGGGGAGTGCGGGCGGCGGCGTAGACCTTGCGGGCACCGTGTTCGAGGGCCGCGGTGACGAACGGGCGGCCGAGCCCTCCGTTGGCGCCGGTGACGAGAACGACGGAATCGGTGAACGTGGGCATGGTGTCGGCCTCCTGGGGCAGGTAAACAGATCGGTGTACCCATGACGGTAGACCACATGGCGACCGATGTAAACAGATCTGTGTACTCGCCCCCGGAGGGCCGCCGGTTACTTCTTCTTCCGGATGTTCTCGAACACCGTGGGATCGACGAGCGTCGAGGTGTCACCGAGTTCGCGACCCTCGGCCACGTCCTTGAGCAGTCGTCGCATGATCTTGCCGCTTCGGGTCTTCGGCAGCTCGGGCACGACGTAGATCTCGCGCGGCTTCGCGATCGGCGAGATGTCCTTCGAGACCTGCGCCTTGAGCTCCTTGATCAGCTCGTCGCCGGTGTCGGTGGTGCTGCCGCGCAGGATCACGAAGGCGACGATGCCTTGACCGGTGGTCTCGTCCGAGGCGCCGATCACCGCGGCCTCGGCGACGCCGTGGTGGTTCACCAGTGCCGATTCGACCTCGGAGGTCGAGATGCGGTGTCCCGACACGTTCATGACGTCGTCGATGCGGCCGAGAACCCACAGGGCTCCGTCGGCGTCATAGCGGGCGCCGTCACCGGCGAAGTACCACCCCTGCTTCTCGAAACGCGACCAGTAGGTCTCCTTGAACCGCTCGTCGTCGCCCCAGATACCACGCAACATGGCCGGCCACGGCTCGTCGAGGACGAGGTATCCCTGCTCGCCGTCGGCGACCGCGTTGCCGTCGTCGTCGACGATCTTGGCGCTGATCCCCGGCAACGGACGCATCGCCGAACCCGGCTTGGTCTCGGTGACGCCGGGCAGCGGCGAGATCATCATCGCGCCGGTCTCGGTCTGCCACCAGGTGTCGACGATGGGGCTGCGGTTCGCGCCGATCACGTCGCGGTACCAGCGCCACGCCTCGGGGTTGATCGGCTCACCGACGCTGCCCAGCAGGCGAATCGAGGTCAGATCGTGCGCGTCGGGGATCTCGCGGCCCCACTTCATGAAGGTGCGGATCAGCGTCGGGGCGATGTAATACGTTGTGACCTTGTACTTCTCGATGATCTCGAAGTGCCGGTGCTCGTTCGGCGAGTTCGGGGTGCCCTCGTAGACGATCTCGGTCGCACCGTTCGACAGGGGGCCGTAGACGAGATAGCTGTGCCCGGTGACCCAGCCGATGTCGGCGCCACACCAGAAGACGTCGCTTTCGGGCCGGTGGTCGAACACGTTGCGGAACGTGTAGTTGATCTGGGTGAGGTAGCCGCCGGAGGTGTGCAGGATGCCCTTGGGCTTGCCGGTGGTTCCCGAGGTGTAGAGCAGGAACAGCGGGTGCTCGGCGTCGAATGCTGTGTAGGAGTGGGTGTTCGAGGCGTTGTCGACCGTCTCGTGCCACCACACGTCGCGGCCCTCGACCCAGTTCAGGTCGGGGTCGTGGCCGGTCCGCTTGACCACCAACACCTTCTCGACCGATTCCGCGGCGTCGTCGCCGGTGCCGAGCGCCTCGTCGACCGCGGTCTTCAGCGGTGCGGGCTCGCCGCGTCGGTACTGGCCGTCGGTGGTGACGACGAGCTTCGCCGAGGCGTCGTCGACCCGCGAGCGCAGCGCGCCGGCGGAGAACCCGGCGAACACCACCGAGTGCGGCAGACCCAGGCGCGCACACGCGAGGATGGTGACGATGGCCTCGGGCACCATCGGCATGTAGACCGCCACGCGGTCGCCCGGCACCAGGCCGATCTCGGTGAAGTAGTTGGCGGCCTTGCTCACCTCGGCGAGCAGGTCGGAGTAGGTGATGGCGCGGCTGTCGCCGGGCTCACCGATCCAGTGGATCGCCACGCGATCGCCATTGCCCGCGTCGACGTGACGGTCGATGCAGTTGGCGGCCACGTTCAGTTCGCCACCGACGAACCACTTCGCGAACGGCGCGTTCGACCAGTCGAGTGTGTCGGCGAAGTCTGTCTCCCACTGCAGCTCACGCGCCTGCTTCGCCCAGAACGCCAACCGGTCGGCGTCGGCCTCGTCGTAGAGACCGGGCTGTGCGATCGCGTTCGCGGCGAACTCCGCGGGCGGCGGGTACGCGGCGGGATGGTCGGGCTCGCCTGCTGCAGTGGACTGATCGGTAGCGCTGGACATGGTGTGTCGATCACCTTTCTCTTCCCACCGCGCAGGGGAGGTGACCCCGTCGTCGGTGCTCCTCGCGTCTTCCATGGTGAGGGTAGTCACGTTGGGATCGCGTTGCAGGCGGGGTCGAGTCGGATACGTCCGTTTCGCGACAGGTCTTCACACGGATGCGCCAGGGAATTTCCCACTCAGCGAGACGGGTCCGGTGAGCTCTGGGTATCGTCCTTCACGGCTTGCATGCCGGTTAGGAACATTCACGAAGTGTTCCCGATGCGTTTCCCGGGTCCGGATCAGCCCGGATCACCCAGGTTCGACTGCGGCAATCCCGCGCCCGAACGCGTACAGAGAGAGAAGTTCATACGGTGAGAACGAAGAGATTTGTGGCTGCCGTCGGCGCGATCGTCATCGCTGCCGGTGTACTCGCCGCCTGTGGTGGCTCGAGTAACGACAGCAGCATGATCACGGTCAACGGCTCCGAGCCCGAGACCGGCCTGATCACGACGACGACCAACGAGAACGGCGGCGGTCGCATCGTCGATCGGCTGTTCACCGGCCTGTACTACTACGACGCGGACGGCAACCCGAAGCCCGCGATGGTCGACAAGCTCGACACGACGGACAACCAGAACTACACCATCACCATCAAGAAGGGCTGGAAGTTCACCGACGGCACCGAGGTGAAGGCCCACAACTTCGTCGACGCCTGGAACTTCGGCGCCTACACCCCCAACGCCCAGAAGCAGCAGAGTTTCTTCGCGCCCATCCAGGGTTATGACGACGTCTCGTCCGAGAAGCCGACCACGAAGACCATGTCGGGTCTGAAGGTCATCGACGACTACACCTTCTCCGTCGCGCTGAAGAACCCCGCCATCGACTTCAAGCTGGGGCTGGGCTTCACGCCGTTCAAGCCGCTGCCCGACGTTGCGTTCAAGGACATCAAGGCTTTCGGGGAGAACCCCGTCGGCAACGGTCCGTACAAGCTGCAGAGCTGGCAGCACAACGTGCAGGCCACACTGGTGCCCAACGACACCTACCCGGGCGAGAACAAGGCCAAGAACAAGGGCCTGATCTTCAAGTTCTACCTCGACTTCGACTCGGCCTACAGCGATCTGCAGTCGGGCAACCTCGACTTCCTCGACACGATCCCCGTCAGTGCCCTGCGGACCTACAAGCAGGATCTCGGCGATCGCGCGATCACGAAGCCGACCGCGCAGAACCAGACCGTCGACATCCCGTACTCGCTGCCGCACTTCTCCGGCGCCGAGGGTGTCCTGCGCCGCCAGGCGATCTCGATGGCGATCGACCGCAAGCAGATCACGCAGAACATCTTCGCCGGCTCGCGCAACCCGGCTCGCGATTTCACCGCGAAGACCCTTCCCGGGTTCAACGGTGATCTCCCGAACGCCTCGAATCTCGACTACAACCCCACCAAGGCAGTGCAGCTGTGGAACCAGGCGAACGCCATCTCCCCGTGGAGTGGCAACTTCGTCCTGGCGTCGAACTACGACGGCGGGCACAAGGAGTGGATCGAGGCCACGGCCAACAGCATCAAGAACGTGCTGAAGATCGACGCGCAGCCCTCGGCCATCGCGACGTTCTCGCAGCTGCGTCAGCAGGTGAACGCGCGCACCATCAAGTCCGCGTTCCGCGCGGGTTGGCAGGGTGACTACCCCTCGATGCTCGAGTTCCTCGAGCCGATCTTCGTGACCGGTGCCGGATCGAACGACACCGACTACTCCAACCCCGCCTTCGACGCGAAACTGCGTGAGGCCGAGGCGCAGAAGACCAACGAGGCCTCCTACCAGCTGACCGGTCAGGCGCAGTCGATCCTGCTCAACGACCTGCCCGCGATCCCCATGTGGGACTACGTCGCCAACGGCGGCGAGGGAGTCGGCGTCAATGCCCCGATGACCTGGTCGGGCCTCGGCGATTTCGAGAACTTCACCAAGAGCTGACACGACTCATCGGCGCTCCCACGTCCGGACCTCGGCCCGGAGGTGGGAGCGGTCGGCGTCGGCCCGTTCTCACCAGCACTGCCCTCCGGCACGTTCTCGAACTGTTCTGACAAGGAAGTGACCGACTTATGGTCTGGTACACCGTCCGGCGGATCCTGCAGCTGATCCCCGTGTTCTTCGGCGCGACGCTGCTCCTGTACTTCATGGTCTACAAGTTGCCCGGCGATCCCACGGCCGCGTTGGGTGGCGGTCGCCCGCTCACTCCCGCTGTGCGCGAACAGATCCGGGAGCAGTTCCACCTCAACGACAGCTTCTTCCAGCAATACTGGATCTACCTGAAGGGCATCTTCACCTTCGACTTCGGTCAGTCCTTCTCGGGCCGACCGGTCCTCGACGTGATGCAGCAGACCTTCCCGACGACCATCAAGCTCGCCGTCATGGCCCTGATCATCGAGGCCGTCCTCGGCATCGTCATCGGTGTGATCGCCGGCCTGCGTCGTGGCGGATTGTTCGACTCCACGGTGCTGGTGGCCAGCCTCGTCGTGATCGCCATCCCGATCTTCGTCCTGGGCTTCCTGGCGCAGTTCGTGATCGGCGTGAAGTGGGGTCTCGCCCCGGTCACCGTGGGCGGCAACACCTCGATCCAGAACCTGCTGCTCCCCGCGTTCGTCCTCGCGCTCGTCTCGATCGCGTACATCCTGCGTCTCACCCGCAACTCGGTCGCCGAGGTGGCCGGGGCCGACCACGTGCGGACCGCGACGGCGAAGGGACTCGGCCGCCCACGGGTGGTGACCGTGCACATCCTGCGCAACTCATTGATCCCGGTGGTGACGTTCCTCGGCGCCGACCTGGGGGCGCTCATGGCCGGGGCCGTGGTCACCGAGGGCATCTTCAACATCAACGGGATCGGTCAGACCGTCTTCCGCAGTGTGCAGATCGGCGAGGCGCCGACGGTGGTGTCGATCGTCACCGTGCTGGTCCTCGTGTACCTCATCGCCAACCTGGTCGTCGACCTCCTCTACGCCGCCATCGATCCGAGGATCCGTTATGCCTGACCGTGATCCGGACGCATCCGGAGTGCCGAGCAACTACCCCCACCAGGACCGGTTCATCGCCGGCGCGTCGGAGGCGGAGGTGCTCGCCGTCGACGCCGTCGCCGAACGGCAATCGTCCGCCGGGTTCTGGAAGGGCGCGTGGATCGGCCTGCGCCGACGCCCGCTGTTCATCATCTCCGCGGTGATGATCGTGCTGGTCGTCGTCATCTGCCTGTTCCCGGGCCTCTTCGCCCACCAGGACCCCCAACTCTGTCTCGGCTCCCGGAGCCTGCAGAAGCCCTCAGGCGGCCACTGGTTCGGGACCGACCTGCAGGGCTGTGACATCTACGCCCGCACCATCTACGGCGCACGCGCGTCGGTGGTCGTCGGTGTGGTGACCACGGTCATCGTGTTCCTCGTGGGCACGATCGCCGGTGTGCTGGCGGGGTTCTTCGGTGGCTGGCTCGACGTGATCATCTCCCGGCTGACCGACATCTTCTTCGCCCTGCCGCTGATCCTCGCGGCCATCGTCATCATGCAGATGTTTGCCCAGCGCAGCGTGTGGACCGTCGTCACGATCCTGGCGGTGTTCGGCTGGCCCCAGGTGGCGCGCATCGCGCGTGGCGCGACCATCTCGATTCGTGGTGAGGATTACATCACCGCGTCGAAAGCGTTGGGCGCCTCCCGGATCCGCATCATCGTGGCCCACGTGGTCCCCAATGCCCTGGGCCCGATCATCGTCATCAGCACCATCAGCCTCGGCGTCTTCATCGTCACCGAGGCCACCTTGTCGTACCTCGGCATCGGACTGCCGGCGACGAGCGTGTCGTGGGGCATCGACATCGCGGCGGGGCAGAGCCTGCTGCGCTCGGGCAATCCGATCCTGCTGTATCCCGCAGGCGCACTGGCACTCACGGTCTTGGCGTTCATCATGATGGGCGACGCGTTGCGCGACGCCCTCGACCCGAAGGCGCGTACCCGATGACCGACCACGGCACCGTCGATCCCACCCCGCTGCTCCACGTCCGCGACCTGTCGGTGTCGTTCGGCGACTCGGAGGCCGTCTCGGGTGTGAACCTGACCATCTATCCGGGCCAGACCGTCGCGATCGTGGGCGAGTCGGGGTCGGGGAAGACGACCACCGCCAATGCGGTGCTGAACCTGTTGCCCGGGGCCGGTCGTGTGACCGGGGGCAGCATCTCCTTCGACGGCCAGGAGCTGACGACCGCGTCGAAGAAGGACGTCGACGCCCTGCGCGGGACGTCGATCGGTCTGGTCCCGCAGGACCCGATGAGCAACCTGAACCCGCTGTGGAAGATCGGTTTCCAGGTTCGGGAGGCTCTCGAGGCCAACAACATCGCCAAGGGTGCGGCGGCGAAGAAGCGCGCCGCCGAACTGCTCACCGAGGCCGGCATGCGCGACGCTGAGGCCCGCATGAACCAGTACCCGCACGAGTTCTCCGGCGGTATGCGACAGCGTGCCCTCATCGCGATCGGTCTGGCGTGTCGACCGAAGCTGCTGGTGGCCGACGAGCCGACGTCGGCGCTCGACGTCACCGTGCAGCGCCAGATCCTCGATCACCTCGAGGGGCTCACCCACGAGCTGGGTACATCGGTCCTGCTGATCACCCACGATCTCGGCCTGGCCGCCGAGCGGGCGTCGCACCTCGTGGTGATGTACCGCGGCAAGGTCGTCGAATCCGGTCCGGCGCGGGAGATCCTGCGCGACCCGCAGCACGAGTACACCCAGCGACTCGTCGCGTCGGCACCGTCGTTGGCGTCGAAGCGCCTGACCGCGAAGGCCGCTCGGGCCGAGATCGTCGAGCAGGCGGCGGAGGTCGTCGAGGAGAGCAGCACCGCCGCTGTCGACAGCCCGATTCTCGTCGTTGACACCCTGACCAAGGTGTTCCCCATCCGCGGCAGCGTTCCGTGGAGATCGAAGACGCTGACCGCCGTCGACGACGTGTCGTTCTCGGTGACCCGTGGCACGACCACAGCGATCGTCGGTGAGTCCGGTTCGGGCAAGTCGACGGTGGCGCAGATGGTGCTGGCTCTGCTGCCGCCGACCGGCGGATCGGTGACGTTCGACGGCACTGATGTCACGAGCTTCCGGGGGAAGGACGCCCTGGCGTTCCGACGCCGTGTCCAGCCCATCTTCCAGAATCCGTACGGTTCGATCGACCCGCTGTTCTCGATCTACCGGGTGGTGGAGGAGCCCTTGCGGATCCACGGCATCGGGTCCGCCAAGGAGCGTGAGGCGCGTGTGCGCGATCTGCTCGACAAGGTCGCTCTTCCCTCGACGGTGATGAAGCGGTTCCCGAACGAGCTGTCGGGCGGGCAGCGGCAACGTGTCGCCATCGCGCGTGCCCTTGCACTCGACCCGGACCTCATCGTCTGCGACGAGGCGGTATCGGCGCTCGACGTGCTGGTGCAGGCCCAGATCCTCGGGCTGCTCAACGACCTGCAGGGGGAACTCGGTCTCACGTACCTGTTCATCACCCACGACCTGGCCGTCGTGAAACAGATCGCGGACAACGTCGTGGTGATGGAGCAGGGCCGCGTGGTCGAACAGGCGGCGACCGACGCGGTCTTCGACAACCCGACGCAGGACTACACACGCAAGCTGCTCGATGCGATACCGGGGGCGTCGCTCACCACGTCGTAGGCAGTCGGAGCGGGTGGTGGCGCTGCCCTAGGCTGGGCGGTTGTGACCACCGATCCGCTCGCGCCCCTGCTCGACCTCCCGGGTGTCGCGGAGGCATCCGATTCCGCGCGCGAGGCGCTCAGCGCTGTCCACCGCCACCCCGTGAACCTGCGGGGATGGCTCGACACGTCCACGGAGGCATCGTGGCGCGCGGCGCATTCGTCGGCCGCGATCGAGGGTGTGAGCGCGTCGTTCAACCGGTCCGACGACGTCGACGACCCGATGCTGGCCGGCGCGCTGCGGGTGGCGTTGGCGCTGACCGGTGACTCCCTCGACGCGTTGGTGTCGGTGTGGACGCGGGCGCCGTTGCAGGCACTCGCGCGGCTGCACCTGCTCGCGGCGACCGACATCGTGACCGACCCCGACACGCTGGGGCGTCCCCGTGTCGACGCCGAGGTGTCCGAGCGGCTCGAGCTGCTGGCCCAGCTCGTCACCGGTGCCACGACGGTCGCCGCCCCGGTCCTCGCCGCGGTGGTGCACGGCGACCTGCTGACCCTCGCCCCGTTCCCGGTCGCGAACGGGCTGGTGGCGCGGGCGGCGGCGCGGCTGGTGGCCGCCTCGACCGGACTCGACCCGCACAGCCTCGGCGTCCCCGAGGTCACTTGGCTGCGCAGAGTCGATCAGTACCGTTCGGCGGCAATGGCATTCGGCACCGGGACGGGCGACGGCGTGCGGGAGTGGGTGCTGCTGCACTGTGAGGCGCTGTCGGCCGGTGCTGTGGAGGCCAGGTCGATCGCCGAGGCTCGTCGCTGACGCAGTTCTGCACGACTTCCCCTGTGCCAGAACCGGGTCGAGAGAGTATTACGGGCGGCCGGGGTGATCCGATGTGGATCATCCCGGCCGCCCGTCAGCACGGATCCGGGTTACCAAGCGTGCGCGGTGGGTTGCGTGGGTGGCCTCGGCGATGGACCGCGATGCGATGTGCCGCGACGCCCACCCAAGGGTCGTCATGGTTTCCGCTGATCGCGATGTCGCAGGCCCGCAACACTTCTGCCTGTCGCGGCGTGCTCCGCGTGGGTGCTCGATATCCGTGCTGGGTCACGACGTCCGGGGGTCCGCTCCTTCTCTTCCGAAGTGGACTTTGCCGCTCGTCGATCCCGTGCCCTCAGTTCTACACCGTGACGGCCATCACATCAAGGCTTTGGGCGGTGTGAATTCGTCAGTGGCGCCGCGAGGGGGTCGTCGCCCTCGAATCGGTACCAGCGCTACCGGTTTCGGCCTCGGTGCAGCGCTGCGTACGTGAAGCCGCCGGCCACGACCGCGCCGATGCCGACGGCTGCGGCGCCGGTGAGCGTCCCCCGGGACGGCGCGCCGGGGATGCGTTCACGCAACGACACCGGTCGGGAGAACGTGAGCACGGGCCAGCCGTGTGTCGCTGCGGCCCTGCGTAACTGGCGATCCGGATTGACCGCGGTGGGGTGGCCGACCACGGCCAGCATCGGCAGGTCGGTGATCGAGTCGGAGTACGCGAAACACGCCTCGAGGTCGTATCCGCGGCGTGCGGCGAGGTCTTCCATCGCGGCCACCTTGCCGTCGCCGTAGCAGTAGAACTCCACCTCGCCGGAGTAGTGACCGTCAACGACCTCCATGCGGCTGGCGACCGTGGTGTCGACGCCGAGCATCTCCCCGATGGGTTCGACGATCTCGCTGCCCGACGCCGACACGATCACCACGTCGTGTCCGCGCGCCCGATGGCCGGCGATGAGGTCGGTGGCCTCGGCGAACACCAGTGGATCGACGATGTCGTGCAGCGTCTCGGCGACGATGCCCCGCACCTGCTCGACATCCCAGCCGGCGCACATCTGGGTGACGTGTCTGCGCAACCGCTCCACCTGGTCACGATCGGCGGCGGTCAGGAGGAACAAGAACTGCGCATAACTCGATTTCAGGACCGCTCGACGATTGATCAGGCCTTCGTCGAAGAATGGGCGGGAAAATGCGAGGGTGCTCGACTTCGCGATGATTGTTTTGTCGAGATCGAAGAATGCGGCGACGGGGGTCTCGGCGGTCCTCGCCGACCCCGGCACACCGTCTCGGCCGGGCGGGGTCGCGGTCACCGTCCGAGCCTACGTCGCCGACGCCCACTCGGCGCGGTGCCCGCCGGGTGCACTTCGGGGTTTCGTCTGGTCAGGCGCCGAAAACTACCCGGGGGTAACAACCGCCGGTAACTTGCGTTACGCCCCGCGGCAGTGTGTATAGTCGTCCTTACCCGGTTCATCCGGGGCTTTCAGCCCGACCCCCCGGGGCTGAAACGCGACGACCCTGGCCTCCTCCCCCCCTGGCCGGGGTCGTCCTCTATTTACGGCCCTTTTCTGGGAATCGTCGTTGGTGCAGATCCAATTTTCTGTCCACCTGTCACCGCGTGCGAAAAACCACCTCATCGAGTGCACACGTGTACCGATCGTCGTCATCGTTGTACACAGATATCGGCTCATCCACAGGGTCACCCGGTCCGCCGTGTGAAGCGACTCGGTGCATGGGTGTGCACGGCGATCATCGTCGCCATGACCGATCACGTACCCACCTTCGATCGACGACCCGGGACCGACCAGCTCTTGGCGCTCGTCGGCGCCGAGCTGCGCGACGACGTCGCACGCTGCGCCGCGGCCGCCGGCTACCAGGTGGTCGATGCCGCCGCGGCCACCGCGCGGCGCGCCTGGTCGGAGGCGACGGCCGTGGTCGTCGACGCCACGGCGGCCCGTGAACTCATCGCACTGGGGTGGCCGCGACGGCGGTGTGTCCTCGTCGTGGGACCCGCCGAGGTCGATCCCGGGCTCTGGCGGGCCGCACTCACCCTCGGGGCCGAGGACGGCCTGGTCCTGCCCGCCGACGAACACGCCGTCGTCGGTGCCCTCAGCCGGTATCGCGCGCCGCGACGTCTCGCGGGTGCTGCCGTCGCGGTGCTGGGCGGTCACGGCGGCGCCGGGGCCTCGATCCTGGCGGCCGCGGTGGCCGCGCGGGCCGCCGACGACCTGTCCGGGTCGGCGCTGCTGCTCGACCTCGACGAGCTCGGTGGCGGCATCGACCTCGTCTTCGGGGTCGAGGACTCCGCCGGCCTGCGATGGCCCGATCTCACCCTCGACGGCGGCGCGGTGTTCGCCGACAGCCTCCACGCGGCGGTGCCACACGCTGCGCCGGGCCTGGCCCTGCTGTGTCCCCGACGCGGCGTGGACCACCGCATCGGCGTCGACGCAGCGGTCGCGGTCATCGAGGCCGGACGTGACAGCGGCGACGTCGTGGTGGTCGACCTGCCCCGCGCCGGCGACCCCGTGTGCCGAGCCGTCGTCGAATGCGTCGACCTCGTGGTCGTCGTGACCACCGCGACCGTTCGCGGGTGCGCGGCCGCCCGGGACACCGTCACCCGGCTGCGCCCGGTGACCGACCGTCTCGGGCTGGTGGTGCGGGGACCCGCACCGGGTGGGCTCACCGCGTCGCAGATCGCGAACATCGTCGACGTCGAACTGCTCGCCGCGCTGCGCCCGCAACGACACCTCGCAGGCGCGATCGAATCGGGTCGACTCCCACTCGGCAGGCGGTCGCCGCTCGGCGCCGCCGCTGATGCCGTCCTCGACCGTGTTCTCGACGTGGCCGGACTCGCCGCGTGAGCAGTCCCGAATCGCGGTCGGACCTGCTGATCCGCGTGCGGGAGCGGCTGGCGGCGGAATCGGCCGACCCCACCCCGCAGGTGATGGCCGATGCCGTGCGCGCCGAATCGGGCGGAGTCCTCGGCGACACCGACCTCCTCGAGGCGTTGCGCTTCCTGCAGACCGAACTCGTCGGGGCCGGACGGCTCGAGCACCTGCTGTCCGATCCCGATGTCGCCGACATCCTCGTCGTCGGCCCCGACCAGGTGTGGGTCGATCGCGGCCGCGGTCTGGTGCCGAGCACGGTGCGGTTCGACGACGACGCCGCGGTCCGGCGACTCGCGGTCCGCCTGGCGCTCGGGGCCGGCAAGCGCCTCGACGACGCCGCGCCGTGGGTGGACGGGCAGCTCAGCAACGTCGGTCGCCGCGGCTACAGCGTGCGTCTGCACGCGGTCATCCCGCCGATCAGCGTCGACGGCACCTGCCTGTCGCTGCGGGTGCTGCGCCCGGCGACGCAACACCTCGGGGCACTGGTGGAACGGGGTGCCGTACCGCCGGAGATCGCCGGCCTCGTCGAGGAGATCGTGACCGCCCGCCTGGCGTTCCTCGTGGTCGGCGGAACAGGCGCGGGCAAGACGACCCTGTTGAGCGCCATGCTCGGACGCGTCGATCCGGCCGAGCGGATCCTCGTCGTGGAGGACGCCGTCGAACTCGCGCCCGCTCACCCGCATGTGGTGCGCCTCGTCGCCCGGACCGCCAACGTCGAGGGCGCCGGCGCGGTCGCCGTCCGCGATCTGGTGCGCCAGGCGCTTCGTATGCGGCCGGACCGCATCGTGGTCGGGGAGGTCCGGGGTCCCGAGGTCGTCGACCTGCTGACCGCGCTGAACACCGGCCACGAGGGTTGCGCGGGAACACTTCACGCGAACTCCGGGGCGGAGGTCCCCGCGCGTATGGAGGCGCTCGCCGCACTCGGCGGCATGGACCGTACCGCGCTCCACAGTCAGCTCGCGGCCGCGGTGCATGTGGTGGTCGTGGTGGCCCGCGACGCCGATGGTCACCGCGGTGTCGCCGAGATCGGGATGGTCGAACGCGGGGCCGACGGGTGGGTGCGCATCGAGCCGGTGTGGCGCCGCGACAACGGTTTCGGGTCCGCCCTCGATCGCCTCCGCACGGTGATGACCCAGCGCCGCAGCGGGATCGCAGGGTGAGCGCGGTCGTGGCGGCCGCGGCCGCACTGCTCCTGTTGTGGCCCCACGCCCGACCCACCACCCGGATCAAGGGACTCGGCCCCGAGCGGGCGCAACGGCGGAGGGCCGTCCCGGTCGGCGTGCTCGTGGCCGGCGGCGCGGTCCTCACCGCGGTGACGGCGTTCGGGCCGTCCGCGGGTGTGGCCACCGCGATCGTCGCTGTGTCCCTGGTGCACCGCGCCGGTCTCCGACGCCGTGAGCGGACCGACTCCGTCGCTCTCGACCTGTTGCTCGACGCCGTCGCGGTGATGATCGCCGAACTGTCCGTGGGTGCCCACCCGGCGCGGGCGTGTCGTCAGGCCGCCGATGATGTCGCCGCGGCGAGTGATGTGGCGCAGCGGGATTCGCCGGGATCGGTCGTCTCGGTGGTCACGAGGATGGCCGGTCGCGCCGAACTCGGCGGCGATGTCGCCGCCGGTGTCGAGAACGCCGGCGCGGTGCACCAGTCGTCGTGGGACCGGGTGGCCGTGGCCTGGCGGACCGCCGAACAGCAGGGTCTGCCGATGGCAGACCTGCTCTCGGCGGTGCGCGACGATCTCGTCGCCCGACGTCGGTTCACCGAGCGCACCCGGGCGGCTCTCGCGGGTGCCCGCGCGACCGCGACGGTCCTCGCCTTCTTGCCGGTCCTCGGCATCGGACTGGGACAGGCCATGGGGGCGTCGCCGCTGGCCGTGCTCACCGGCGGCGGCCTCGGCGGCATCCTGCTGGTGATCGGCGTGGGCCTCGTCGCGGGCGGCCTCTGGTGGACCGAGAAGATCACCGCGAAGGTGATGACGCCGTGACCGTCGCCTGGATACTGGCCGGACTCGCCGCTGCCGGCGGACTGCTCGTCCTCCCGCCGCACGGCTGGACGGTGTTCCGTATCGCGCCGCCACCCCCTCCCGACCGCACGCCGCGCTGGCTCGGCGTGACGCGCCCCCGTGACGATCCGTTCGCCACTGCCGCGGGGTACGACCTGTTCGCGGTGTGTCTGCGAGCGGGGATGCCGGTCGCTTCGGCCGCGGCGGTGGTCGCGCACTCGGCGCCGCCCGGTCTCGAGGCGACGCTCACCCGTGCCTCGGAGCTGCTCGCCCTCGGCGCCGACCCGGCGCAGGCGTGGGAGACCCCCGAGAACGCAGGCCCCGCCGCGACGTCGTTGTGCGCCATGGCCCGTCGGTCCGCACGCGCCGGGTCGTCTCCGGTCCGCGGGCTCGGAGAACTGGCCGAGGCCGAGCGGGCCGCGGCCCAGGACAACGCCGCCGCGGCTGCCGAGCGCGCCGGCGTCGCCATCTCCGGGCCGCTGGGCCTCTGTTTCCTGCCCGCGTTCGTCTGCCTCGGCATCGTGCCGGTGGTGATCGGACTCGCGGGCCGAGTTCTCGGCGGAGGGGTGCTGTGAACGCGCCGACTCCGACCGTTCCACGACGCGACGACAGACTGTCGCCGCGCATCACCAGGGGAGAAACGATGTACATCAGATGGATTCGGGACATGCAGACGCGGATCATGATCGCGGCCACCGACGAGGACGGCATGTCGACCGCCGAATACGCGATCGGGACGATCGCCGCCGCGGCGTTCGGGGCCATCCTCTACACGGTCGTCACCGGCGACAACATCGTGTCGAGCCTGACCGGCATCATCACCAAGGCGCTCGACACCGCGGTGGGGTGACGCCACACCGCGGCTCGCTCACGCCCGCACTCGCGGGCGTGGGCGGGCGTCAGCGGATGTCGACCTGCTTGCCGGTGCTGTCGCGCTCCTCGGTCCCGTACCAGGCGGCGAACTCCTTGACGCCCACGGCCTTCAGACGCCGTAGCGAGATGTACACGACGGCCTTCGGGGCGAGCGCGAGGCCACGACGGCCGGTGACGGCCCGGACGCGACGCTGCAGCATGTCGTCCTCGTTGGCCTCGTCGATCCGTACGCGGGGGAAGCCTCCGCTGGTGAGGTACATGTCGGCGTCGATCGCCATGTTGCCGCCGCACACCGCGAAGCTGCGTCGGTTCGCGTCGTCCTCGTGGCGCGTCGCCCACCACTGCAGCGCGTGGCCCAGCCGCCACAGGGTGCCGATCCCGTTGAACACGTAGCCGGTGGGTCCCTCGTCGGTGCGGGCCCGCAGGCGTCCGGCGACGAGTCGCTTCCCGTCGACGAGGGGGGCGACGATCCGGCTCAGCCAGTCGGCACGCGGAAGGCAGTCGGCGTCGGTGCGCGCGACGTATTGTGCGCCGGTGGCGATCGCGTGCCGTGCCGCGGTGTCCACCGCGCAGCCCGTGCCCTTCTCGAGTTCGGTGATGAGCTCGACGGGGACGCGGGGGTTCGACGCGATGTGCGCCGAGACGACATCGCGCGTGCCGTCGGTGCTCGCGTTGTCGACCACGATGACCCGGAACGTGTCGAGTACGCGGCCGTCAGCGCGGACCTGGAACCGCTGACGATCGAGGGCCCGCAGCGTGTGCGCTATGTACTTCTCCTCGTTGTGGGCCGGAACGATGACCGCCACAACGGATCTCTGTTCGCCGGTCACGCAGAGCCTGCTGCCGGGCGCACGCCTGTGTGCATGTCGAAATGTAAACACGAGGTTGCGTGATTCGCCGCAATTTTCAGATGAACACATCAGAAATTGTGAAACGGGACGAACCTCACGTCTGTACACGGTGACCGCGGGTCCCGTCGAGCGAGCCGAGCCGGTCAGCGGATGTCGATCTGCTTCCCGGTGGTGTCGCGGTCGTCGGTGCCGTACCAGGCGATGTAGTCCTTGGCGCCGAGCCCCTGCAGACGACGCAGCGACATGAAGACGACCGCATCCTTGGCGAGTGCGATCGCGTCGCCGCCGGCGACCCTGCGTACGCGGACCTGCAGCACGTGGTCCTCGTCCTCGTCGTCGATCTTCGTGCGCGGGAACCCACCACTGCGCTCGTAGATGTCGGCGTCGAACGCCATCGACGGCCCGCACACCGCGAAACTGCGGCGCTCCTCGTCGGGCATGTTCCGCGTCTTCACCCAGTCGACGGCGTGACCGATCCGCCACAGCGACCCCACGGCGTTGAACACCCTCGCCGTCGAACCCTCGTCGGTGCGGGCGCGCAACCGGCCACCCACGAGGCGCTTGCCCTGCAGCAGCGGCCGCAGCAGGTTGCCGAGCCAGTCGGGTGCCGGGATGGTGTCGGCGTCGGTGCGGGCGATGAACGTGGCGCCTCCGCCGATGGCGTGGCGCGTACCGGTGTCGACCGCGCAGCCGGTGCCCTTCTCGGTCTCGGTGATCAGCTCGAACGGGAACCGGGTCCCCGCGGCGATGAACTCACGAACCACATCGGCGGTGCGGTCGGTGCTGTTGTTGTCGACGACGACGACACGGAAACCGCCGAGCACCTCACGCTGGAAGAGGGTGTCGAACCGTTGTGCGTCGAGGCCGCGCAGCGTGTCGAGGATGAACTTCTCCTCGTTGAACGCCGCGACGACCACAGCGACGCGGGGCGACCCGTTACCCGACACGGGGACCAGTGAACACGATCGGGACCGCGGTGACCATCATCTGATCGACGCTCAGCGGACGTCGGCTTCCATGGTCTTCCCGGCGCCGTCGCGATCGTGGTACCAGGCGACGAAGTCCTTCACCCCGAAGGCCTCCAGGCGCCGCAGAGAGGTGTAGACGAGGGCGTCCTTCTGCAGTGCGATGGCGTCACCGCCGGCGACGTGCCGGACGCGCTGCTGCAACACGTAGTCGTCGTCGAGGTCGCTCATGTTGGTGCGGGGGAAGCCACCGCACTCGGTGTAGATCTCGGCGTCGATCGCCATGTTGTTGCCGACGACGGCGAAGCTGCGCCGCTGATCGTCGGGGCCGCGACGGGTCCGCAACCACTCGGCGGCGTGGCCCACACGCCACAGATGACCGATCGCGTTGAACGCGAACGAGGAGGTGCCCTCGTCGCTGCGCGCCTTCACACGCCCGCCCACGAGGTGCTTGCCCTCGAACAGGGGGATCAGCAGGTGGGCGAGCCAGTCGGTGGCCGGGAGTGAATCGGCGTCGGTGCGGGCGATGAACTTCGCGCCCAGCTCGATCGCACGCTTGGCGCCGGAATCGGCCGCACAGCCGCTGCCCTTCTCGGTCTCGGTGATGATCTCGACCGGGAAACGCGTCCCCGCCTCGATGTAGTCGTTCACCAGCTCCGCGGTCTTGTCGGAGCTGTTGTTGTCGACCACGATCACCCGGAAGCCGCCGAGCAGCTCGCGGTGGACAGTCGAATCGAACTCCTGGGCGTCGATCGCGCGCAGTGTGTCGAGGATGTAGTCCTGCTCGTTGTACACAGGGATGATCACGGCGACCGAGCATGTGCCTTGCGTCATGATCATGAGTAAACACCGGGAGTTCGGCCCGTGCGGTGTTCGTAGTGGGACCAGAACGCCAACTCTTCGACAACTGTGACGCAGCCCGAAGCATGACGAATCGCTCACCTGCGATGACGGGGAACCGGCGGGCAGGTCTCCGCGTCGGAGTGACATGGTTCTCACTTCGCCCCGTCCCCGTATCCGTCGGTGTGACCCGGGTCGCCGCGCGGCGCGACGACTGGCCGGCGAGGGCGGCATGGTCTCGGTGGAGGCCGCGTTCGCCATCGCCTCCATCGTCGCGGTCCTCGTCCTCGGGATCGGTGCCGTCCTGGCGATCGGCACGCACCTGCGGTGTGTCGACGCCGCCCGCGAGACCGCGCGCACGGCGGCGCAGGGCGACGCATCCGGCGCCCTCGCGGCGGGCCGGTCGGTCGCACCGGCGGGGGCCGACATCTCGATCGCCGCACGCGGCGACCGCGTGGTGGTGACCGTGCACGCGTCGTCGCCGGTCCTGCCCGGTGTCGATCTCGGTGCCGAGGCGGTGGCGGTTCGCGAACCGACCGCACAGGACGCGTCGTGACCTCCGGGCGCGCGCGGCTGCGGGACGAGCAGGGGATGGCCACCGTGTTGGGGGCGTGTGTGATCGCGGCGATGGTCGCGCTGATCGTGGGGGTGAGCTGGTTCGGGGCGGCGGTCGTCGCCCGTCACCGTGCCCAGTCGGCGGTCGATCTCGCCGCGCTGGCCGCGGCGCAGCGATGGATCCTGGCCCTCGACGATCCCTGTGGCGCAGCACGTTCCGTCGCCGCCGAGACGAGGGTTCGGATCACACTTTGTCGTACCGACGGCGACGACGTGGTGGTGACGGGGTCGGTCGACATCGATCTCGGACCGTTCGGTGCGCGGACAGCGGTGGCCGACGCCCGCGCGGGGCCGTCGGGATGATCAGCGGGCGCCGCTGGAGTGGGCGGCGACCATGCGCATCGCCCCGATCGGGCCGTGGTCCTGCAGATGACATTTCGCGAGTTGGTAGGCCACCCGCAGGCACACGCTCGATGCGAGTCGGCCGAAGACCTCGGGGTTCTCGAGGAACGCGCCCGGCCGGTCGTGGTCGGCCCAGGCGAGCCTGCGCAGATGGTCGGTGTCGGCGTCGATCATGGGGATCGTGTCGGCGTCGAGCACCGCGCACCAGGCCGCGAGCATGAGCGCGGTGTGGTCGATCGACGCGCCGGACCGCAGGCGGTCGGTGATCACCGGCAGCACGAACTTCGGCACGCGATCGGAGGTGTTCACCATCTGACGGGCGAGGGTGTCGCGGATCGCGAGGTTGGAGAACCGCTCGATCAGCTGCGTGATGTAGTCGTCGAGATCGACGCCGGACACCGGGCGCAGCGTCGGCAGCGCCTCGTGTCGCATGTAGGAGCCGACGAAGCCGCGGATGTCGTCGTCGGCGAGGGCCTCGTGCACGTAGGTGTATCCGGCGAGCACACCGAGATGACCGAGCACCTGGTGCGAGGCGTTGAGCAGCCGCAGCTTCATGTGTTCGTAGGGCT
This sequence comes from Williamsia sp. MIQD14, assembly GCF_051025635.1. Lineage (NCBI taxonomy): Bacteria > Bacillati > Actinomycetota > Actinomycetes > Mycobacteriales > Nocardiaceae > Williamsia > Williamsia sp. MIQD14. Next base: position 203,799 of record NZ_JBPFDG010000003.1, read on the forward strand.
CGACGTCGTCGACGAGGACCACGCCGACGTCGTCGAACGGGGGCCGGCCGGCCGAGAAGGAATCCTCGAGCACCCATTGGGCGAACGCCTCCGAGGCCACCGGCCACGCGTCGTCGACACCGAGTTCGCGGCCGACCTGCTCGACGACGGCGTCGGTGGTGGCGGGGGTGATGCGGTCGACCATGGAGCTGGGAAAGGCGACGTTCTCGTCGATCCAGCGGGCCAGATCGGCGTCGTGGCGCGCCGCGAAACCGGTGACCGCGGCGCGGGCGACCCGACCGTTGTGTTCGATGTTGTCGCACGACATGACGGTGAACGGCGCGAGGCCCGCATCCCTGCGCATCCGTAGAGCGGCCACGATGAACCCGAACACGCTGCGTGGGTCGTCGGGATGGTCGAGGTCGCGGACGGTCAGGGCGTCGCGCGGGGCGAACTCGCCGGTGGTGTCGTCGACGCCGTAGCCGCCCTCGGTGATCGTCAACGACACGATCCGCGTGCCCGGCGCGGTGAGCACGTCGAGCACGTCCCGTGGACGGTCGGGCGCGAAGATCATGTCGGCCACGGCGCCGATGACACGCGTGTCACGACGGCCGTCGGCATCGGTGGTCACCAGCGTGTAGAGGTGGTCTTGCGCGGCGAGGATGTCGGTGATCCGGCGGTCGCCGGGGAGGACGCCGATCCCGCAGATGGCCCAGTCGGTGTGGCCCGCGGCGAGCAACCGGTCGACGAACATCGCCTCGTGTGCGCGGTGGAAACCGCCGACACCGAAATGGGCGATCCCGATCGTCAACGCCGACGGGTCGGTGACGTGGGAGGCGACGCCGACGTGTCCCGGGAGATCGGTCACGGTTGCGCGGTGCAGAGCCGGCATCAGATCACCTCCGGGGGTGTCGCTGGACAGAATCGAAGTATCGCAAATGGGATGCGGTGGCGCCCCGGTTTCGTGGTCGCGGGGCGCCACCGCAGTCTGATGGACGTCAGATCGTCATCAGCACGACGACTTGTAGACGTATTGCGCGCCGTCTCCGTCGATCGTGTCCTTGGTGATCACGTGGAATCCGGTCGAGATGGTCTTGGTGACCGGCTTGTTGTCGATCGCGTTCATGGCCTGCTCCACGCCGTCGGTGCCGATGGTGGCGGGCTGCTGGGCGATCAACGCCTGCACCACGCCCTCGCGCAACTGCTTCACCTGTGCCGGGCCGGCGTCGAAGCCGACGATCTTCACCTGGTCCTGCTTACCGGCCTGGCGTACACCGGTGGCGGTGCCCTCCGCGGCGAAGGTGTTGGTGGCGAACACGCCCACGATGTCGGGGTCCTTGGCGAGCGCGGCGGTGACGAGCTTGGCCGCCTCGGCGGGATCGTTGTGGCTGTACTGCACCCCGAGGTAGGAGAACTTCGAGTCCTTGGCGACCGCGCCCGAGAACCCCGCCACGCGGGCGTCGGTGGTCGAGACGCCCGGGTCGGTCGAGATGACGAGCACCTTGCCGCCGGAGGGGTTGAGCTGCTGGATGGCCGAGAACGCCTCGGCGCCGCCACCGGCGTTGTCCGACGAGATCGCCGAGACGGCGATCGAAGGATCGTTGATCGTGGTGTCGACGAGCACGATCTTGATGCCGGCGCGTTCGGCGGCGGCCAGCGGGGCCTGCATGGCTGCGACGTCGGTCGGGGCGATGAGGATCGCGGCGGGCCGCGATGCGACGACGGAGTCGACGATCGGCTTCTGCAGGGTGGGGTCGAACTTGGCGGGCCCCTGGACCTCGACCGAGGCGCCTGCCTTCTTGGCCGCATCCTCGATGCCGCACTGCATGCTGATGTAGAACTCGTCGCCGCTGACGCCCTGGATGAAGGCGAGCTTGTTGCTGCCACCGCCGGAGTCCGAGGAACACCCGGACAGGACAAGGGCCGAGGTGGAGAGAACGGCCAGGGCAGCAACGCTGATGCGTGAGATTGTCATGATGGCTTTCTTGTTCGGCGACGCAAGGGGTTTCACGTCAGGGGAAGTGCGTGGAAGGGTGAGCGTGCGGCCCCGATCAGGGACTCTTGGACCAGAGTTTCTTCAGTGACGACGTCGACTGCCCGCGACTGGCCGCGGCTCTGCGGCGCTGATCGAAGTAGACCGCCGCGATCAGCACGGCGCCGACGGCGACCTGCTGCCAGAACGGCTCGACACCGACGATGACGAAGCCGTTGAGGAGAACGGCCGGGATGAACAGGCCGATCACGGTGCCGAACATGGTGCCGACGCCACCGAAGAGGCTGGTGCCGCCGATGACGACGGCGGCGATCACGTTGAGGTTGGTCTGCGACTGCCCGGCGATCGCGGTGGTCCCGTACTGCGACAGCGACAGGATGCCGGCCAGACCGGCCATCGCCCCCGACAGTGCGTAGATCTTGATGAGGTGCAGGTCGACCTTGATGCCGACGCGTCGTGCCGACTCCTCCTTCGAGCCGACCGCGAAGGTGTAGAGCCCGAACTTGCTGCGGTGCAACACGACACCGAAGATCACGACCGCGACGACGGCGATCACCGAGATCAGCGGCAGGGTGGTGGCAGGCAGATTGCCGTAGCCGATCGTGTCGACCAGGACCGGGGGGACGTCGCGGATGTCGACGCCGCCGGTGATGACCTGCGACAGACCGAGTGCGCCACCGAGGGTGCCGAGGGTGACGATCAGTGGCGGCACCTTCGCCTTGCCGATGAGGATGCCGTTGAGCAGTCCCCACGCGAGCCCACACGCGACGGCCACGACGATGCCGATCGCGGCGACACCCCAACCGTCACCGCCGATGGCGCGCATGGTCTTCGCGGCGACGACACCGGAGAACACGAGCACCGAACCGACCGAGAGGTCGATGCCGCTGGTGACGATCACGAACGTCATGCCGATGCCGAGGACGGCGAGGATCGAGACGTTCTGGATGATCTGGCGGAAGTTGCCCCACTCGGGGAAGCTCTCGGGCGCCATGATGGAGAACACCAGGCAGATGGCGACCAGGACGAGGACGATCTGGATCATCTGCAGGCGGGCGAGTTTCGACATCGTGCCGACGAGATCGAAGGTGTGTTTGCCCTTCTCGGGCTCGGACGGCGGGGTGACGCCGGCGGGCGGGGTCATGGTCTGGTTGCTCATCAGGCTGCTCCGACGGTCGCGCCGGTCATCGCACCGACGAGTTGTTCCATGGTCGTGTTCTTGGCGTCGAAGGTGGCGACGCGATGCCCCATCCGCAGCACCTGCACGCGGTCGGCGACCTCGATGACGTGGGGCATCGAGTGGCTGATGAAGACCACGCCGACCCCCTTGTCGGCGACGCGGCGGATGGTGTCGAGGACGTTGCGGGTCTGCACCACACCCAGTGCGGCGGTGGGCTCGTCGAGGAAGACGACGCCCTTGGCCCAGGCGACCGCTCGGGCGATGGCGATGGCCTGTTGCTGACCACCCGACATCGACCCCACCGGGTCGGTCATGCTCCGCACGGTCGCGCCGAGGTCGTCCAACGCCTCCTGCGACTGCCTGCGCATCTCGGCGGTGTTCAGGAAGCCGAACCGCCCGAGGAGACCCGGCGCCGGCAGTTCGCGGCCGAGGAACATGTTCTGCGCGGCGTTGAGGTGCGGGGCCAACGCGAGATCCTGGAACACCGTCTCGATGCCGAGATCGGCTGCGGCGGTGGGACTGTTGAGATCGACCGGCGTGCCGTCGAAGAGGATCTCGCCGGAGTCGAGGGCGAGGCTGCCCGAGAGCGCCTTCACCAGGGTCGACTTGCCGGCGCCGTTGTCACCGATCAGCGCGACCACCTCTCCGGCGTGGACCTCGAAGTCGGCGTCGTCGAGTGCGCGGACGTTGCCGAAGCTCCGCGACAGCCCGCGTGCCTGCAGGATCGGCGTGCGGCCGGGGGACGGTTCTGCCATGGGGGCTCCTTGTGATCGGACAGGGTCGATGTCGTGGTCGGGTGGGGAGTGCTCGGCGTCAGCCGGGCGGTGCGTCGGGAACCGTGCCCGGCACCGATCCCTGCGCGTCGGGAACGGTGACAATCAGGTCGGCGCGGTGGCGGGTCTCGGTGATGACGGCGGCGTTGCGCATGTCGACGTCCTCGGTCCACCGCAGCGCGTCGTCGTGCGAGCGGCCGTGGTGTTCGTGACGGCGGATGAGCCGCGCGGCGCGGACGTCGGCGGACGCGTCTAGGAACCAGACCTCGTCGAGCGCCCCCCGCACCTCCTCCCAGCCGCCGCGGTCGAGCAGGAGGTAGTTGCCCTCGGTGACCACCAGCGGTGTGGTCCGCGCGATGGGGACGGCCGAGCCGATCGATTCCTCGATCTCCCGCTCGAATCGTGGTGCATAGACGAGATCAGCGCTCTGGGAGCGCAACCGGCGAAGCAGTGCGACGTAGCCGTCGACGTCGAAAGTGTCGGGTGCACCCTTGCGATCGCGCCGGTGCAGGCGGGTCAACTCCTCGTTGGCGAGATGGAACGCGTCCATCCCCACCAGGACCGCGTCGCTGCCGAGGCGCGCGGCGAGCATGGCGCACAGCGTCGACTTGCCCACCCCGGGAGGACCGGTGATGCCCAGGATCCGGCGATCACCGGAGGCGACGAGAGAGCGGGCACGTGCCGCGAGCTCGTCGACGAACGCGGCGAGATCCGCAGTGGCGGTTGCTCGATCCACCTGAATCACCTCCGCCACCGGCTGCATCGTCGCATCCCGTCCTCTCGCGTCACCGAACACGTCCGTCGGGTTCGATGCGGATCAGTGTGACCCACACCTCACCCGTTTGTCACGCGTTCCGGGGAAATTCATGACACCGATGACATGGCGCCGGCAGCGCGCGGTCGTGGAACCAGTGGTCTGGCGGGCGTCCGTGACACCGTGTCATGGTCCTGAAGTGCTGTTATCCGCACGATCCAGCAATCGCAGGACGCGCGTCGGGCCGGTCGTCTACTGTCCATGACATCGATGACATGTGAACCCCGATCCGAGGGTGATGACATCGATGACATGACATGTCACGAGACGAAGAGGGAGGGCCGACATGGCCGACTTCACCGGACAGACGATCCTGGTCACCGGAGCCAGCGGCGGCATCGGTGCCGCCACCGTGCGGCGGCTGGTCGCCGACGGCGCCGGCGTGATCGCCTCGGGTCGGCAGACCGATGTCCTCGACAAGCTCGCCGACGAGACCGGGGCGACGCCGCTCGCGTTCGACCTGACCTCTGAGGACGAGATCCGCGACGCGCTCTCCGGACTCGCGCTGGACGGTGTGGTCAACTGCGGTGGCTTCGGCGGCGAGATCGCCACCCCACAGGACACCGACATCGACATCTTCGACAAGGTCATCGCCATCAATGCCCGGGGCACCCTGCTCGTCACCAAGTACGTCGCGCCGGCGATGATCGCCGCCGGTCGTGGCTCGATCGTCAACGTGTCGAGCCAGGCCGGCCTGGTGGCCCTGCCCGGCCACATCTCCTACGGATCGTCGAAAGCGGCCGTGGACAACATCACCCGCGTCTCGGCACTCGAACTCGGGCCGCACGGCATCCGAGTCAACAGCGTGAACCCGACCGTGGTGATGACGGAGATGTCAGCGTTCTACTGGGGTCGGCCGGAGATCGAGGGCCCGTTCCTCGAGGCCATGCCGCTCGGGCGGTGGGCCACCGAGGACGAGATCGCCGGCCCCATCGCCTTCCTGCTCAGCGACGACGCATCGATGATCTCCGGCGTCAGCCTGCCCATCGACGGCGGCTACACCTGTCGCTGAGCGCGATGACCGGCAGGATGGCACTCGACGAGGAGGTGGGGCCGTGACGACGATGCAGGATGTCGCCGCGCTCGCGCGCGTGAGCGCCAAGACGGTGTCGCGTGTCTACAACGATGACCCGCACGTCGATCCCGACACCCGCGCACGGGTGACCGCGGCGCTGGAATCGTTGAACTACGTGCCGAACACGATCGCGACGTCGTTCCGCGCCGGCCACACCGCCGCGGTCGGTGTGGCCGTTCCCGACATCGCCGATCCGTTCTTCGCCGCCATCGCCCGGGCGATCGAGGACCGTGCGCGCCGCAACGACATGGCCGTGTTCATCACGAGCCTGGGCACCGACGGCGCCGCCGAACAGGGACTGGTCGAGTCGTTGCTGCGCCGCCAGCTCAGCGGTCTGATCATCGCGCCGACCGGGGTCGATCACGAGTACCTCAAGCGGTGGATCGGGCGCACACCCACCGTCTTCGTCGACCGTGCCGCGAACGGCATCACCGCAGACAGCTTCGTCGACGACGATCACGGCGGTGCGGTGATCGCCACCGAACACCTCTTGGCCAAGGGACACCACCGGATCGCCTTCATCGGCGACAACTCCGACATCCCCACCACCCGCAACCGACTCGCCGGGTACGGCGACGCACTCGCCGGGCGCGACCTCACGGTCGACGACTCGCTGGTGGTCACCGGCGTGATGGACCGCGCCGAGGCGGTCACCGCTCTGCGCGACCTGATGGCGCTCGACGACCCGCCCACCGCGCTGTTCCTGTCGAACGCCCGGGTCGCGATGGACTGCGTGCCGGCCATCCAGCTGTTGGGTCTCGATGACGTGGCCTTCGTCGGGTTCGGCGACTTCCCCCTGGCCGACGCGGTCTGCCCTCCGGTCACCGTGATCGATCAGAACCCCGCCGAACTCGGGCGCCAGGCCATCGAACGCATCCTCGGTCGCATAGAGCACCCGCAGCGACGTTTCCGGCGTCGCAACATCCTCGACGTGGAACTCGTGGTGCGGGAATCCTGTTCACCCCGTACGGCATCGGGTGCCCGCACCCATCGCCACTGACCATCGTCGCCGTCACCGCGGCGTGAGTGCGAACCCTTCTCCTCGCGCGACGATCTCGATCTGATCGAGTGCGTCGACCAGGAGATCTGCCCCGGAGTCGGTGAGATCGACGGTGCCACGGATCCCGAGAACCCGGCACCCCGCGGCGCGTCCCGCGGTGATGCCGGCCGGGGCGTCCTCCACCACCAGGCACCGTCGTGGATCGACGCCCAGTCGGGCCGCACCGAGCAGGTAGGGCTCGGGGTCGGGCTTACCGCGGTCGACGTCGTCGGCGGTGATCACGATGTGCGGCGCGGAGATCCCGGCGGCGGCCATCCGCGCCCCGGCGACCGGTGGTGTGCCCGAGGTGACCACGGCCCAGGGGATGTCGTCGAGACCCGCGAGCGTGTCCAGAGCGCCGGGGATGGCCGTCACATCGGCCACGTCGTCGGTCTCTAGGGCGATCAGTCGTGCGCCGGCGGCGGGTCCCGACTCGGGGCCGAGGATGGCCGAGAGGCCTGCGGCGGCGGGCATGCCGTGTCCGATGGCGGAGTCGTGGAGGTCGAACCCGAACTCGTCGGCGACCCTCGACCAACTGCGATGCACCGCCGCGGTGGAGTCGAGCAGGGTGCCGTCGAGATCGAACAGAACCGCGTCGAAGGTCTCGCCGAAGAGCGCCGACGCGGCGTCGACCGGCGTGCGGACACCGAGGGCGCGCAGCACCCGGAACACCTGCTGTTCGGTGGTCAGTGCGGCGTCGATGCCGACGACGTCCACGGCGATCTCGGTGGCGCGATCGACGCGGGGACGCTGCCGATCACGGTCGGCACCTCTGAGCGCCCGACGCGCCTCGAGCAGCTCGGGCGCTCCGGTCAGGTGGACCACGGTGATCGGCGCGGGTGCGACCGCAGCGCCCAGCGCCCGCCACGCGTCGCCGCCGGCGAGCTCGGCGGTGAACGGGGCGACAAGTATCGGGCTCTGGCCCACGGCCACCAGATCGGCCGCGGCGCAACGCAACACCGCGTAGCGGGCATCGCGGACCGCGACTCGGTGGGGTCCGTCGGCGTTCCAGTGTCCGTCGATCCCGAGCAGCGGTAACCGGTCGAGCAGCGGGTTGGTGAGCGTGTCGAGGTCGAGGATCGGGCGCCCCAGCGCCACCGCCAGTGCCCGCCCGAGCGTCGTCTTCCCGCTCCCCGCGGGGCCGGCGACCGCCACCACCGACGGTGACACCGGATCGGTCGGGGCAGGGGCTTGACAGGTGCGGTCCACGCTGTGGATCATACGAGACAACGTTGTCTCACCGGAACCCCTCGTTCTGCGAACCACGAGACAACGTTGTCAGGAGGAGTCGCCGGTGGCAGATCGCGCCAGCATCAAAGACGTCGCGGCTCGCGCCGGGGTCAGCTTCAAGACCGTCTCGCGGGTGGTCAACGGCGTCGACACCGTGCTACCCGAGCTGCGTGCGCGCGTGGAGGCCGCGGTCGTCGAACTCGACTACGTGCCCAATTCCGCCGCGCGATCACTGAAGTCGGGGGCGGGCAACGCCATCGGCATCGTGATCGACTCCATCGACGACGTGTTCTTCGCCTCCCTGGTCCGCGAGATCGAGGACAGGGCACTCGAACTCGGGCTCGCCGTGATCGTCGGCAGCACCGGCTTCGACGCCGGCCGGGAACGCGACCAGCTCATGCGGTTGGCCGGGCAGCACGTGCGCGGCATCATCCTCGCGCCGGTCGGCGACCACGGCGACTTCCTCCTCCCGCGGCGGTCCACCCTGCCGGTCGTCACCGTCGACCGCTCGGTCCCCGGGTTCGACTCGGTCACCGTCGACGACTACGCCGCAGCCACCGACGCCGTCGAGCGTCTCGTCGCCGCCGGGCACCGCAGCATCGCGCTCGTGGGGCTCGACGAACGTCTGCAGACCGCGCGCCGTCGCCGCGACGCCTTCGTCGACACCCTCGCCCGCCACGGCATCACCCCGCAGGCGCGCTTCATGCCGGAGGTGGCCCACCACGCCGACGCCGTCCGCCCGGTCGTCGATGCCCTGCTGACCCAACCCGATCCGCCGACGGCGCTGTTCGTGTCCAACGCGCGTCACGCCACCTCGGTGGTGTCGGTGCTGCACGAGCTCGCCCGTACCGACGTCGCCATGATCTCGTTCGGCAGTTTCGGGCTCGCCGAGGCCGTGGCGCCGTCGATCACCTGCATCGACCAGGACCCGCGCCACATCGGGGCGCTGGCCTTCGACCGTCTCGTCGCGCGTTTCGACGACCCCGACGGTCAGGCGGTCGACCTGCGCGCCGACACACGTCTCATCGCCCGTGCGTCCGACACCCTCCCCGTCGCCGGAGGTCGGGCATGACCGCGCGTCTCGTCGCCGGCCTCGACCTCGGCAGCACCGGTGTGAAGATGCTCGTCGCCGACGTCGACGGCAGCGAGATCCTCATCGAGTCACGACCCACGCCGTGGCGCAACGGTCCCGGGGGCACCACCGACATGGACGCGGCCGCCCTCGAGGCCGTCGTGGTCGACCTGATGTCCGCGGTCGCCCGCCGCCTGCCCGACGACACCCGCATCGAGGCGGTCGCCGTGTCGGGGATGGGGGAGACCGGCTTCCTCGTCGACCCCGCGGGCGCGGTGGCAGCCCCGGCCTTCGCGTGGTTCGACCCGCGCGGTGGCGCCGAGATGGCCGCACTCCCCGAACACCTGCGTCGCGACTTCCCCGCGCACACCGGTCTCCCGGTCGGGGCCCAGGTCTCGGTGGCCAAGATCGCCCACCTGCGCACCGAGGGGATCGACCTCACCGGTCTGCGCTGGTTCAACCTGCCCGAGTTCGTGGTCCGCATGCTCGGTGGCGCCGAGGTCGGCGAGTACTCGCTCGCGTCGCGGACCGGCCTGCTCGACCAGGACACCGGTGGCCCGTGGACGGCGCTGCTCGATCACCTGGGGATCGGCGACGACATCCTTCCCGCCCTGGTCGACGCGGGCACCGACCTCGGGTCCGCCGACACCGCCTGGCTGCCGGCCGCGTTCACCGGTGCGCGACTCACCGTCGCCGGACACGACCATCTCGTGTCCGCCGAGGCCGGCGGTGCGATCCCGGCCGATGGATATCACGTGTCCATGGGCACCGCGGAGGTGCTGCTGCGGGTGCTCGACGAACCCCCGTCGGCCCAGGCCCGGGCCCGCCTCGCCGAACATCTGATCAACGCGGTGCGCCATGTGGTCCCCGGCAAACACGTGCTCGTCGCGGGGGTGAAGACCGGCCTGATCATGCGCCGCACCCTGCAGATGTTCGACATCTCCGACCGCGACGGACGCGATCGTCTCGACGACCGGGTGTGCGCGCTGCCCCAGGACGCACTCGCGCACGGCGGGATCGAGGTGACCGGTGCCCGCAACGACGACGGCGTGTTGTCGCTGACCGTGCGCACCGACGGCGTCAGCTCGGCGGAGATCTTCGCCGCGGTGGTCGAGCACGGCAACGACGAGATCGTCCGACTGATCGCCGCCCTCGACCGCGAGATCGCGCCGGCCCGCTCGACCGTGCTGACCGGTGGATGGAGCGGGATGCGCTGTGTGCGCGACGCCCGCGCGCGCATCCTTCCCGCGGTCACCGTGTCGACGCGCAGCCAGGACACCGCCTACGGCGCAACCAGATTCGCCGCACGGCTGCTCGCTCCACACCTCCTCGCCCCACACCTCATGGCCACCGACGCCGTCGTCTGACGCCCGAACCCGACACACCAGAACCCCACATCAAGGAGAGATCACCGTGAACGAACTCACCACCATCGAGAAGCGCGGCATGGCCGCGATCTCCACCGCCGAGGGCAACATGCTCATCGTCGCCGGCGATCAACGCAACGGCATGAAGGCCGTCATGACCGATGCGCCCGACGGTCCCGGCTCGGTGACCGCACCCCAGTTGGCCGACGCCAAGGCCGATCTCGTGCGTCACCTGGGCAACCACGCCCCGGCGATCCTCCTCGACCCCGAGGTCGCGCTGCCCAGGATCGTCGACGACGGGACGCTCTCGCGAGACACCGCGCTGGTGGTCGGTATGGACGCGTCGGGCTTCGAGACCATCGACGGCCTGCGCCACACCCGTTTCGTCGACGGCGTCACCCCGCGCACGGTCCGCGACCTCGGCGGCGACGCCGCGAAGATGCTGTGGTACCTGCGCCCCGACCGCCAGGGGCTCGATTCGGTTGCTGCCCAGTCCATCCGCGACCTCACCGCCGCGGCGACCGCGGAAGGTGTGCTGCTCATCGTGGAGATCCTGACCTACCAGCTCGAGAACGAGAGCGACGAGGACTACCGCGCCGCGTTCGGCGGCCTCATCGCCGAGTCGGCGCGGCTGTCGGTCGCCTGCGGCGCCAAGGTGCTCAAGCTCCAGTACCCGGGTTCGGCGCAGGCGTGTGCCGCGGTGACCGAGGCCGCCGACGGCGTGCCGTGGGCCGTGCTGTCGGCCGGCGTCGATCACGAGACGTTCGTCGAGCAGGTCCGCATCGCGGTCGACAACGGCGCCGGTGGCGCCATGGCCGGACGATCGTTGTGGAAGGACTCGATGGCCGTCTCGGCAGCCACCCGCGCCGACCTGCTCACCCATCGGGCCCTGCCGCGTCTGCGTGAGCTCGCCGATGCGGTCGACCATCGGGTGCCCGCCCTCGCCTGACTAGAGTTGGCCGGGATGAACCTCCTGGGTGTCGACGACGCCGTGACCCGATGAAGGCCCGGACCGCCGAACACCCGCGGCCGGACTTCACCCTGCTGCACCTCAGCGACACCCACCTCGTGGCGGAGGGTGTGCTCTACGGCGACGTCGACAGCGGTCGGCGGCTGCGCGAGATCCTCGCCGACATCGGCAGCTCGGGTATCCGACCCGACGCCCTGGTGTTCAGTGGCGACCTCGTCGATCGCGGGGAGGCCACGGCATACGACGCGCTGCGCGCCATGGTCGAACCGATCGCCGCCGAGATCGGTGCCACGGTGGTGTGGGCGATGGGCAACCACGACGACCGTGCGCAGTTCCGCAGCCACCTCCTCGACACCGAACCCTCGAGCGCACCGGTCGATCTGGTCCACGACATCGACGGGCTCCGGGTCGTCGTGCTCGACACCACGGTGCCCGGGTACCACCACGGCGAGATCACCGACGCCCAGCTGGCCTGGCTCGCCGATGTTCTCGCGACCCCGGCCCGGTACGGCACCGTCCTGGTGATGCACCACCCGCCGATCCCTGCGGTACTCGACCTGTCGGTGCTCGTCGAGTTGTTCGATCAACGCCGACTGGCCGAGGTGGTGCGCGGCAGCGACATCCGCACCATCCTCTCGGGGCACCTGCACCACTCGACCAGCGCCACCTTCGCCGGGATCGGGGTGTCGGTGGTGTCGGCGACGAGCTACACGCAGGACCTGGCGATACCGGTGGGCGCGATCCGTGGTCGTGACGGTGCGCAATCGCACAACCTCGTCAGCATCTACCCCGACACCGTCGTGCACTCGGTGGTCCCGATGCGCGGTCAGTCGTCGGTGGGCGAGGCGGTCTCGGCGACCGATGTGGCGCAACGGCTGCGCGACCACGAGGTCACGATCGTCGACAGCGCACGCAGTCGTTCAGAGCCGGCTCAGGACTCCCACTCACCGGCGATCGGGAAGTAGCGCTCGAGGAAGTCGGTGACCGTCGCGGTGCGCACGTCGAGATCGACCTCGGGGAAGCTGCCGTCGTTGAGGCAGAAGAAGTCGACCGCCCGCTTGGGCAGCAGCTTGCCCATCGCCCGCAACCCCGACGCGGTCGTGGTGTCGATGTAGCGGACCTTCGCGCCCCGCTGCACCACGGCCTGACCGGTCTGCAGCGCGTAGTAGTGATAGAGCGAGTTGGTGACCGAGATGTTCTCGCTCGACCGGAAGGCGCTGGCCGCGGTGGCGGCGAACTCCTCGGGGAACTCCTGCTCCATCTGTGCCATCACGCTCTTCCGCAAGGGTGTCGCGACGTGTTCGAGGTGTCGTGTGGTCACCGACCCGAAGCGTTCCCGCAGGATCCGCCGGTTGACGCGGGCGGCGTTCTCGAAACCACTGCGCTCGTTGTCGTTGTGACCCAACCCGATTCGTACGGCACCCTCGACGAACATGCTGATGCCGCCTGGGGAGAAGAACATGTCCGGTGACACCGGTCGCGCGAAGAACATGTCGTCGTTGGAGTACAGGAAGTGCTCGGACAGGCCGGGGATGCGGTGCAGCTGCGACTCGACCGCCTGCGAGTTGTGGGTCGGCAGCACCGAGGTGTCGGCGAAGAACTCCTCGCTGCGGACGAAGGTCACGCGCGGGTCGTCGGCGAGCCAGGCCGGCCGGGGGGAGTCGGTCGCGACAAAGATGCGGCGGATCCACGGTGCGTACATGTGCACCGACCGCAGTGCGTATTTCAGCTCGTCGATCTGTCGGAACCGGGCCGCGGAGTCGTCGCCGGAGCCCACCACGTAGTTCTTCATCCGCTTGGCCCGCTGGGCCTGGAACTCCGCGGACGACCCGTCGACCCAGGAGAAGACGATGTCGATGTCGAACCCGATGTCGGAGGCATGGGCGTCGAACATGTTCTCGATGGTCGGCCAGGTGAGCCCGTACCGCTCGACGGTCCCGTGGACGGCCTCCGAGGCCGGTATCGAGCGACGGGTCAGCGAATTGACCACGGGTGCGACGATGTCGGCGTCGGTGAACGACCAGAGCTCAATCTGGACCGCACCCGACGTGCCGTAGTGCATACCGCTCGTCGGCTCGACGCGGGGTCGGTGCACGCGCAGGATTCGTGCGTCGGCGACCGTCGAGAGTCCACCGTCGGCGACCAGTCGCAGACGGGACCCGCGGATGTCCATTGCCTTGGCGTAGAACGGTTCTCGCGCACATCCGGCGGTCAGCGCGGCGCGCAGTTCGGGACCGCGGGTCACGTCGACGGCCAGCACCGGTCGGTCGTCGTTGCCGCGGACCAGCAGGTAGCCGATGTCGGCGGCGTCGAGGACTCCGCGGACGAACAGCAGGTCGGCGATCGTCGCCTCATGGGGGGTGGTGGTGACGTTGCGCAGCGCCAGGCGACCGCGGAACTCGACGATGTCGTCACGGTCACGGAGTCGGGCGACGGCGCCGGAGGTGCTGTCGGACAACGGTAGTGACGAACCCGGGTCACGGGGGACGAGTCGGAGTTCGGAGGTCGGTCGTGACGAGATGATGGTGATCCTTCCCAGGTGGCGCAGTACCCGGGCAGGAGCCGATGCGTGTTTCCCCAGCATACGGCACCTGACGAGCAGGTGACGACGCGGTGAACACGCGCCTACGGCGTCTCGCGCAGCAACGGGTTGAGCACCGCGATGGCGCCGGCCTTGTCGTACGGCTCGTTTCCGTTGCCGCACTTGGGTGATTGGACACACGACGGGCATCCGCTCTCACAGCGGCAGTCGGTGACCGCGTTGCGGGCGTCGACCTGGGGGCGGTGGCGGCAATGGAACCGGTGTCGGCGGATGACCGGTGACCGGAGTCCGTCTGCGTGGTCTCAGCACCGATGACATCGGTGTGGCGTGTGGTGCTGCGACGGTGATCACCGCGCTGTCGGATGTCGCCATCAGTCGGTGTCGTACCGACGGTGCGGCCGTCGCGGTCGTCGCGGTCGTCGCGGTCGTCGCGGGCGTGCGGGTCGATCTCGGACCCTTCGGGAGCCCGCGCAGCGGCCAGGGCCGGCCCGACGGAGTGATCGCCGACGAATGTTCAGGAGCTCGACCTGAACAGGTGTTCGATCGAACTATCGGTCGTCATGTGCTGATTTCCTCAGGAACGCCGCCACCGACGCGAAGGCGTTCTCGATGCGGGCGATCGACTCCGCTCGCGCCCCGGCGTTGCGCTGCGACGGATGCGGCGCGGCGACAACACGGCGTAGAGGTTGTCGACTCCGCGACGTCTGGTTCATGAAGCCGAGCATCGCCGGCCGGCCAAGGGTGATCACGACCTCGATACGGGATGCCACCACGAGGAGTTCGTCGAGACACACCGCGGCCGCGCGAAGGTCGCCGGCCGACGGCGACGTCGGATGGCCGGCGGCGTCGAGCACCGCCCACGGCACGACATTCCACTTCAGGCAGGCCGACCGTGGCACGCCCGCCGCCGCGCGCAGACGCGACAGCAACTCGTTGCTGCGATCCGGGTTGTCCTCCGAACAGAACCCGGTACCCCCTGCTCGCACCGTGCTCGGTGCCGGCGACTCCATGAGGATGAGCACCCGCGCATCGACGCCACCGTCGTCGGGGTCGAACCACGGGACGAGCTGTTCCGGCGCTTGGCCGCGCCATGTGTCGACAAGCGCATTGAGCGGTTCGACATGAGCAGCGCGAATGCGCTCCGATTTGGCCGCGATGATCATGACGTACTCCCTCGTCGATTCTGCGATGGTCGACATCGCGGTCGGTCGTATCCGAGGATGAAGCCATGAGCCATCGGCACCGTCGTTGACCGACCGCGAGCGCATCCCCACCCCACTGCTGAAGAAGCGCCTTCCGTCTGGCCGCGGCGCGATGTTGCAACCCAACGCGACAGGTGACGGCGAGGCGCAACTCACCGCGAGGTTCTGGGCACTGGTCATCGTGACCGGAATCGTCACCGGCTTCTTCGGTGTTCTGCTCATGCTCATCCTGTTCACCGTCGAGCATGCCGCGTTCGGGGTGAGCAGTGACGGTCAGGGGTTCTCGGCCGCGGTCGCCGCCGCCGACGGGTGGCGCCGCGTGACCCCGTTGCTGATCGGTGGCGTGATCGCCGGCGTCGGGTGGTTCCTGTTGCGGCGCTTCACCCCCGGCCGGAAATCCGAGGCCGACGAGGTCCTGTGGACCGGCGAGGGCCGCCTGTCGTTCCGACGGAGTCTCGGTACGTCTGTGTTGTCGGAGATCGTGATCGGTCTCGGTGCGTCGCTCGGGCGCGAGGCCGCGCCGAAGTTGATGGGCGCGGTGTCGGGCAGCGTCGCGGCGGAGTGGGCCGGGATGTCGGCGGCGCAGCAGCGGCTGCTCGTCGCGTGTGGCGGCGGTGCCGGGCTGGCGGCGGTGTACAACGTGCCGCTCGGCGGTGCCCTGTTCGCCGCTGAGGTGCTGATGGGCGCGGTGGCGCTGCCACTGGTGTTGCCTGCCCTGGCGTGCGCCGCGACCGCAACGGCCGTCGCCTGGGTGTACCTCCCCGAACACGCCACGTACCTCGACATCCCCGAGTATCGGTTCGACCTCCGACTGCTGGTGTGGGCCGCAGTCCTCGGGCCGATCGTCGGGATCGTCGCTGCCGGATACATCCGCGTCATCGGATGGATCTCGCACCATCAGGCGCGGGGCCGCTGGGTTCTCATCGCGCCCCTGATCGCTTTCGCTGTGCTCGCCGGTGTCGCTGTGGCCTTTCCACAGCTGTACGGCAACGGCAAAGGAATGGCCCACGACGCGTTTGTGGGCGTGGGCAGCATCGGGTTGTTGGTGGCGCTGGCGGTGCTCAAACCCCTCGTCACCGCACTCTGCCTGGGTGCAGGGGCGTCCGGCGGTCTCTTCACCCCGGTGATGAGCACCGGCGCGGTCCTCGGCGCCGCGCTCGGCATCGCATGGAGCCAGGTATGGCCGGGGAGTCCCATCGGGGCCTATGCGCTCATCGGTGCGGCCGCCATGATCGGCGCCGGGATGCAGGCCCCGCTCGCGGCACTCGTGTTGGTTCTCGAACTCACCCACAGCGGTTTCGGGTTGATGGTGCCGATGATGGTCGCCACCGTCATCGCCACCGCCATCACCCGGTGGATCGACGGCTACTCGATCTACACCGCCCGGCTGTCCTCGGCCTGAGACAGACCACCGCGCCGCGTGCGATGTGCAACCCTGGACCACATCCCGAACTCGTGCAGACCACGCGGGTTCCTCGTGATCGCCGAGGAGAACCATGTGGAACAAGCGAGCCGACACCCGTGTACACGAGGTCGATCCCTACAACGCCGAACCGTCACCGGCCGCGCTGGCCGCGGAGTCGCTGACGGCCGACGACACGTTTTACAGCCGCAATCACGGCCCCATCCCGGACATCGATCCAGCGCAGTGGCGACTGACCGTGTCGAACGGTCGCGGAGCGACCCGCACCTTCTCGTTGGACGAGATCCGACGCGACTTCGACGAGATCTCGACCGTCGCGACGTTGCAGTGCGCGGGTAACCGCCGAGCCGGGCTCATCGCGGTGCGCGACATCCCCGGCGAGGATCCGTGGACGCAGTGCGCGACATCGACCGCGCGGTGGAGCGGCGTTGCCCTCGCCGACCTACTCCGCGCCTGCGATGTCGCCGACAACAGCACAGATCACGTTGAATTCATCGGTCCCGATGTCTCCGATCTGGCAACACCACCGCAGCGGTACGGCAGCTCGATCGAGCTGAGCAAGGCGATGTCGCCGGGGACAATGCTCACCTGGGCAATGAACGGGCAACCCCTCCCACGGCTGCATGGCGGTCCGATCCGCGTGGTCGTACCCGGCTACATCGGCGCCCGCTCGGTCAAGTGGGTCGACAGCATCACAGTACGAGAAAGCCCGTCGGACAACTGGTTTCAACGAGTCGCCTACCGGGTGCTGCCCGTCGACGCCGACCCCGACACAGCCGGACCCGGCGACGGCATCTCACTGTCGTCAGTTGCCCTCAACTGCGACTTCCTCTACCCGGACCCGGCCACACCGATCGACGCCGCCGAGGTCCTGGTAGGCGGGTACGCCTTCGCCGGAGACGAACGGGGCATCTCGCGGGTACAGGTGTCGACCGACCAGGGGGCGACGTGGATGGAAGCGGACCTGGCACAGCCGCAGGGACCCTGGGCATGGCGCCGCTGGTCGGCAGTCGTCGCCCTCGACGCTCCCGCCGTGGAGTTGTGTGTCCGCGCCTGGGACGACGCGGCCGCGACGCAGCCCGCCTCGGCCGCCGAGCTGTGGAACCCGAAGGGCTACGTGAACAACTCCTGGGGGCGACTCACACTGCACCGAGACCGAGACCGAGACCGAGACCGAGACCGTGACCGAGACCGAGACCGAGACCAGACCACAACGTGAGCTTGTAGCCTCACAACGTTGCTCCCTCTACCCCTGCTGATGGTTCGCGCCGAGACTGGATGAACGAGCACCGCCACTCGCTTCCACACCCTGCGGACCCGGCATTCGACGCACCGCGTCGATTCGGCCTCGCAGTGCCGCCCGCGCGTGTTCGGGCACATCACCCCGAACTGGGGCAGCAGGACGGTTCCATGCCGCACATCCTCAGAATGTTCTCAGTATTGTTGTGCTGCAACACATGTCGAAGTTCTGGTGTAGCGTCGCATCATGACCGTAGACAAGTCGCATCCCGATTCCCGCCGCCAGGGTGGCTGGCTCCCCGCTGAGCAGGACGACCTCGAGCAGTGGTTGCGGGGGCACAGCGAGAAGGCCGAGTCGGCCGATGGCCGCGTGGTACACCCGGTCATCGTCGAGTTTCAGGAGCTGATCGACGCGGATCCGGTGGTCCGTATGTACCTGGAGAAGATGATCGAGCAGGTCCCGACGGGCAGGACCTACCGCGACCGACACGTACAGGATCTCCCCCAGTTGTTGCGTCTGATCGACGAGGTCCTCACCGTCGCACCTGAATACGGTCCCAACTCCGTCGTCACACCTCTCGGCGCTATTCTCGATTGGTCGATGGGAACCGCCGCGGGACATTCCGCGTTCCGCGACCCCCGCGTGAACGCCATGCTGAAGAAGATCTTGACGGCCTGGTGCGAGTTCCTGAGCAGCCCCGGTTCGCGGTACGTCCTTGACGACTCTCCCTCGGGATGGCTCTGTCAGGAGGCGCGCGACAAGATCGGGTTCGATGAGTTCGAACACAACCCCGATGACGAGCATGCGGGTTTCTCGTCATGGAACGATTTCTTCACCCGGACCTTCACGCCCGGAGCACGTCCCGTCGCCGCCCCCGACGACGACTCCGTCATCGTCAGTGCGTGTGAGTCCACGCCCTACCGCATCAGTAGCGATGTCTCACTGCGTGAATCGTTCTGGGTCAAGGGTCAGCCGTACTCGCTCGCCGATCTGCTCGACAACGACCCGTCGGTGGACGCGTTCGACGGCGGGACCGTGTACCAGGCGTTCCTCAGTGCTTTCAACTACCACCGCTGGCACAGCCCGGTCGCGGGCACCATCGTGAGCACACGACTCGTCGACGGCACCTACTTCTCCGAAGCCGACGGCCAAGGCGACGCGCTGCAGCCGACCTACTCCCAGTCGTACCTCGCGCACGTCTCGGCGCGGGCGATCATCGTCATCGACGCCGACAACCCGGTGATCGGGCGCATGGCGTTCGTCGCCATCGGGATGTCGGAGGTGTCGTCGTGTCTGATCTCCGACGACGTCCGTCCCGGGGCACACATCGGCAAGGGCGACGAACTGGGCTACTTCCAGTTCGGCGGCTCGACACACTGCCTCGTTTTCCGGCCGGGCGCCATCAGCGAGTTCGCCCTACGATCCGTCCCGCAGACCAACGACCCGCACGCTCCGCTGGTCCGTGTGAACTCCCACCTCGCCACCGCCGCACCCCGCCCACAGCTGTCCTGACACTCTGACTCGCCCGAACATCTCAGGAGGCCACCCCGTTCGACTCGGGTTGATCGCGGCGCTCCGTACTGCCGGACCGCCACAATCCGTGGTTGTGGACGATGAGCTATGGTGCGATCGTGGCCCTGAGTTCACGCATGCCGGATCTGACCGCCTTCGAGGTTCTCACTGCTGTCGCTGCCGGCGGCAGTCTCACCGCTGCTGCACATCAGCTGAATCTGACACAGCAGGCCGTCTCTGCTCGCATCCGCTCGATGGAGGCGCAGACCGGAGTCCAGATGGTCATTCGAACCAGCCGTGGTTCCACCCTCACCCCCGCCGGTCGCGTCGTGGCGGAGTGGGCCGACGGGCTTCTCGACACCGCTCACCGCCTCGATTCCGGGTTGGCCTCGCTCCGCACGGACGCACGCGCGCACCTTCGGGTCGCGGCGAGCCTGACGATCGCCGAACAGCTCCTACCTCGGTGGTTGATGTCGCAGCGAGCCGAGTCGATCCGGCTCGGCGTTGCGCCCCCGGAGGTGACGCTGGTGGCATCCAACAGCGAGCAGGCGATCGCCGCCGTACGCGACGGAGACGTAGATCTCGGCTTCGTCGAGAGTCCGGGAACACCGAAGGGAGTGCGCAGCCGCATCGTCGACCACGACGAACTCGTCGTCGTCGTCGCGCGGGCGCACCCGTGGGCGAGGCGAACGCGTCCGGTGACGGCCGAGGAGTTGAGCACGACGTCCCTGGTCACCCGCGAAACAGGCTCGGGGACACGCGACTTTCTGTCCTACGCCATGCGTCTGGCGCTCGGTCCCACCCATCCGCAGGCTGCGCCCGCGATGGAGATGACCACTGCCTCGGGCGTCCGATCCGCAGTCTTGGCAAACGCCGGCCCGGCAGTTCTGAGTCGCCTGTCGGTGGCCGACGACCTCACACTCGGTCGGCTCGTGGCCGTCGCCACCGACGGCATCGGTCTCCGCCGTGACCTGAGAGCCGTGTGGATGGGCGGCCGGACTCCCCCTGCCGGGGCGATCCGGGATCTCGTCGGGCACGTGGCGGCGTCACGAAGCTGACGCGGCCGCGCAGATGCTTCGCCTGGACGGCGCCACCCGTGGTCGGACGCGAGGCGCCGCACCGCCGAGGACTCGACGGGTACCCCATGGGGGTATAGATTCGATGGCATGCAGATCGGGACCGCCGCAACGGGCACAGGGGTATCGCCTCGTGGCACGCGGCGACCGGTCGTCGCGACCTTCTATGTCATGGTCGTGCTCGCCGTACTCGCGACGATCCGACTGTGTTGCTGCGTCGACGGCACGTCAGCGCAGCAACCGGAGAGCGCGGTCGCCCTCGCCGCGTCCCATCAGGCGGAGTCGGCGGCCACTGCCGTACCGAGTGTGCGCCGCGCGCATCACGAGACAGCTTCGGCACCCACCGCCCACTGCTCGAACCATTCGACGGTCGACCTGGCGATCCCCACGGGCGCGGCCGTCGACCACCACGACCCGGCCGTCCTCGCCACACGCGCACTTCCGGCCGATGAGGTGACGCCTCCGTCCTCGCGACGAACGCACAGCTCGCGTAGCCCTCCGACGACCGGCGTGACAATTCTCCACGACAAGAGTGTTCTACAGATCTGAGTGACGCCTGCGGCACGTCGTCTGTTCGACGACGCCGCCCACCAGGCCGGCCTGCGCTGCGACATCAGCCGCTGCGCGCACTCATCATCTGGAGAGACTTCATGAACACCTCGAACATCACCACGCGTCCGGTCAGTCGGCGAACCTTTCTGGGAGCTGCGGCCATGGGCCTCACCGCCGCCGCCGCCGCGTGCGGCACGCGTGCGGTCAGTCCGGTCGACGCGCACCGGGTCGACAAGAGTGCGATCGATGCCGCCGAGGCCCGACGACCGCACACCGGACGGACGGTCTCGTACACCCTCGATCCGCGGCGAACCGACATCGATCTCGGCGGCCCGGTTGTGAACACCTACGCATACGGCGACACCATTCCGGGCTCGGTCATCCGCGCCAATGTCGGCGACGAATTGTCGATCACCACGCGCAACGCACTGACCGACGCGACATCGGTGCACTGGCACGGAATCGCATTGCGCAATGACATGGACGGAGCGGCACCGGCGACTCCGGACATCGCCGCAGGCGACGCCTTCACCTACCGCTTCTCGGTACCGGACTCCGGAACATATTGGGCGCATCCGCACGTCGGATTGCAGAGTGACTTCGGCCTCTACGCTCCGATCATCATCGACGACCCTCGTGAGCCGCACGATTACGACACGGAATGGATCGTGGTTCTCGACGACTGGACCGACGGTGTCGGGAACAGTCCCCGAGACATCCTCACGTCGCTTCAGAAGGGCGGCATGTCCATGGGCGGCATGTCGGGAGGCTCGACGAGTGGGGTCGGCACGAGCGCTCTCCTCGGTGGCGACGCCGGAGACGTCGCCTACCCGCTCTACCTGGTCAACGGGCGAATCGCCAACGCGCCGACGACATTCACTGCTGCGCCGGGACAACGAATTCGTATCCGCATCATCAACGCCGGTGCGGACACCGCCTTCCGTGTCGCACTGGGTGGGCACCGGATGACCGTGACCCACACCGACGGTTTCCCGGTGACACCGACTGACGTCGACGCGCTCCTGATCGGGATGTCCGAACGCTACGACGTGGTCGTCACGGTGAAAGACGGGGTATTCCCTCTGGTGGCGTCTCCAGAGGGGAAGACCGGCACCGCTCGCGCGCTGCTGCGCACCGGCGCGGGGGCCACACCCGCGGTGAACGTTCGTCCTGCCGAGTTGGACGGATTCGTCGGTACCGTCGACACCTTCGTCGCCACCGACGACGTCACATTGCCCACCGGCCGCGAGGACGCCGCACTGCAAGCGATACTCGCGGGCACCATGAGCAAGTACCAGTGGACCATCAACGGGCGGGTCTACGAGCAGATGGAACCCATCATGATCACCCAGGGCCAACGGGCCAGCCTCACTTTCACCAACACCACGACGATGTGGCACCCGATGCATCTGCACGGCCACACATTTCAGGTTCGACGACCCGACGGCACCCCTGGCCCGCGCAAGGACACCGTAGCCGTACGTCCGGGCGAACGCGTCGTCGTCGATCTCGTCGCCGACAACCCCGGACAGTGGATGCTGCACTGCCACAATGCTTATCACCAGGACGCCGGAATGATGACCCGCCTGGACTACCGAATCTGACCACGAACAGGATCTGATATGAACGCCATAGAACATGCTCTACGCCTGACCGGCTCGATGACCTGGGAGATCCTCTGGGCGCTGGTTCTGGGATTCCTCCTCTCGGCCGTCGTGCAGGCGGTCGTCCGCCGCGGAACCGTGGTGCGGCTCCTCGGCGACGACAGCCCTCGATCCCTCGCCACCGCGACCGGTTTCGGCATCGCATCGTCGTCCTGTTCGTACGCAGCGGTGGCACTTGCGCGCTCACTCTTCCGCAAGGGGGCGAATTTCACCGCCGCCATGACCTTTCAGATCGCGTCGACCAACATGGTGATCGAGCTCGGGGTGATCCTGCTCCTGTTGATGGGGTGGCAATTCACGGCGGCCGAATTCATCGGCGGGCCGGTGATCATCGTCATCGTCGCATTGCTGTTCCGCAGGCTCCTGACGACGAAGCTGATCCGAGATGCGGCGGAGCAGGCCGACAAGGGCCTGTCCGGCTCGATGGAAGGCCATGCGGCCATGGACATGTCGGTACGGCGCAAGGGCGGGTTCCTCCGCCGGTTGGCGTCGCGCGAGGCCGCGACCTCGGTCAGTCACGTGTTCGTGATGGAATGGGCGGCCATCTGGAAAGACCTGGTGATCGGACTCCTCATCGCCGGCGCAGTCGGAGCCTGGGTCCCCGACAGCTTCTGGCAGGGATTGTTCCTGGAAGGACACCCCGTGCTCGCAGCGATCTGGGGACCCTTGATCGGTCCCATCGTCGCGGTGATCAGCTTTGTCTGCTCGGTCGGCAATGTGCCACTCGCCGTGGTTCTGTGGACGGGTGGGATCAGCTTCGGTGGGGTGATCGCGTTCGTCTTCGCCGATTTGCTGATCCTGCCCATCCTCAACATCTATCGGAAGTACTACGGCTGGCGCATGACCATGATGATCGCGGGGACCTTCTACGTCGCCATGGTCGTCGCGGGATACGTGGTCGAACTCCTCTTCACGCCGACGGGACTGGCGCCGAATCGTGCCGACGCCCATCTCCCCGACGCCGGGATCAGCTGGAACTACACCACATGGCTGAACATCGTCGCCGTCATCGTCGCCGTCGGCCTCGTCGTGAGATTCTTCCGCAGTGGCGGGCGTGGGATGTTGTCGATGATGGGCGGCGCTCCGAGTATGGAAGGCTCCCAGCATGGCCATTGATCCCCGCGGTGTCGACCTGAAACGCTTTCTCGCCGAGGATCCCGGCGGTCCCGTCGTGATGCTCGACCTCTTGCGCTTCGCCGAGGGTGGCCGCGACGACTACCGGTTACCTCGCTACGCACCACGGCGTTGGTGGAAGCAGTTCTCCAGGCTACGACCCCACGGAACCCTCTCTCTGACACAGACTGATCGGGTTGGCCGTCTCTCGCGTGCGACAACGCCGATTTGTGAGGTCACAAGCAGCTGCCCGTAGCTGAGGGGTCTGTCGTCACCTGACACTGACCGTCAGGCCATCGACTCGATGGCTCCCACCTGACGTCAGGAACACCCTTCATGAAATCCGGTCCTCTGCGCGCTGTGACCGCAACGGTCGCCACCGCGTCGATTGTTCTTCTCGCCGCCTGCTCGACCTCATCGACGAACACGGCCACGTCGTCGACGGCGGCGACATCCGCGTCGACATCGGCCGACACCACCGCGCGCGACGCGGCCCCCCAGGAATCGGGACTCATCGTCTATGTCAGCAGACATTCCTTCGGTGACACGGTCAGCGCGCTGCGGCAGCGCATCTCAGACAAGGGAACCGTCACCGCCACGGTCGACTTCGCAGCGTTGGCGAGCAAGATCGGCAAGCAACTGCGGCCGACGACAGTTGTGGTCGGAGGAAATCCACGCGCGGTCGCCCCGGTGGTGGCGGCCGATCAACGGACGGCGATCGATCTGCCGCAGAAGTACCTCGTCTGGCAGGCAGCGGGTGGCACGGTCTTCGTCGCCTACAATTCGGCCGATTACATCGCGCAACGCGCCGGGCTGGCGGTCAGCTCGGGACAACTCGACGCACTGCGGACCGGATCGGCGGCCATCACCTCCGCGGCAACGGGCTCGACATCGGCCGCGGCGGGCGGCAGCGTCACATCGACGTCGGTTCCGTATCTGGTCGAGAAGGTGAGCAACGCGTCGGTCACGGAGTCGATCGCGCGATACGCCGCCGCGTTCACAGCCAAGCAACTGCCCACGGTTGCCACCGTGGATCTCGCAGCGGCGGGGCAGAGCGTGGGGGTCGCGTTGCGGCCCACGATGACGATCCTCGTCGGAAATCCCACTGTGTCGACCGCGCTGCTGTCGCAGCAGCAGACCATGGGGATCGATCTCCCCGTCCGCTACTCGGCCTGGCAGGACGTCGACGGCGTGGTCCATGTCGCGCACCCGGACTACCGCGGCCTGGCCGCTCGTCACTCCATACCGTCGACGAGCCCCGTGCTCGCCATGGTCGACACCGCCACGTCGACCTTCACGAGTGCGGCAGCCGGAACGGGAAACTGACTGCACCGCCTTCCCGTCACGAGTTCCCATCGACCAGTGCAGAAGCGCCCGGACACTTCTGCACTGGTCGATTTACGTGCGTATGGACACAAATGAAGTTTGTGGCCCCACAAGTCAGCACCATCTGGTGCCGCACGTGCCATCCGCCGACACTCGATGTATGACCACCACCGTGAACCTCACCTCGTCAACCGTCGCGCGCTCGGCGGACCGGTCGAAGTCGCATCGTCGCGCTCCGGTCGTGTTCGGGCACCTGGGTCGCCCTGGTCAGATGCTCGAGCACATCACCCCCAACTGGTACGCCTCGGTGATGGGGACAGGCATCGTCGCGAACGCGGCCGCCACCCTGCCCCTGCAGTTCACCGGCCTGCACACCTTCGCGACCGTGGTGTGGCTCATCGCGTCGACCGCGTTGGTCGCGCTGACCGTCGCCTTCGCTGCGCACTGGACGCTGCACCGCGGTCACGCCCGTGCCCACGCCGCACACCCGGTGATGTCGCAGTTCTACGGTGCACCGCCGATGGCGATGCTCACCGTGGGCGCCGGCACGATCACGTTGGGACCTGCGCTCATCGGCTCGAGCGCCGCGGTGTGGATCGACGCAGTCCTGTGGACCGCGGGAACACTGACCGGTCTGGCCACCAGTCTGTGGATTCCGTACCGGATGATCACCGCTCACGATCACGACACCGCCATGGCGTTACCCGCGTGGTTGATGCCCATCGTGCCTCCGATGGTGTCTGCGTCGACCGGCGCACTGTTGCTCGATCACGTCGCGGCCGGGCAGTCGCGGCTCGCGCTCATCGCCGCCTGCTATGCCATGTTCGGACTGAGCCTGTTCCTCGGGATGATCACCATGACGATGATCTACTCGCGCCTGGTCCACGGCGGCATGCCCGCCGTGCAGGCCGCACCCACCGTGTGGATCACCCTGGGCATGATCGGCCAGTCCATCACCGCCACGAACCTGCTCGGCACCCACGCCGCGACGGTGTTCGTCGGCAAGCAGGCCGTCATCGCGACCGGACTCCACATCTTCGGCATCGCATACGGCTTCGCGATGGGCGGATTCGGCATCCTGATGTTCGCCCTCGCCACCATGCTGACCATCCACGCCGCACGGCGCGGGCTGAGCTTCTCACTCACCTGGTGGAGCTTCACCTTCCCGGTGGGAACCTGTGTCACCGGTGCCACCGCACTGGGCACCGCAGCCGGCATCTCGGTCATCCACGCGATGGCCGTCGGCCTCTACGTCGTGCTGCTGACCGCCTGGGCCACGGTCGCCACCCACACCCTGCGCGGCACGATCAGCGGCAAGGTCTTCCTCCCCGCCTGATGGGCGAGCAGTAACGGGAACACCGAACTTCCCTTCGATGGAGATGACGATGAACGACGTACAACGACGACTGCGCCGCGAACGGCGAACCACACCGGCCATGTGGGCTGCGGCGACGATGGTGATGGCAGGCACAGCAACCGGCGGCGTCACCCTCGTGGCGCTTGCCGGCGGCGAAGTCATCTTCTGGAT
Organism: Williamsia sp. MIQD14; assembly: GCF_051025635.1. NCBI lineage: Bacteria > Bacillati > Actinomycetota > Actinomycetes > Mycobacteriales > Nocardiaceae > Williamsia > Williamsia sp. MIQD14. The sequence continues at coordinate 230,469 of NZ_JBPFDG010000003.1, forward strand.
CGTGATGGCGGTGATCACCCTTGTGCTGTTCGGCTCGGCGTACGCGCTCCTGAGGATGGATCTGAGCGTGTCCCGCGATCCGGCGCTGCGTCGTGATGTCGTTCGCGCGCGTCGAGCGAAGTACCTCGGTGCTTACGGCCCGATTCGCCGATCGACCCGCACACGCTAGGCTGACGAACACGGTGATGGATCCCGCCGGAGCATCTGCTCGAACCGCCACACGGCTGATGGTTCCTACCCATGTCGATGATGGGTGGGCGCATGAGTCCTGGTGACAGGCGACGAGACCTCGAGAAGCTGCCGATCGACCCCGACTCCGGCGGTCGCGCGGGAGTCCCGTTCCACCTCCGTCCGGAAGCGCTCGGCCTGGTTCTGCTCGGGGGAGCAGCGGGAACAGCGGCACGGTACGGCATCGAACTCGTGCTGCCCCACGAAGGCACCGGGTGGCCGACCGGCACATTTGTGATCAACCTCGCCGGAGCGGCCGTTCTGGGCGGGCTCCTCGAGGCGCTCGCCCGTCTGGGGCCCGACTCTGGATGGCGCCGCCGAACCAGGGTGCTCGTGGGCACCGGCGTGTGCGGCGCATTCACCACTTACAGCACCCTGGCTCTCGAGGCGTCACTCCTCGTCCGCGATGGTGCAGCGGGATTGGCAGCCGGCTATGCCGCGGCGAGCGTGGTCGGCGGGATCATCGCCGCCTGGGCCGGCATCACCGCAGCCGCGTCTGTGCGACGTACAGCGGATGGCGACCGATGACACTGATGCTGACGATCATCGCAGGGGCCATCGGCGCGGTGTGCCGGTTCGTGGTCGATGCAGAGGTCAAATCCCGATGGGAGAGCACTGTCCCGTGGGCGACCATCGCGATCAACGTCTCGGGGTCTTTTTTCCTCGGGGGTCTGGCCGGCGCAGCGATCTTCCACGGTGCAGCACCCGGGTGGCAAACGGTGCTCGGGACGGGATTCTGCGGCGGTTACACCACTTTCAGCACAGCGAGTTTCGAAAGCGTCCGACTCATCCAGCAGCGGGCGCATCTTGCTGCGGCCGTCAACATCCTCGGCACACTCGGAGCGTCGGTCGCCGCATGCGCTCTGGGACTCCTCCTGACCTCCGCACTCTGAACTGTCGAATACGCCACATCCCACCACAACGGCAGGACCATCTCATGGACAACGATCCCGAACTCGACATCGAACGTCATCGCACCATGTCGAGCACAACGGACGCTCGCGCCGCAACCACCTCACTCGTCGTCGGGTGGGATCACGAATCGGCGAGCGGGTCAGCGCTCACCTTCGCGGTCGATCTCGCGCGGCGCCTCGCCGCCCACCTACACGTCGTCCACATCGTCGACATCGACGACCTGCCGGTCGACCCGGATTCGGCGGACTGGGAGGACGAGATCCGACGCACCCTCGATTCTCAAGCCCACGACGCGGTGGCGGCACTCCGCGACGTCGACGCCGGCTGGACGTATCACTGCGCGCACGGAGACCCCGCGCGTCTTCTCCTCTCCGTCGCCCACGACTACGACTCCCTGATGGTTGTCGTCGGATCACCGCACAGCGGTCTACGGTCCTTCCTCGAATCTCTCGGTGAACCGTCGGTGGCACACGGATTGATCGGACGACACGACCTGCCGATACTCGTCGTACCGCGCGACACCGACGAGGCCCACCGATGAGCCGGATCATTCTCGTCCGGCACGGTCGCACCGTGCTCAATGCCGAGGACCGGCTTCGAGGTCTCGCCGATCCCGAACTCGACAGCATCGGTATCGATCAGGCCAAGGCGGTGGCAGCCGACATCGCTCACCTGGACCCTCACGTGGTGTGGTCGAGTCCGTTGAAGCGAGCGGTGCGCACAGCCACGATCATCGCCGACGCCGCCGCCATCACCCATCACGTCGACGCTCGGCTCAACGATCGTGATTACGGCGAATGGACCGGTGAGCTGCGCAGTGAGGTGATCAGACTGTTCGGACGCGTTGACGCCGCCCCCGGAGTCGAGCCGCAATCCGATGTGTTCGAGCGCGTCTGGCCCGCCGTCGTCGACGCAGCGCAGACCGCGACCAGCGGACCGGTGGTCCTCGTGAGTCATGACGCCGTGTTGCGACCCATCCTGGAGTCGATCATGGGAGGCACGATCGACGAGACCATCGCCCCCGGGTCATGCCACCTCATCTCCGAGGATGGCAATCGGTGGTCGGTGCAAGCGATGAATTGGAAGGTCGGTTCCTAGACCTGCTCTGATGGTGGGGGCTTCATGGTTTCGCCGCCGTGCACGGTGGGCGAGGAGTTGTGGCCGAAGCGATAGAGCAGCGGCTCACCCGTTCCCAGACGGCGCGCCGCCAATTCCGACTGCGACAGATGCTCGATGACCACCAGGAGCGCCCGCAGTGAATTTCCGTGCGCCACGACGAGCACCGTTGCGCCCGCCCCCAGTTCACTCGACAACGTCTCCTGCCAGAATCTGGATACCCGGAGAACAACGTCACCGAGGGACTCCGTCAGGATCCCGGTCAGCGACAGGCGGCTCGATGGCCACCTCGAATCCCTCAGTCGTGCCAGATCGTTGCCGGACAGCGGTGGTGGGGGCACGATGAGTGAATTTCGCGCTTCGTCGAAGAACTCGGGGCCGACAGCACCTAGAACCTCGCTTTTGTCGCGCCCGGTGAACGCCCCGTAGTGCCGCTCATCCAGCGACCGATGCGCGGTGATGCGCGCATCGAGTGATCGAGGCAGCGCCTCGCAGATCAGGCGCGCAGACTCTTGCGATCGCGAGAGGGTCGATGTGTGGATGATGTCTGGGATGCAGTCGGTCTCGGCCAAGGTCCGCCCGACACGGCCGGCCTCAGAACGACCCCGCAACGTCAGCTCGACATCGAGCCACCCGGTGAACACCCTCGCCGCGTTGGTGACGCTCTCACCGTGGCGCACGATCACCAAGCGGCCTTCGGTCACCGATCAACCCGCAGTGCGGCGAGACCAGCGGCTCGGATCGTCTCTGGGTCGGCCACGAAGATGTCGTCGCCCACCAACTGGACCACGTCACCCAGCTCTCGGATCAGCAGCTGCCACCCCTCGTCGTCACCTTCGGCGCACCCGTCTTCCAAGAACCACACCGGGAACTCGTCGATGAGACCGCGATAGAACTCAACCAGTGTCGACGGACTCATCTCCTTCCCGTCCAGCGAATACGAGGATCCGTCGAAGAACCCGTTCGCAGTCCGCTCGTCAAACCAACCCGGCGCAGTTCGGACCGCAGTGACGCATACACCTCGGCTCCCCACCGCAACGCCTCGGCGTGACACGGTGCGCCGATGGGAGCGATCATGAACTCCTGAAGATCGAGTGCGTTGGCCGCGTGCGCGCCGCCATCGAGAAGATTGAAATGCGGAACTGCTGGTCGCAGTGCGGTTCTCGTCGATGACGAGAGATAGCGGTAGAGCGGCTCGCTCCTGTCGTGGGCGAATGCGCGGGCCGCGGCCCTCGACACTCCGACGATCGCGTTCGCCCCGAGCCGGGATTTTTCCGTCGTGCCGTCCAGCGACCGCAACGCGTCGTCCAGACCGGCGAGGCGTGTCCACGCCTGTGCTGTGACCAGCTCGGCGATCTCGTCGTTCACGTGCTCGGCTGCAGTCGTGAACCAGGCAGATCGACGCCCCCGCTTCGGTACTCGTACTCGAAGCTTGTCGCCCGGTGAGATCGCTTCTCGCCCGATCGTCGTAATCGACCGGCAGTGTGCGGCCGACGACATAGCCGAGCCATTCGACAAGGCCGGGGCGGACCGATTGTGCGCTCATGTTCTCGACTCCATCGTTCGGAGAATGCTCCGTGAACAAAGGATGCGCTCACGGCCGGACACCGGAAACAGAGGAGTCGTTGTGGCGCGACAAGCGTTGGTTGTATCGAACATGGCGTCGGCCGGGTGTCCGCTGTCGACGATTCGGTGAACGTCTACCCGCGGACCTCACGCAGGATCAGGTCGAGCACCGCGATCGCACCGGGTTTGTCGAGCGGCTCGTTTCCGTTGCCGCACTTGGGTGATTGCACACACGACGGGCATCCGCTTTCACAGCGGCAGTCGGTGACCGCGTCGCGGGTGGCGCGGATCCAGGTGGCGAAGGCGGTGAACCCGCGTTCGGCGAAGCCCGCGCCTCCGGGGTAGCCGTCGTAGACGAAGACCGTCGGCAGGCCGGTGTCGGGGTGGATGTTGGTCGACAGGCCACCGATGTCCCACCGGTCACACGTGGCGATCAGCGGCAACAGTCCGATCGCGGCGTGCTCGGCGGCGTGCAGGGCGCCGGGGAAGCGGTCGACGGGGACGCCGACGGCCTCGAGCGCCTCGGGCTCGAGGGTGTACATCACCGATCGGGTGCTCAGGGTCTGCGGCGGCATGTCGAGTTCGATGACGTCGAGCACCTCACCGGTGTGCAGCGTGCGCATGTACCCGACGACCTGATGGGTCACGTCGACGTCGACGAGTGCCACCGTGAGCGGTCCCGACCGCCACGACCGGGTGGTGCCGGTGATGTCCATCGCGGTGGTCTGCCGCGCCGAGGTGGACCACTCGGGGTCCTCGGGGTGGGTCAGCGCGAGACCGTCGTCGAGGTCGAGTTCGTCGACCACGAACGACCGCCCCTGGTGCAGGTGCACCGCGCCGGGGTGCACTGTCGACATCGCGCGGCCGGTGTCGACGGTGCCGAGCAGCTGCGAGGTGGTGGCGTCGACGATCATCACCTGTCCGCCGATGCCGCCGCGGATGTCGATCTCGCCGTGCGGGAACAGCCCGGCCGCGGGGTACCAGCCCGCCGGTCGCCTGCGCAGCAGGCCGCGGGCGGTGAGGTCGGCGACGACGTCGGCGGCGTCGAAGGCCGCCACGTCGGCCTCGCTCAGCGGCAGTTCGGTGGCCGCACACAGCAGGTGCGGGCCGAGGACGTACGGGTTGGTGGGGTCGGTGACGCTCACCTCCACCGGACGCTCGAGGAGCGCCTCGGGGTGGTGCACGAGGTAGGTGTCGAGCGGGTCGTCGCGCGCCACCATCACCACCAGCGATCCCTCGCCGCGTCGCCCGGCGCGTCCGGCCTGCTGCCAGAACGACGCGACCGTGCCGGGGTAGCCGGCCACGATCACCGCGTCGAGTCCGGCGATGTCGACCCCGAGTTCGAGGGCGTTGGTGGTCGCGACGCCGAGCAGCGTCCCGTCGGACAGGGCGGCCTCGAGTTCGCGGCGGTCGTCGGCGAGATACCCGGCGCGGTAGGCGGCCACCCGATCGGCGAGTTCGGGGTCGGCGGCGGCGAGGATCTGTCGTGTCGAGAGCGCGGTGATCTCGGCACCGCGGCGGCTGCGGACGAAGCACAGCGTGCGCGCCCCCTCGATCACGAGATCGGCCATGATCCGCGCGGCCTCGGCGCCGGCGGCGCGGCGCACGGGGGCGCCGTGCTCGCCGGTGGCGCCGGGGGTGAACGTGGGCTCCCACAGCGCGACCGTGCGCTCGCCGTGCGGCGACCCGTCGTCGGTCACCTCCGCACAGTCCTCGCCGATGAGTCGGCGCAGTGCGTGACCGGGTTCGCCTGCGGTCGCACTGGCCGCGATCACCGTCGGGTTCGCGCCCGCGGCGCGGGCGAGTCGTAGGGTCCGCTGGATCACGAGCGCGGTGTGTGACCCGAAAACGCCGCGGTAGTGGTGACATTCGTCGATCACGAGGTACCGCAGGTTGCGGAAGAAGTGCCGCCACCGGCCCGGTGACCCGAGGAAACCGATGTGCAGCATGTCGGGGTTGGTGAAGATCCACCGCGAGTGTTCCCGCGCCCACTGGCGCACGTCGGGCTCGGTGTCGCCGTCGTATGCGCACGGTGCGATGTGTGCGAACTCGCGACGCCCGGCGGTCAACGCGGTGAGCGCGCGGATCTGATCGGCGCCCAATGCCTTTGTGGGAGCGATGTACAGGGCCGTGGCATGCGGTGCGACGCCCGAGGTCATGTCGGACAGGATCGGCAGTTGGTACGCCATCGACTTGCCCGAGGCCGTGCCGGTCGACACGACGACGTGGGTGCCGTCGTGGGCGTGCTGCGCGGCGACGGCCTGATGGCTCCACGGCCGACGGACGCCGATGTCGGTGTAGGCCGCGCGGACGGGTTCGGTGACCCAATCGGGCCAGTCGGCGAACTGTGCTGTCTGCGAACGCATCACGGTCTTGTATGTGACAGGTGACAAATCGGGGTCGACACCGGCCAGGGAGCGGTGCAGAAGTTGCTCACCGAACGATTCGCCGTTGTGTGAGCTGGTCATCGGAGTGCCCGTAGGGCCGTCGCGGCGTTACCGACAGATGTCGCCGACCTGAAATCTGACGATGTTCCGTTCAGTTTCGTTTCCTGACTGTCGGGCGCGACATGTTCATGATTGACTGTCGTCGGTCGCAGCTTTCGGGGGCTTCCACGAGGGTCGACATCGGCACGGATGGTCTGCCCCCCGAGAACGTGTTGCGGGCGTAATACCCAAGGTTAGTGCGCGGCACGTCCGCAAACGTCGCCAGTCGGTATGGCGGTCGGAACGGGCCCGTCGCGGTGACACATCGTGACGTATCCGGTGAGTCAGTAAAGGAATGCAAGAAATGGCACAGGGAACTGTGAAGTGGTTCAACGCGGAAAAGGGCTTCGGCTTCATCGCGCCTGATGATGGACCGGACGACGTGTTTGTCCACTACTCCGAGATCCAGGGATCCGGTTTCCGCACCCTCGAGGAGAACCAGCGCGTCGAGTTCGAGGTCGGTCAGGGAACCAAGGGTCCGCAGGCCACCGGCGTCCGCGCGGTCTGAGCTCGCACACTCTCGTTCATCGCCCCCGGCGTCCGCACATCGCGGCGCGTCGGGGGCGTTGTGCGTCTGAGGGTCAGAGCGTGGCCACTGTCGTGGGCGCGCCTGGTGATGCGTGTACCTGTCGACCATCCGTTCGAGTAGAGTTCCCGACCGTGGGCCAACTGTCCTTCTTCTCGGCCGAAACCGACGAGCCCTCACTGGAGGATCTGTCGGGATTGTTTGCCGCGCATGGGCAGTCGTCGTTCTCACCGGCCGGCAGCCGGGTCTCCATCGTCGTCGACGCGCAATGGCGCGCCGATGCACTCGTCGAGGAGATCGAACTGTGCGGCGTGCGTGCGCACCCGGCGGTCTCCGACGAGGGCTCGCCGATGGCGCGCACCGAGACCTCCAAGTCGCTCGACGCCCTCACCCGCTCATGGGTGAAGGGCGCGGTGAAGACGATGCCGGCCGATTGGGTGCCCAGTCCGCGCGCGCTGCGGCTGTGGGCGATCGCCGCGGGGCGTCGTGAGGAGGATCGCTACCTGCTCGGCCTCGACCCGCACGCACCCGAGACGCACTCGCCCCTGGCGACCGCACTGATGCGCGCGGGGATCGCACCCACCCTCGTCGGCACCCGCGGTCATTCGCCGGCCCTGCGGATCGCCGGACGGCGGCGGTTGTCGCGTCTGCTGGAGAACATCGGCGCACCGCCCGGGCACCTCGATGCCGTCGGATTCTGGCCCACGGTGTGACACATTCATTTGTCAGATCGATCACCCCGCTGACCTGCCTGTTCTCCCACCTCGCAGCGCCCTGGCGCGGGGTGTCCGGCGCCGCGGAAACCTTTGTGCTCTCAGCGGCGTTGTGTCAATAGGCTGTTATATGGGGTAGAACAAGCCAGATGTGTCGGCTGCGCGGACCGTCTCCGATGCCGTCAGAACACATATAGAAGGCCTTACCCAACAGGCCGGTAGAAAGGTGCAGGCACAGACAGTGGCTGATAGCGACACCGCGTCCACCCGCTCCGGTGGCAATGTGCGCCGCCTCGTGATCGTCGAGTCGCCCACCAAAGCCCGCAAGATCGCCGGATACCTGGGATCGAACTACGTCGTCGAGTCGTCCCGTGGACACATCCGGGACCTCCCGCGCGGCGCGGCCGACGTGCCCGCCAAATACAAGGGACAGCCCTGGGCCCGTCTGGGGGTTAACGTCGAGCAGGACTTCGAACCGCTCTACGTGGTGTCGCCGGACAAGAAGTCCACGGTCACCGAACTCAAGCAACTGCTCAAGGGTGTCGACGAGCTCTACCTCGCCACCGACGGTGACCGCGAGGGCGAGGCCATCGCGTGGCACCTGCTCGAGACGCTGCGTCCCAGCGTCCCGGTGAAGCGCATGGTGTTCCACGAGATCACCCAGTCGGCCATCCAGGCCGCCGCCGACACCCCGCGTGATCTCGACGTCGACCTCGTCGACGCCCAGGAGACCCGCCGCATCCTCGACCGCCTCTACGGGTACGAGGTGTCGCCGGTGCTGTGGAAGAAGGTCATGCCGAAGCTGTCGGCGGGCCGCGTGCAGTCGGTGGCCACCCGCATCATCGTCGAGCGCGAACGCGAGCGGATGGCGTTCATCTCCGCCTCGTACTGGGACATCGACGCCACGCTCGACGCCGGCGCCGACGTCTCCCCGCGCACGTTCAAGGCCAAGCTCGTCTCCGTCGACGACGATCGCGTCGCCTCCGGCCGCGATTTCGACGCGGCCGGCCGGATGAAGAAGTCCGAGGGCGTGGTGGTGCTCGACGAGGCCCGCGCCAACGCGCTGGCCACCGGACTGCAGGGTGCCGACCTCTCGGTCACCTCGGTCGAGGAGAAGCCGTACACACGCCGCCCGTACGCGCCGTTCATGACCTCGACGCTGCAGCAGGAAGCCGGCCGCAAGCTGCGGTTCACCTCCGACCGGACCATGCGCATCGCGCAGCGTCTGTACGAGAACGGCTACATCACCTACATGCGTACCGACTCCACGACACTGTCGGAGTCGGCCATCAACGCCGCCCGTGGGCAGGCCCGTGAGCTCTACGGCGCCGACTACGTGCACCCGACCCCGCGGCAGTACACCCGCAAGGTCAAGAACGCCCAGGAGGCCCACGAGGCCATCCGTCCGGCCGGCGAGACGTTCCGCACCCCCGGCCAGGTCGCCTCGGCCCTGCAGTCCGACGAGTTCCGGCTCTATGAGCTGATCTGGCAGCGCACCGTCGCCTCGCAGATGGCCGACGCGCGCGGCACCACCATGAGCCTGCGGATCAGCGGTACCGCCACATCCGGCGAGCGCGCGACGTTCGCCGCGTCGGGTCGCACCATCACCTTCCCCGGCTTCCTGTCGGCCTACGTCGAGACCGTCGACGAGCAGGCCGGCGGACAGGCCGACAACGAGGAGGTGCGGCTGCCGCTGCTGACCGAGGGCCAGCACCTCACCGCCGCCGAACTCGAGGCGGCCGGCCACTCGACGAACCCGCCTGCGCGGTACACCGAGGCGTCGCTGGTGAAGACGCTCGAGGAACTCGGCATCGGCCGCCCCTCGACGTACGCGTCGATCATCGGCACCATCCAGGATCGCGGCTACGTCCACAAGAAGGGCAGCGCCCTCGTCCCGTCGTGGGTGGCGTTCGCCGTCGTGGGACTGCTCGAGGCGTACTTCGGCAGCCTCGTCGACTACGACTTCACCGCCTCGCTCGAGGACGACCTCGACCAGATCGCCTCGGGTCGGGAGAACCGCACGCACTGGTTGTCGCGGTTCTACTTCGGCGCCGACGCGTCCGAGGACTCCGCCGACTCCGCGGCGAGCTCCGATGTCGCCGCCCACGGCGGGCTCAAGAAGCTCGTCGGCGTGAACCTCGAGGAGATCGACGCCCGGGAGATCAACTCCATCAAGCTCTTCGACGACGAGCAGGGCCGTCCGGTCGTCGTGCGCGTCGGTCGGTTCGGGCCGTACCTCGAGCGCAACGTCGCCGGCCCCGACGCCGAACCGGATCTGCAGCGGGCGAACCTGCCCGACGACATGACCCCGGACGAGCTGACCATCGAGGTCGCCGAGAAGTTGTTCAGCACCCCGCAGGAGGGGCGCACGCTCGGTGTCGACCCGGTCACCGGGCACGAGATCGTCGCCAAGGAAGGCCGTTTCGGCCCCTACGTCACCGAGGTCCTGCCCGATCCCGATGAGGGGTCCGATGGCGACAGCGGCGACGGTGGCAGTTCGGTTCCGGCGCTGACGGTTCCGCCCGGCCCCACCCCGCTCGACGGCGACGGTGCGGCTGCGTCCGGCGGATCCGGTGGCGGTACCGCGGTGGCCACCGAGGCCGGCGCGACCACGAAGACCGCGGCCAAGAAGGCGACCAAGAAGGTCGCCGCGAAGAAGGCCGGCCCGAAGCCGCGCACCGGATCGCTGTTCAAGTCGATGGAGATCGCGACGGTCACCCTCGACGACGCGCTCAAGTTGCTGTCGCTGCCGCGCGTGGTGGGCGCCGATCCCGAGAGCGGCGAGGAGATCACCGCCCAGAACGGTCGGTATGGCCCATACCTCAAGAAGGGCACCGATTCTCGCTCGCTGAGCGCCGAGGACCAGATCTTCGGCATCACGCTCGAGGAGGCTCTCGAGATCTACTCCGAGCCCAAGCGACGTGGTCGTGCCGCGGCGGCCCCGCCGCTGCGTGAACTGGGCAAGGACTCGGTCAGCGAACAGCCGATGGTGATCAAGGACGGTCGCTTCGGTCCGTACGTCACCGACGGTGAGACCAACGCCAGCCTCCGCAAGGACGACGACGTCGCCTCCATCACCGACGAACGCGCTATGGAACTGCTCGCCGACCGCCGCGCGCGGGGGCCGGTGAAGAAGAAGGCGAAGAAGGCCCCGGCGAAGAAGGCGACGGTCAAGAAGACGGCGGCGAAGAAGGCCCCGGCCAAGAAGGCGGTCGCGAAGAAGGCGCCGGCCAAGAAGACGGCCGCCAAGAAAGCGCCCGCGAAGAAGACCGCAGCGACGAAGACGGTGGCAACCGATGGAACCGGGTCCGACTCCGACGAGTGACCCTGTCGACCTCGACTCCCGGTGGTACCGCGCGATGTTCGAGGCCAGTACCGTGCCCATGGCGCTCGCTGACGAGGACGGTCTGTTGGTCGTCGCCAATTCCGCCTACTGCGCGATGGTGGGTCGATCGTGGGCCGAGATCGCGGGTCGCTCGTCCCGCGAGTTCACCCACGACGACGATCTCGGGCAGCACCGGGCGATGGACCGACTGATGGCCGACGCCGCCGAGCGCGGCGAGATCCTGCGGTTGGAGAAGCGCTACATCCACCCCGACGGCACCGTGCGGTGGGGGTGGGTCTCGGCCAGTCCCGTCGACGGTCCCGGCGGCCGGAGATGGACCATGGCGGTCATCCACGACACGACCGATCGTCGGCGCACCGAGGACGATCTGCTGACCGCGGCGAGTACCGACCAGCTGACCGGGCTGCTCAACCGTCGCGGGTGGATGGCGCGCCTGGCGGAGTTCGAACACAGCGCGGCCCACATCGGCGGCGATCTCGTTCTCGCGATCATCGACCTCGACCGGTTCAAGGCCTACAACGACTCCCGGGGCCACGACGCCGGCGATCGGTTGCTGGCCGAGTTCGCGCGGGCCATGGTGGCGTCGGCGTGTGAGGCGGCGGTGCTCGCGCGGTGGGGCGGTGAGGAGTTCGCGCTCGCGCTGCCCGGTTCGGCGGCCGTCCACATCGACGGTGTGCTGCGCGGTCTGGCCCGCAGGGTCCCCGACGGCCAGACGTTCTGCGCCGGATACGCCACGGTGCACGCCCGCGAGTCGGTGGCCGAGTGTTTCACGCGGGCCGACGCACGTCTCTACGAGGCGAAACGGCAGGGTCGCGGACGAGTGTTCGGCGACTGACCGCCGCGTCGTTCAGACGCTGCTGCGGGATTCCTCGTCGTCGTCCTCGTCGACGTCCGTGGTGGTTTCCGGCCGCGCGTCGGCCGTGGTGGACGCGCTCGAGGGAGTCGTGTGGGATGCCCCGACCGCGGCGTCGACGACACCGTCGGTGTCGTTGTCGACATCGTCGTCGTCGATCACCAGCGCGAACTTCGGCCGCGCGAGCTTGGTCTCGATGCCGCGACCCCGCAGCTCCACACCTTCGCCGATGTCCCAGCACTCGGCCTCGGCGTCCGACGCCAGGTACACCGCACGCGCCGACCCCAGGACCCGTGTCGGTTCGTCCTTGGCCATCTCGGTGAGCCGTGCGGCCTCGTTGACCGGGTCGCCGATCACGGTGTACTCGAGTCGTCGTTCGGATCCGATGTGGCCGGCGATCGCCTTGCCCGCCGAGACGCCGATGCCGACGTCGGTCTCGCCGAGGGTCCGCTCGAGCTCGATGCGCAGTTCGCGGGCCGCGGCGAGTGCCTGACCCGCGAAATCCTGGAGGTCCAGCGGCGCACCGAAGATCGCCAGGGCGGCATCACCCTGGAACTTGTTGATGAACCCGCCATGGCGACCGACGGTCTCGACGACCACCTGGAAGAAGTCGTTGAGCAGATCCACGACCTCACGGGGTGGGCGGGTCACCGCGAGCCGGGTCGATCCGACGATGTCGACGAACAACACCCCGACGTAGCGTTCCTCGCCGCCGAGTTCGGTTCCCGATTCGATGGCCCGTCGTGCGACGTCCTCGCCGACGTAGCGACCGAACAGGTTCCGCAGTTGCTGTCGTTCGCGGAGGTCGCCGACCATCTCGTTGAACCCGGCCTGCAGTAGACCCAGGTCGCTGCCGTCGTAGATGCGGACCGAGGTGTCGTAGTTGCCCTCGCTGACCAGGCGTTGAGCGTTGCGGAGTTGCTTGATGGGATCGGCGATGGCGCCCACGAGCCGCACCAGACCGATCAACCCGAAGATGACCGACGCGGCGGCCAGCCACAGCAGCGGTCGTTGCAGTCCCTCGGCGTCGGTGCGCACCAGCCCGAACTGCTGGCCCACGATGAGACCGACGATCGCCAACAGGGGCACCACCACGCTGACACTCCAGAACAGGGTGATGCGGACGGTCACGCTGGGCGCGACGGCGCTCGTCGGGTCGTTGGCCATCGCCGAGACGGTGATGGGACGCAACACCTTCTCCGACTGCATGTAGCCCAGTACGCAGGAGACGAACCCGCCGATCGCCGACGCGATCCACACCACCAGCGCCGTCGCACCCGAGGCGGGCAGGTTCAGCAGCGCGAACAGGATGCCACCGACGGTCCACAGCCCGAGGTTCACCGCGGTGAGCAGCACCGGCAGTCGCAGCGCGCGATTGCGGGCCATCTCGTTGTCGAGACGGGTGCGCCTGCGGTGCCAGATGAGCACCGGCAGCGTCAGCAGGATGCTGAGGTACCCCCCGACGAAGGTGGCGGCCACCAGGTACGCGACGAACACCGCCTGGTTCGAGGTGCTGATCTCCTGGATCCGCACCGTGTACTGGTACGGCATGCCGAACCGCAGGAAGGCGAAGGTGAACAGGGCGCCGATGATGTTCGCGCGGACGAGGTCGAGGGCCAGGATCGGCCACGGTGTGTGCGCCAGCCACCGCAACAGGTGCACACCCCGCTGCAGACGCGACTGTCTCTGGACCACGTGTTCACGGTAGCGGGCGCACAGGGCCCGTATCTGCCGTTGGTGACAGTGCCGACAGGCGGTGTCGGAGCGCGCGATTACGATCGCCCTCGTGACGTCGGTGTTCGATCGCCTGGTGGGCCAGCAGGCCGTGGTGGACGAGTTGTCGGCCGCCGCTCGGTCGGCGGTGGGCGCCTCGGCCGCTCTCGACGACACCGATGGCGGTGCCGAGTCGATGTTCGGCGACGCGGTGGCCGCACCCCGCAACTCCATGACCCACGCCTGGCTGTTCACGGGCCCGCCCGGCAGTGGCCGGTCGGTGGCCGCGCAATGCTTCGCCGCCGCCCTGCAGTGTGAGATCGCCACCGGCGCGCCCGGGAGCGAGGTCGGGTGCGGCCGCTGCCACGCCTGCGCGACCGTGATGGCCGGCACCCACGGTGACGTGCGCCGCATCGTCCCGGAGGGCCTCACGATCTCGGTGAAGCTGATCCGCGAGACGGTGCAGATCGCGTCGCGTCGTCCCGGGGTGGGGCGTTGGCAGATCGTCCTCATCGAGGACGCCGACCGACTCACCGAGCAGGCCGCGAACGCACTGCTCAAGGTCGTCGAGGAGCCGCCGTCGCGCACAGTGATCCTGCTGTGTGCGCCGTCGGTCGATCCCGAGGACATCTCGGTGACGCTGCGCTCGCGGTGCCGCCACGTCCCGCTGACCATGCCCGGCGTCGACTCGATCGCCGAGGTGCTCATCGGCGACGGCATCGACGCCGAGCGCGCGCGGTGGGCTGCATCGGTGAGCGGCGGCCACGTGGGTCGGGCACGGCGCCTGGCCACCGACGAATCGGCCCGCTCCGAACGCAACCAGGCGCTGGGTCTCGCGCGGGCGGCGACCAACGAGTCGACCGCCTACGGCGCGGCCGAGGCGCTGGTGAAGACCGCCGAGAACTCGGCGAAGGCCATCAGCGCCGTCCTCGACGAGGCCGAGACCGAGGAGATGCGCACCGCGCTGGGTGCGGGCGGCACCGGCAAGGGGGCCGGCGGCGCGATGCGCGGCACCGCGGGCTTCCTCAAAGACATGGAGCGGCAACAGAAGTCGCGTCGCACCCGTCTGCAGCGTGACGTGCTCGACCGAGCGCTCGTCGACCTGGCCGCGCTGTTCCGCGACGCCGTCGTCGCCTCCTACGCGGCTCCGGTCGCCGCGATGCATCCCGACCACTCCGAGCAGACCTTGCGGATGGCCGGTTTCGCCTCGCCCGAGAAGTTGCTCCGGTGTGTCGAGGCGGTGCTGGCGTGCCGCGAGGCCCTCGATGTGAACGTGAAACCGAAGTTCGCCGTCGACGCCATGGTCGCCGACGTCGCCACCGCCCTGCGTCGCTGAACCCGTTCCCGTGTAGTTCTCGCGAGAGAAACCGCAGGTCGGTGGCGCGAGATGTACGCAGATTGGGACGTGCCCACGCGGTTTGGTCGGGGTGCGCGGCGGTCGATACACTGGTCGACGTTGCCTTCGGGCGGCACGCCGCCTTAGCTCAGTCGGTAGAGCGCTTCACTCGTAATGAAAAGGTCGCGAGTTCGATTCTCGCAGGCGGCTCCATGCGTCATCACCGAACAAAAGGGTTGTCGTCACCTGGGATTGCGACGAGTCCTTCCCTGCCGGAATCGGCGTGGCACGCGTCTCTGGCCGGTGGACCACTTGCACTTGCGTCGTACGGCTTCCGCCAGCGCATGAGGCGGGCGGACGGCTGGCGAGGTGGCTACACAGGGAAGCTAAACAGTTTCCCATTGTGGGTTCGAAAACAATGCGCGGTCCACGGGCGCCCGACCCTCAATGGTCACCAGCAGTCGAAAGTGGAAACCGACCTCCGGACCATTGGCGCGCGCAACGGTGAGGCACTCATTCGACAGTGACTCGATGACCTCGATCAGTGGGTCCGGCACCCAACCTAAGCGTGTAGATCCTCCATCTGTCACAAGGAGGGCTCGCGGATTAACAGGGTTGGCGGCATCGTGTCGAAGCTGGAGCGCGTCTCCCGGCAGGAGCGAGGCAATCTGATCCTGCTCGTGCCGCTCCAGATGCCGAACGCCGTGCGTGAGGAACAGAAACGAGACTCGAGAGCCTGGATCAGCCGCTGGAGCGGGGAGCAGCTCGATGGTGTCACCGATGCGTTGGCCATGTGATCGAGCAAGCACTTCGAACGGGGCCGCATCCAGCGGCAGAGCTAGCGCTTCCATCGAGGTCATACGGTCTGGCCGTCGAGACGACACGACTCTCTCGGCGAATACGGGGAAAAGCTCAGTCGAGTAGACCGGTCCCTCAGTGGCTTTGGTCAGTCCGGGTAGCGGGCGGAACTGCTGACGCCGAAGAGCCGACGCAAGGTAGGAAAACTCATAGCCGCGTTCGGGTGAGCGGACGAGAAATCCGACGGGAAGGTAACGACGTGTATGGGGGTCGCGAACAGTCACCAGCAACCGGTTCAGCGTCCCTGACTCCGGGGTGGCGTGGTCGGGACCTGCGTCGTCCCGAGTGGTCGTCATACCGCCAGCCTCCTCTGATTGATTGTTAACAGGTTAAGAAGAAACCTACGGCGAACGTCTGACATGCCCGGAATGGCGCGCACGATTGCCTCGAGGTCGACCGTTTCTACTGCACAAATGCGGTCTATCCACACCCGAGTGTGCTCGCTTGATCGAGTCAGGGCCTGATGGGCCAGGTCGCACAACGACAGAGTCTCACCACCCTCAAAGCGGTGGGCGTAGCCGCGCGCCGCGTATGCCGCAACATCCACGGTCGCGAGGTGAGCGTCCTGGGCGCCCGACGCAAGCGCGCTGCCGTGATCGAACGACGGAGCGACGCGTCGCAGGCCATCGTCATTTGAGATGAGAACGCCCCAATTAATAGCGTGGCGGTCCGTGTTAGCTATCCACGCGTCGAAGATGAGGTACCCAGTAAAGAGGTCGAACCCGTTCAGGCCTCCGATGTCGGATTCGGGGTGATCAATTCCGGCGAGCAGGCTTTGAATGTTGTCGAGGTTATGGCCTACCCGGTTCTTTGGTCGGTGGTCACCGGCGCATGTGACGTAGCCATCAAACTCTGAAAGAAGTGTATCGCCCGATTCGAGGGAAAAGCCGTCTGGCGTAACGTTTTTTGAGATTATCCCAATCTCCGAATGTCGTTCGGCGAGTTCGACGCGGGCTGCCGGTAGCCCGATTAGAGTCGCGAGTTCGGAGGCAACTTTCTCAGACCAGTCATCACAACGCCTATAGCTCGCATTTTTGATCGGTTTGAAGACCCACCACTCCGACTGGCTCTCAAGGTGCGTGTTTTTTTGCTCTGCCACCCAGTCTTTCGGGTCGAGCCCGCGAGCCTCTTGACTAACGACCACCCAGTCGGCGATGTCGCAGACCTCGTAGGTCATGGAGACGGGAGGTCGGCCTTCCTGCATGCGTTGATCATGCCTGACGGGCGCGGTAGGCCCCAGATTCCTCAGTTCGATTCTCGCAGGCGGCTCCATCTGTTCGGCGTCACAGCGACGCCGTCACCCGCACGGGTGACCCTCCGACATCGACGGTCGGTGCCTCCCGAATCGCTATCGTCGTCGGTGTATCGACATTCGATCAGCGGGGGAGCGATGCGGCACGACGAGTACGTCGAACACGACGCGGTGGGACTGGCCGACCTCGTGGCCCGTGGTGAGGTGACTGCGGCAGAGCTGCTCGAGGCGGCCATCGCGCGGGCCGACGCCGTGGAGCCCTCGCTGAATTCCATCACCGTCCGCCAGGACGATGCCGCGCGTGATCGCGCGTCGGGTCCCCTGGCCGGACCGCTGGCCGGGGTGCCGTTCCTGGTCAAGGACCTGTACCAGTCGCAGCGTGGTGTGGTGAGCAACAACGGATCTCGTTCGTGCGCGAACGCCGTCGCCGCCGAGGACGACACCGTGGTCACACGCTGGCTCGACGCCGGGTTGGTCATCTTCGGCCGCACCAACACCCCGGAGTTCGGCGCCAAGGGGACCACCGAGCCCGAGGCGTTCGGCGCCGCCCACAACCCGTGGGACCTGGCCCACACTCCGGGCGGCTCGTCGGGTGGTTCGGCGGCCGCGGTGGCCGCGGGGATCGTCCCGGCCGCGGGTGCCAGTGACGGCGGCGGCTCGATCCGCATCCCGGCCGCCTGCTGCGGGCTGTTCGGACTCAAGCCGGGACGCGGGGTCGTGCCCTCGGGTCCCGGCCGCAGCGAGTCCCTGTACGGCTCGGCGGTGGACGGCGTGGTCACCCGGACGGTCCGCGACAGCGCCGCGATGCTCGACGTGATGCGCGGGACCGACCCCGCGGCCCCGCCGTATGTCTTCGCCGAACCGGACGCCACCTACCTCGACGCGGTGTCACGGGCACCGAAGCCGCTGCGCATCGGCGTACAGCGACTCTCCGTACTCAACAACACACCCGATCCGGCGGTGCTCGATGCGCTGTCGGCGACCTGCGATCTGCTCACCGACCTCGGCCACGTCGTGGAGGAGGCACGCCCCGCCATCGACGAGCAGCAACTCGCCGACGATTTCCTGTTGCCGTGGTTCGTGCACGTCGCGTCCGCGGTCGACGACCTGCGCGCCGACGGTGCCGGCACCTCCGACTTCGAGCTCGACACCCTCGTGATGGCCGCGATCGGCCGTACCACCAGCGGTGTCGAACTCGAGGCGGCACACGGACGATGGCACACCCACGTCCGCGCGTTGGGTGCGTTCCACCAGCGGTACGACCTGCTGATGACACCCACCGTCGCGCGGACCGCGCCCCGTCTCGGTGACTACGCGACGTCGTCGCTCGAGCGACTCGCGGCGCGCACGGTGCTCACGGCTCGACTCGGTCGGTTCCTCGACGCGACCGGGACGGTCACCGCGGCGATCCTCCGCAACCTGTCGTGGGTGCCCTACACGCAGCTCGCCAACCTCACTGGTCGACCGGCGGCGAGCATCCCGCTGCACCAGGCGGCGAACGGTCTGCCCATCGGCATCCAGTTCGTCGCCCCACCCGGCGGCGAGGGACTGCTGTTCTCGCTGGCCGGACAGCTCGAGCAGGCGTTGCCATGGCGCGATCGCCGTCCCGCTTTGTAGGCTCGTGCTCAGCGAGAGCCCGAATCCGCGAGGAGATGAGTTGATCGTGAACGCATTCCAGAAGTCGGCGGCGGTGTGGAACTCCTTCTTCACCCGCCTGATGCGAGTTCCTGTGCTGGACAAGGTGATCGGCAAGTCGACGGCCATCATCACCTACACGGGACGCAAATCGGGGAAGACGATCAGCCTCCCGGTGAGCTACTCGCGATCGGGTGAGACGCTGACGGTGCGGGTGATGATGCCGGAGAAGAAGAACTGGTGGCGCAACTTCACCGGAAATGGCGATCACGTCACCGTGGACATCGCCGGCGTCGAACGCGCCGGCCATGCGGTCACCTCGCGGAGCGACTCCGGCGCGGTGTCGGTGCGCATCGACCTCGAACCGTCCGCGCGCTGAGGCGGGGCCGTTGGCGCCGCGGCCACTGCTAGGTTTACTTGCATATAGTTTGCCGCGCTCGCCGACCGAGGACCTCCCATGACCGCACCCATCCCCACCGACGCGGGGTCCTCGCGTCGGTCCCTCGTCGTGTCGGCACTGGGCACCCTGCTGGTGTTGGTCGCGTTCACCGCACCGCTGTCGACGCTGAACGTGACCGCCGCATCGCTGGGCGCCGACGTGAGCGGCAAGACCTGGATCCTGAGCTCGATGAGCATCGGCCTGGCCGCGGCCCTGCTGTCGGCGGGGACCATCGCCGACGACTTCGGTCGTCGCCGTACCCTCACCCTCGGTCTCGTCCTCATGGCCGTCGGATCCGTTGTGGGCGTGCTGGTCCCGGATGTCCTCGTGTTCGTGCTGACCCGCGTGGTCGTCGGGGTCGGTGGAGCCGCGGTGATCGCGTCGAGCCTGGGCATCATCGCCCACACCTTCGCGCCCGGTCCGGCGCGGGCTGCGGCGAGCGGTGTCTGGGGAGCGAGCGTGGGCGCGGGTATCGCGATCGGGCCGCTGCTCTCGGCGCTGCTGGAGAAGGCGCACAGTTGGCACGACGCCTACTGGGTCCTCGCCGCAGCCGCGCTGATCCTGGCCGGGGTTGCCGAACGGGTGGTGCCCGAATCGCGTTCGGACACACCGCGAGGTCTCGACCTGCCGGGCGCCCTGCTGTTCGCCGGCGGGATCGCGACGCTGCTGGCCGGCCTCGTCGAGGGACGGCAGGGGTGGGGACAGCCGGTGGTGATCGTGCTGTTCGTCGCGTCGGCGGTGCTGCTCACGCTGTTCGTGATCGTCGAACACCGCAGCGCGACATCGATGCTCGACCTGTCGCTGCTGCGATCCCCGGCCTTCGGGGCCGCGACCCTGGCTGCCGTGGCGATCGGTGCCGGTGCGATCGCGCTCATGTCCTACATGTCGGGGTTCCTCGGTGCGGCGCTCGGGGTCTCGGCTCTCGGCTCCGCGCTGCTGCTGTTCGCGTGGTCGGGCACATCCGTCGTCACCGCGCTGTTGGCCCGCCGCATCCCCGCCCGGATATCGGGACGGGTCCAGCTCGGCGTCGGGTTGCTCGGCGTCGCCATCGGTCTCGCCGGTCTGACCGGAATCGGTGAGGGCTCGGGATGGCCGCGATTCCTCCCGGGGTTGCTGTTCGCGGGGATCGCGACAGGCGTGGTGAACGCCAACCTGGGTAAGGAGGCCGTGGCGAGTGTCCCGGCCGGACGCGGCGGGATGGGCAGTGGGGCCAACAACACCGCCCGCTACGTGGGGTCGGCGATCGGCGTGACGATCGTGTCGGTGATCGCCACCCACCCGGGACCCGGATCGGTCACCGCCGATCTCGTCCACGGCTGGAACACCGCATCGGTGGTGACGGCGGTCATCTCGGCCGTGGGGGGTCTGGTGGTGCTGTGCCTCCACGTGCGGGCCACTAAGCTCTCGACCAACGCCCTCGCGGGCCCGACAGTGCAGGTGGCCGACAAGCTGTGAGCGTTCTCGTGTGTTTCCACGCCCATCCCGACGACGAGGTGTTCAGCACCGGCGGCACGATGCGCCGAGCCTCCGACGACGGTCACCGTGTGGTGCTGGTGACGGCCACCGACGGGGCGCGGGGCGAGTTCCCGCCGGACCTGTTGGCCGAGGGCGAGTCGTTGCTCGAGCGACGTCGTGTCGAATTGCAGCGCTCGGCCGAGATCCTGGGCGTGCACCGACTCGTGATGTTCGACTACCCCGACTCGGGGATGGCCGGTACCGATGACAACGCCAACCCCGACGCGTTCACGAACGTCGACGTCGAGACCGCGGCACAGCGCCTCGCCGACATCCTCGTGGAGGAGAAGGCCGACGTGGTCACCTTCTACGACAGCAACGGCGGGTACGGGCACCCCGATCACATCGCGGTCCACCACGTAGGTCGGCGCGCCGCCGAGATCGCCGGTACACCACACAGTTTCGAGAACGTGGCGAACCGCGACCGTATGCGCGAGATGATGAAGATCAATCCGCGGTGGTCGGAGGAGGAGTCCCCGGTCGACATCGAGACGTTCGGCGTCCCGGCCGCCGAGATCACCGTCGAGGTCGACGTGAGCGACCTCATCGAGATCAAGCGCGCCGCGATGGTCGCCCACGCCACCCAGATCGGCGACTTCGGGCCGTTCCTGGAGATGCCGGTCGAGATCTTGACCGCGGCGTTCGGGCTCGAGTCGTTCCGGCGTGCCGATCTCGTGCTCGAGCCGATGCGCAACCGTCTGCCGCTGTAGCCGGTTCAGCCGATGGTGGCGTGCATCTCCCACACGATGACCTCGGCGCCGACGTCGGTCGAGAGCGTCTGACCACCGCCACCGGCGATCCGCACGGCGTCTCCCTCGGTCAGCGGACCGACCCCTTCCAGCGAGGCGGTGCCCCGCGCGACGAACACGTGCAGGAACGGCGCGTCGGGCAGCGTGACCGGGCTCGCGTCGGGCTGCAGTCGTGCGACATGCATGGCCGCGTACTTGTTCTTGATGCGGATGGCCGAATGGTCGGCGTATTGCGGCATCCCCGAGGCGACCGGGACCAACCCACCGGAGAGCAGCTCGTGATCGATCTCGAGTTGCTCGTAGGTCGGGGTGATGCCGGCCTCGTCGGGGACGACCCACATCTGTACGAAGTGCACGGGTTCGGCGTGTTCGGAGCGGTATGCGCCCGCGACGTCGCCGAGTCGCCACGAGTCGTTCTTCTCCGAGTGCATGATGCCCGTGCCGGCGCTCATGCGTTGTGCGAGACCGGGATAGATCACCCCGGAGTGCCCCATCGAGTCCTGGTGGACCAGTGACCCCTGGAGCACCCACGTCACGATCTCCATGTCACGGTGCGGATGGGTGTCGAAACCCTGTCCGGGCGTGACGATGTCGTCGTTGTTGACCAGCAACACCCCGTGGTGGGTGTTGTCCGGATCGTAGTGACTGCTGAACGAGAAGCTGTGCTTCGAGTCGAGCCACCCGATCCGGGTCTTGTACCGGTCGTCGGACCGACGGAGATCGATGTTCGGGGTGACCGCGGTGCTCATGAGGCCAGTTTGCCCGCGATGGTGACCACACGGGTGCCGAGGTGCTCGAGCGCGGCGGTGGTGGCGTCGTTGATCTCGTCGGTGTTGTTCGGGCCGGTGACGTGGCCGACGCCGTAGGGGTTGCCGTCGGCGAACTTCAGGCCGTCGGTGTAGCCGGGCGCCACGATGATGCCGCCCCAGTGCATGAACGAGGTGTACAGCGCCTGCAGCGTGGTCTCCTGGCCGCCGTGCAGGGTCTGGCTGGAGGTGAACCCGGCGTAGGCCTTGTCGGCGAGCTTGCCCTGGGCCCACAGACCGCCGAGGCCGTCCATGAAGGCCTGGAACGGGGCCGCGGTGTTGCCGAAGCGGGTCGGCGAGCCGAAGATCACGCCGTCGGCCCACACGATGTCGTCGCCGGTGGCGGCCGGCTGATCCTTGGTGGCCTCGTAGTTCGCGGTCCAGGCCGGGTTCTCGGCGAACACCGACGGGTCGGTGGTCTCGGCGATGTGGCGCACACGCACCTCGGCGCCGGCCTTCTCCGCTGCGGCGGCGATGGTGTTGGCCATCGTGGTCCCGTGGCCGGTGGCGGAGTAGTAGAGGATCGCGAGCTTGGTCATGTCGGTGACGCCTTTCGTCGGTGAGTTCGCGCGGTCTGTCGTCTTCGACGGTACAGAAGATGATTGCGTTGTCAACCAAATGTCGTATTGTGGGAGCCATGACCGAGACGCAATGGCTCACCGCGGACGAGCAGCGGATGTGGCGTGCCTACCTCGACTCCATGCGGATGCTGGTCACGCGTCTCGACCAGCAGCTCGCCCGCGACGCCGGGATCTCGCTCACCGACTACGAACTGCTGGTCACGCTGTCCGAGGCGCCGGAACGGCGGATGCGCATGTCGATGCTGGCGACCGCCGTCACCGCGACCCGCAGCGGCGTCACCAGGGCGATCAACCGATTGGTCGAGTCCGGCTGGGTCGAGCGCGTGCCGTGTCCGGACGACCGTCGCGGCGCGCTCGCGGTGCTCACCGACGCCGGCGCCGCGAAGTTGGCCGATGCCAGTCCCGGACATGTCGCCGAGGTGCGCACGAACGTCTTCGACGTGCTCTCGCCTCGCGACGTCGAACGGCTGACCTCGACCTACAGCGAGATGCGCAGTCACATGTCGGAGACGTCGCCTCGTCGGTGAGTGGTTTCATCGACAACTGTGTGCCGGGTTCTGCCGTGCGTGGTGCGTGCCCTGGGACGACAATCGACGGCTATGGGCGACGTCATCGAGGTTCCTGTGATCGATCTGTCGGGACCGCGTCACGACGTGGTCGCCGAGGTCGACGACGCCTGTAGGCGAGTCGGTTTCCTGCAGATCGTGGGCCACGGGATCAACGCCGCGGTGGCCGACGGACTGGCTGACGCGATGGACGCGTTCTTCGCACTGCCGGCCGAGGTGCGCGCCGGCTATCGGGTCCCCGGGGCCAATCGCGGCTACAGCCCGCCGAAGAGCGAGTCGCTCAGCCTGAGTCTCGGCGTCGAGTCGGTGGCCCGGATGAACGACTTCTTCGAGGCCTTCAACGTCGGCGTCGAGGGCCGATCGTTCCCCGGCCTCGACCTCGACGAGAGCGACTACGGCATCAACCTGTGGCCCGACGTCGCCGGCTTCCGCGAGAACGTGGAGGCCTGGTTCGCCGAGGCCGGACGGGTGGCACGCGCACTGACCTCGATCTTCGCCGAGGCACTGCACCTGCCGCTGGACTTCTTCACGGCGATCACCGACCACTCGATCGACGTGCTGCGCATGAACAACTACGCGCTGCCGCCGGGCACCCTCGCACCGGACGGCAAGCTCACCGGGATGGGTGAACACACCGACTTCGGCATCGTCACCGTGCTGTGGGCCGATCCGATCCCGGGACTGCAGATCGTCGGGCCCGAGGGCCGATGGCAGAACGTGGAGCCGGTCGACGGAGCGCTGTTGGTGAACCTCGGTGACCTGACCGCGCGGCTCACCAACGATCGGTGGCGTTCGACCCTGCACCGCGTGCGACCACCCGTCGTCGACGGCGCAATCCGGCGGCGGCGTTCGGCGGCGTTCTTCCACGACGGCAATCCCGATGCGGTGATCGCCACGCTTCCCGGCTTCGACTCCGCCGCAGACGGTCTGGCGTATGCACCGATCCGGATCCGCGACCACATCGCCGCGAAGCTGGCGGGCTCACGGCAGGGTCGGTCGAACGCAGCAGCGATCCGCGAGGCGCAACGCGTTCTCGACGCCCGCTAGCGCCCGCCCGCGCTCTCGAGCTTCGACAGGAGCGTCGCCAGGGTGGCCACCTCGTCGGGGTCGAGGGCGGCGAAGGCGTCGGGTGCGGGGTCGGCGGTGGCCATGGCGTCGTCGAGCATCGCGCGCCCCGCATCGGTGAGCGACACCAGCTTTCGGCGCCGGTTCGTCGGGTCGACTGACCGCTCCGCCAGACCTCGCTTCTCGAGTTCGTTCACCCCGACCGTGGCCGCCGGAGCGTCGATGGAGGCCGCGGCGGCCAGCTCGCCGATGGTGACCGGGCCCGCCGCGATGCGCCGCAGCAGCCGGAAGTGATTGAACGGCAGCCCGGTCCGGGCCATCATGGCCTTGCGCCACGGTCCGCGGTTGTCGATCACGAAGTGCGCCATCACCTGCCAGGCGCGGGTGCGCGCATCAGACATGTGCCGGGGCCTTCGGTTCGGTCGGTGTGAACAGGAACGCCGTCTTCTCGACGGTGTTCTTCGCCCACGCGGTGGTGCTCATGATGCCCAGCGCGGTGATCGCGAGCGCGAGGCCGGTGGTCACCCACCACAGCGGCTGCACCGCGTCGGTGAACGAGCCGTCCGACGCGGTGACCGCGGCGCCGGCGATCGAGCCGCTGATCGCGACACCGAGGCTGACGCCGAGCTGACGACTCGTCGACGCCACCGCCGAGGCCGCACCGGCCCGGTCACGCGGCATGCCGCTGACCGCCGATGTCGTGATGGGGGCGTTGACCAGACCGAAACCGACCCCGAACAGACCGAAGGTGATGATGAGCTGCCACACGGGGGTGGTGGGTGTGAACGTGGTGAGCAGCACCGATGCCACCGCCAGCAGGAGGCCCGACACGATGAGGGACGGGCGGGTGCCGTACTTGCCGACGAGTCGACCGGAGATCGGCGAGAAGATCAGCGTGCCCACCGCGATGGGGAGGTAGATGACGCCGGTGTGGATGGCGGAGTACCC
Organism: Williamsia sp. MIQD14; assembly: GCF_051025635.1. Classification (NCBI taxonomy): domain Bacteria; kingdom Bacillati; phylum Actinomycetota; class Actinomycetes; order Mycobacteriales; family Nocardiaceae; genus Williamsia; species Williamsia sp. MIQD14. The sequence goes on from NZ_JBPFDG010000003.1 coordinate 255,681, forward strand.
GCGGACGTTCTGCAGGTAGTTCGACATCAGGAACAGGAATCCGCCGTACGCGGCGAAGGCCAGGATGCCGATGACCGTGGCCGTCGCGAACGGGACGCTGCGGAAGAACCGCAGGTCGATGAACGGCGACGCGTGGCGGCGTTCGTGGCGGATGAAGCCGACCAGACCGATGATCGCCACGGCGAAGATGGCGAGCGATCGTGGGTCACCCCAGCCCATGTTCGGGCCCTCGATGAGTCCCGACACCAGCGCCGCCATGAAGACGATGCCCAGCGCCTGACCGATCGGGTCGAGTCGACGCACGGTCGACGACTTCGACTCGGGCACGAAGATCGCGGCCAACACGACGGCGGCGGCACAGATCGGCAGGTTGATCCAGAACACCGCCTTCCAGTCGAGGAGGTCGATGAGGACGCCGCCCACCATCGGCCCCAGGGCCATCGAGATCCCGACCACCGCACCCCAGATACCCACGGCACGTGCACGTTCGGCGCGACCGGTGAACACCTGGGTGATGATCGACATCGCGACGGGATTCAGCATCGAACCGCCGATCGCCTGCACGAATCGCGCGGCGATGAGCATCTCGACGCTGGTCGAGAGACTGCAGAGCAGCGATCCGAGCGCGAAGACGGTGAGGCCGATCTGGAAGATGCGTCGGCGACCGATGCGATCGGCCATGGCACCGGAGAGCAGCAGCAGGCTGGCGAGCACGAGCGTGTAGATGTCGATCACCCACTGCAGACCCGACACCGAGGCGTTCAGATCGCGACGGATCGCGGGGATGGCGACGTTCACGATCGTCGCGTCCATCGACACGATGAGCAGGCTCAGGCAACACGTCGCCAGGATGATCATCTTGCGCCGCGCGCCGTACTCGGTCTCGTCCATCAAACCATTGTGAAAGTACAACTGTTAGTCGATCAAGCGATTTGCGAGTGGGATGGGTCACCCCGCGCCGCCGACCGTGCCGAAACCGACCGCCGACCGTGCCGAACCGACCGCCGACCGTGCCGAAACCGATCGCCGAGTGTGCCGATAGCGTCTGTCGGGTGGACAGTTCTCCTGACGTGACCGCGCGATCATGACCGGCGCACTCGACGGCATCGTCGTGGCCGACTTCAGTCGGGTACTGGCCGGGCCGTACGCGACGATGATGATGGGCGACCTCGGGGCCGAGGTGGTGAAGGTGGAGCGCCCGGGCACCGGCGATGACACGCGGTCGTGGGGGCCGCCGTATCTCCCGGCCGACGAGAACACCGACCCGATGGCGACGTACTTCGCGTCGGTGAACCGCAACAAGACCTCACTCGTCGTGGATCTGCAGACCGAGGACGGGCGCGAGCAGGCGCGCGACCTGGTGCGCCGATCGGATGTGGTGATCGAGAACTTCCGGGCCGGCACCATGGAGCGTCTCGGCCTCGGATACGACACCCTCGTCGCCGAGAAGCCGGATCTGATCTATTGCGCCATCACCGGTTTCGGACGCGACGACGGCGCCGACATCCCTGGTTACGACCTGCTCATCCAGGCCATGAGTGGGCTGATGAGCATCACCGGCCCGGATGGCTCGCCCAGCAAGGTGGGTGTGGCCGTGGTCGACGTCCTCACCGGCGTGCACGCCGTCGCGGGGATCCTCGCGGCCCTGCGGCACCGCGACCGGACGGGCGAGGGACAGCGCGTCGATCTCAACCTGTTCATGGTGGCGTTGTCGTCCATGGCGAACATGACCACGGCCTACCTCGGCGCCGATGTCGTGCCGCGCTCGATGGGCAACCGCCACCCCAGCATCGTCCCCTACGAGGTGTTCTCGACCGCGGATCGTCCTCTGGCGCTCGCGGTGGGCAACGACACGCAGTTCGCACGTCTGGCAACGGCATTGGGCGTCCCCGATCTGGTCGATGACGAGCGGTACGCCACGAACACCGCGCGTGTCGCCCACCGCGACGACCTCGTCGCCGAACTGACCGAGAAGCTGCGACACGAAGGCGCCGACCACTGGTACCAGGTGCTCACCCGTGCCGGTGTGCCCGCCGGTCCCATCAACGACATCGCCGAGGCGTTCACCTTCGCCCGCTCGATCGGCATCGAACCGGCCGTCGACGTCGAGGGAACCGACATCCCCGCCGTCGGCAACCCGATCGGGATGTCGCTGACGCCGGCGACATACCGCCTCCCGCCGCCGGTGCTGCCCACCTGACGTCGTTACGTGCCCAACTGGCGTCGTTAGGTGCCCAACTGCGGTCGTTACGTGCCCAACTGGCGGGTGGGGGTCAGGGGCGGGGGTCGGTGGGGAGGAGGCCGTGGAGGACGACGTCGTGGCGGCGGCCGTCGGTGCCGAGACGGACCGATCGGAGCACGCCCTCCTCGACGAACCCGCACCGCGTGGCCACCCGGCACGACGCCGGGTTGTCGGCATCGGCGTTCACCGCGATGCGCTGGGCGCCGATCGACCAGGAGTAGTCGATGAGCAACTTCGTCGCGCGGGTCGCGATCCCGCGTCCGCGCGCCCAGGGCGACACCATGTATCCGATCTCGGTCACGGCTGACTCCTCGTCGCGGATACGCAGGCCGCAGGTACCGATCAATGCGTCGTCGGCGTCGGCGATGGCCACCTCGAACCCCGGCCACACCTTCGATGCCGACGCATCGACGAACTCGACCGCGTCGGCGCGGGTGTACGGGCTCGGGATCGAGGTGAACGCCGCCGAATCGGGGTCGAGGGAGGTGGCCAGCACCGCATCGACGTCGTCGACCTCGAGTGGGCGCAGGGTGATCACGCCGTCGGTGAGGATCGGGATGGTGCGCGGCCACTCCATCAGCCCACCGCCCCGTCGCCGTGCCCGAGCGATCGCATCAGGTCGGTCGTGATCGCCCCCCGCGCACCGGTGGCGTTCTCGTGCCGCGCATCGACGCGCATCAGCGCGCTCACCGGGATCCGCAGTCTCCCTTCGCGTTCACGCAGGCGGGCGATCGCCGATCCGGGCGGCTCGTCGTAGAGAACCGTCCACGCGTCGGGCTGGTTGATCAGTTCCAGGGTCGCGGTGTGGTCGGCGGGCACGGGCGGGCCGTAGCGCGGCGTGAGACCGATATCGGCGAACGCGTCGCGGATCACGGTGTGCAGCAACACCTGCTGCTTCTGCGGCGGCATGATCAGCGGGTGGCGCGCGAGGTCAACCAACGCGACATCGGCGGTGCCGGCGAGCGGATGCTTCTCCGACATGGCCACCGTCAGTTCCTCCACCCACAGTTGCGACACGTGCAGGCGGCTGTCGACGATGGTGCCGCGGATGAGTGCGATGTCGACGTCGCCGGACACCACGGCATCGACCCGCTGCTGAAAACTCTTGATGACGAACTCGATCTCGACGCCGGGGTGACGTTCACGGACCGCGGCGATGGCAGCCAGCGACCGCCGCGCGAAGGTCATGTTGGCCGCCAGTCGAACCCGCGAGCCGGGATCACGTACGGCCGCGTACGCACGGTTCTCGAGGTCGATGATCTGGCGCGCGATGGGCAGGAGACGTTCCCCGGCCTCGGTCACGCTGACCGCACGGGTCGACCGTTCGAGCAGGGTGGCTCCGAGGTCGCGTTCGAGGCGGGCGATCTGATGACTGATCGCCGACTGCGAGATGAACGTCCGCCGCGCGGCGCGACTGAAGCTCAGCTCGTCGCACACGGCGACGAAATAGGTGAGCTGGCGCAGTTCCATTCGGGCCTCCGGGTGTCGTCCCCCGGGAACGTTACCGCTATTCATGAGTGATCGCGATGAGTTCCATCTGAGAAACGCGCGTGACGACGGGATCAAACCGCAGCACCATGGACGTTGGTCATGAGTAGAAGTGATCGGAAAGCGAGGGAGAACGAGATGCGTACAGACGATGCGACCTACTACGACGTGGTGATCGTCGGTTCGGGCTTCGGCGGACTGGCCGCAGCGCGCCGACTGCGCGGTCGCGGCAAGAGCGCTCTGCTGATCTCGAGCACCCCCGAATACCTCTTCCAGCCCCTGCTCTACCAGGTGGCGACCGGTGTCCTGCACCGCGACGACATCGCGCCCCGCACCGACGCACTGCTGCGCCGGCACCGCGACGTCGAGGTCGTCGAGGGCGAGGTCACCGCGGTCGACGCGATGCCCGCCGTCCTCACCTACCGCGCCGACGGACGTGACCACCGCGTCCGCTACGGCTCGCTGATCGCCGCGACCGGTGCCGCGCAGAGCTACTTCGGGCGCGACGAGTACGCCGATCGCACCTTCGCCCTCAAGACCATCGACGACGCCACCCGTCTGCGCGCGCACCTGCGCGCATGCTTCGACGCTCCCGCTCAGGACACCGCAGCGACCACGTTCGTCGTGGTCGGGGCGGGTGCGACCGGTGTCGAGGTCGCGGGTCAGATCGCCGAGTTGGCGCGTCGGCACGAGCACCGCGAGGTCGCCATCACCGTGGTCGAGGGACTCGACGAGGTGCTGCCCGCGTTCGGTGGCGGGCTGAGCGACTACACCCGCGCATCGTTGGAGAAGGCCGGCGTCGAGGTGCTCACCGGATCGATGGTCACCGACATTGCCGACGGCGTCGTCACCATCGACGTCCACGGCGGCGCCGCGACCCGCAAGATCACCACCGACACCGTCGTGTGGTCGGCCGGGGTCGCCGCGAGCGGCTTCGCCGGCGTCCTGGCCGAGGCGACCGGGTGCGACACCGACCGCGCCGGACGCCTGCTCGTCAACGACGACCTCACCGTCGGCGGCGTGGCCAACATCTACGCCATCGGCGACATGACCTCGCTGCACGACTTCCCCGGCCAGAGCCCGGTCGCCATGCAGCAGGGCCGCCACGCGGTCGACATCATCACGCGCAAGCTCTACCCCGGCAGCGCGTTCCACTACCTCGACAAGGGGTCGATGTCGATCATCAGCCGCGGCCGCGCGGTTGCGAAGCTGACCGAGCGGATCACCTTCCGCGGCCTGCTCGCCTTCGGCGCCTGGCTCGCGGTGCACCTCTACTACCTCGCGGGCATGGGCAACCGGGCGAAGGCGGTCGTCGCCTGGATCCGGTCGTTCCTCGGCACCGCCCGCCCGGGCTTCGCCGAGGTGACCCGCACGCCGCAGGAGCACCGCGAACGCCTCGCCGGCTGACCGGATCGGTCAGAGGGGCACGGCCTCGGTGGTGAGGTCGCCGCCGGCGTCACCGGTGTTGACGACACCCCGAGGTTCGATGAGGAGCGCCCGCACCTCGTTGTCGGCGCGCGGGCAGTGTTCGACACCGCGCGGGACGACGAACAGTTCACCGGTCTCCACCACGACGTCGCGGTCACGCATCTGGATCGTGAGCGTGCCCTCGACGACGATGAACAGCTCGTCGGTGTCGTCGTGGCTGTGCCACACGAAGTCGCCCTCGATCTTGACGACCTTCACGTCGTAGTCGTTGAGCTGGGCGACGATCTTCGGCGACCACGTCTCGGAGAACTGGCCGAAGGCGGCGGCGAGGGTCACGACAGAGCTGGATGCCATGACACGAGGATGCCACCGAGATGGCGATCAGGTCAGCCGCCGAACAGCAGGTACAGCCCGAGGAACGTGTAGCCGACCATCGTCAGCATCAACGCGAGCTGGCCGGTGAGCCGGTGGCGGCGGGGTAGAAGTCGCAGTGACGCGTCGTGTGCCGCGACCACGGCGGCGATGTGGCCGCCGACGACGAACACGAGCTTGAGGGTCGAGGACACCGTCGGGTGCGACGACAGCACGTACTCGGGGTGGATGTCGCCCAACCACAACACGTTCCAGCCGCGTTCGAGGGGATCGGCGAGCGAGGCGAACACCAGCTGGCTGCGCTCGACGATGTAGTTCAGGTAGTGGGCGAGGATGTACCCGACCACGATCGGGATGAGCGTGTGCGTCATCTGCACCGGCAGGCGTCGCCGCTGGTGCGGCGTCACGCCGCCGGTGGCACGGGTCGCCGCCCAGAACGTCACCGCCACCACCGCGATGAAACCGGCGAGCGTCACCGTCGACACCACCGATGCGATGGCGGTGCCCTCGCCGAGATCGTCGATGGTGCGCTGCCACAGCGGGAACGACGAGAAGCTGTCGAACGCCGTCGATCCCAGCAGCACCGACATCACCGCGAGCATGCCGGGTCGTTCGGGCAACGTCGACAGATGCGCCAGCGGATTGCCCACCACGACGCGGCCCGATTCGTCACGCCAGAACGGTGCGATGCGTGACGCGACGACGCCGTAGGTCTCGAACGGGTCGGCGCGGGCGAACCACCGCGTGCCGGTGAGCAGACCACCGACGGCCATGGCCACGACGTAGACCACCAACCAGATCCGTATGCCGATCAGCGAATCGGGATCGGGCGAGGCGAGTTCCAGCCACACGAACGCGGCCAGCCCGACCGCGGCGGGCCGGTGCCCCCACGACTCCGGGTACGCGCGCCGCGCCGTCGCACCGATCGGGAGGGTCGAGAGCAGCCGTGCCACGGTCCGGACCGGCGAGATGACCCGCCACACCGGTCCGATCAGCACCGACAGGACCACCAGCCCGACCCACAGCAGCACGTAGAAGACGCCGGGGAGCGGGTTGATCTCGGGATCGTCGCTGCCCGCGACGGCCGCGAGCGCGACCCACACCGTGAACAGCAACGCGGCTCCGGCGACGACCGCACGCACGCCGCGCGAGTCGACCAGTCGCGTCACCGCCGCAGGCAGCCCGATGCCCGAGGTCCGCGGATCCAAGCGCGGTGTCTTCCAGGCGAAGGCGACGATCGCAAACGACGCCGTCAGCGCCCAGGCACCACCGATCAGGGCGTAGGTGTAGGGCAGCGGAAGGTATTCCGCGCCCAGCCCGTGCGCCAGGATCGTGCTCTGGCTCACCGCCGTTCGGCCGGATCGCTGCCGGCGGGATCGACGTCGGTGGCGGAGTCGGGCTCGGTGTCCTCGTCGTCACCGCGCCGTCGGTCCCGCACCGCGATGAACACGATCACGCCGACCAGTAGGACGGCGGGGACGAACGCGGGCAGCGCCAACAGCAGCGAGTGCGACGCCAGCGTCGTCGTGGTCGTCACGGTCGCGGCCCCACCTTCGGCCGCTCGCTCGTCGAGCGCACCGGGGTGGCGTCGTTGCGGTTGATGCGCGCGGCACCCCACGCCATCGCCGTGATGAGCAGCAACGAGCAGACCCCGACGACCAGCGATGCCGCACCGTAGAGCCAGCTGGGGTAGTCGAAGGTGCGCTCGCGCTGCAGGATCGTGATCTCGCGGACGAAGTCGCGGGTCATCCTCGGCTCGGCCGGCACCTCCTCGGCGCCGATGCCCGGGTCGGCGGGCAGGTACACCGGGACCGCGGTCATGGTGGTCCCGTCCTGCACGCGCAGCAGCGTCTTCCACGACCCCGACGTCGGCACCGACCGCGTCGAGCGGTACAGCCCGGGCCCGATCTTCTCCAGCGGGTCGATGATGAGCCCGCGGGACTTGTCGAGACCGCCCTGCCAGGCCAGCATGGTCACCCACTCGGGGTCGTCGCTCACCAGATCCTTCGGCGTGATCGCGACGACGGCGGTGGCGCGGGTCTCGCCGTCCACACTCGGCGCCGGGCTCAAGGTGATGGTGGCACTGGCGTTCTCGGGCACCGTGGTCCGCAGGCCGTTGGCCACGGCGCCGCCGATCACGAGCACGGTGACCGCGACAGCGACGGTCGCCCACTTCGGCCGTGGCAGGCGTTCGCCGGTGAGGATGATGCCGAGAAGCGCACCGCAGACACCCATCCCGATGGCGACCGGGATCGCCATGGCGAGCGCCTCGGCCCACATGCCGACCGGCCATGGGTAGTGGTACACCGCGTCGATCCAGAGCGATTCGAGGTACAGGCCCGCGGTGGCGATGCCGAGCCCGCCGACGACGCCGAACCACACCGGCTTGCGGATGAGGGGTGTGAGAGCGAGGAGCTCGATCACCACGGCCGGGCCGAGGTAGAGCGCGAAGACGTTGATCGGTGCGCCGAGTCCGGGGCCGACGACGAGCGCGACGACGCCGCGGATGACGGCGGCGAACACCGCGGCGATCAGCGCGGCGCCACGCCCCAGGGTGATCCGCGCGGCGATCAGCGCGAACGCGGCCGCGCCGGCGATCATCATGGGTTGCAACACGAGTCGGAACTGCTCGATGCCGAAGTCGTACTCGATCTGGAACACCGACAGTCCGATGAGCAGTCCGCCGAAGGCCAGGCATCGGGTCAGCCACATGCCGCGTCCGTCGGCCGGGGCGTCGTCGCCCATGGCCGCGCGGCCCTCGCGCTCGAGGAGCAGGACGCCGATCAGCGACATGCCGGCACCGCCGATGAGCATGAGGTGAGTGGGGCCCCACAGGGTGACGTCCTGACCGAAGATGCGGTGCCAGATGTCGTCGAGGGGGAACCCGATCAGCGCGTACAGGCCGGAGCCCGCGAGCAGGATGCCGCCGACCGGCGCGTGCCAGGTGCGGGTGATGCGGATCGCCGCGCGGCCGGGCTTGTCGTACGGCAGGAAGATCGAGAGCATTCCCGCGATGAACAGCAGGAACAGGCCGACGAGGATGAAGTAGTGCGCGGGGTTGGCGAGCGGCCCGGCGTCACGGCCCTTCCCCACGTGCAGGCTCACGTCCCACAGGAACCCGAACAGCGCGCAGATGATCGTGGAGACGAACAGGAACACGGGCAGCGCCGCCCACGGTGGTCGGTTGAGCCGACGCCCCGCCCACTCGCCCAGCGACGTCAGCCAGGTGATCTGACGGGTCCGGTGGCGCCATCCGATCCACAGCAGCGCCACCGAGACCACGGCCGCCGCGACACTCATACCGAAAACCTGGTCGAGGGCCGCGCCGCCACCCTCGGAGGCCTCGACCGCGAGAACCGCATCAACCGGTGTTGTCATGGTCTCAGTATTGAACAACCACCGTTGTCATGTCCACGAAACGGTGTGTTTCGGGTGAACCACCCTCACCCGTCGACGGGTGCGAGGTCCTCCTGGGCCTGCTGACCTGCCTCGACACGCGCCGCGTGGAAGTCCTTCGAGCGGATGAGGAACGCTGCGCTCACCGCTGCGATCCCGGCGATGCACGCCGCGATGAGCAGGATGAGGTCGAGCGCGTCGGCGTATCCGCGTCCTGCGCGTTCGGCGACCATCGCCCGCAGCGGCGCGGGGACGGAGTCGATGACCTGGGCCGCGGCGCCGTTGGCGACGGCATCACCGATCTCGCGGCCCTTGTCGGCCAGCGGGGTGCCGGCCAGTGCCGACTGCACGTTGTTGCTCAGGCGCGAGGCGAGCAGGCTGCCCAGCAGGGCGACACCGGTGGCGATGCCGATCTGGCGAAAGGTCGAGTTCATGCCCGAGGCCATGCCGGCGCGTGCCTGCTCGACCACGCCGACGGCGGTCGAGGCCAGCGGCACGTTGATCAGACCGGTACCGATACCGGCGACGATGAAGCCCGGGATGAACTGGGTCCAGCCCCCGGTGGGGTCGGTGCCGCGCATCAGCAGCAGGCCGATGCCCACGAGGATGAAGCCGGGCGTGATGAGCCACCGCGCGGGGACCTTGTCGGAGAGTCGGCCGGCGATGGCGGCCGAGACGAAGACGAGTCCGGAGAACGGCAGGAAGTACAGACCCGCCTGCAGCGCCGAGTAGCCCATGGTGCCCTGCAGGTAGATCACGATGTAGGTCAGCAGCGAGAACATCGAGGCCGAGATGGCCCAGGCGGCGATGAGTCCGCCGGTGAAGGTGGGTACGCGGAACAGCGACGCGTCGACCATCGGCTCGGCGACGGTGCGCTCGACGACGGCGAACGCGATCAACAGCACGGCGGCGGCGATCAGCGAACCGGAGACCTGCAGCGAACCCCACCCGTCGGCGTGGCTGCGGATGAGCCCGAAGACGAGGAACGCCAGTGCGGCACTGAAGGTCACGCAGCCCAGCCAGTCGATCTTGTGGGTGCCGGGGGCCTTCGACTCGTCGACGCCGACGATGGTGATGACGAGCGCGATGATGCCGACCGGGATGTTGACGAAGAAGATCCAGTGCCACGACAGACCGGTGGTGAGAACGCCGCCGAGGACCGGGCCGACCGCGACCGAGACGCCGGTGACCGCACCGAAGACGCCGAACGCGATGCCACGTTCCCGCGGCGCGAACGCCTGGGCGAGCAGGGCCAGGGCGGTGGCGAACATGATCGCGCCGCCGACGCCCTGGGCGAGTCGGGCGATGATCAGCGTGAGGATGTTCGGCGCGAGTCCGCACGCCAGCGAGCCGACGGTGAAGACGACGATGCCGGTGGCGAACACCAGTCGGCGGCCGACGATGTCGGCGATGGTGCCCGAGGTCAGCAGCAGCGCGGCCAGCGACAACGCGTAGGCGTCGACGACCCACTGCAGGTCGGACAGGTTCGAGTTCAGGTCCTTCTGGATGTCGGGCAGCGCGACGTTCACGATCGTGACGTCGAGCAGGAGCATGAAGACGCCGGTGCATACGGCGGTCAGGGTCAGCCACTTACGGGCCATGGTGCCTCCAGATCGAGTGCGAGCTCAGGAGATGGTCGCACATTCTGAGTACGCACTCAACAATTGACATTCGGTGGGTAGTGTGGCCCCATGGCGCGACGCGGAAGGCCACCGGCGATCGGACGAGACGAAGTGTTGTCGTCCGCGCTCGAGGTGCTGCGCGAACGCGGTGTCGCACGGTTGACCACACGCGAAGTCGCCTCGCGCGCACGGGTTTCCGAGGGCTCGATCTTCTATCACTTCCGTGATCGGCAGGGTCTGCTCACCGCGGTGTTCGACGAGGCGCTGCGGCCGCTGTTCGCCTTCAAGAACGACATGGACCCCACCGTGGTCGGGGAGCTCGAGGACGTGCGGGCGGTGCTCGAGCAGTACGTCGCGGCCGTGCACACCTTCCTCGACGACGGGCTCGAACTGCTGGTCGCCGCACACGGCGACGCCGGTCTGCGCGACGAGGTGGGCGCGGTGGTGACGGCCAACGACTTCGGTCCGCATCGCGGCGTCGCCGCGGTGGGCGAGTACTTCGCGGCGCTGCAGGAGGCGGGGATCATCGCCTCCGACGTCGACACCGGCGCCGCGGCCTACCTGATGGTCAGTGCGACGTTCCTTCGCTCGGCCCAACCCAAGCTGTTCGGCCATTCCCACGGCATCCCGCCGATGTCCGACGTCATCGACGTCGTGCTCCGGATGCTGGGGGCACCCGCGCGCGAGAGTCGCTCGGTCTAGCCGAGGACCTTCTCGGTCTTCGCGTACCCGCTCTCGACGCCGTCCTTGTACGGGCGCCACCAGTCGGCGTTCTCGCGGTACCAGTCGATGGTCGCGGTGAGGCCGGCGGTGAAGTCGACATACCGTGGTGTCCAGCCGAGTTCGGTGCGCAGTCGGGTCGAGTCGATGGCGTAGCGCATGTCGTGACCGGGGCGGTCGGTGACGTGGTCGTAGGCGTCGGCGGGCTCACCCAGGACGGTCAGGATCGACTCGACGACGGTCTTGTTGTCGGTCTCGCCGTCGGCGCCGATCAGGTACGTCTCGCCGACTGTGCCGCGCTCGATGATGGTCCAGACGGCGTCATTGTGATCGTCGACGTGGATCCAGTCGCGCACGTTCGTCCCCGCGCCGTAGAGCTTCGGCCGCAGGCCGCTCAGCACGTTCGTGATCTGCCGCGGGATGAACTTCTCGACGTGTTGGTACGGCCCGTAGTTGTTCGAGCAGTTCGACAGCGTCGCGTGGATCCCGAACGAGCGGACCCATGCGCGGACCAGCAGGTCGCTGCCCGCTTTCGTGGAGCTGTACGGGCTCGACGGGTTGTAGGGCGTCGACTCGGTGAACCGCGCGGGGTCGTCGAGCTCGAGGTCGCCGTAGACCTCGTCGGTGCTGATGTGGTGGTAGCGGGTGCCGTGGCGGCGGACCGACTCCAGCAGCGTGTAGGTCCCGACGAGATTGGTGTGCACGAACGCTGAGGGGTCGGCCAGCGAGTTGTCGTTGTGCGACTCGGCGGCGAAGTGCACCACCAGATCGGTCGCGGCGACGAGCGGATCGACCACCGCGGCGTCGGCGACGTCGCCCTCGACCAGGGTGATGCGGTCGGCGACCGGTGCCAGCGTCGCCGGGTTGGCCGCGTAGGTGAGCTTGTCGAGCACGGTGATCTCGACGTCGGGACGTTGTTCAACGGTGCGCAACACGAAGTTGGCACCGATGAAACCTGCCCCGCCGGTGACCAGAACACGCATCAGGTGGCTCCTTCCCTCGAGGGCGAAGACTACCGGCCCCGTAGCGCGGTCGCGTGACTCACGCGTGTGTGCGCGGTGCAATAGTGTGGCGCCATGCGGGGAATCATCCTGGCCGGTGGCACCGGTTCACGACTCCATCCGATCACTCTCGGCGTCAGCAAGCAGCTGGTGCCGGTCTACGACAAACCGATGATCTACTACCCGTTGTCGACGTTGATGCTGGCCGGTATCCGCGACATCCTGGTGATCACCACTCCCGGTGACGCGGCAGCGTTTTCGCATCTGCTCGGCGACGGATCGCAGTTCGGCATCTCGATCACCTACGCCGTGCAGCCGTCGCCCGACGGCCTGGCGCAGGCCTTCGTGCTCGGGGCCGAGCACATCGGAAACGATTCCGTCGCACTGGTTCTGGGCGACAACATCTTCTACGGACCCGGCCTCGGCGATCAGCTGATGCGCTACACCGATGTCGACGGCGGGTCGATCTTCGCCTACTGGGTGGCCGAGCCGAGCGCCTACGGCGTCGTCGATTTCGATGCCGACGGCAAAGCGATTGCGCTGCAGGAGAAACCGGAGAACCCCCGATCGAACTACGCGATCCCGGGTCTGTACTTCTACGACAACGACGTGATCGAGATCGCGCGGTCGCTGCAGCCCAGTCCCCGCGGCGAGTTGGAGATCACCGATGTCAACGCGACCTATCTCGAACGCGAGAAGCTGTCGGTGCACGTTCTGCCCCGCGGGACAGCGTGGCTCGACACCGGTACCTTCGACTCGCTGCAGGACGCCGGGAATTTCGTACGAACGGTCGAACAACGACAGGGCCTGAAGATCGCGGTGCCCGAGGAGATCGCATGGCGTCGCGGCTTCATCGACGAGGACGGACTGCGGCGCAGGGCCGAGACCCTGATGAAGTCGGGGTACGGCGCCTACCTGCTGACCATCCTGGAACAGGGGAGCTGACATGCGTGTGCGACCACTGACGATCGCCGGGTCGTGGGAACTGACGCCGGTGCAGCACGGTGACCCGCGCGGGGTGTTCCTCGAGGCGTTCAAGGCGCCCGTCCTCGCCGAGCTGATCGGCCACGATTTCACCCTCGCGCAGGTCAACATCTCGGTGTCGGCGGCCGGGGTGCTGCGCGGCATCCACTACGCCGACACCCCGCCCGGGCAGGCCAAGTACGTCACCTGTCCCCGGGGCGCGATCCTCGACGTCGTGGTCGACATCCGCGAGGGGTCGCCGACGTTCGGACAGTGGGACAGCGTCGTCCTCGACGACGTCGACCGACGCGCGATCTACCTCTCGGAGGGGCTCGGGCACGCGTTCTGCTCCCTCGAGGACGACTCGACGGTCTCGTACTTCTGCTCGACCGGCTATAACCCGGGCGGCGAACACGGCATCCACCCACTCGACCCCGATGTCGGGATCGACTGGCCCGCGGTGGGTCGCGACGGTGCGCCGCTGGAGTACTCGCTGTCGGACAAGGACACCGCCGCGCCGACGTTGGCCCAGGCCCGCGCCGATGGTGCGCTGCCCCGCCTCGACGACGTCGAGAGGTACCTGCGCGGTCTCGCCGCCCGCGACGCCTGACCCGCGCCGCGCGTGGTCAGCCGGCCTGACCGTAGAGGTGGTCGGCGTGCAGGCGCAGGACGAGTCGTTGGTCGGCGATCATGGCGCTCCGGTAGTCGTCCCAGTCGGGGTGCTCGCCGCCGATCGAGCGGTACAACTCGACGAGTTCGGTGACCGCGTCGTCGTCGGGGGTCTGCGCCACGGCACTGAGCTCGGCGGGCCCGTCGGCCACGGCGTACGACCACCCGTCGGGGCTGCTCACGTGCAGCGCTGCCCGCGGGTCGCGGCGCAGATTCGCGGTCTTGGCGCGGCCGTCGGTGATCGAGACCCGCAGGATCTCGGTGCGAGCGTCGAAGGCGTAGTTGACCGTCGACAACTGCGGACGGCCGTCGCGGCGGATCGTGGCCAGCACGCCCTGGTCGTGTGCGCGGATCAGATCGATGAGTGCGGATCGCGATGCCATGGGTGGACTATGACGGCCGCGGGTCCCGGCGACAACCCCCTCGAGGGTGACGTCGCTAGGGTGGAGTGATGAGTGACGACGTCGAGAGCATCTCCGAGGGTTCGGACAACGAGTACAGCTACGATTCCGACGACCAGCTGCAGCCCGAGGACACCCTCGTGGACCGCGGTGTCGACGACATCCTCGACGAGGGCATCTCCCCGCCGGAGAAGCCGAGCAAGGCAATGCGTTACGGGGTCACCGCCGAGGATCAGCGTGAGGGCGAGTCCCTCGAGGAGCATCTCGCCGAAGAGGTCCCCGATCCCGCCGCCGAGGTGACCTTCCACGAGGACAGCGCCCCCAAGCCCGCGGTTCCCGCCGACGAGGACCTCAGCGACGCCGTCGACGAGATCGACGAATTCGACAACGAGGTGGGCGACGACCGCGCAGGCCGACTGGTCTCGCCCGATGAGGGCGTGAACCCGCACACCACCCACCAGGAGGTCGCCTCCGACGCCGGCATCGACGGCGCCGGGGCATCGGCCGAGGAGGCCGCCGTGCACACCGTCCCCGAGGGTCAGATCCCCTGAGTCAGCGCTGTTCGGGGAAGGCGGGCAACGCCTTCTGCCGCAGCCACTTCTGCCACAGCGGCGTGAGCGACGTCTCGCTGTGTCGGGCGGCGAGAGCCGTGAAGTCGTCGGTGCTCACCGAGCTGTAGCGGTATTCACGCGTCCACTCCTTGAGCAGGGTGAAGAACGCGTCGTCGCCCACCGTGCCCCGCAGAGCGTGCAGGGTGAGTGCGCCGCGTTTGTACACGCGGTCGTCGAACATCTTCTCCGGGCCGGGATCGCCGATCACGATGTCCTTGCGCGACGTCGCCAACTGCCGATGGTGTCTGCGGGCCAGGTTGTCGGCGGTGTCGTCCCCGGCGTACTCGGCCCACAGCCACTCGCTATAGCAGGCGAACCCCTCGTGCAGCCAGATGTCCTGCCAGCGGGCCAGGGTGAGCGAGTTGCCGAACCACTGATGGGCGAGTTCGTGGGCGACGAGGCGCTCCGACCCGCCGTTGCCGTCGCAGTGGTTCGCGCCGAACGTCGACATCCCCTGGGCCTCGATCGGGATCTCGAGGTTGTCGTCGGTGACGACGACGCTGTATTCGGGGAACGGGTACGGCCCGAACATGTCGCAGAACGCCGTCATCATCTGTTCCTGGCGCGCGAAGTCGGATTCGAAGCCGCTGCGCAGCCGCTCGGGCAACACCGCGTGGATCTTCACCGGTTTGGTCGCCAGGGTCTTCCGCACGTACGGACCGATGGAGATGGTCGCGAGGTAGGTCGCCATCGGCTCCACCTGCTCGTACACCCACGTCGTCATCGCGGCCTTGTTCCGCTTGCGCTGCAGGGTCCCGTTCGCGATCGCGTGATACGGCGACTCGGTGGTGATGGCGATCCGATACGACGCCTTCGACGACGGATGGTCGTCGCACGGGAACCACGACGCCGCGCCGTTGGGCTGGTTGGCGCACAGCGCACCCTCGGTGAGTTCCTCGAAACCGACCTCGCCCCACGGCCCGCGGATCGGCTTGGGTGAGCCCGAGTACTTGATCACCACGGTCATCGACGCACCCGGCGGCGGTGGTGTCGCCGGCGTGATCGACAGCTTGTTGGACCGCTGGCTGTAGCGCGAGGCCCGCTTGCCGTTCACCGACACCCGCGACACCGACAGCGACGTCGCGAGGTCGAGCGAGAAGCGTCCGAGGTGGTTGATGGCGGTCGCGGTGATGGTGGCGGTGCCGGTCAGGCGGTTGCTGGCCACCTTGTACTCGAGCTCGAGGTCGTACCGACTGACCCGGTATCCGAGGTTGCCGTTCTTGGGCAGGTAGGGATCGATCCCGTCGGTGGGGTCACCGAGTAACGGACCCCCACCCGAAGAACTGCTGTCCGGCACCAAACCTCCACTCGCACATGTGTGTCGTGCGCCCCCGGCGCCCACGATCGTGAAATGAGGTTACCCGGCCACCTGTGGGGTCCGCTCCGGTAGCGTTCGCCCCGGAGCTGGCGAATCGGACATCAGGAGGAACGGTCATGGGCGCATCGAGAAGTCTCACATCGCTGATCGCACGGGTGATCCTGGGCATCATCTTCATCATGCACGGCTGGCAGAAGCTGCACACCAACGGAATCGACGCCACGCAAAAGGGATTCGCGGCCATGGACGCACCGTTCCCCGAGTTCAGTGCCCACTACGCGACCTGGGTCGAGTTCGTCGGCGGCATCCTGCTGATCCTCGGCGTCCTCGTGCCGCTGGTGTCGATCCTGCTCATCATCGACATGATCGGCGCGATCTTCGTCGCCCACATCGACAAGGGGTTCTGGAACTTCGACGGCGGATACGAGTTCCCGCTGGCCCTGATCGCGGCGCTCATCGCCGTCGGTCTGGTCAACACCGGCAAGACCGGTGTCGACGGTTACGTCATGAGCCGCCGCGGGCGCAGCAGCACCTAGTACCAGTGACTTCTAGCTGGTCTCCGACCAGGGAGCGATGGGGTTGCCCTGCCAGCGGGTGAAGTCGGGGACCACGTCGCCGCGCATCACCAGCGACGCCGGGCCGACGGTCGCCGCGTCGCCGAGACCGGCCGCCGGTAGCGCGACGCAGTGCGGCCCCAGCGTGGCGCCGTTGCCGAGGGTCACGCGGTCCATGGCCATCACGCGATCGTGGAACAGGTGTGTCTGCACCACGCAGCCGCGCGCGATGGTGGCGCCGTCACCGAGGGTGACCAGGTCGGCCTCGGGGAGCCAATAGGTCTCGCACCACACGCCGCGACCGATCTTCGCGCCGAGCAGCCGTAGCCACACGTTGAGGATCGGGGTGCCCGTGGCCGCGTTGGCGAACCACGGGGCCGCGACGGTCTCGACGAACGCGTCCGACAGCTCGTTGCGCCACACGAAGGAACTCCACAGCGGGTGTTCGCCCACCGCGATCCGGCCCACCACCAGCCATTTCGCCGCGGCCGCGATGCAACACGCGGCGGCCCCGGCGACCAACAGCATCAGGCCGCTGACCAGGCCGGCGAGCCAGAAGTTCGACTGTGAGGCGATGTACTGCAGGCCGATGAGGACGAACAGTCCGAGGCCGAAGGAGATCATCACCGGGATCAACCGCATCGTCTCGACGATCGCGCGCGCGACCTTGAGTTTCCGCGGCGGGTCGAAGGTGCGGCTGGTGTCGGTCTGGGCGACGGCACGTCGCAGACGCACCGGCGGGCTACCCAGCCAGCTCGATCCCGACTTCGCCTTGTCCGGTGTCGCCGACAGCACCGCGACGAGGCTGTTCTTCGGGACCTTGCGTCCCGGACCGGTCATGCCCGAGTTGCCGAGGAAGGCGCGCTTGCCGATCTTCGCCTCGTCGATGTGCATCCAGCCGCCACCGAGTTCGTAGCTCGCCACCATGGTGTCGTCGGCGAGGAACGCCCCGTCGCCGACCGAGGTGAACTTCGGGATCACCAGGGCGGTGCTGATCTCGGTGCCCGTCCCGATGTCGGCGCCGAGCAACCGGAACCACGCGGGCGTCAGGAGGCTCGCGTACAGCGGGAACAGGTAGGTGCGCGCGGAGTCCATCAACCGTTCGGTGGCCCACACCTGCCAGCCGACCCGCGAGCGCACCGGGTGGTAGCCGACGGACATGCCGATCGACAGCAGCCGCACACCGATCGCGGTGATCGCCGCGAACACGAGCAGGCTCACGACGGTCGCCGCGGGCAACAGCGCCAGCGACCGTAGGGCCACGTCGCGCAGGCGGTCGGCGCGCGCCGCCCAGGTGCCGATCACCGCCAGGCCCGCGGCGAGGGCGATCAGCGGGATGCCCGCCAACAGGATGGAGCTGATGCCGTACACCGGCACCCACCAGCTGGCGCGCGGCGGTCGTTCGGCCGGCCACGGCGTGGTGGCCTTGCCGGTCTTCACCGCGGGCGACCCGGCCCAGTGCTGACGCGCCTTCACCTTGCCGAGGACGGCCGAGCCCGGGGCGACGACGGCGTCGCGGCCGATGCGGGTGCCGGGCAGGAGCGTCGAGCGGCTGCCTACGGTGGCGCGCTCGGCGATCTCGATGTCGCCGATGTGGACCACGTCGCCGTCGATCCACCAGCCCGCGAGATCGACCTCGGGTTCCACCGAGCAACCCTCGCCGAGCGAGATCATCCCGGTCACCGGGGGAAGGGAGTGCAGATCGACACCGGAGGCGATGTCGGCGCCCAGCGCCCGGGCGAAGTAGATCATCCACGGTGCGCCGGCCAGGTTCGATGCGCCGCTGGCCTCGGTGAGGCGTTCGGCGACCCAGAGCCGCAGGTGCACCGACCCGCCGCGCGGGTAGGTTCCCGGCGTCACCCCCGCGAGCAGCAGACGGCAGCCGACGGTGGCGATCACCATGCGGCCCAACGGGGTGATGAACACGATGAACGCGGCGAGCAGCACCCACCAGTTCACCGCGATGAGCCACGGGACGTCGGTGAACGCGGCGGCGACGTTGTTCGCGACCCCGAGCCACGTGGCCCACTGAAGGCCGGTCAGCGTCGTCAGCGGGATCGACAGCAGGATCTGCGCGACACCGGTGGCGCGTGGTGTCGGGCGTACCTCGCGGGGTTCGGCGACGATGCCGGGGTTGAGGTCGTCGAGCATGCCGGCGAGCGAGCCGAGGCGTGGGTGGTCGTAGAGGTCGGCGACGGTCACCTCGGGGTAGCGCTCGCGCAGCGCGGTCACCAGCTGCGCCGCGGCGAGCGAACTGCCGCCCTCGCTGAAGAAGTCGGCCTTCTCGTCGGCGATGGCGACGCCGAGCACCGCGGTCCACAGGTCGGCGACCCACTGTGCGGTCGGGCCGAGGTCGGAGCGGTCGGCGTCCCCGCTCGCGCCGGGCAGCGGCCAGGGCAGTGCGTTGCGGTCGACCTTGCCCGAGGTGCGGGTGGGCAGCTCGTCGACGAGCGCGAGCCGAGGCACCATCGGCGCGGGGAGTTGCTCGGCCAAGATGTCGTGCGCCCGCTTCAGGTCGAAGGCGGGATCGGTCGAGGCGAGGTAGCCGACGAGCACCGAGTTGCCTGCGGCGGTCTTGCGTACCGCGGCCGCCGCGCCGCCCACACCCGGCAAATTCTGCAGGGCGTTGTCGATCTCGCCGAGTTCGATGCGCCGTCCACCGACCTTCACCTGGTCGTCGGCACGTCCGGCGAAGACCAGTCCCTCCGCCTCCAGGCGCACGAGGTCGCCGCTGCGGTAGGCGCGGTCCCACCCGAGAGTGGGCATGGCCGAGTACTTCTCGGCGTCCTTGGCCGGATCGAGGTACCGCGCGAGTCCGACACCGCCGATGACGAGTTCACCGGTCTCGCCCTCGGCGACGGGGTTGCCCGCAGCGTCGACGACCGCGAGATCCCATCCGCGCAGCGGCAATCCGATGCGTACCGGACCCTGCCCGGTCAGCGGTGCGGCACACGCGACGACGGTGGCCTCGGTGGGGCCGTAGGTGTTCCATAGCTCGCGGCCCGGCACCGCGAGACGTTCACCGAGCTCGGGCGGGCATGCCTCGCCGCCGAAGATGAGCAGTCGCACCGCTTCGAGGGCCTCGGCGGGCCACAGTGCCGCCAGCGTCGGGACCGTGGAGACCACGGTGATGTCACGGGCGACCAGCCACGGCCCGAGGTCCATGCCGCTGCGCACGAGCGCCCGCGGCGCCGGTACCAGGCACCCGCCGTGGCGCCACGCGAGCCACATCTCCTCACAGGAGGCGTCGAACGCGACCGACAGACCCGCGAGCACGCGATCGCCCGGACCGATCGGCTCGTCGACGAGGAACATGTCGGCCTCGGCGTCGACGAAGGCCGCGGCGTTGCGGTGGGTGACCGCGACACCCTTCGGCGTGCCGGTCGAGCCCGAGGTGAAGATGATCCACGCGTCGTCCTCGGGGGTGGGGGCCATCGACGACGCCGATGCGGGCACCTCGACGGTGTCGCGGTTGCGCACCGACGCCGTGCGGTGCAGCCCCGACCTGTCGATGACCGCGGCGACCTGCGCCTCGCCGAACACGAGCTGCGCGCGCTCGTCGGGGTCGTCGACGTCGACCGGGACATAGGCGGCCCCGGCGGCCAGCGTCGACAGGATCGCGAGGTACAGCTCGCGTGAACCCGACGGCATCCGGATGCCCACACGGTCGCCGCGCCCGATGTTCTGCTGCGCCATCCACCGTGCGCCGTCGTCGACCGCCTCGAGGAGTTCGGCGTATCCCAGCGACACCTCACCGTCGTCGATGGCGGGTGCGTCGGGGTGGCGACGGGCGGTCTCGGTGAGGATGTCGATCAGCGTTCGAGCGTCGCCGGCCTGCGACGACAACAGGTACTGCGGCGGGATCGGATGGGTCACCGATGTCCTTTCCGGCTGTGGTCACGGCCCCGGTCGGGCGATGACAGTGTGGCAGCCCCCGGCTGCGGAGATGCGGTGAGGTCGGCCACGCCGACGGCGATGTCGGCGGGGGTCGGCGGCCGCGGTCCGACGACGGTCTTGCCCGGTTGGTGTTACGTTCGGATACAGAGATCAACGTCACCCAATCCGGCGTCACCGTTCGTTCACCGAGCGTCTGCGTCCCGTTCGACTCCGCGCGTTCCGACAAACAGGGGCGGTCGCGTGAGTGTCGACACTCCACCGGAGGAGGCCCTCATGCCGGTGATCACCCACAACCGCCCCAGCCGCGGTTCGAAGCCCATCTGGATCGGTTCCCGTCTCATCCTCAAGCCGATCCTGCGGCTGTGGCCGGTCACGCCGGCCGGTCTGCGACTGCTCTATCTCATCGACCGTGCCGCCGCCCGGGGCCCGAAACCCCAGGGCGTCGTCAGCGAGGAGATGGAGCTGGCCGGTCGACCCGTCGAGATGTCGGTCCCCGCCGGACCCAGCCGCCGCGACAGCGACACCGCACTGCTCTACCTGCACGGCGGCGCGTTCATCACCTGCGGTCTCGCCACGCATCGCGTGGTCGCCGGACGCATGGCGCGCTCCACGGGTCTGCCGGTGTTCTCCCTCGCCTACCGCCAGTTGCCCGAGGCGGGTGTCGGGACGTCGGTGCACGACGCCTACTACGCCTACCGGGAGCTGCTCCTCGAGCGCGGCTACCGCCACGTGGTCGTCGCGGGCGATTCGGCCGGCGGCTTTCTCGCCGCGAAGATCGGCGAGTACGCCCATCGCGACGGCCTCGCGATGCCCACCGCCTACGTGGGGTTCTCGCCGTTGCTCGATCTCGACCTCGCGAACAATCCCGACCGCAGCAGCCGCAGTGACGCCTACCTGCCGATGTCGAAGATGGCCGAGCTGACCCCGATGTTCGATCAGGGGCCGATCTCCCTCGACGGTGTCCGCCGCATCGGGGCATTGTCGCCCCGGTCGATCCCGCCGCTGCTCATCACGTGCGCGCAGGACGAGATGCTCGAACCCGACATCATCGAGCTCGTCGAGTCCCTCGACGCCGCGGGTGCGACGGCCGTCGCCCACAGCTTCTCGTGGCAGGTCCATGCGTTCCCGGCCATCTCGGGCAAGCACCGCGAGGCACTCGAGGCGATCGCGTTGGCCGGTGAGTTCGTCCGCGAGGCGCTGCAGAGCGCCAAGCAGGGCGACACCGCGGCCGAGAAGATGCACGGCCAGGCCGGCTAGGTCCGATCGGCCGGCTCGGCTCGGCTCGGGCGTTCAGGTCTGGTTCGGGGCACGCCGTTCGCGGCGGGCCTGCGCTCGACACTTCGCCGAGCAGTATCGGACGTCGTCCCACTGTCCGCGCGCGGCCCAGCGCTTGCGGTTGTCGAACGGTCGACCGCACACCTCGCAGGTCTTGCTCTCCCGCCAGTCCGCCGAGTCGCCGCGCTGCCTACCCATCACCCCATTCTGCGCCGATGGATTCGGGGCCGACGGTTTCCGGGCCGATGGTCGACTCGACCGCCGAGATGCGCCGGAGGTCGTCGAACCGGACGGTGACGGTCCCGTCGGCGCAGCGGAGGTCATACCGGTCGACGTCGGCGCGATCGAGTTCGATCCCCTCGCGGCGAGCGGCGTAGGAGTGGACCGCGAGGACGTGGTCGGTCATCAGCCCCGACGACAGCCCCTCGGTCAGGGTGCGGTTCACCGACAGGCTCCCGGCCGGCGGCAACGAGAACTCGGCGTCGTTGCGCAGGATGAACGTCGCCTGGTCGTCGGGGGAGTCCCCGAGAGATCGGAACCAGATCGGCGCCGGGTCGAGCGACAGTGCCTGCGTGAGCAGCGTGTACTGCGTGGCGACGTCGGTGCGGGCGGGCAGTCCCTGCGCCGCACGGGCGTCGGGGTCGAGGGGCTGCAGTGGGGTGGTCAGTTCGGTGATCCCGAGTTGCTCGCCGTTGCCGTACACGGTGTTCGCGATCGCGACCACCGACTCGGTGAACTGATTGATGTTGTGCCATCCCCACATCCACGATCCCTCGGCAGAGGTCGACCCCACGAAACTCGGCGCGAACAGGGTCGGGGGGTCGGTGTGGAAGGTGAAGGTCGGTGGCTCGGAGAGGTCGCCCACCCAGGCGACCCCGCCGAACCGTTCGGCGAAGCGCACCTGCGACTCGCACGCCAGCAGGACGATGTGATCGACGAGTTGGGCGACCACGTCACCCTCGACGTCGATCCAGAAGTTCGGCTCGAGATCGGCCACCGGTCTCCCCTTCGGTGATTGCGTGTTCGCCGAGGACCCTATCCAGCCCTCGGCCCCCGGGCGCGGGGCTAGCCTGGGAAGCATGACCGCTCAATCCGTCACCGAACTCATCGCGCTCGACGATCTCCTCGACGCCGACGAACGCGAGATCCGCGACACCGTCCGTCGGTTCGGTGAGGAGAAGCTGCGCCCCCATGTGGCCGGCTGGTTCGAGGACGCGAAACTGCCGGTGCGCGAGCTCGCGGGCCAGCTCGGTGAGCTGGGACTGTTCGGGATGCACCTCACCGGATACGGCTGCGCAGGCCTGTCGGCGACCACCTACGGCCTGGCGTGCCAGGAACTCGAGGCCGTCGACTCCGGTCTGCGTAGCTTCGTGTCGGTGCAGGGGTCGTTGGCCATGTTCGCGATGCACGCCTTCGGCAGCGACGAGCAGAAGGACGAATGGCTGCCGAAGATGGCCGCGGGTGAGGCCATCGGTTGCTTCGGGCTGACCGAGGCCGACTACGGCTCGAACCCCGGCGGCATGCGCACCAACGCCAAGCGTGACGGCGACGACTGGGTGCTCAACGGGTCGAAGATGTGGATCACCAACGGTTCGGTCGCCGACGTCGCCGTCGTGTGGGCGCGCACCGACCTCGACGAGGGTCCCCGCGGCATCCGCGGCTTCGTCATCCCCACCGACACCCCCGGGTTCAGTGCGCCCGAGATCACGAAGAAGATGTCGTTGCGCGCGTCGGTCACCTCCGAGCTGGTACTCGAGGACGTGCGCCTCCCGGCCTCGGCGATTCTGCCCGGTGTGCAGGGCCTCAAGGGGCCGCTCAGCTGTCTCAACGAGGCGCGGTTCGGGATCGTGTTCGGCGCGCTCGGTGCCGCCCGCGACTGCCTCGAGACGGCGCTGTCGTACGCCGCCGACCGCGACGTGTTCGACAAGCCCCTCGCCGGCTACCAGCTCACCCAGGCCAAGCTCGCCGACATGGCGCTCGAGCTGGGCAAGGGGCAGCTCTTGGCGGTGCACCTCGGACGTCGCAAGGATCGCGGCGAGATCCGTCCGGAGCAGATCAGTGTCGGCAAGCTGAACAACGTCCGCGAGTCGATCAAGATCGCCCGCGAATGCCGAACGATTCTCGGCGCCAACGGCATCACCCTCGAGTACCCGGTGATCCGGCACATCAACAACCTCGAATCGGTGCTCACGTACGAGGGCACCAGCGAGATGCACCAGCTCACGGTGGGCAAGGCCCTGACCGGGTTCGACGCCTTCCGCTGACCGTCACTACGTCGGGGTCAGGGCGGGACCGACGAAGCGGAGCAGGATCTCGCGCTCGGTCTCCTCGTCGGCGGCAGGCCACTGGCACAGTGCGAGGACCGCGCGGATGAACCAGGCGACGGCGAGATCGTCGGGTGCGCATCCGATCATCTGCGCGGCCGGGCCGGTGATGGTCGGTGACCGTTCCACCCACCGCAGTGACCCCGGGGGCAGGGGCAACATGCGCCGGGCGATCGGTTCGTGGCGGATGCGGTCGATGCCGACGCGCATCGCGGTCACGACCCTCTCGGCTCCGGTCAGACCGTCGATCGCGGCGAAGACGTCGTGCATGATCCGGGCCGACATCTGGGTCAGCACCGCATCCCGGATCTGATCCCTACCGCCGGCGTGGCGGTAGACGGTGGCGGGTGAGCAGTGCACCATCGCCGCGATGTCGGCGATGGTGAGGCGCTCGGGACCGTGGCGCGCGATGAGGGTGGCCGCCGCGCGATGGATGCGGGTCGCGGCCGCCGATGACCGGTCCGCACCCACCAGCCAGTCCGATTGACCCACGGGTTCCTCGATTCTCACGGTGATAGACAACGGTGCCCTCTCGATGTCCAAAATACCTGCTCGGAGGCGTGGTCTGAGAAAAAAGTCTTCACGGTTGGGATTCGGGCGTGTCGACTTTCGACCTCGTCGTTGACCGGTGGGGGACAGCGGGTCGACGCTGTGGCCATGCGTACCGACAGGGCGAGGTCAGCCAAGGCCGCGATCGCGTCGGTGCGCGGGATCGGGGGGCCGCTGCTCGAGGCGGCGTCGATGAATCTCGACATGGCGGTGCGCACCGCGATCCGTGGCACCCGGGGGTGGGCTGGGGCCACGAACACCGACTACGACCCGGCGGACGCGGCGACCGCGGCCCAGCCGTTCGAGGCGTACCGCAGGTTGCACGACCACGGCGGTCGGGTCTTCTACAACCCGCGGCGAGCCACCTGGATCCTTCCCGGCCACGAGGACGTGCGGGCCGCGCTACGCAGTACCGACGCGGTCACCAGCACCCGGGGCGTCACGAGGTTCATGATCACCGCGCCGATGCTCGTCCTGTCCGACGGAGCAGAACACACCCGTCTCCGCAGACAGGTGCAGCCGGCGTTCACCCGGGGTGCGATGGCCGCGTGGCAGTCGGCGATCGACACGCTCGCCGAGGAACTCGTGGCCGATGTCGTAACCGGTCGGGCGTGCGATGCCGTAGCGAGATTGGCCGTCCCCCTGCCGATCCGGATCATCGCGCGCATCCTCGGTGTCCCGGAGACCGACGGCCCGCAATTCCGTCGGTGGTCGGAGGACGGGGTCGGTTTCGTCAACGCCGCCGCGACCCCGGCCGGGGTCGCGCAGACCGTCACCGCCATCCGGGCGATCCGGTCGTTGCGCGGCTACTTCTCCCGACAGTTCGCCTCGGGGGTCTTCACGGCATCCGATACGGTCCTCGGCCGGTTGCTCGAGTACAACGAGGGCGGTGAGCTCGACGAGGACGGACTGTTCTTCATCGCCCTCCTGCTCCTGTTCGCCGGCAACGAGACGACCACGAACCTCATCGGCGGGATGATCGACACCCTCGCGCATCGACCCGACGTCTTCGACGCGCTCCGCGCGGACCCCGAGCTGATCCCGGCGGCGGTGGAGGAGCAGCTCCGGTTCACCTCACCCATTCAGAACCTCTACCGCTACACCCGCGCGCCCCACGAGGTGGGGACCGTGACGATCCCCACCGGGTCGCGGGTGCTCATGTCGTTCGGGGCGGCGAACCGGGACCCACGGGTGTTCGACGATCCCGACACCTACCGTGTGGATCGCGATCCCCGTACGCACATCGCCTTCGGGTACGGGCCGCACATGTGTGTCGGCGCGATCCTGGCCCGCATGGAAGCCCAGGCCGTGCTGCGCCAGCTCACCCGACAGGCCGCGGCGATCACCCCCGCGGGGCCGACGACCTGGTCCACGCACAGCTCGCTGCGGGGACCGGTTCACCTGCCGGTCCGGCTGATCCCCGCCACCGGGTGACCGCCCCGCCTCGCTAGTCTGTCGGCCATGGAACAGGGCATGCGTACGTTCTCCAAGAGCCTCACCGTGCTCGGGTCGATCCTGCTGATCGGCTGCGTCGGCTACCTCATGGTCGGATGGTTCTCCGACGAACGGTGGGGCTGGGTCGCGATCGGCGTCATCGTGATCGCCGCGAACCTCGGCGTGCTGTTCGTCCAGCTCAAGCCCACCCCCGCGCCGCGTGACTGGACGGTCGAGGAGGTCCGTGCACTCATCGAGCCGGTGCACGGCGAGATGGCACAGATCCGCACCCTCCGCCGCGCCGACAAGGGCCTCTCCCTCGCGGCCGCGGTCGAGCTCGTCGCCCAGGCCCGCATAGGCACGTAGATGCCGGCGGTGTTCTGACTGTGTGGAACCTGCCGGTCTGGTTGTGCTGACTGTGTGGAAACGCTCGTCGAGTGTGCTCACCGGCTGGCGTGAGCCGACGACGAGACACCGCACACTCGACGACCGGCTTCCGCACAGTCAGCGGTAGTAGAACGCAACCAGAAGAGCGAAATACACTAGCGTTCAACACTATTCACTGAAATCAACCCCCGACGCCTCGAACGTCCGTGCTGACCTGGATGTACAGAACCACCTGGGGAGGGGGCAGGCCGATGAACGATATCGAATCGGATTACGCTGCCCTGGAACAGATTGTGAGCAGAATCCTTTCTGCCGACTCCACCTCGTGCACTGACGAGGAGGTCGCGGATCTCGCCATCCGCAACGAACGGAAAAGATCACCGACGGACCCGACCGAGGCCGCTACGGCTGGCGTCGCAACACCGACCCACCCGAGACACTCCGCGCGAACCATCTGCACCGCATCGATGAACTGCTCGAACGGCACTCCTCGGGCGACGACCCATGGGTCGGTCCGACGGTGGTCTCAGAACCGCCGCCACCGTTCGTCGCCATCGAACTCCAGCTCGCCCACCTCGTGGTCGAGCGGCGCGGGCGTGCCCCGCGGGTCGACATCACCTGGCCGCGACACCCCCTCGACCTCGCCGCATGACCAGCGCAGTCGTCAGTGTGCGCTCGCCGGCGTGATGATCTCGTCGACGACCCAGCGTGCGACACCCGGTGGGTAGGGCGCGGGCAACCCCAGCGTGACGTGGCCGAAGCCGGCCGCGACGGCCTCGGCGATCGCTGTGCGGGTGGCGGCGGGGTCGTCGTAGGACACCCCGAGATGGATCGATCGGGTGATCGCCGCGGGGTCGCGTCCGATGTCGTCGCAGTACCTGTCGAGCAGCGCGCTCCGTTCGACGACGTCGTCGATGTCGCCGCCGGGGATGTTCCACATGTCGGCGTGCTCGGCGACGAGGCGCAGGACGCCCTTCGACCGCCCGCCGATCAGGATCGGCGGTCCGGGCCGCTGAACGGGTTTCGGGTTCCCGAAGGCGCCGGTGACATCGACGTGGTCACCGTGGAAGTCGAACGGTTCGGACTCCGTCCACAGCTTCCGGATCACCGTCAGCGACTCACCCAGGCCCGCGACAGCGCCGGTCGCATCGAGATAGGGCAGACCGTGGGCGTCGTATTCGCGACGCGCCATCGGCACGCTCGGTCGTGAGCCCGCACCGATTCCGAAGATCAACCGCCCCCCGGACACCACGTCGACCGTCGTCGCGATCTTCGCCAGCATGGCAGGCGGTCGGAACCGGTTGCTGGTCACCAGAAGGCCGAGACCGATGCGCCGGGTCTGTGTGGCCAACGCCGACAACAACGTCCAGCCCTCGAGGATCGGGCCGTCCGGATCGCCGCCGATCGGCATGAGGTGGTCGAAGAGCCACAGGTCGTCGATCTCCTCGATGCCGTCGGCCTCGGTCCACACCCGCACCAGATCCGCGTAGTCGACGTTCTGTGGGGGAGTGGCGATCCCGAAACGTGTCATGTCAGCGTCGCCGCAGAGATGCGTCGAGGATCGCCGGCGGGGTGTCGAACTTCTCCTCGGGAGCCAGATCCACACCGGGGGCGACGATCTCGTCGATCGCGTCGAGGACATCCGCCGACAGGTCGATGTCACCGGCGGCGAGCTGCGAGTGCAGGTGCTCGACGGTGCGCGGTCCGATGATGGCGCTCGTGACGCCGGGGTGTGCGGTCACGAAACCGAGCGCGAGCTGGATCAACGTCAGGCCGGCCTCCTCGGCGACGGTGATCAGCTTCTCGACGGCGTCGATCTTGGCCCGGGCGGCAGGAGCGTCCGGACCGAATCGCGCAGGCATCAGCTGCGCGCGGTGGGTGGCGTTCTCCTGCCCGGCGCGGATCGCGCCCGACAGGAACCCGCCGGCCAGCGGGCTCCACACCAGCACACCCATCCCGTACTCCTCGGTGACCGGCAGGACGTGGGATTCGATGCCGCGCTGCAGGATCGAATACGGGGGCTGCTCGGTGGTGAACCGGCTGAGGTGGTTCTCCTTCGCCGCCCACTGCGCCTGCACGATGCGATGGGCGGGGTAGGTCGAGGAGCCGAAGTAGCGGATCTTGCCCGCGCGCTGCAGATCGGTGAGGGCCGAGAGGGTCTCGTCATCGCCGGTTGTCGGGTCCCAACGGTGGATCTGGTAGAGATCGACGTGGTCGACGCCGAGTCGGCGCAGGCTGTTCTCCAGCTCGGTGATGATCCAGCGGCGCGAGCTCCCGCGGTGGTTGCGCTCATCGCCCATCGGGTTGAACACCTTGGTGGCCAACACGATGTCGTCGCGACGACCCGCGATGGCCTTGCCGACCATCTCCTCCGATTCGCCCTGGCTGTACATGTCGGCGGTGTCGATGATGTTGATGCCGCCTTCGAGTGCGGCGTCGACGATGGCGGTCGCGTCGTCCTGGGTGGTCTTGCCGATGGCGCCGAAGTTCATCGCGCCGAGCGCGAGGGTGCTGACCTGTACGCCGGTGCGTCCGAGGGTGCGGTACTTCATGGTGACTCCTGCTCTGGGCTATCGTGTCGGAAACGGAACGCGGTTCCGATAAGAACGTTACGGAACACGGTTCCGTTTGTCGAGGGGAGTGGTGAGGTGGTCGACGAACTCCCGTCGCCTGCGCCCAAGCGGGCCGACGCCCGGCGCAACGCCGAAACGCTGCTCGACGCCGCGGCCGCCGCGTTCGTGACCTCCGGTGTCGCCGCACCGGTGCGCGAGATCGCCGCCGCCGCCGGCGTGGGGGTCGGGACGATCTATCGGCACTTCCCGACGCGGGCCGATCTCATCGTCGCCGTGTATCGCCATCAGGTCGACGCCTGCGCGCAGGCCGGCCCGGAACTGCTGTCGCGCAACGACTCCCCGTACGGCGCGCTGGCCTCGTGGATCGATCTCTTCGTCGATTTCCTGGTGACCAAGCACGGTCTCGCCGAGGCGCTGCAGTCGACAGACCCCACTTTCGAGACCCTGCACGCGTACTTTCTCGACAACCTCGTACCGGTGTGTGCCGACATCGTCGCTGCCGCCACGAGAGCGGGCGAGATCCGAGGCGATGTGCGGCCGCTCGAGCTGATGCGCGCCGTCGGCAACCTCTGTATCGGAGCGGCCGACGACCCGCGATACGACGCGCGCCACATGGTCGGCGTGCTGGTCGCCGGTCTCGGGTCGGTCGGCGACTGACGGCGCCTGGATCGCGACGGTCAGGCGGCGGCGCGCTCCACCGAGAGCAGGCTGTTGGCGTGGTGTTCCTCTGCGTAGGCCTTCGACCCGCCGTTGGCGCCGAACAGCTTCTTGCTCCACACCAGCCAGACGACCGCGGCGATGTTGACCGCGAGGAGTGCGATGCGTAGGACGGTCACCTTCTCGGTCAGTTCGTAGACTTCGACGGGCACGAACACGCTGGTCGCGACCACGGCGAAGTACTCGCCCCACCGCTTCATCAGCCACAGGCCGGTCGCCTCGATGAGCTGGGAGATGCCGTAGACGACGATGGCGATCCCGATCCACACCAGCGTGGTGGAGCTGAGCGAGAAGCTCTTCTCGACGAGCCGGACCACCTTCGAGTCGTCGATGTTCCAACCCAACTGATTGGCGAGTGGGCGCAGCAGCGGCAGTTCGGTGTCGAAGGCGTTGCGGGCCGATTCGCGGCTGTCGCGGAACCGGATGACCGCGCCGCCGGCGATCAGCAGCACGACGGCGCGGAGCAGTCGCTCGACGGCGAGCAGTCGTAACACCACCCGGTCTCGCGCTGCCTTCCCGCCCGCCAGGTCGGGTGCCTCGTCGGCCGGACCCCGCCCGCGCGGTTCGCCGACGGCGAAGTCGCCGCAGCGCAGGCAACGCCAGGCGTCACCGGCCGCGGTCGTCGTCGTCAGCCGCGATCTCAGGCCGGGGTGGTCGGTGGGCTCGTAGGTGGCGTGCCCACGTCGGCTACACGCGCGCAGTGACCAGTCCATCGATGCCGACGCCTCCCTCGGGCCGAATGTGACCACACGATAGGCGGTCGTCGTGAACGCCGACCGATCATGCGATCTTTGTCCGATTCGGTGGCGACCGGGGTGAATGGGTGGCGTTTCACTGGGCTGCCGCGCGAGTCTGAGGCAAGATCAACGCGGCACGATGTTGGCGTGCCGTCGACGCAGACCGCTCGTCTGCCCGGGTCGAGGAGACCACCATGACCGGCTTCGACCGCCACGACATCAGCCGCCGGACCCTGTTCAAGGGAGCCGGAGCGCTCGGAGCGGCTGCCGCCGTCGGCGCGGTGAGCAGCAAGAACACCCCTGTCGCGTTCGCCGATCCCGCCGTCGGGTCGCGCGCGGTGTCCATCGCGGGCACCACCCTCGACACCGTCGGCGTTCCCGCCGCGACCGGACCGAAGTCGTACCGCCGCCTGGTGGCGGGACCCGCGTGGCCGCTCGTGGTTCGAGGAGAGCTGGCCACACCCAAGGCGGGTCGAGACAGTCGACGGACGGGGCTCGCGTCGATCGTGCAGACCACCGACGTCCACATCGTGGACGCCGAGAGCCCGGTGCGTGCGGAGTTCGTGCATCAGTACAACGGCTCGGCGTTCCGGCCCCACGAGAAGCTCGGTGCCGCGGCGACCATCAACCTGGTGCAGCGGATCAACGACCTGAGATCGGCCCCGTTCAGCGGACGGCGTTTCGACTGCGTGGTCTCGACCGGCGACAACACCGACAACCACGAGTTCGTCGAACTCGGATGGTTCCTCACCCTGTTCAGCGGCGGCACCCTGGCGCAGTCCACCGGTGACCTCACCCGGTACGAGGGCGTGCAGGTGTGGGGTTCCGAGCTGTACTGGCAGCCGGAGTCGGCGGTGAACGACCTGTACAAGCAGAAGGGGTTCCCGCAGATCCCCGGGTTGCTCGCCTCGAGCATCAAGCCCGTCACCAGCCCCGGCCTCGACACCCGCTGGTACAGCGTGTTCGGTAACCACGACGACAGCGTGCAGGGCACCCTGCCGAGCGGGATCGGGGCGCTCGACGCGCTCTACACCGGTTCCATCAAGCCGGATCTGCCGCTGCGCCAGACCGAGGTCGCCCGGATCGCCGATGCCTTCGGCAACCGGCCGGCCGACGCCGCCCGCATGCTGGCCGCGCAGGCGACCACCGGGCCGATCCGCACCGTCACCCCCGACCCGCGCCGGCGTCCGTTCACCCCGCGGCAGTACATCGCCGAGCACTTCAAGGACCGCTATACCGGTCCCGGCCCGGTCGGTCATGGATTCGACCGTGACGCAGCCGAATCCGGCATCACCTACTACTCGTTCGAGATCGCTCCCGGCGTGGTCGGCATCTCGATGGACACCACCAACCACGCCGGGTTCACCGACGGGTCGATCGGGCAGGGTCAGCTCGACTGGATGCAGCGTCTGTTCACCCGCGACCGCAGCACCCTGTTCGTCGCGTTCAGCCACCACACGAGCGACACGATGGAGCTGCCGATCCCCGATCCGGAGCGGCCTCTCGAGCGTCGCGCCACCGGGCCGCAGCTGATCGAGTTCTTCCACCGGTTCCCGAACGTGATCGCGTGGGTCAACGGTCACACCCACACCAACAAGATCACCCCGCATCGCGGACCCACTCCGGCGCAGAGCTTCTGGGAGATCAACACCGCCTCGCACATCGACTTCCCCCAGAACGCCCGGGTGGTCGAGGTCTGCGACAACGCCGACGGCACCCTGTCGCTGTTCTGCACCCTCATCGAATCGGCGGCGCCCTACTCGGTCGACTACGCCGATCACTCGGTGACCGGTCTCGGGTCGATGTACCGCGAGTTCTCCTACAATGACACCGGTTACGAGGCGAAACGTCTCGGCACCTCGGTCGACCACAACGTCGAACTGCTTCTCCCCAAGCCGGTCTGACCCTGCAGCCTCTCGCCGTCTCGCGCTGCTGAGATCTCGCACCCGGCGAGCAGCCAGGCCGCGTACGACGGTGCCGGTCCGCTCAGTGGACGATCCCAGCCGCCGGTGCCACGCCCAGGGCGGCGATTGCGGCGACTCCGAGCACCCCGCCGATCTGCCGGGCGACCGACACGGTCCCGGAGGCCAGACCGGCTGCGGCCGGCGGGACGTCAGCGGTCGCACGCGACACGATCGGCATCGTGAGCACCCCTGCGCCGCAGGCCCAGACGAGCGTCGCGCCGATCAGAACCGCCGGGCCGTGATCGAAGGCCATCGACATCGTGAGTGCCGCCGCTCCGGCCGCCGCCACGATCGTTCCCGTCGTCGTGACGGCAGTGGTTCCCCAGCGGGCGAGAAGCCGAGGGGATGTGACCGCGCCGAGGGCGAGGACGGCGCTCATCGGCAGCAGAGCCGACCCCGTCTGGAGTGGATTGCGACCCTGGACGTTCTGTAGGAACAGCGACAGGCAGTAGAGAGCAGCGGTCATCGCCGCACCGAGTACCGCCATCGACACGTTGGCGACGACGATGCTGCGGCGAAGGACCATTCGCCACGGGTAGGGGGTCGATGGTGGTGCCTCGACGGTGCCCGCGACCGCCGGCAGGGCTGCGGTCAGCGCGAACACGGCGACGCCGAGAGGGACGTTCGCGAGGAACACCCACCGCCACCCGAGTTCGGCGGTGATGACCCCGCCGACGACGAGGCCCCCGGCTCCGGCAACCGCCGACGTGGCGCTCCACGCGGAGAGTGCTCGGGACCGTGCATCACCGGTGAAGGTGGTGGTCAGAAGACTCAGGCTGGTCGGAGCGATCGCCGCCGCCCCGATTCCCTGGGCCACCCGCGCGGCG
Organism: Williamsia sp. MIQD14; assembly: GCF_051025635.1. NCBI lineage: Bacteria > Bacillati > Actinomycetota > Actinomycetes > Mycobacteriales > Nocardiaceae > Williamsia > Williamsia sp. MIQD14. Next base: position 289,150 of record NZ_JBPFDG010000003.1, read on the forward strand.
ACGAGCATCCCCGCGCCAGGCGCCAGGCCACCGCAGAGGCTGGCCAGGGTGAACACCACGACACCGGCAGTGAAGACCTTTCGGTGTCCCAGCCGGTCGGCGGCGCGGGAGGCGACGAGAAGCAGCGCGCCGAAGGCCAGCAGATAGGCGTTGACGACCCATCCCTGGGTTGCCGCCGACAACTCCATGTCGGAGCGGATGTCGGGAAGGGCGATCGTGACGATCAGCCCGTCGATCACCACCATCAGCTGGCCGATGCACGCAACCGCGAGCGTGTGTCGCGAGCCGGAGGCGGTGGACCGGCCTTCTGGGTAAACAATGTTCACCTAGCAGAAGCTAGGCCGTTCGACCCCGTCGGTCAACCGCGGACGTAATGTCTCGGCGATGGCAGTGCACAGACTGAACCGGGATCGCCTGGTGGCGATCGCGCACGCCTATGTCGCCGAGAACGGTCTCGACGCACTCACGGTTCGACGGCTGGCGGCAGCGGCGGAGGTGACACCCGGGGCGCTGTACAAACACTTCCGCGACAAGCGTGATCTCCAACGTGCGATGGCCGACTCCGTCTACGCGACCGTCGATCTCGACGCCCTCGTCGACGGCTCGCCCAGCGTCGACCAGGTCGTCGAGTGTTGTGTACGAATGCGTGCCGCGATGTTGGGATTCCGCGACGGGGGACGAATCGTCGCGGGCTCCTACGCGCCGTTCGCGGCGACGGTCGCGATCTCGACGGCGCTCCGTGACCTGTTGGCGCCGATCGTCATCGCGCGGTTCGACGCCGGCGACGTGGCCTTTGCGTTACGAAATTTCACGGTGGGCTTCGTGATCGAGGAGCAGGCGTATCTCGCGTTGGCCGCGTCCGGTGAGTGGGAGGGGCTCGTGGCCGAGGTCCGCGCGGGCTCGCCGGCGATTCCGGCATCCGCCTCCGACGGTGTCGCGATCCTGTCCGGTGATCGTGATGCGCGATTCCGTGCCGGTCTCGCAGCGGTTCTCGCCGGAACGGTCGAGTGAGCGGGCAGGTCGAGCGGTCGCGGACGCTGCGCGTCGCGGCCGCCCAACCGCGCACCGTGCTGGGTGATGTCGCGACGAACGTCCTTGCTCACGCAGAGTCGATCCGAGGGTGTCGGGCGCGATTGGTCGTGTTCCCGGAGTTGTCGCTGACCGGGTATTCGATGGATGCGCCTGTCGTGAGCCCGGATTCTCCCGTGCTCGAACCGCTGGTCGAGTCGTGCGCGCTCGCCGGTTCGGTCGCCCTTGTCGGAGCGCCGGTCCGCCACCATGGCAACCGGTCCATCGGGATCATCGCCGTCGATGCCGACGGACCACGCGTCGTCTACCGGAAGATGTTCCTCGGCGGGCCGGAGGTGAACGCTTCCGACGCGGGACGTCGCCGGCGGTCGTCGAGATCGACGGGTGGCGAGTCGGTCTCGGTGTCTGCAAGGACACGCGCATCGTCGAACACCTCGACGCGACAGGGGCGTTGGGGATGGACCTCTATGCCGCCGGGCTGGTGCACACGCCGCGCGAGATCGGCGCATTCGATGAGCGGGCGCGCGCGATCATCGATCGTTTCCGGGTTCCGGTGGTGTTCGCGGGATTCGCCGGTCCGACCGGCGGTGGGTACGGCGAGACGTCCGGCGGCTCGGGGATCTGGATCGGTCACGGCCCGCCCGTGGTGCAGGCCGGTGCGAACCCGGGGGAGTTCGTCGTCGTCGATCTTCCCGACGGCGACCGGACCGCGCCGGCGTCGGCAACGGCCTTGACGTAATGACTGAGTAGTCATTAGTGTTCCGGTCCATGACGAAGACCGATGCTCGGACCCGAACGATGCTGCCTGTCATCAGCGCGCTGGTACGCGTCTACGTGGCGATCGCGGTCGCGACCGTGGTCGCGCTGGCGATCCTGTCGGTGGTGGCGCCCGGCCAGGCTCCCCGGGACGCGTGGGTGCACGCGATCATCGTCGTCGTGTTCGCCGCGGTGCTGCCGTTGCGACTGCGGTCGGCGCAGCGGGGGAGCGTCGCGGCGCTGCGCGCGGTGGGCATCATCGCGGCGGTGTTGTTCCTCGCCAACGTCATCGAGGCGATGGTCCCGAACTTCGCCCCGGGGTGGATGCGCGTCGAGATGATCGTGATCGCCCTGGTGATGCTCGGGATCATCGGCGCCGTCGTGCGGGAACGCGTGTGACGGTGCCCGCGTCACCACGACGCCGCTTGAGCCCCGACGCGCGCAGGGAGCAGCTCGAGCGCGCGGCGATCGACCTCATCGGCAGTGGCGGCCTGTCCGCGGCGACCGCCGAGGCGATCGCGGAGGCGGCCGGGGTCTCGAAGGGCCTGCTCTGGCGGTATTACGACAACCTCGACGGCCTCATGATCGCCGCCGGACGCCGCGCGTTCGCCGCCCTCGAATCCGCGGTCTCGGTCGATGTCGACCTCGATGCCCCGGCCACCGCGCTGTTCACGTCGGCCATCCACCGCGCCGCCAGCCTCCCGGCCACCCATCCCGCCGAGCTGCGCGCCATCCGCGCGATCGGCGCGGCCTTCCGCCCCGACGACGGCGACGCCGCGGCACGCGCGGCGGAGTATCGCGCGCTGCACCGCAGGCAGGCCGACCTGCTGCGACGGTGTCAGGAACGCGGTGACATCCGGACCGATCTCGACCCCGACCTGCTGGCGATCACCTACCAGGGCATGGTCGACACGATGCTCGACCACCTCGACGCCGACCCGACCCTCGACCCGGCCGCGCACGCCGACCATGTCGCCGCGGTGTTCCTCGGCGGCGCCGCGTCGGACGTCAGACCGTGACGTCGGCGGGTTGCTGATCGGCGAACTGGGTGCGGTACAGCTCGGAGTAGCGACCCCCCGACGCCAACAGGGTGAGGTGGGTGCCACGTTCGATGACACGGCCGTCCTCGAGGACCAGGATCTGTTGTGCGGCCCGCACCGTCGACAACCGGTGCGCGATCACGATCGACGTCCGGTCGACGAGTGCCTCCGACAATGCTTCCTGCACAGCGGCTTCCGATGTCGAGTCGAGGTGCGCGGTGGCCTCGTCGAGGATGACGACGGCCGGTTCGGCCAGCAGCAGCCGCGCGATGGTGAGGCGCTGACGTTCACCACCGGAGAGACGGTAGCCACGCTCGCCGACGACGGTGTCGAGCTGATCGGGCAACGACCGCACCAACTCCTCGAGGCGGGCGCGCCGCAGCGCGGCCCAGATGTCGTCCTCGGTGGCGTCGGGCGCGGCGAGCATCAGGTTCGAGCGCACGGTGTCGTGAAAGAGGTGACCGTCCTGCGTGACGAGTCCGACTGCGCGGTGCAGTGACGCCGAGGTCACGTCGCGCACGTCGATGTCGTTGACCGTGACCGCGCCCGAGTCGACGTCGTAGAGGCGGGTCGCGAGCTGGGCGATGGTCGACTTGCCGGCACCGGAACTGCCGACGAGGGCGACCATCGAGCCCGCGGGGACCTCGAACGACACGTCGTGGATGACCTCGACGCCGCCGCGGTTGTCCAGCTGTGCAACCTCTTCCAGTGACGCCAGCGACACCTTGTCGGCGGACGGGTAGGCGAATCGGACGCCGTCGAAGCGCATCGACACCGGTCCGCGGGGCAGCTCGCGGGCGTCGGGCTTGTCGGCGATGAGCGGCACCAGGTCGGTGACCTCGAAGACGCGCTCGAAACTGACCAGTGCACTCATGATCTCGACGCGCGCGTTGGCCAGCGCGGTGAGCGGCGCGTACATCCGGGTCAACAGCAGCGCGAGCGACACGACCGAGCCGGCGTTGAGGTGGCCGTGTACCGCGAGGTAGCCGCCGACGCCGTAGACCAGCGCGAGCGCCAGCGCCGACACCAGCGTCAACATGGTGACGAACACCGCCTGCAGCACCGCGCGCCGTACCCCGATGCCGCGCACGTTGGCTGCGCGCGCGGCGAATTCGCGTGACTCCTCGTCGGGCCGGCCGAAGAGCTTCACCAGCGTGGCGCCGGGCGCGGAGAACCGTTCGGTCATCTGCGTCGACATCATCGCGTTGTACTCGGCGGCCTCCCTCGACAGCGCCGCCATCCGTGCGCCCATGCGCCGCGCGGGAACGACGAAGAGCGGCAACAGGACCAGGGCGAGGAGAGTGATCTGCCAGGAGATGAACAGCATCACGGTCATCGTGAGGATCAGCGTCACGAGGTTCGACACCACGCCCGAGAGCGTGTCGCTGAACGCGCGCTGGGCACCGATGACGTCGTTGTTGAGGCGGCTGACGAGCGCTCCGGTCCGGGTGCGCATGAAGAACGCGATGGGCATCGTCTGCACGTGGTCGAAGACCGTGCGTCGCAGATCGAGGATCAGACCCTCGCCGATCGTCGCCGACAACCACCGCACCAGCAGTCCGACGCCTGCCTCGACCAACGCGATGACCGCGATCAGCACCGAGAGCCAGACGATGACCGAGGTGGAACCGTTCCCGGTGATCTGGTTGACGACGCGGCCGGCCAGGAGGGGAGTGGCGACGGTGAGCACCGCGGTGATGATGCTGAAGACGAGGAAGACCGCGATGCGGGTGCGGTGCGGACGGGCGAACCGGCCGATCCGTCGCATGGTGCGACGCCGCTCCTCCTTCGGCAGCCGCGACTTCTTCTCCGACCGCGACATCGTGCGGTACAGCGAGTTGTACGCGACGGATTCCATGGACATCTCCCGAGCGTAAGACATCAACCAATGTTCAGGTCAACGGAAGACCGCCCCGTTCGCGTTCAGGGGAATTCCACCGGTGGCGCCCCGACCTTAAGAAGGTCTTCAGCTCGGCGGCCGCGATCGTCCCTAGCGTGGTCGGCATGACACAGCCTCACGATCCGAACCAGCCGGAACCGCAGCAGCCGACCGAGAGGTTCGACGCCCCCGCGCCGCCCGCGTTCGCGCCCCCGCCACCCGCGCAGCAGCCCCCGACGCGGCCGTCGTGGTTCTCGGGTACGCGCCGGACCGCGATCGTGACCGGTGTCGCCGGGCTGGTGATCGGTGGTGTGATCGGCGGCAGCATCGGATGGGCGGCCACGGGCAACGACGATTCGGCGCACACGGGTTCGGCCTACTCGAGGCAGATGTCGACCGGCGAGGGCGGACAGAACGGCGCCGCGCCGGCCAAGCGGCACGCGCGCGGGGCCGTGGCGGGCACCATCACCGCCATCAACGGGTCGTCGTGGACGGTCTCGGGTCGCGGCGGCCGGACCCTCACGGTCACGGTCGGGCAGAACACGACATTCGGGACGAAGAAGACCCCGGCGCAGCAGTCGGATTTCCGCGTCGGCGACCGCGTCGCCGTCGTCGGCAAGGACGTCTCGGGCACCATCGAGGCCACCCGCGTCGCGAAGAGGACGACCCCTGCCGCGCAGTCCACCGCGCCGAGTGCGTCGGCGACACCCGGCGCGACGAGCCAACCCGGCTGACGCGACACCGGCTGTGACACCGACCGGGGGCATCATGGGCTGATGGGTTCGTCGGTACTGCTCGTCGAGGACTCGACGTCGATCCGGGTGGCCATCGCGGCCGCGCTGACCGATGCCGGGCACTCGGTGCTGGCCCGAGGCGACGGTGCGCGCATCGAACTCGATCTCGGCGAGTTCCGGCCCGACGTGGTGTTGCTCGACGTGATGCTGCCCGGCTCCGACGGGTTCGCCCTGCTCGAGATCGTCCGACGCCGCAGCGACGCCGGCATCGTGATGGTCACCGCACGCGACGCCGTCGGTGACCGACTGCGCGGTCTCACCGAGGGTGCCGACGACTACGTCATCAAACCCTTCGAGATGGCCGAGTTGGTCGCCCGGGTCAACGCGGTCCTCCGCCGCCGCGGCCGGGGTGCGTCGATCGTCCACGTCGACGACCTGGTGATCGACCCCGACGCCGCCGTCGTGGTGCGCGGCGGCAGCCCGATCGCGTTGACCGCGACCGAGTTCCGCATGTTGGTGGTGCTGGCCCGGCGACGGGGTCGGGTGCTCACCAAGACCCAGATCCTCACGGCGGTCTGGGGGTACGAGCACTACGACCCCAATCTCGTCGAGGTGCACATGAGCGCGCTGCGCCGGAAGTTGGAGGAGCACGGACCGCGTCTGCTCCACACCGAGCGGGGACGCGGCTACACCCTCGACAGTGCCCGGTGAGACCGCCGTGAACCCGACCGACACCGACTCCCCGCGTCTGCAGACGCGGTCGTTGCGTTTCCGCGTCACCGCCATCTGCCTGGGCGTCCTGTCGATCATCCTGATCGCCGTGATTTTCACCACCGCAACGCTGTTCACCGCCGTCTCGCATCGCGACGTGAACAACCTCCTGTCCGACCGCGTCGCCTACGCACGGCAGCTCGCCCGCACCGCGACCGGACCCGAGGCGTTCCTCACCCGCATCGACGGTCGGTCGGTCCGCGCCCAGCTGGTCCTCGCCGACGGCACGGTGGTGGGAAGGCCGTTGTCGCCGAACGAGAGTGAGGAACGCCGCGTGGTGCGCCTGCGCGGCGGTCGCGCGTGGACCCAGGGCGCCGAGCTCACGCTCGCCGTCGACAACCGCCTCCTCGACCGATTGCAGACCCGGCTGCTGTGGGGCATGGCGATCGCCGGGATCGTCGCGCTCGTGCTCACCGCGGCACTGCTGTGGTTCGCGGTCCGCTACGCCCTGGCGCCACTCGACGCCATGACCGGTCTCGCCCGGTCGATCAGCCGTGGCCATCGCGGGCGCCGACTGTCCCCGCAGCGCCGCGACACCGAACTCGGCCGCACGGCAGCGGCATTCGACGACATGCTCGACTCGCTCGAGGGCGCCGAGGCCCGCGAACGCGCCGCCCAGCAATCGGTGCGGCGGTTCGTCGCCGACGCCGCACACGAACTGCGCACCCCCATCACCGGCGTGGCGGCCATCGCCGAGACGCTCCTGCAGTCCGACCGCGACACCCCCGTCGAGGATCGCGAACAGTTGTGTCTGCTGCTGGTGCAGGAGACCCGACGCGCCGGGCGACTCGTCGACGACATGGTCGACATGGCCCGCATCGACGCCGGGTTGACGCTGAACCCGTCACCCACCGAACTGCGGTCGCTGGTCGCCGATCAGGTCGCCCGCGTCTCGGTGATCCACCCCGACATCGCCGTGACGGTGCGGGGCGAGAAGACGCCGCTGGTCGCCGACGCGGGCCGCATCAGTCAGGTGGTGGCCAACCTCGTCGACAACGCCTGTCAGGCGACACCACCCGGCGGTGCGGTCACCGCGTCGATCTTCGCGACGCCGGGCTGGGCGCACCTCGAAATCGCCGACACCGGCGGAGGTGTCGCCCCGGCCGACCGCGAACGGATCTTCGAACGGCTGGTCCGTCTCGACGCCTCTCGCGACCGCCGGTCCGGGGGGTCCGGACTCGGACTCGCCGTCGCGCGCGGCCTCGCCCGCTCGCACGGTGGCGATCTGGTGCTCGTGGACTCCCCGCCGAGCGGGGTGGGCGCGGTCTTCCGTCTCGATCTGCCGCTCTCGCCCGCTCCCTGACCGCTAGCGCAGCAGGGGCAGGAACGTGTCGGCGATGACGCGGTGGCCGGTGGGGTTGGCGTGGATGTCCTTGTACTGGGTGCATCCCCAGGTCCACTGGCAGATCCGCGCGACGTTCTTCGGCAGCGGTCCGAAGCCGTCCACGGGGATCTGCGTGAGGACGTCGTTGTTGGAGAAGGCGTTCAACACGTCGGCCGTGGCGAACCCGTTGGCGGCGTTCGCGCCGGCGATGGTGCTCGCGAAGATGTTGTCGGCGGCCGCGATCGCCTGGGAGGACACCTTGCCCTGCGCGCTGTCGATCCACTGGCGCAGCGGAGGCGTGTAGTAGTTCATGCCCACGTAGCGCGGGCCGGTGCCGCCGGCGGTGCGCAGCCGACCGTCGATGGTCGACAGGTTGGTGCCCACCGTCTGCAGGGCACCGCCGATGCAGCCGACGTCGGGGATCCCGAGCGCGGAGGAACCGGTGGTGACCGATCCGTTGAGGCAGCGGTAGAGGTCGTTCGCGCCGATGTCGAGGGTCACGAACTTCACCCGGGCGCGGTTCGCGGCCAGGAAGCGGGTCGCCTGATCGAGCTGCGACGACGCCCCCGCGTAGGTGCACCGACCCCCGTTGATCATGGTCGCGGTCGTCTCACCGCTGCAGCCCAGCCGTACGTGCACGAGATTGGGGTCCGCGGCTTTGAGGGCGTCATAGATGCGGTCGGTGTACGAGACGGGCTCGTCGGTGTTGGTGTTCGGTTGGTAACCGGCGGCCAACGAATCACCCAGCGACACGTAGTAGGTCGCGGTCGGTGACGGGTCGGGCAGCGGTCCCGGGGCGGCCCACGCCGGTGTGGTGACCAGTGCCGCGACCGACAGTGCGGCCGCTCCGATCGCTGCGAGCACGCGTATGCCCATGAACGAACCTCCCGAGACTCACCTGTCCTCCGAACAGAGGACGCCGGTTCGATTCGTACCACTGAAGGTGTTGGCCGGAAGAATGTTTCATCGCATCGAGACCGCACGTATGTCCGACCGACACCGTGGCGCTAGGTTGGAGCGGAGTGCCGACGGCGGTACCCCGGTGGAGGAGAAGTGCAATGGCGCAGCAACTGAGACTCGGCTACAAGGCATCGGCCGAGCAGTTCGATCCCCGAGAACTCGTGGAGATCGCGGTCTCCGCCGAGGAACACGGCATGGACTCGGTCGCGGTCAGCGACCACTTCCAGCCGTGGCGTCACAACGGGGGCCACGCCCCGTTCTCGCTGGCCTGGATGGCCGCGGTCGGCGAACGCACGAAGCGCGTCCAGATCGGCACCTCGGTGATGACCCCCACCTTCCGCTACAACCCCGCGGTCATCGCGCAGGCCTTCGCGTCGATGGCGTGCATGTACCCCGACCGCATCATGCTCGGCGTCGGTACCGGCGAGGCTCTCAACGAGTACGCCACCGGCTTCACCGGTGAGTGGCCCGAGTTCAAGGAACGCTTCGCCCGGCTGCGCGAGGCCATCGCGTTGATGCGCGAGCTGTGGACCGGCGAGCAGGTCGATTTCGAGGGCGAGTACTACACGACCCAGGGCGCCTACATGTACGACATCCCCTCGACGCCGGTCCCGGTGTACGTCGCCGCCGGCGGCCCGGTCGTCGCCCGCTACGCCGGACGCGCCGGCGACGGATTCATCTGCACCTCCGGCAAGGGCATGGAGCTCTACACCGAGAAGCTGCTGCCCGCGGTCGCCGAGGGTGCGGGGAAGGCCGAGCGCGACGTCGCCGACATCGACAAGATGATCGAGATCAAGATCTCCTACGACCCGGACCCCGAGCTGGCGCTCGAGAACACCCGTTTCTGGGCGCCGCTGTCGCTGACGCAGGAGCAGAAGCACAGCGTCAACTCCTCGACGGAGATGGAGCGTCTCGCCGACGAACTCCCGATCGAGCAGGTCGCGAAGCGGTGGATCGTGGCCTCCGATCCCGATGAGGCCGTCGAGCAGGTCAAGCAGTACACCGACGCCGGACTCAACCACCTGGTGTTCCACGCGCCCGGACACGATCAGCAACGGTTCCTGACCAATTTCCAGAACGATCTCGAGCCGCGGTTGCGCAAGCTGGGCTGAGCACCTGCTCAACGCAGGTGTCGAGCTCGTCACAGGCCGGGCCGATGAGGTCGACGCGGACGGTTGCGGTCCCTAGCCTGGGAGGCTCATCAACCGTTCGAGTCAGAGTCGACTCCCCTGGGTGTCCGATCTCCTCGCGAGTCGTCGGCCCCGATCTCCACAGGAGCCGTGACACATGTCGTTTCTTCCCCTGCTCATCGTGATCCAGGCCTTCGTGCTGTCGACCTGGTCGATGGTCGTGCTGACCGCCTACCTCGTCACCCGTGACGACGACCACGCCTACGAGTCGTTCGATCTGACCGCGGCCAACGTGGCGGGCACCCGCACCCGGTAGCGCCGCCTCGCCCCGGTTCGTCGGCGGCAGCTGAAAAAAGCCGTTTGTCGGCGCGGGGTGTCCTCGCGCAGGCTGTCCCCGTGAGCCGTCGACCCGACCCCGCGACCCTTCCCGTTCTCGCAGCCGTCGTGACGGTGCTGCTGTGGGCGTCGTCGTTCGTCGTCATCCGTTCGGTCGGCGACCACTTCTCGCCCGGTGCCCTGGCGTTCGCGCGTCTCGCCGTCGGGTTCGCGGGCCTCGCGGTGATCGCCCTGCGCTACCGAAGGCGCCTGCCACGGGGCCGAGCCATGGTGTTGGTCATCGGGTACGGCGTCGCCTGGTTCGGTGGCTACACCGTGTTGCTGAACTGGGCCGAGCAACACCTCGACGCCGGAACGGCTGCGCTCCTGGTCAACTTCGCGCCGATCATCGTCGCGGTGTTCGCGGGCCTGTTCATGTCCGAGGGTTTCCCGCGGCCCCTCGTGATCGGGATGGTGATCGCCTTCGGCGGTGTCCTCCTCATCGCCTTCGGGGGGAGCGGCGGCAGCGGGTCGAACGACACCCTCGGGATCGCACTGGGGCTGGTGACGGCCGTGCTGTACGCGGTGGGCGTCCTCATGCAGAAGGTGGCGCTGCGGTCGGTCGACGCGATCACCGCCACCTGGGTCGGATGTCTCGCGGGCCTGCTGGTGACCGTCCCGTTCGCGCCGCAGGCCGTCGGTGAGATCGCCGACGCCTCGGCGGGCCAGATCGCCGGCGTGGTCTTCCTCGGCATCGGACCCACGGCCATCGCCTTCACCACCTGGGCGTACGCGCTCACCCGCACCGACGCCGGGAAGATGGCCGCGACCACCCTCACCGTCCCGGCCATCGCGATCGTCCTGTCGTGGGTCACCCTCGGTGAGGTGCCGACGCTGCTGGGCCTCGTGGGCGGCGCGATGTGCCTGACCGGTGTCGCCATCTCCCGACGCCGCACGCGCCCTCGAACGGTGGCCACCGCCTAACGTCTGCAGTCATGGATCGCGAGCGCATGGTCGACGTGGCGGTGTCGGTGGTGTCGCGTTTCGGCGCGCAGGCGCTGAGCCTGACCTCGGTGGCCCGGCACGCCGGCGTCGGACGCGCCACCGCATACCGCATGTTCGGCGGCCGCGACGAACTGCTCGCCGCGATCGTCGACCGTGAGGTGTCGACCCTGCACGACCGCATGGACGAGTGGATGCTCGCCGTCGACGACCCACACGACAAGGTCCACACCCTGGTCACGAAGACGCTCGCCTACATCCGCGAGCACCAGGCCCTGCAGTACCTGCTGCGCAACGAGCCGGGCGAACTGGTGTCGACACTGGTGGCCAGCGGCCCCGATCGCGCGACCGACACCACGATCATCGACGTCATCGTGCAGCGCTGCCTTCCCGACCTCGACGCCCAGCCCGCCCTCGCCGGTGCCCTGCACCCCGACGGGCGTGCGGCGTCGGAGTTCGCCGCGCGGGTCGTCTACTCGCACATGCTCGTCCCGGGCAGTTCGATGACCGACGATCAGGTGGCCGACCTCGTCTGTCGCGCCGTGCTGAGTGGTTAGGGTGGAGTTGTGGCCCATCTGACCCGTGACGACAGCGTTTTCGTGCTCCATCTCGGCGACGAGGGTGGTGGTGACGACGAGAACGTCTTCGGCCCGCCGCAGGTCGCGGCGATCAACGCCCTCCTCGACGAGGTGGAGGCGAGCGACGGCCCGACCGCGCTGGTCACCACGAACGAGGGCAAGTTCTACTCGACCGGCCTCGACACCGGCTGGGTGCTCACCCATGTCGACGAGGTCGATCCCTACATCCAGAGCGTGCAGGAACTGCTCGCGCGCATCCTCGTGTTCCCGATGCCGACCGTCGCCGCCGTCGCGGGCCACGCCTTCGGTGGTGGCGCGTTGTTCGCCCTTGCCCACGACCACGTCGTGATGCGGTCCGACCGCGGGTACATCTGCATGCCCGGCGTCACGATCGGCGCGAGCTACGCCCCGGGCAGCGTGATGCTCGTCGGCGACAAGGTGCCTGCACGGGTCAACCACGAGATGCTCGTGACGGGCAAGCGGTACGGCGGGCAGCAGGCCCACGATCTCGGGATCGTCGACGCGGCAGCCACTCTCGACGACGTCCTGCCCACCGCTCTCGCCTACGCCCATGCCCACTCCCACACCCGCGGCCGCACCATCGGCGAGATCAAGGCCTCGATGTACGCACGCACCGCTGCCGGACTCCGGGCCACCGTCAGTGGCGTCGGCGGCCAGGCCGCCATCGCCGAGAGCTGATTTCCCTGCTGGGATGTGCCACCCGGCGGGTCGGTATCGTCCCCACGGCGATGCCGTTGCGCTCAGTGGCAGATCTCGGTCATCCCTCGCTGAGGGCTTTGAGGTTCAAGAGCTGTCGGCGGGCCATCACGAGGTCGCCGACCGAGACCAGCGGCGCGATCAGGCGTCCGCGGGCCATCACGATCTTGAGCAGTAGACGGGTGTGCGCGCCGGCGGGCGCCAGCACGTACGACATCACCGCGCCCGCGATCTCGCCGGTCAGCGCCTCAGTCGGCGCCACGTCGAGGATCCGGCCCAGAGGCCGTCCACCGCAGGACATGAAGTGCTCTCCCACAACGGGTTCCGGCAGGCCTGTCAACGCGGTGGGTGAGCGACGGCCGAGGTTGTCGATCCAGTCGTAGGAGTAGGGCGCGAGACGCAGTTGACCGATCCACGGCCACACGCGGTCGGGGGTCGCGCGCACGGTGACGCCCCGCCACGCCCGCAACACCGGCGTCTGCACGATGTCGTCACACGGGAAGTGCCGCGCGGTCTCCGCAGCGTCCACGCCCCACCGGTCTGCGATCATCACCCGTTCCTACCAGCGCAGGACGGGCGATGCGCTCCCAGGGACCTCCCAGCATCCGCCCAGCCGCGCAGGAGACAGAACGGACATCGTGAGCAACGTACCGATCGGCGCACGGCCGATCGGTGACTCACACGGAGGCATCATGACCACCCTCGTCGACCGGGCCCGTACGCCCGCCGATCCGGACCCCGATGGTGGTCGCCATCGGGTCGTCCCCGACACCGGGCGCAGCGCCCGTTCTCGCCTGCTGACCCGCGCGCCACTGCCGGTGCTGCTGGTGGTGACCGCGGTGCTCTACCTGTGGAACCTGTCGATGAACGGCTACGCCAACAGCTTCTACGCCGCGGCGGCGCAGGCCGGCGGGACCAGCTGGAAGGCATGGTTCTTCGGCTCGCTCGACGCGCAGAACTTCATCACCGTCGACAAGCCCCCGGCGTCACTCTGGGTCACCGGCCTGTCGGTGCGGATCTTCGGGATGAACAGCTGGGCCGTCCTGGTGCCGCAGGCACTCATGGGTGTCCTCGCGGTGTTCCTGCTCTACGCCACGATCACGCGCACGGTGGCGAACCCGCGTCACGCGCAGGCCGCGGGTCTCATCGCCGGCGCGGTGCTCGCGTTCACACCCGCCGCGGCGTTGATGTTCCGATTCAACAACCCCGACGCGCTGTTGGTGCTGCTCATGGTCGCCGCGGGCTACTGCCTGATCCGCGCGATCGCCGCCGGATCGTGGCGATGGTTGGCGCTGGTGGGCATTGCCCTCGGATTCGCGTTCCTCACCAAGATGCTGCAGGGCCTGCTGGTGCTCCCGGCGTTCGGTCTCGCCTACCTGCTGCTCGCGAACACCGGATGGCTGCGGCGCATCGCGCATCTCGCCGTGGCGACGGTGTCGCTCATCGCGGGTGCCGGATGGTGGGTCCTCGTGGTCGCGCTGTGGCCGGCCGGGTCACGGCCGTACATCGGTGGCTCCACCGACAACACCGTGATGGACCTCGTGCTCGGTTACAACGGACTCGGCCGCATCTTCGGGGCCAGTGGCGGCGGCGGTGGCGGCATGGGCGGGAACGGTGCTGCCGGTTCGAGTTTCGGTGGCGCCACCGGACTGAACCGACTCTTCGGTTCGGAGATGGGATACGAGATCTCCTGGCTGCTGCCGGTCGCTCTGTTCGTGCTCGTGTTCGGCGCCTACCTCGTGGTGCGACAGTTCATCCGGGCGCGGGAGACCGACCGTCTGTCGCGCACCGAGAGGGCCGGCCTGGTGATGTGGGGTGGCTGGCTCATCGTGACCGGGCTCATCTTCAGCTTCATGAGCGGCACCATTCATCCGTACTACACCGTGGCGCTCGCGCCGGCGATCGGCGCACTGGTCGGCCTCGGCTGTGTCTACGCCTGGCGGCTGCGGGACCGGTGGGACGGGCGGATCGCGTTGGGCGCCATGATCGCTCTGGCCTCGGCGTGGTCGATCGTGCTGCTCGACCGGGCCGACTTCGGTCCGGTGTGGACCCGCTACCTGATCGGTGCAGTCGCGGTGGTCTCGATACTGGTCATCGCGGTCGGCGGACGGTTCGGGTTCCGGAAGGCGGTCGCCACCGCTGTTCTCGTCGGCGCCCTCGCCGGGTTCAGTGCCTCGGCGGCCTTCGGTGTCGCCACGGCCGCAACCGAACACACCGGCTCCATCCCCACAGCGGTGCAGACCGCGGACTCCTCGGGCGGCATGGGCGGTCCCGGTGGGGGAGCCCCCGGCGGAGGCGGCTCCGGTGACGCCGGCCCGGGTGGCACCTCCGGTCAGCGGCCCTCGGGTGCGCCCGGTGGCACCGCGACCCGGACCCAGGCGTCCACACAGCGCACCGGCGGCATGGGCGGGTCGACCAGCACCGAGTTGTCCGCGCTGCTGCAGTCCACGACCACGAAGTGGGCTGCGGCGACCACTGGTTCGCAGTCGGCCTCGGGGATCGAGATCGCGAGCGGCACCTCGGTGATGGCGATCGGCGGCTGGAGTGGTGACCCCACCCCGACGCTGGCGCAGTTCATCTCCTACGTGCAGGACGGCAAGATCGGCTACTACATCGGAAGCGGTCAGGGCGGTGGCCCGGGCGGGTCGAGTTCGAGCGCTTCCGAGATCTCGACCTGGGTCGCCGAGCACTACACCGCCACCACTGTCGGAGGGCAGACGGTCTACAAGCTCACCTGAGCGATCCAGCAGGAAGGTGCGACGCCGGTGGTCACCCCGTGACCACCGGCGTTGCGCCATTCCTCAACGCCTGTTGTGCCCGCGGTCGACCCGTGCTTGAATGCCCACTGATCGAATCATCAGAATCGATCAGGCCGTAGAGGATGCCCATGGATGTCACGCGCCGCCAGGCGATCGCCGCGCTGGCCGCCGGAGGGGTGGTCGCTGGGCTCGCGAACGGGACCGCCACGGCCGTGGCCGATCCCGGTCCCACGGGGTCCGGCCGGTACCGCGTCGACCTGCACGCGCACTTCCTCCCGCCCCGCTACCGGTCGGCATTGCAGGCGAGTGGGTACACGCTCCGTTCGTTCGTCCCCGTGCCGTCGTGGTCACCGGCCGAGGCGCTGGGGTTCATGGATGCGCACGGGATCGGCACCCAGGTGCTCTCGATCTCGGACCCGGGCGTGAATTTCCTGCCGCCCGCGCAGGCCCGTGCGATGAACCGGTACTGCAACGACTATCTCGCCGATCTGATCGCCCAGTACCCCACTCGTTTCGGCGGTTTCGCGTTCCTGCCCCTGCCCGACGTCGCCGCATCGCTGGCCGAGATCACCCACGCGCTCGACGTCCGACGGCTCGACGGCGTCGCGCTGTTGAGCAACTACGACGGCATCTACCTCGGCGACACCCGCTTCGAGCCGGTGATGGCCGCGCTGAACGCCCGCTCGGCCTTCGTGTTCGTGCATCCGGCCGAACTCGCGCCGAGCAACCGGCCCGAACTGCCTTTCCCCGCGTTCTACGAGGAGTACCCGTTCGACACCACGCGCGCCGCAGCGCTGCTGATGGCCACCGGGACCGTGGACCGGTACCCGGACATCCGGTTCTCCCTCGCCCACGCCGGCGGTTGCGTGCCGTTCCTCTCGCAGCGACTGTCGACACCGCGCCAGGCGTTCCCCGCGGCGCCCGACGTCTCGGTGTTCGGCACCGACTCGGCGATCCGTGACTTCTTCTACGACACCTCGTTGTCCACGTCACCCGCCGCGATGCGCAGTGTGCTGGAGGTGACCGGCATCGACCACATCGTCTTCGGGTCCGACTGGCCGTTCAGTGCACTGACCTATCGCGGGCAGTCCGGAACCGATCCGGCACCCGCACTCGCCGGGGTCTTCGACCCGGCGCAGCGCTACCGCATCGAACGACTCAATGCGCTGGCACAATTGCCCCGATTGGCATCGCGCCTGTCGTGAACCGAGGGGAGGGCGCGCCGTGGCGACACCCGAGACGCCGAATCCTGCCCCCACCCCGAATCGCCCCGCCCCGAATCGCCCCGCCCCGAACCGCACAGACCGACGCCGCGCGAAGACGCGTCAGGCGCTGATCGACGCCGCGCGCACGCTCATCGCCGACGGGCGTGCGGCGACGGTGAGCATCGCCGACATCACCGCCACCGCCGATGTCGGCTTCGGAACGTTCTACAACCACTTCGACGACAAGAAGTCGCTGTTCGACGCGGCCATCGACCAGATCCTTGAGGCGCTCGGCGACCACCTCGACACGATCGCGACGCGGGCCATCGATCCCGCCGAGGTGTTCGCCACCTCGTTCCGGCACGCCGGTCGCCTGGCCATCAGCCATCGTCAGACCGCCGAGATCATCGACTCCTACGGCTTCGTGCTCATGGGTTCGCCGACCGGGCTGGGGCCGCGAGCCCGCCGCGACCTGGCCGACGCCGTCGCCGCGGGCCGGCTACGGATCGAGAACATCGACCTGGCCACCGCCATCACCTGCGGCCACCTGCTCGCGCTGGTGCACGCCTGGCTGGCCGATCCGGTGTCGGTCACCGACGCCGATGTCGACGCCTCCCTCGAGACGTTGCTGCGGTCGTTCGGGATGGCGGCGGTCACCGCCCGTCGACTCGCCCATCGTGACCTGCTGTCGATCGACTGAGCGCCGCGAGCCGCAGCGCAGCGCCCAGCACCCAGCCGCCCTCGGTGGTGCGGGGATCGTGACCGGTGACCGCGGCGACGCGGGCCAGGCGGTACCCGACGGTGTTGCGGTGCACATGCATTCGAGCCGCGGTCGAGACGGTGTTCGATCCCGAGGCGAGGTGGGTGCGTACCGTCTCGTGCAGGATCGGATCGCTGTCGAGTGCGGCGAGCACCCGTCGCAGGTGGGGGTGGGCCGCCGCGGCTGTGGCGACCGCGAAACCGAACAGCACCATCGCTCCGGTGCACATCTCGTCGTGGCGTCCCTCGGTGCGTGCCACCGAACACACCAGCGTCGCCTCGGCGCGCGCTCGGGGGATGCCTGCGCGTGATGTCGGCGCGGAGACGCCCGCCCAGAACGTCGGTGCCCCGTCACGAGGGTTCGCCTCGTCGAGTGCCCGCGCGGTTGCGTCACCGGTCTGATCGCCATCGAGAGCGGGGACGAGCGCCGTCCACCCGTCGTGGTCGGCCACCACGAACGCGCCGGGGATGTCGGTGATCGCGGTGACCACCGACCGCAAGGCCACCGGATCGGCGGCGGCCGTCGGCGCGAGCACGCAGACGCAGAACGACGTGGCGATGTCACCGGCCCGCACCGTCGCCCACGGCCCCGGGTCGGCACCGTCGAGCAGTGCTGTCGCCACCACCCGGCGCGCATCGGCTGTGCCCCAATGGTGTTGGGGGGCCGCATCGGATCGGATCGCGGCCGCGATGCGGCCGGTCACGCCGGTCAGATACCGGACGAGCGCGGTGCTCGCCTCGATGAGCACAGCGTGATCGGCGGGTCCCAGTTCGCCCGCGGTCCGTTCCCAGATGGTGACCGACCCGGTCTGATAGATGCCCAGGATGTCGTCGAGGGCCACCCCATCGGCGTGACGGGTGATGGCGAGGTCGACGACCGGCTGCAGCTGCGCGTCGGTCGGCATGACGCCGGTCGACAGATAGTGGAAGAACAGGTCGATGTTCACCCGGATGCCGTGCACCACATCGGCCTCCACGAGCGCGCGCGGCGCATCGTCGTATCCCGGCATCGCCGAGGAGAAGCTGGTGATGACGGTCGAGGCCCGCTGATGCAGTCGTCGGATCACCGCCGCCCGGTCCGTCATCGGGGCACTCCGCTCGATCTTGCTCGCCGATGGGCAGGTGCACAAAGGTCGCCGCGAACTCATTGTGCGGACGACCATGGACCGTGTGCCGAGGTTTGCGGTGTGGTGTAGCGCAGATCACAACCGCCCGTCGGGGGCGTCGTGCAGGGAGGTCTCGGTCGGATGATGCGGACAGAACGACGGTGGAGCGTGTGGGTCGCGGTGGCGGCACTGTGTGTCGGAGGCCTGCTCGCCACGGTCACCCCGGCCGCGGCGGCACCGCCCGCACCCGCGCCACCGACGATCGCGCCCGCGCCGCCGTTCCCGGTCCCTCCGCTGCCGCCGGAACTCGATCCGGGCTTCTACGCACCGCCGCAGGCTGTGGTCGCCTCGAAGCAGCCCGGCGAGATCATCGCCGCGCGACGGGTCAACCTCGCGTTCTACGCCGCGCTCCCCCTGAACATGGACGCCTGGCAACTGTCGTTCCGGTCGTCGGACTCCCGCGGTGCCGCGGTCCCCGCGGTGACCACGGTCATGCGCCCGCGCGGCACGACCGCGCCCCACCGACCGCTGCTGTCGTTCCAGTCGGCGGAGGACTCGTTGGGTCAGTACTGCCGACCGTCGTACGTCACCCAGCTGGCGTCGGTCGGTCCGCTCGCCGGTGCGATCGAGACCAACTCCCTGTTCGTGGTGCCGCTCGCGGCGCTGGAGATGGGCTGGTCGGTCGTCATCACCGACACCCAGGGACCCCGACAGGCGTTCGGTGCGGGTCCCCTCGAGGGCCGGATCACGCTCGACGGCATCCGCGCAGCGGAGAACTTCTCGCCGATGCGGCTGTCGCGGTCGACGCCGGTGGGGATGATGGGCTACTCGGGCGGAGCGATCGCCACCGGGCACGCCGCCGAACTGCACCGCAGCTATGCGCCCGATCTGCGGATCGTGGGTGCCGCCGAGGGCGGGATACCCGCCGACATCGGGGCCGCGCTGCGGCTCAACACCCGCAACATCGGTTCAGGACTCATCTTCGCCGGCGCCATCGGGGCACAACGTGAGTACCCCGTCCTGCAGGACCTGTTCCGGCGGTACCTGACCCCGGCCGGTCGCGCCTATGTCGCCGCGAAACAGAACCTCTGCCAGGTGCCCTCGGCGGTGGTGTTGCCGTTCGTCGACATCGAGTCGCTGTTCTCGATCCCACGACCGTTCGACGACCCGCGGGTCCGCGACGTGCTCTCCGAGATCTCGATGGGCCATGCGACGCCGGACTTCCCGATGTTCATGACGCAGTCCAACCCCGACTACCTCGTACCTGTGGGCCCGGTCAACGCTCTGGTGAGGAAGTACTGCACCGATCCGCAGGCGCGGATCGAGTACCTCCGTGATCACTTCAGCGAGCACATCACCCTCGACATCTTCGGGCTGCCGCTGTTCCTGAAGTTTCTCGCCGATCGCTTCGACGGGGTCCCGGTCGCGAGCGGGTGTCGCACGAAGGACGCCGGCAGTGTCCTCCTGGCCCCGCAGCTGTGGCAGACATTGCTGCCGTCGATCGCACCGGTCGTCCTCGATCTCCTGGGCAAACCCGTCGGCCGATAGGCTGAGCGGCATGGCCGCAGGCAGTCCGACCTCGAGCAGCATCTACATCGCCTCCCCCGAGGGCGACACCGGGAAATCGACCATCGCGCTCGGCACGCTGCACCTGCTGGCCGCCACCGGCGGTCGGGTCGGCGTGTTCCGGCCGATCTCGCGGGCCGCGGCGGGCGAGCGGGACTACATCCTCGACCTGCTGATGGAACACGACTCGGCCGACCTCTCCTACGAGGACTGCATCGGCGTGACCTATGAACAGGTGCACTCCGACCCCGAGGCGACGCTGGCCGAGATCGTCGACCGCTTCCACGCCGTGGAGGAGCAGTGCGATTCGGTCCTCGTCATCGGATCGGACTTCACCGACGTCGCGAGCCCCTCGGAGCTCAGCTTCAACGCGCGGATCGCCGCGAACCTGGGCACCCCGATGGTGTTGGCGCTCAAGGCCGCCGACCGGACACCCGACGAGGTGCTCGCCCTCGCCGAACTCTGCCTGGCCGAGGTGCGCGGCGCCCATGCGCAGGCCGCGGCCCTCATCGCCAATCGCTGTGCGCCCGATCAGCTCACCGAGGTCAAGACGACATTGGAGACCACGGGACTGCCGGCGTGGGCGCTGCCCGAGGACCCGGTGCTGGTGGCGCCGACGATGAACGAGCTGATGGCCGCCCTCGACGGCGAGCTCTACAGTGGCGATCCCGAGCTCCTCGACCGTGAGGCGATGAGCGTGATGGTGGGCGGCATGACCGCCGAACACATCCTCGAACGTCTCACCGACGGTGTCGCCGTCATCACCCCCGCCGATCGATCCGACGTGCTGCTCGCGCTGGTGACCGCCAATGCGGCACAGGGTTTCCCGAAACTGTCGGGCATCATCATGAACGGCGGTATCAAGCCGCACCCGATGATCTCCTCGCTCGTCGAGGGACTCAAACCGGCACTGCCGATCATCACGTGCGAGCAGGGCACCTACGAGACCGCCCGCACCGCGGCACTGGCGCGCGGGCGGGTCGGCGTCGAGTCGGTGCGCAAGATCGATGCGGCGCTGACGCTGATGGAGGAACACGTCGACTCCGAGTCGCTGCTGGAGAAGCTGCGGCTGTCGGCGCCGACGGTGGTGACGCCGCAGATGTTCGAATACCAGCTGATCTCGCGCGCGAAGTCCGATCGCAAGCGCATCGTGCTGCCCGAGGGCGACGACGACCGCGTGCTGCGCGCGGCAGGCCGGCTCCTGCGGCGGGGCGTCGCCGACCTCACGTTGCTCGGTGACGTCGACGACGTACGTTCGCGCGCACAGGAACTCGGAGTCGATCTCGACGCCGCCGAGGTGATCGACCCGACCACGTCTGATCTCCTCGACCGCTTCGCCGACTCGTACGCGGAGCTGCGCAAACACAAGGGCATGGACACCGCCCGCGCGCTGCAGGTCGTGCGCGACGTGTCGTACTTCGGCACGATGATGGTGCACGAGGGCATCGTCGACGGCATGGTGTCGGGCGCGAAACACACCACCGCACACACCATCCGGCCGGCGTTCGAGATCATCAAGACCCTGGAGGGGGTCTCGACGGTGTCGAGCGTGTTCTTCATGTGCCTCGCCGACCGTGTCCTGGCCTACGGCGACTGCGCGATCGTGCCCGACCCCACCGCCGAACAGCTCGCCGACATCGCCATCTCCTCGGCCGCCACCGCCGACCAGTTCGGCATCGAGACCCGCGTCGCGCTCCTGTCGTACTCGACGGGGGAATCGGGGTCGGGTGCCGACGTCGACAAGGTGCGCACCGCCACCGAACTCGTGCGGGACCGCGCACCGGAACTGTTGGTGGAGGGGCCGATCCAGTACGACGCGGCCGTCGAGCCGTCGGTGGCGCAGAGCAAGATGCCCGACTCGAAGGTGGCCGGCCAGGCGACGGTGCTCGTCTTCCCCGACCTCAACACCGGCAACAACACCTACAAGGCGGTGCAGCGCAGCGCGAACGCCGTCGCCATCGGTCCGGTGCTGCAGGGATTGCGCAAACCGATCAACGACCTCTCCCGCGGCGCACTGGTGTCCGACATCGTCAACACCGTCGCGATCACCGCCATCCAGGCGCAGGCCCTGTGATGACGGACTCCGGGCGCATCGGCGATGCGACAGGTGCCGTCCTGGTGCTCAACTCGGGATCGTCCTCGCTGAAATATCAGCTGGTGCACCCCGATTCGGCCGACGTCATCGCCTCGGGCCTCGTGGAGCGCATCGGATCGGGTTCCGCGGCCGCCGAACACGGGCAGAACGGTCAGACGCGTCGTTTCGACGGCGCGATCGCCGACCACCACGAGGCGCTGGAGAAGGCGCTGGACCTGTTCGCCGAGTCCGGCACCGACCTGGCGTCGAGCGGGCTGCAGGCGGTCGGACACCGGGTGGTCCACGGCGGGAAGGAGTTCTCCGAACCCGTGCTGGTGAGCGACGAGGTGATCGAGACGATCGACGCGCTCTCGGGACTGGCACCCCTGCACAATCCGGTGAACCTCATGGGGATCACCGCGATCCGTGCGCTGCTGCCCGATGTGCCCGGTGTCTGCGTGTTCGACACCGCCTTCTTCCACGACCTGCCGGCTGCGGCCGCGACGTACGCGATCGACCGAGAGGTGGCCACTGCGCATCACATCCGGCGCTACGGATTCCACGGCACCTCGCACGAGTACGTGAGCGGCGCGGCTGCGCGGTTCCTCGGCGCCGATCCCGCCGACGTGGCGCAGATCATCCTGCACCTCGGCAACGGGGCCTCGGCGTCGGCGGTGCGCGGCGGCCGCCCGATCGACACGTCGATGGGCCTCACCCCGCTCGAGGGTCTCGTGATGGGAACCCGCAGCGGCGACATCGATCCCGCGATTGTGATGTACCTGCGCCGGGTGTCGGACATGGACATCGACGACATCGACCGGATGCTGAACTCCGGCTCCGGTCTCAAGGGACTGTGCGGGGAGAACGACTTCCGCACCATCACCTCGATGGTCGCCGACGGCGACGAGGCCGCGCAGCTCGCCTACGACGTCTACATCCATCGCCTGCGGCGCTACATCGGCGCCTACATGGTCGATCTCGGCCGGGTCGACGCCATCGTGTTCACCGCCGGTGTCGGGGAGAATGCGCCGACGGTGCGCCGCGACGCTCTGGCCGGACTCGAGCGATACGGCATCGCCGTCGACGACGAGGCGAACGTCGTCCGGTCGCGGGAGGCTCGGCGGATATCCACCGCGGACTCGGAGGTGGCGGTGCTCGTCGTCCCCACGAACGAGGAACTGGCGATCGCCCGCAAGGCCGCCGCGCTCGTCGGCGCCGCCTGAACCTCAGCTCCGGACGGCGATCTCCTCGTCGCTGCGGGTGATGAGGCCTGCACGTTCGAAGTCGTCGAGCCACCCGGTCATCGGCCACCGACCCCACCGCCGGTGGAACACCGTCGCGTTCGCGACGATGTCGTCGAGATGCTCGACCGGTGGCCGGGACACGGGGTGGTGCTGGTGATGGGCGTGCGCGCCGCCGACCCACGAGATCCCGACACCCGTCGCGGCGGCCACGGCGGCGAAATCCGTGTCCTCGCCGCCGTATCCGCGATAGTCCTCACAGAAACCGCCGACACGTCGCCACGTGGCCGGGGTGACCGCGAACGACAGGGACCAGAACAGATCGGGGTCGTCGCCCGTGAGGACCACGCCGTCGGGTGGGTTCGGACGGGCCGGGTGCGGATCGGTCGCCGACGCCAGTTCGGCGGCGGTCCAGGGGTGGTCGCGCGGCGGCAGGTAGGTGACCGGGCCGCACAGCAGGGTGTCGGGGTGCTCGGCTGCGGCGGCGGCGTAGCGCGACAGCAGATCCGGGGCGGGGATGCAGTCGACGTCAAGGAACACCAGCAGGTCGGCGCCGGCCTCGATCGCGGTGGCGGCGCCGAGGTTGCGCGCGGTCGCCAGCGGCAACCGGTGGTCATCGTCACCGACCGTGTCCAGGGTCGTCGGCAGTGGGTTCTCCTCGAGGACCTCGGCGACCGCCGGATCGTCCATGGCGACGACCACGTGCACGGCGGGCGGAACCGTCGATGCCGCGAGACCGACCCGCTGGGCCCGCAGATGACGGTGCCGACCCGAGACGACGGTCACCACGGCGGTCATCGTCATCGCGCGACCTCGGCGATGAGGTCAGACACCACCGCGGCGGCACGGTCGGCCGCGCCGTCGGTCTGCAGGTTCTTCCAGCGTGTGGTGTCGATGGCCGAGGCCTCGGCGAGCAGTCGCGGCCACGCCTCCGGTGCGGGCCACGTGTCGAGGGTGACCGCGATGCTGTTGCGGGACAACGCCTCGGCGGTCGCGTTCTGTTCGCCGAAGGGACGGTCCTGGGGGATGACGACCGCCGGTGTGGCGGCGCAGGCGACGTCGGCGACGGCGTTCTGGCCGGCGTGGGTGACCACCACCGACGCGGAGTGCAGCAGTGGCCACACGTCGTCGACCCACGACCCGGGGCCCGCGAACCGCCATCGGTGGTCCGGGCAGGCCCGCGCCGCGGCCTCGACCGCGTGTGTGTCGACCGCCGATCCGCCGGCGCCACCGAGGACGAGGACGGTCGGGTCGAGGGGAATCGCGGCGGGGTCGCGGGTGCGATCGGCGAAACGGCTGATCGACCCCACGTGTCGGGTCTTGGCCGCGAACGGGTGGAGGTGCGCGGGGTCGTAGACGCCGCGCGACCACGGGGCGACGATGCGATCGGCGATCCGGTGGGCGAGCTCGTGGGGGCTGTCGGTGCGATCACCGGGCATGGCCATCACGACCACCGGGACACCCATGAGACGCACGAACACCGTCATCTCGACCGACACGTCGACCACCACCGCCGACGGCCGCACCCGGGCGATCCACGCGGCCACCGCCGCCATGCGGTCGGTGAGTCCGACGACATCGGTCGGTGCCCAGTGCACGGCGCCGTGCGCGGTCGGGTCGGCAGCGGTGTCGCCGAGGGGATCCGCGGGGACGTCGAGGGGCAGATCGAGCCAGTCGACGGCCGGGTGATCGGCCGGCGGACGCCGTGACGACAACACGGTGACCGGTTCGTCGAGAGCGGCGGCGATCGACGCCGAGCGGGTCATGTGGCCGACGCCGTGGTGATGGACGTAATAACCGATCACGTCAGATCAGCCGACCACGCGGGTCGTCGGCTCAGCCGCACCCTGTCGGGTCAGCATTCGGTCGTAGATGTGCAGGTACTCGTCGACCATCCGCGTCTCCGAGCACACGTCCTGCGCACGACGGCGTGCGTCGGCCCGCGACAACCCCGCGGCCTGGGTGAGGGCCGCGGCCAGCGACGCGACGTCGTCGGGCCGGGCGAGCCGTCCCGATGACGCGTCGACGATCTCGGGGATGCCACCCCGGTCGAACGCGGCGACCGGCGTGCCGCACGACAACGCCTCGGCGACGACCAGCCCGTACGGCTCGTCCCACACCGGTGTCACCAGCGCGACGGCCGACCGTCCGACGAGCTCGGCGAGATCACGTCGGTGGAGGTGACCGACATACTCGACGCCGGGGCCCAGGCGGGGGGCGATCTCCTGGGCGAAGTAGCGCTCGTCCTGTACGGGGCCGGCGATCCGGATCGGCATGCCCGCGGCGCGCGCGGCGTCGATCGCCAGGTGCGGTCCCTTCTCGGGGACCAGGCGTCCCGACCACACGGCGTGGTCGCCGCCGGGGCCCACGGGCCACCGGTCGGTCGCGATGCCGTTGAACACGACGTCGACATCACCGGCCACCGGTTCCCACTGCCGTGCGGTGTAGCGACTGACCGCCGCGAACGACGTGGTGATGCCGCGGGATACGGCGATCGCCGACTCCAACCACGCGAACGGCGGGGTGTGCAGTG
The DNA here is from genome assembly GCF_051025635.1 of Williamsia sp. MIQD14. NCBI lineage: Bacteria > Bacillati > Actinomycetota > Actinomycetes > Mycobacteriales > Nocardiaceae > Williamsia > Williamsia sp. MIQD14. The sequence continues at coordinate 314,628 of NZ_JBPFDG010000003.1, forward strand.
TCGTCAGCATGGGGATGTCGAGCATCCGCGACATCGCGATGGGGAGGTAGTGCAGGCTGTGGTTGTGCACGAGATCGTATGTCTGACTCCCGGTCTCGGCGAGCTCGAGCATCAGCGACAGATAGGCGTGGTGCTCGTTCACCATGCGTTCGGGTGTTGTCGGATCCGATCGGGAGATCTCGGAGAGCTCCAGCGTCCGGACCCGCAGCATGCCCGAGGCGATGTCGGTGGCCGATCCGTCGGCGGCGAACAGTGTCACCTCGTGCCCGAGTGCGGTCAGCGCCGTGGCCCACTGGTGGATGTGCGCCTCGAGGCCTCCCGCGAACGGCTCGCAGATCGGGTAGCTCGACGACCCCAGCAGCGCGATCCGCAGCGGCCGGTCGGTGGGCCGACCCCCGGTCGGGACAACAGATGAGCGCAGCGGGGCGAGAACGCCGGTCACGACGCACGCGCCGTGAGGTCGGTGTGGGCATGGCGCAGAGCGCGGCGGTAGACGGCGTCGTGTGCCGCGGCGACAGCCTCGCGCTCTGCCTCGCGCCCGGATCGGGTCGCCGTCGGCGGGTGATCGCGCAGCAGGTACGCCGACCGGACGGCCCGCTCCAGGCTGTGGGCGTCGAAACGGTCGGGACCGAAACCGAACTGGGTGACCGGGCGTTGGTCGCCGTGGTGACCGCAGTCGCCGATGATCACCGCGGTGCCCACGTCGAAGCACGCCTCGAGCCACCCCGAATGGGTGCCGAAGCGATACGGGAGCACCGACACGTCGATCACGGACAGGTAGTGCCACAGTTCGTCGTCGGTGAAACGTGGATGGACGCGCAGGTCCACCCCGGGTCGGTCGGCGACGGCGTGGAGCTTCGCGGCCTCGGGATGATCGCCGGCGTCGATGTCGATGCGCAGGGTCACGTCGTCACCGTCGTCGTTCATGCTCGCCACAACGCGCGCGAGGGTGTCGACGACGGCACCGGGATCGAGATTGGCGCGAAAGCTCTTGGCGTGCAGCCCGATCACGAACCCGTCGCGCGGGGTGCGCGGTGCGCCGACGCGGTCGAGCGGCGCGATGTGCGGATGCGCGATCACGGTCGGTCGGCGTCCCCACCGCCGCTCGATCTCGACGGCCGCACCGCGGGTGAGGGTGATCAGTTCGTCGACACCGGGGATCAGCACGTCCAGACACGCCCGATGCGCGGCATCGTCGGGGAAGTGGGGATTGTGCAGGTCATGCGCGGTGAACACGACCGGTTTGCCCGCCGCGTGCACGGTGTCGAGAACGGCGCGCAGGGAGTCGGGCGTCGCCGTGTCGAACCCGAAGTGCAGGTGCAGCAGGTCGAAGGACTCGACATGCTCGGCGAGCCATCGCGGTTCGAGCAAGCGTGGCGGCCACCAGCGCGTGTCGCCGGGGCCGGCGCCCGCCGGGCGTGGGTCGGCGAGTCGGTGCACGACCATCCCCGGGCCGGGGTTCGACGGCGAATTCAGATGTGCCACATAGGGATGCGCCGAGGGTATGGAGGCGACGCGGATGTGGTCAGGAGGAGACGACGAAACCGATGGTGTCAGGGTCAAATTTTCTCCGAGCGCGGCAGACGTTACAAAGGGGGGAGGGATACACCCGGCCCGACTGCTCGAGAGGGAGAAGAATCGTGCTCTTCGACAATAGCCCCTCCCCCCGACAGGCCCCACCCCGGTGACCGCGGAGCTCGATCCGCGCACGATCCACTACGGCGGTTTCTACGGTGTCTCCGAGCCCCGGGGGGCCCAGGACGGCCGTCCGCTGTGGGTGGTGTGGGGCAACTGTCAGGCCGAGGCGCTGCGGGTTCTCCTCGACACGGTCGCCGATCGCGGGTTCGTGACGTGCCGCGTGCCACCGGTGCACGAACTCACCGGCGATGACATTCCTCACGTGCAGGCGCTGCTCACCCGGGCTCGGGTGGTGCTCTCCCAACCGGTGCGTTCGGGGTATCGCGATCTGCCGATCGGCACCGACGATCTGACGCGCTGGCTGCCCGCCGACGCGGTACGACTCCGATGGCCGGTGATCCGCTACGGCGGCCTGTACCCGTTCCAGGTGATCGTGCGCGATCCCGCCGAGCCGTCGGTGTCGCCGCCGGTCGTCCCGTATCACGACCTGCGCACGCTGTTCGGTCACGACGACGTCGAGGTGACGCCGGAACAGATCCGCGACGCGGCGCAGTGGAGCATCGACCAGTTGGCCGCCCGCGAGGCCCGGGACTGCGATGTCGGCGTCTCCGACACGCTGCACGGGTTCGGGGCGGCGGCCGCACACACCATCAACCACCCCGGCAACCCCGTTCTCGCGACGGTCGCCACCCGACTGCTGTCGGCCGCCGGTCACCGCGGCGTCCCGGGTGATCCGGGCCGCATCCTCCTCGGCGGTGTCCGGTCGCCGCTCGAGGAGCGGGTGGTCGACGCGCTGGGCCTCGACGCCGCGCCGCGAGACGCCTGGACGGTCGACGGCCGTGCCGTCGCGCAGGCGGAGGTGCGCACCGCGCAGGCCGCGTTCTACGCCGACCACCCTGTCTATGCCGAGGCCGCACGCACCCGCTACGCCGAACTCCTCGAGATCCTGGGGATGGCTCCGTGATCGGTGCGGACGTGTCGGTGGTGCACCTGCTCGTCGGACCCCCCGAACACGGCGTGGTCCGCCACGGCGCGGCCGTGCACGCCGCGCTGGCCGGTGACGCCCGGGTGATCGCGCGCGAGGTCGACCCCCGGACCGCGACGAACGCCTGCACAGCAACGGTTCCCGACGTCGTGCACCTGCAGTTCACGGACCGCCTGTTCGGTGCGTCGGCATCAGCGGCCGCCGATGCCGCGACCGGATTGGTGGCCGCGCTGCACGAGCGGGGTGCGCGGGTGAGCGCCACGCTCCACGACCTCCCGCAACTCTCGGACGGCACCGGTTTCGCCCGCCGTGTCGAGTGCTACCGGCGGGTGGCGTCGGTCCTCGACGCGGTGGTGGTGTCGAGCGACCACGAGAGTGCCCTGTTGGCCGAGCATCTCGGCCTCGACGTCACCCCCGAGGTGATCCCGCTGATGGTCGAGACCCTCGACATCGCAGCTGCCGATCCGGCGGCGGCCACCGGTGGACGGTCGGTCGGCGTGCTCGGGTTCCTCTATCCCGGGAAGGGTCACATCGAGACCCTGCGCGCCATGGACGGGCTCGACGCCGACGTCGCGTTCGTCGCGCTCGGCGCGCCGTCCGACGGCCACGACGACCTCGTCGACGAATTGCACGCTCACGCGGCGTCGATCGGCCGACCGGTGGAGGTGACGGGGTTCCTCGACGACGCCGAGTTGTACCGACGGATGGCGACGATCACCGTCCCGGTGGCCCACCATCGACACATGTCCGCATCGGCCTCGGTGAACACCTGGCGATCGCTGCGGCGTGCGCCGCTGGTACCGCGCACCCGCTACACCGAGGAGATCGCGGCCCGGTCGCCGGGAACGCTGGTGGTCTACGACGACGCCGACCTCACGCCGTCGATCACTGCGGCGCTACATGATCCGTCACGTACCCGCATCGGCGGCGCCGTCGCCGTGCACCCCACTCCCGCGGAGGTGGCCGACGCCCACCGCGCCGTGTTCGCACGGGTGGGCCGATGACCGGCCCCGGGGTGTTCCGCTGCGCGGATGGGACCGTGGTCGTCGCCGACAATCGGTGGGATCTCGTCTCCGACGAGCGATGGGGCCTCGTCGCCGACGAAACCGCGCCGGCCCGTTCGATCAGTGTGGTGATCCCGTACTACGAGCAACCCGCGCAGCTGCACCGCGTCCTCACCGCTCTCGACACCCAGACCGTCGGCACCGACAGGATCGAGGTCATCGTCGCCGACGACGGGTCGGCGCAGCCACCGGACGTGCGCGGCCACACCGTCGATGTCACCGTGGTCCGGCAGGCCGACAACGGGTTCCGGGCGGCGGCCGCACGTAACCTCGGCGCGCGGACGTCGAACGGCGAGCTGCTCTGCTTCCTCGACGCCGACACCGTGCCCGAGCCCGACTACCTCGCCCATGCCATCGCACTGCCTTCGGTGGTGCCCGACGCCCTCGTGGTCGGGCGTCGCCGCCACGCCGACTTCTCCACCACCCCGGCGACAGAGCTCACCGAACCGCAATGGCTCGTCGACGCCTACGGATGGACCGAGAACCTGCTGCGGCCCGGCTGGACCGGGTACCGCTACGTGATCAGCGCCGTGATGACCTGCAGCCGAGTGCTGTTCGACGAGGTCGGCGGATTCGACGAGTCGTTCACCCGCTACGGCGGCGAGGACTGGGAACTCGCGAACCGCATGACGATGGCCGGCGCCGTGCTCGCCCACGAACCGCGTGCGGTGGCGTGGCACGACGGCCCCGACTGGGCCGCGCGCGACACCGCGCGGCGCACCGACGCGAAGAACGGTGAGGCGCTGAGCCTCGCGCCGAGGATCACCGAGCCGGCCGCCCGCACCGCCGGTCTGCGCTACGAGGTACCCGACGTGGTCGCGCGGGTGTCGACCGCGGGACACACCCCGGCGTCCCTGCACCGGACGATCGCGTCGATCGTGCGCACCGGCGATGTCGCGGTGTGGCTCGTCGGCGACAACGGTGCGGACATGCACGACGTTCTGGCACTGCATGATTCGCGGATCCGTCGCGGCGCGCCCGGGCGATACGTGCTCGACCGGTGCCGATTCGTCGCCGACGTCGCCGGGCGGGTCGTGTTCGGCGACACCACCCTCGAGGCGCTGACCACTCCGCTCGGTCCCGGCGGAGCGGGTGGCATCGACGTCGACTTCGGTGACACCGGGGCCGTTACCCGGGTCACGACGACACGAGCGCTGCGCCGCGCGGAGCGCCACGCCGCTCGCCTGGGGATGACGCAGGACGAGGCGGTCGCCGCGTTGTTCGGACACATCGACGTCGCCGCCGACGACGTGCAGGCCGCTGTGGTGCGAGAGGAACCCTGGCTGAGCTGGTAGTGCCCTCAGAACAGGGTGTGCGGCCGGATGAGATTCGCGAGATCGACCAGGTTGAAACGCTGTTTGCGGTCGACCGTCGATCGGGCCAGGCGGCGCAGTGACCGTTCGAGCCCGGCCCGCAGACCGTGTTCGGTGAACGGGAACCCGAGCAGCGAGATGTTCGGTGACGCCTTGTCGGGGTGGGCGTTCACCCAGCCGAGTGCGGTGCCCAACACCATGATCGACAGGCGCGGCTTGCGTGGTTCGGTCTCGGGCATCGCCGCGAGTCGGCGGGCCGCCTCGCGCAACTGGTCGCCGGTGACCTGCTCGGGGTCACGACCGTGGACCAGCGCGAGCACGGTGGTGCACGACGCGGTGTTGAAGTGGCGGCTGGTGGCGGGGACGTCGTCGAGGGCCTTCACCGACTCCTCGATCTCCCCGGCGGTGAACAACATCCGGGCCACGCCGAACGCGGCGGTGACGATGCCGCGGTCGGTCTGCCACAGGGTGGTGTACTCCCGCAGCGCCACCTCGTCCCAGTGTTCTATCGCCGCAGCACGTTCGGGATCGGCCGCGGTCGTGCCGCCACGACGCGAGCCGGGATCGGAACTCTCGCTGCGCAACCAGCGTCCGATGAGTTCGGCGGTCGCGGCGACGGCGAGCTTGGGGGCGATCTCGCCGGGCATCGCCGCCAGCACCGTCGAGAATCGTTCGTGGGCGACCTCGGGTTCCCCGTTGATCAGGGCGCACAACCCGAGGTACCACTCGATACGCCAGGAGTGTTGGTGGTGGCGTGAGGTGATGTCGAGCAACCCCAGCGCGGTGTCGACGTCGCCGAGTTCGATGTAGGCGCGGGCCTCGGCGAGATCGACCTCCAGCGACGGATGGTCGTCGCCGGGGTCGGTGCCGATCAACGACGACAGGCCGTCCTGCTTGGCGCTGCGGATCGTGTCGAGCGTCTGGTTGGGTTCCGACAGCGCCGCCGACGTGAGAAGTCCTGCGGCGGGGTCGGTCTGGTCGACCAGCGGCACGGGCAGCGCCGCGGCGATGTCGTCGGGGTCGAGGAAGGTCTCGGAGTTGATGGGATCGAAGAACCCGTCGACCGGCCCGAGCAGCAGGTCGGTGCCGAAGGTGGTGCGCTGCGGGGTGAACACCGTCGACAGTGCGGGGCGCGGCACACCGGTCGACCGCGCGACGATCTCGCGCAGCACCGACAGCATCTGCGTCGCCATCTCGTCGGTCGACGAGAAGCGCTGCGCCGGATCGGGATCGGTGGATCGCTGCAGCAGTCGGTGGAACGACTCGTTGTCGGCGAGGACCTGCGCGTCCTCGGGGGAGGGGAGGCCGTCGACGTAGCGGCCGTTCTCCATCGGCATCGGCAGGGTGAGAACCGCGAGGGTCCGTCCGATGCTGTAGATGTCGGTCACGATCTGCGGACCGGTCTTCACGATCTCCGGGGCCTGGAATCCCGGTGTCCCGTAGAGGTGTCCGTAGCCGTTGATGGGCGACACCGCGCCGAGGTCGATCATCTTGACCTCGTCGCCGCCGATCATGATGTTCTCGGGTTTGACGTCGTTGAACACCAGGCCCACCGAGTGGAGATAGCCCAGGGCGCCCATGACCTCGAGCAGGTAGGCGATGGCGTGCGAGATCGGTAGGTGCTTGCGGTGTGAGGAGTCGCCGTCGACCGTGGTGAGGCTCTTGAGCGTCGCGCCGCCGACGTACTCCATCACGATGTAGCCGAACGTGCGCCCCGAGGTGTCGAGGTGTTCGACGAAGTTGAAGATCTTGACGATGTTCGGGTGCGACACCGACGCCAGGAACTGCCGTTCGGCGAACGCGACGGCCTGCGCCTCGGCGTCGTTGGAGTTCAACAGGCCCTTGAGCACGACCGCGCGGTCGGACACGTTGCGGTCGAACGCGAGGTAGATCCACCCGAGACCGCCGTGGGCGATGGCGCCGGTGATCTCGTACTGGTCGGCGACCATCGTGCCCGGTGCGAGCCCGGGGGTGAACGAGTAGTGGGCACCGCAGTGGGGGCAGTCGCCGTTGAGCGGGCCCTCGCCGGGACCCGACGCGCGACCCAACGGGCGGCCGCACTGCCAGCAGTCACGCTTGCCCTCGGGGATCACCGGATCGGACATCACAGCGTCCTCGGGTGCGATGTCGCGGACCCAGGTGACGTCGACGAGCCCGGCGCCGAGGCGACGTCGCTTGCGCGTCACCCGACTGGTCAGGGCCTGCAACGCCGGCGGGATGCGGGTGCCGGCGTCGTCGGTGGTGGCCTCGGTGCCCGAACCGCCCGACACGGCGGACGGGACGGCGGCCTGGGTGGCCTGCGTGCCGACGTCGGGAACCGCGGCCCGGGCCGCTTGCGTACCCACCTCGACATCAGTCGCCTGCGTACCCACCTCGAGGTCGGCGGCCTGCGTGGCGACCTCGAGGTCGACGGCCTGGGTGGCGACCTCGACGGCGTCATCGGTGTGGTGGTCGGCGCCGGCGTCAGCGGACACCGGACCCTCGCGTGCGTCGGTCTCGGCCATCGTCGTTCACCTCCCAGAATTCGCGTCGGTCGTGGTCAGTCGCGGTAGAGCGGCTGGGGTGGGTAGTACACCGGTCCGAGGATCGAGAGCCACCGAGTGTAGATCTCGTACCAGGTGCCGTCGGCGCGGATCTGATCGAGCACGCCGTTGACGAACCGCACGAGGTCGGGTTGGTCCCTGTTGATCCCGACGCCGTAGGGCTCCTCGCCCAGGCTCGCCCCGACGACGTGGACGTACGGGTCCTGCGCGGCGAGGCCGGCGAGGATGGCGTCGTCGGTGGACACCGCGTCTACTCCGCCCTGCTGCAGCACCACCAGGCAGTCGGCCCATGTCGACACCGACGCGACGCGCACGCTGGGCACCCGCTGCTGCAGCCGGGCGATGGAGGTGGTGCCGCGCGCGGCGCAGACCCGCTTGTTCGCGAGGTCGTCGATGCCGTTGATCGGCGACCCGCGCAACGCCAGGATGCGTTGCGACGCCTCGTAGTACACGGTCGAGAACGCGATGTCCTGCAGCCGGTCGCAGGTGATGCTGAGGGTCTTGACTACGAGGTCGACCTCGCGGTTCTGCAGCGCCGAGATCCGTTCGTTCGAGGTGAGGATCCGGTATTCGATGCGGTTGGGGTCACCGAAGATCGCCAGCGCGATCTGCTTGGCGATGTCGACGTCGAAGCCCTCGATGTCACCGCTGATCGGGTCGCGGAAGCTGAACAGGTTCGAACCCACATCGAGCCCCACGATGAGCCGTCCGCGCGCGAAGATGCCCTCCATGGCCGAGCCGGTCGGCATACGGCCGACCGGGGGCAGCGGGCCGGGGCGCAGGCTGCCGGTCTCGCACGAGGCCTGGTCGGGGACCTCCTCGCGCGGCGCGTCGGTCGTGAGTCCCGGCGGCGTCGGGGTCGTCGCCGAGGCCGACGGGGGCGGATCGTCGGGCGCGGGTACCCGCAGGCATGCCGACGCGGTGAGCACGACGACCGCGAGGACGAGCGCCGCCAGCAGACGCCGGATCATCGGTACTCCCGGATGCGCGGGGTCATGCCGAGCGCCGAGGTCGCCGCGGCCAACAGGCCGAGCACCAGGGCGCCGCTGCCCACGTATCCGATGACGACCCGCGCGGTGTTGATGTCGTCGCGGAAGGCGGTGCGTGTGCGGGTGATGCCGTCGATGAGCGCGCGGTCGAGGGTCATGTAGGCCTGCGCGGCTCCGTCGGCGGTGTTGCCGACGGCCATCGCGGTCGCCCCGTCGAAGTCGCCGGCGTTGGACCGCTCGATCGTCGCGGCGTGCGCGGTCTGCCACGTCGACAGGGCGGCCAGCGCCCGCTGGACCGATTCTCGGGCATCGGTGTCGTCATCGTCGTCGGTGTCGGCGAGATAGGAGTTGAGGGTGGCCGCGATGCGACCGTTGGCGCTCACGAACTGGTTCTGCAACGTCGCCTCGTCGCCGCGACGCACCAGCGCCAGGGTCTCCGCCGAGCGTGCCTGCTGGGTGAGGATGCGCGCGGTGGTGAGGTCGCGCAGCGGTTGCGCGCCCCTGGTCTCGGCGCTGTTGGTCGACGACACCGAGAGCAGGCTGCCGACGAGCACCCACATGGCCGCCACGACGGTGAACCCGATCGCGAGCAGCAGACCCAGGTTGAGGCGGCGACGGGTGCGTCGGGCCAGGTACTGGTGGGTGGCGATGAGCGCGACGAGCAGCACGGCGAGCGCGGCGTAGACCCCCCACGGCGGGTCGGTGAAGCGGTTCTGCGGATCGCTGATCGCGGTCGACCGCGCGGTGTAGAGCCGCTGCGCCGCGGGCAGGATCGTGGTCTGCATGAGGTTCGAGGCCTCGCCGAGGTAGGCCGACCCGACCGGGTTCCCCAGACGGTTGTTGGTGCGCGCCGATTCGATGAGGCCGGTGTAGACGGGGAGCTGCTCGGCGAGGGAGTTGAGGTCGTCGCGGACGGTGGTGTTCTCCTCGGCCGTCCCGCTCGCCGCCTGGATGAGGGCCTGCGATGCCGTCGCGATCGCCGCGGAGTAGCGACTGCGCAACGCGGCCGGTTCGAGTCCGCCGGAGATGAAGGCCGCGTTCGCCGACGCGTCCGCGATCGACAGATCGCTGTAGAGGACCTGCGACGACTCGGCGATGGGTTCGGTGTCGGAGATGGTCTGGGCCAGTGCCGCGGTCCGGTTGTCGAGCGAGGTCGATGCGTACCAGCCGGTGGCGATCGCCCCGATCACGAGGATGACCGCGATGAGGAACAGCTTGCCCGGGCTGGTGCCCAGGAGCTGTCGGATCGTGGCGAGCGGCGATCGGGCCTGGTCACGCGCCAGCGCCATCAGTTCGCGTCGTTCGGCGCGTGCCCCGCGGGAGGTGAGGGACCCGCGTCGCTCGGTGCGTCGACCGCCTCGCCGGGTGCGCAGCAGCCTGCCGGGCCCGGTCGCGGTGGGTCCCGAACCCTCGGGTCGGTTGTCGACGGACTCCGACGGCCCACGGATCAGCCGGGAGCGCAGGGACGCCGCGTCGCCGGTCACTGAGGGGTCCCTTCCGTGCGGACGGTGCTGATGTACCTGTCCGACTCTAATCGCGCGGCGCGTGCCCATGTCCGCAACGACGACGCCGTCACCTCATCTCGGTACGGTTGAGACATTCGGCGACCTGCTCCGTCGTCGGGGCGAGAGAGACGAGGTGCGGAGTGCGAGGCGACGGTGACGGTTGGGTCTTCGAGTCCGACGGCGTCCGACACTGGGGTCTGCACGGGGCGGCGGGCCTCCTGCTGCGCGCGCCACTCGACGACGGATCGGTCGGGATCCTGCTGCAGCACCGCGCGCTGTGGTCGCACCAGGGCGGCACCTGGGGACTGCCCGGTGGTGCGCGCGACTCCCACGAGTCCGCCCGCGACACCGCCGTGCGCGAGGCCGGCGAGGAGGCCGGCATCTCCCACGACGACCTGACCGTCCGCGACGAGGTGCTGACCCATCAGGCCGCCAGTGGCTGGACCTATCACACGGTGATCGCCGACGTCAGCGCCCCGTTGGCGACCGTTGCCAACGTCGAGTCGTCGGAGCTGCGGTGGGTGGCCGAACAGGTCGTCGACGAACTCCCGCTGCACCCCTCGTTCGCGAAGGCCTGGCCCGCACTGCGCACCCGCATCACCACCGGACTCCCCGGACCGGGCTGACTTCGCCGTCGTCACATCTGGGAGGCCTGGATGTAGATGCGGGTGCCCGATGTCCCGTCGGCGGGGTCGTACTCGGCGGACAGCACCCCGGCCCCGCTGACTGCGCTGTGGCAACCGATCAGTGTGGCCGATTCGCCGGGCCCGTGGTCGTCGCGTGACCTGTGCTGGCTCCCCGGCGTCCGACTCTCCGGACCGCACCCCATCGCCGACGTCGTCAGCAGCCGGTCGCGGTCGGCGGGAGTCCGCGTCTCGACCACCAGGTAGGAACCCGAGTCAGGAAACGACGACTGGTACTCGCCGTAGACGATGCGGTCGCCGGGCCGTAGCTCGAGCCCCAGTCCCTGGGCGAGGCGTCGAGCGGAATTCTTGTCTTCGGAGACGTGAACACCGGTCATCCCGTCGTCGATCCACCGCAGCATCAGCCACCCGCCGGTGAGCACCACCAGGACGGCCATGACGCCCGCACCGAGGCCGATCCAGAGGAACGTGCGGTGTGGTCGCTGCCCGTACCGCGCGTCGACGTTGCTCCCGTTCTCGTCCATCGCGCCGACCGTAATGAACGGTTGTGCAGGATGTGTGCAGATGTCGAGGGGGTGGTCAGCGCAGCCGGTTGGCCGCGGCGATCAGTGCACCGACACCTGCGAGTGCGGGTTCGGGGGCCACGCCCATGCCCCAGGCCCGGTGACCATCGATGTCGCCTTCGACGAAGGTGACGGTGTCGGCGCCGACGGTCTGCTGGTGCAGGCCGGTGATCTCGATCGCGACGCCGAGCGCGTGCAACATCGCAGTCGCCGCGCCGAGCGGTCCGACGGCGGTCGCGTCGACGGCGCAGATGCGGTCACCGACGGCCATCGTCGCGCGGAAGGCGATCAGGTCGTCGTGGGCGGCGACAGCCGACCAGGTGCCCAGGCGGATCGGTCCCGAGACGGCGCGGCCGGCGCAGAAGTCGCGCCAGTCGAGGGTGTCGGCCGCCGCGCGCAGAGCACGTGGCAAGGGAGTGGGGAACCGGCTCGACGCCGGTGCGAAGGGTGTGGATGTGGTGGCGAACATGAGTGGTCTCTCAGGGAAAGAAGGAGGACCGAGAAGACGAGCGCATAGCGACCCCGCAGCGGGGGGTCGGTCGGATCAGACCCCGCTGCGGCGGGCTACGAGAAGAATGCGCGTCATGATGCGACGAGCCTAGATCAGTCGGCGATGAGTACACAACCATCACCGATGGTGCACGCCGCGTGGACCATCCACGCGGCGTGCACTCACGGTGTCATCTGTGTCAGCGACCGGAGACGACCAGTGCGCGCAGTCGCCGGGCGGCGGCGCGGGGGTCGGACGCCCCGGTGATGGCCCGGACGACGACGATCCGGCGGGCGCCGGCGGCGACCACCTCGGGGACCCTCGTCTCGTCGATGCCGCCGATGGCGAACCACGGCAACCGGTTCGATCGCCCGGCCGTGGTCTCGACGAGTCGCAGGCCCGCGGCGGGCCGACCGGGTTTGGTGGGCGTCGGCCAGCACGGTCCGGTGCAGAAGTAGTCGATGTCGGGATCGGCGTCGGCGGCGGCCGCCTGCGTCGCGTCGTGGGTCGAGCGGCCGATGATCGTCTCCCGCCCGACGACCGCGCGCGCGGCGGACGGTGTCAGATCGTCCTGGCCGAGGTGCAGCACGTCCGCCGAGGCGGTGGCGGCGATGTCGGCGCGATCGTTGACGGCGAGCAGCGCACCGTGACGCGCGGTCACTGTCGCCAGGTCACCCAGCAGATCGATCTCCCGGGCGGCCTCGAGCGTCCCGAACTGCTGCTCGCCGGGGGAGCCCTTGTCGCGGAGCTGCACGATGTCGACGCCGCCGGCGAGCGCGGCGTCGACGAAATCCACGAGGTCGCCGCGTTCGCGGCGGGCGTCGGTGCAGAGGTAGAGCCGGGCGTCGGCCAGTCGTGCGCGCGTGTCCACCCGCTCGACCCTAGAGGTCGAGGCCTCTCGACGTGACAGGCGCAGCGTAGGGTCGAGAGCACACACACGGGGGCCCGAGGGATGAATCGGGCTGAGATCGCGGCTCACCGCCGCTGACCGTCGCACCTGATCCGGGTCATGCCGGCGAAGGAAGGGAGTGGACTGCGTGAGCGCACGTCTGGCCGTCGTCGGCGGCGGCGTCATCGGCTCGATGATCGCCTGGCGCGCGGCCCGGAACGGTTGGCGGACAACGCTGCACGCCCCCGATATCGCCGGCGCGGGCACCTCGGTCGCCGGCGGGATGCTCGGCTGCGCGGGGGAGGGGCGGCCCGGTGAGGACGCGGTGCTCGAGTTCGCCCTCGCCGCGCGCGAGCGGTGGCCCGCGCTGCTGGCCGACCTCGAGCAGTCCGGTGTCGACACCGCCGACATCAAGGTCGCCCGCGACACCCTGCTGGTCGCGGCGGACAGCTCCGATGCCGGACACCTGCGCGCCGTGATCGATCACCTCGCCGCCTTCGATGTGCGACCCGAGGCGGTCGACCGGAGCCGGATGCGTTCGGCGGCATCGATGTTGGGGTCCAGCGTGCGGCGCGGACACCTGGTGGCCGGAGAAGGTGCCGTCGACAACCGTGCCCTGCTGGCCGCGGTGCGCTGCGGCGCGCGGGAGGCGGGCGTGACCGTCACGGCCGAGAAGGTCTGCCGCGTGGACGATCTCGACGCCGACCAGGTGGTGGTGGCCGCCGGCTCCTGGACGTCCGATCTCGTCGAGGGCCTGCCCGTCACCGCCGAGAAGGGCGAGATCCTGCGGTTGTCGCGCCCGCCGACCGCGCCGCCACCACCCGACGCCGTGGTCCGCGCCCGCTGGCGTGGCCGCTCGGTGTACGTCGTCCCGCGCCGCGACGGCGTCGTGGTCGGGGCCACCCAGTACGAGACCGGTGACCGCGGCGACACCGCACCACGGGTGGGCGGGGTGAGTGACCTGTTAATCGACGCCACCGAACTGATGCCCGGCCTCGCCGAGTACCGCGTCGTCGAGATCGGCTCTGGCCTGCGCCCCACCACGCCGGACGGATTACCCCTGGTCGGCCGGTCCGATGCCCGCACCATTGTCGCGGTCGGGCACGGACGCAACGGCATCCTCACCGCACCGCTGACCGCCGAACTCGTCGTCGACCTGCTCGACGACCCACCGTCGACGTCACCGTGGGTGGCGCGACTCGACCCCCGGAGGTTCCCATGACCGACCACGCGCAGGTGTCGATCCGGGTGAACGGGACCGACCGCGACCTGCCCGCTGGTATCACCGCCGCCGGACTGCTCGACGCGCTCGGCCTCCCCGACCGGGGCGTCGCCGTCGCCGTCGACGACGCCGTGCACCCACGCTCGGCCTGGGACCGACCGTTGCCCGACGGCGCGCGCGTCGAGATCCTCACGGCGGTACAGGGTGGCTGACGCGCACGACCACCGCGAGGCCGAGGGGCTCGACATCGGCGGGCACCGGTACTCCTCGCGACTGATCATGGGCACGGGTGGCGCCGCGAATCTCGATGTGCTGGAACGCTCTCTGGTCGCGTCGGGCACCGAGCTGACCACCGTCGCGATGCGTCGCGCCGACGCCGGTGGTGGCCCCGGTGTCATCGACCTCCTGCGCCGACTCGGTGTCGCGGTGCTGCCCAACACCGCCGGATGCCGCACCGCCGCCGAGTCGGTGCTCACCGCACAGCTCGCCCGCGAGGCCCTCGAGACCGATCTGGTGAAACTCGAGATCCACGGCGACGACCGCACCCTGCTGCCCGACCCCGTCGAACTGCTCGATGCCGCCGACACCCTCGTCGACGACGGGTTCACCGTGCTCGCCTACACCAGCGATGACCCGATCGTCGCCGCCCGGCTCCGCGACACCGGCGTCGCGGCGGTGATGCCGTTGGGATCACCGATCGGCACCGGACTCGGGATCGCCAACCCCCACCACATCGAGATGATCGTCGCGTCCGCCTCGACACCGGTCATCCTCGACGCCGGGGTCGGCACGGCCAGCGACGCGGCGTTGGCGATGGAACTCGGCTGCGACGGGGTGTTGTTGGCGTCGGCGGTCAACCGCGCCGACGACCCGCCGATGATGGCGGCGGCCATGGCCGCGGCCGTGCACGGCGGGTTCCTGGCCCGGCGGGCCGGACGCATCCCGCGTCGCTTCTGGGCGCAGGCCTCGTCACCCGCCCGCGACTGAACCCGTCGCCTCGGCGCTGTCGCGGGTCTGTTTGGCGAGGTACATCGCCTGGTCGGCGTCCCGCAGGAGGTCCTCGGGTTCGGCGCTGCGCGACGATGCGACCCCCACGCTGATGGTCAGCGGCTCCGATGCGCCGGTGTCGGCGGCGCGGATCCGAGCGGTCATCCGCGCGACGTCGTCCGCTGACGTGCGGGTCAGGATCGCGAACTCGTCGCCGCCGTAGCGCGCGACGGTGTCGCCCGGCCCGGCGACGTCGGTCAACGCCCCGGCGACCGCGCGCAGGAGCTCGTCCCCGACCGCGTGCCCGCGGGTGTCGTTCACCGACTTGAAGCGGTCGACGTCGCAGAACAGCACGGTCACCTCGGGCCCGCCGCCGCGAGCGTCGTCGAGGGCCGCGCCGAGCAGCTCGGTGAAACGGGTGCGATTGAGCAGACCGGTCAGCGGATCGGAGATGGCCCGACGGAGCAGGTCGGCCTCGGCGATCTTGCGGGTGGTGATGTCGTGGAGCTGTTCGAGGACCGCCGACGGACTGCCGTCGACGCCGCGGAGCACCACCGATGTCGCGTCGACCCAGACCGTCGAGCCGTCGGCGCGCAACAGCCTGGCCTCGTAGGCGGATCCGACGGCGTCGGGGACGCCCGCGGCGATCGCGGTCTCGACGGTGTCGCGGTCGTCGCCGTGGACGCGGTCGAGCAGCGTCGTCCCGACGAGGTCGGCGTCGGTGGCACCGAGCATCTCCTGCAGGGCCACGTTGGTCCGCCGCACGCGCCCGTCGACACCGCGCAACGCCATCCCGATCGGTGACGACGCCATCACGGTGCGGAACACCTCGACCGCGGCGTCGCGGGCCTGCTCGGCCTCGATGCGCGCGGTCACCTCACGAAACGACGACTGCAACTGGTGCGGTCGGCCGCGTCGGTCACGGATCAGCTGTCCGATCACCTCGGCCCACAGCACCGCACCGTCGGCGCGCCAGATGCGCACCGTCACCGTCACGGGCTCCGCTCCGTCGAGCAGCGCGACGAGCGCAGCGTTCGCCGCACCGATGTCATCGGCATGGATCAGATCGAAGACGTTGGTGCCCAGGAGTTCCGCGGGTAGGCGGCCGAACACGCGACCGGCTGCCGGCGACGCCCACAACCAGGTGCCGTCGAGGCCGTGGATGCCGACGACCTCGTGGGACCGCTCGGTGATCATCCGGAACGTGCGCTCGGACTGCGCCAGACGCAGCTCGGCCGCTCGGGGGCCGTCGATGACGCTGAAACACGACAGCACGGCTCCGGGAGGCCGCGGCTCGTCGTGCGGGAGCATGTGGGTGTCGACGCGCAGCCAGGAGTGCTCGCCCGCCGCGTCGCTGCCGCGCTGCACGCCGATGAGCACGCCGGACTGCGGGCGGCCGGTGCGCAGGGTGGTGTTCGCCGGCAGTTCGTCGCTCGCGACCGGATCGCCGTCGACGGTGATCGCCGACCAGCGTTGGTCCACGATGGTGCGCCCCAGCAGTTGCTCGACGGAGAGTCCGAGGATGTCGGCGGCGGCCGGGGTCGCGGCGATGAACCGTCCGTCGGCACCGCTCACGATCACGCCGAACTCGGTGACCGGGACCCGCCCCAGCACGCGCGCGGCCATCGACTCGAGCTCGGGAGTCGTCCACGGCGCAGCGCCGGCGGCCACAGGGGAACCGGGTGACGTCACTGTGCTTCCGCCTCTCCCACGCCCGAAGTCCGCCCCGAACCGCAGGTCGACGATACCCGTCCGCACCCGCATCGCCCCCGGGATCGTCCGACCTTCGACGGCCCCCGACGACCACCGTTGTCAATCCATCGACCGATCCGCCGCGCTTGTCCGACTGGCATAGTCCGGGGGGTGATCAACGTTCAAGGACTGACCAAGACCTACGGGGCCACCCGTGCGGTCGACGACCTCACGTTCGAGGTGAAACCCGGCATGGTCACCGGCTTCCTGGGCCCCAACGGCGCGGGCAAGTCGACCACCATGCGGATGATGCTCGGACTCGACAACCCGACCTCGGGCACCGCCACCATCAACGGTCGCCCCTACCGCGAACTCACCGACCCGCTCCGGCAGGTCGGCGCCCTGCTCGACGCCAAGTGGGTGCACCCCAACCGTTCGGCGCGGTCGCACCTGCGGTGGATGGCCGCCGCCAGCGGTGTGCCCGTCAGTCGTGTCGACCAGGTGCTCGAGGACGTCGGACTCACCGCCGTCGCAGGCAAGAAGGCCGGCGGGTTCTCCCTCGGCATGTCGCAGCGCCTGGGACTCGCGGGGGCACTGCTCGGCGACCCCGGAGTCCTGCTGTTCGACGAGCCGGTCAACGGTCTCGACCCCGAGGGCATCGTGTGGATCCGCAAGTTCATGCGGGCGCTCGCGACGCAGGGCCGCACCGTGCTCGTGTCGAGCCACCTGCTGACCGAGATGTCGCTCACCGCAGATCATCTCGTCGTGATCGGTCAGGGACGCCTGATGGCGGACTGCTCGGTGAAGGAGTTCACCAGCCAGGCCCAGCGGATCGTCACCGTCCGCAGTCCCCAGCTCCCGCAGTTGCACACCGCTCTCGTCGCCCAGGGTCTGGCGCCCGCGCCGGCCGCCGACGGCTCGTCGGCGATGACCGTCCCCGACGTGACGACCGATCAGATCGGCGAGATCGCCGCGGCCCACTCGATCGTGCTCCACGAGCTCTCCGGCAGCACGGCCTCCCTGGAGGAGGTGTTCATGGCGTTGACCGCGAACTCCGTGCAGTACAGCGGGTCGGCGAACAAGGGTCCGCAGAACAGTGGTCCGCAGAACACCGGCCCGCAGAACTTCCCCGGAGGACAGCAGTGATCACCAACGCCATCAACGCCGAGCGCATCAAGCTTCTCAGCACCAAGTCGCCGTACTGGTGCGTCGGGATCGTGGTGGTCCTCGGCATCCTCATCGCGGTGCTGGTCGGGTTCGCCGACTCGTCGCTCAGTGCGTCCGAACCACTGCTGGGCGCACCGGGTTACCTCATCGGTGTCACCCAGTTCGGTGTGCTCGTCCTCATGATCATGGCCGTTCTCGCCGTGACCAGCGAATACCGGTTCGGGACCATCCGCACCACGTTCCAGGCCATCCCGGCGCGGTCGAGCGTCATGTACGCCAAGGCCGTGGTCTACGGCGGTGTGTCGTTCGTCGTGACCCTGGTGCTCGCGTTCGTGGCCGTGCCGCTCGGCAAGGCGCTCGCCGGTGACCGGTCGAGTCAGGTCGATCTGCTGGGCAGCGACGCGGTGCGCCAGTACTGGGGTGTCCCGGTCTACATGGTGTTGTGCGTGCTGATCGGTCTCGGTGTCGGCGCGATCGTCCGGCAGAGCGCCGGCGCGATCGTCATCGTCCTCATCTGGCCGCTCGCACTGGAGCTGATCCTGTCGAGCATCCCCAAGGTGAAGGTCGTCGCCCCGTACCTGCCGTTCAACAACGCGAGTCGGTTCCTCGCGGGCGGTTCGGACGTGAACGGTGGCGGCAGCATCGACTACCCGTGGAACGACTACGGCTCGTTGATCTACTTCGCGGTGTGGGCGATCGGCCTGTTCGCGGTCGGCATCGTGCTGACCAATCGTCGCGACGCCTGAACGACCCGCCCCCTCGACTACGGACCGGCGACCCGCCACAGCGGGTTGACCGGTCCGTGGCCTTTGCCGAGGGGATAGGACCAGCGGATGGACTCGCTCACCCACGCCTTGGCGAAGGTGGCGGCGTCGGGCACCGACATCCCGTGCGCGAGAGCCGAACACATCGCCGAGGCGAGGGTGTCGCCGGCGCCGTGATCGTGCGGGGTGTCGATCCGGACGTGTTCGAACTCGAGGAACTCGGTGCCGTCGTAGAGGATGTCGGCGCTACGCGGGCTGCTGCGCAGATGGCCGCCCTTCACCATCGCCCACTGCGCACCCATCTCGTGCAGCACGACCGCCGCCTGCCGCTGGGTGTCGCCGTCGACGACGTCGATCCCGGTGATCAGCCGCACCTCGTCGAGGTTCGGGGTCACCACCGTGGCGATCGGGATGAGCCGGTCACGCAGGGTGTCCATCGCCTCGGGCGCGAGCAGCTGGTGACCGTGCATCGACGCGCACACGGGGTCGACGACCAGCGGGATCGCACGGTCGCGGCCGAGCCCGACCTCGGCGGCCACGTCGACGATGGCGTCGATGATCGCCCCGTTGGCGAGCATCCCGGTCTTCATCGCCTGTACGCCGATGTCGGTGACGACCGCGCGGATCTGCCCGGCCACCACCTCCGGCGGGATGGTCTGCACCGCGCTCACCCCGAGGGAGTTCTGCACGGTGACCGCGGTGACCGCGACACATCCGTGGACCCCTGCGAGAGCGAAGGTCCGCAGGTCGGCGGCCACCCCG
Organism: Williamsia sp. MIQD14; assembly: GCF_051025635.1. NCBI lineage: Bacteria > Bacillati > Actinomycetota > Actinomycetes > Mycobacteriales > Nocardiaceae > Williamsia > Williamsia sp. MIQD14. The sequence goes on from NZ_JBPFDG010000003.1 coordinate 333,845, forward strand.
GCGCCGCCGCCGGAGTCGGTACCCGCGATGGTCATCGCGCGGACCGGGGTCTCGCCGAGCGCCGGCGGCGGCAACAGGTTCATCGGTCCATCATCCCTGCGCAGGGCTCGCGGCCGGGCTGATGTCGAGATAGACCTGCTTGCCCGCCGCGACGAACTCGCGCGACTTCTCGTCCATCTTCGCCGCGAGCATGGCGTCGATGTCGGCCTGTGTCTCGAGGTTGTTGTCCTCGGCGTACTGCCGCACGTCGGCCGAGATCCGCATCGAGCAGAACTTCGGGCCGCACATCGAGCAGAAGTGCGCGGTCTTGGCGGGCTCGGCGGGCAGCGTCTCGTCGTGGAAGGCGACGGCGGTGTCGGGGTCGAGCGAGAGGTTGAACTGGTCGTTCCACCGGAACTCGAATCGCGCCTTCGACAGTGCGTCGTCGCGTTCCTGGGCACGAGGGTGTTCTTTGGCGAGGTCGGCGGCGTGGGCGGCGATCTTGTAGGTGATGACGCCGGTCTTCACGTCGTCGCGGTCGGGCAGCCCGAGGTGTTCCTTCGGGGTGACGTAGCAGAGCATCGCGGTGCCGGCCTGGGCGATCATGGCCGCGCCGATCGCGGAGGTGATGTGGTCGTAGGCGGGCGCGATGTCGGTGGCGAGCGGACCGAGTGTGTAGAACGGCGCCTCGTCGCAGAGTTCCTCCTCGAGGCGCACGTTCTCGACGATCTTGTGCATCGGTACGTGGCCGGGGCCCTCGATCATCACCTGCACGCCATGCGATTTCGCGATGGCCGTGAGCTCGCCGAGGGTGCGCAGTTCGGCGAACTGCGCCTCGTCGTTGGCGTCGGCGATCGATCCCGGACGCAGACCGTCGCCCAGGGAGAAGGTGATGTCGTAGCGCGCGAAGATCTCGCACAGCGCCTCGAAGTGCGTGTAGAGGAACGACTCCTGGTGATGGGCGAGGCACCACGCCGCCATGATCGACCCGCCGCGCGAGACGATGCCGGTGACCCGTCGCGCGGTCAGCGGCACGTAGCGCAGCAGCACGCCGGCGTGCACGGTCATGTAGTCGACGCCCTGCTCGGCCTGCTCGATCACGGTGTCGCGGTACATCTCCCACGTCAGCTTGGTGGCGTCGCCCTTGCACTTCTCGAGTGCCTGATAGATCGGGACGGTGCCGACGGGGACCGGCGAGTTGCGCATGATCCACTCGCGGGTGAGGTGGATGTCGTCGCCGGTCGAGAGATCCATGATGGTGTCGGCGCCCCAGCGGGTGGCCCACACCATCTTCTCGACCTCCTCGGCGACCGACGAGGTGACCGCGGAGTTGCCGATGTTCGCGTTGACCTTCACCGCGAACGCCTTGCCGATGATCATCGGCTCGGACTCGGGGTGGTTGTGGTTGGCGGGGATCACCGCACGACCGCGAGCGACCTCGGAGCGGACCAGTTCGACGTCGACACCTTCACGGGCGGCGATGAACCGCATCTCCGGTGTGACGAGACCCGCACGCGCCCAGGCCAACTGGGTGCTCGCCCCGTCGATCGGATCGGGATGTTCCCAGCTGTCGCGGGTGGTCGGCAGGCCGCGGTCGAGGTCGATGGCCACGTCGGAGTCGGTGTAGGGACCCGAGGTGTCGTAGAGGTCGAGGTGATCACCGGTGCTCAGGTGCACTCGACGGAAAGGCACGGCCATCCCGTCGACGTCGCGCAGGTGCTTGGAGCTCCCCCGGATGGGACCGGTGGTGATGGCGGCAGAATCGTGCATCGAGTTCATCTCCCTACGCCGGCATTACCCGGACAGGTTCGGTCGGTCGGCGGCCGCCTGCCGCCATCTCAGCCCTCGGTTCGCGAGAGCCCCCGTGTGTTTTCGGTTGTGGTGTTCGGTGTTCTGGGACCAACCGTACGCGACCGTTGCGGTGCTGTGATCGACACCAACGCGGTCGACTCGAAGTGGTTACGAGTGCCTGAACCTTGGAAAAACTACGCCACCGTAGGTAGGTGTCGATGTACTGTGATGGCTGTCACATTCGAGAGGAGGTCGCTGATGCAGGTACGTCGTAAGAAGAAGCCACCGCAGTCGGCGCAATCGATCCTGCACCAGATCTCCGAGGTCGTGCACAACGCCGACCGCGAGCGGTTCGAGCTGTACGTCGCCGGCGATCTCGTCGGCGTCCTGGGCTATCAGGTCGAGCAGGTCGACGGTCAGCGCGTGATGACGGTGCTGCACACCGTCCTCTACGACGAGTTCACGGGCCACGGGTTGGCCTCGCGCCTGACGACCGGCGCTCTGCAGTACGTCGTCGACACGGGCGCAAAAGTGCGTCCCATCTGCACGTTCACCCGTCACTACCTCGCCACGCATCCCGGCGTCGCGCCCATCGCGGCCTGACCGGACGGGGTCTTCGGCTCCAAGTTAGGTTACCCTCGCCTCACTGACATGAGGAGAGGGAACAACCATGGGTGAGTCCATGACGGCGACGCCGTCCAAGGGGTGGCAGGGCGCGGTCCTCAAGCTGTTCGGCGCCACCGACTTCACGATCACCGTCACCGGGTCGGAGATCGTCACCTACCACTACGTCCGGGTGTTCTTCACCGGCGGTGGCCTGCTCGCGAAGACCTCCGTCCACCCGACGATGTGGGTCCGGGTGTGGTTCGAGGCCGAGGGCAGCCTGCATCAGCGCGGCTACACCCTCGTCGATCCCGACCCCGCGGCCGACACCTTCGCCATCGAGTTCGCCGTCCACGACGGGACCGCCGCACGCTGGGCCCAGCAGGTGACGGTGGGCGAGACCATCACCGCGACCGTGATGGGTTCGAAGTTCGCCTTCCCCGATCCGGCGCCCGCGGGTTGGTTCATCGCCGGCGACGCCGCGTCGCTCGCCGCGATCAACTCCCTGCTCGACGCCATCTCCGCCTCGCCCGCGCCCGAGGTCCCGGTCACGATCTGGTTCGAATACCAGCACTCGAGTGACCGCGACCTGCCGCTGCGCACCCGGCCCGGCGACACCGTGCACTGGATCGAGCGCGGCGACGGCACGGCCGTGGTCGACGCCGTCCGTGCGGCCGCGACACCGTCGCCCGATCACCACGGATGGGTGGCACTCGAGGCCGCGGCCACACGTGCGGTCACGGCGATCCTCAAGAAGGACTTCGCACTCGGCCGGAAGTCGGTGACCTCGATGGCCTACTGGACCGAGGGCAAGTCCGCGGGCTGATCCCGCTCGAGGACCGTGCGGCGCAGTGCGGCCTTGTCGATCTTGCCGACCGCGGTCACCGGCAGCGACGACTGCGCCCGCACCGTGTCAGGGAGTTTGAACGTCGCCAACCCCCGCTCGGCGAGGAATCCGCGGACCTCGCCGAGCGTGGGCGTGCCGTTCGCGGGTACCGCGGACGAGGTGACCAGTACGGCGCAGATCCGTTCTCCCAGCGCCTCGTCGGGCAGTCCGATCACCGCGGCGGCAGCGATGTCAGGGTGGGCGAGGAGATGTTCCTCGATGTCGTCGGCGGCCACGTTCTCCCCCGCGCGCACGATGGTGTCCTTGATCCGTCCGGTGACGGCGAGATGCCCCGACGGCAGACGCCGCACACGGTCACCCGAGCGGTAGAAGCCGTCGGCGGTGAACGACCGCGCGTTGTGGTCCTCGGCGCGGTAGTACCCGCGGATCGTGTACGGGCCGCGGGTGAGGAGTTCCCCCTCGACGCCGTCGGCGACATCGAGACCGTCGGCGTCGACGATGCGCACCTCGTCGAGGTCCGACATCGGCGCACCCTGCGACTCGTGCACCAGCGCACGGGGATCGGTGAGTCGGGTGTAGCAGATGAGCCCCTCGGCCATCCCGAACACCTGCTGGACCACGTCGCCGAGAGCGGCGTCGATCGCGACGGCGTCGGGGTGGGCGAGCTTGGCCCCGCCCACCTGCAACAGACGCAGCGACGACAGGTCGGCCGGCTCCCAGTCGGTGGCAGTACACCACACCTGCGCGAGCGCGGGCACCAGCGCGGTCACGGTGACGCCGTACCGCTCGATGAGGTCGAAGGTGTTGTCGGGACTGGGATTGTCGGTGAACACGGTGTGCGCACCGACGGTCAGTGCACCGAGCAGGCCCGGGCAACACAGCGGGAAGTTGTGGGCGCCGGGCAGCGCCACCAGGTAGACGTCGCGGTCGGTGAGCTCGGCGATCTCGGCGGACCGTCGGGCGTTGAAGCGGTAGTCGGCGTGCGTACGCGCGATGAGCTTGGGCAGCCCGGTGGTCCCGCCGGACACGAGGAACAGCGCAGGCAGTTGTGGGTCGATGCTCGTCGGCAGGTCCACCGTGTCGGGGTCGCCGTCGGGGGGCGCGGGGAGGTCGTGTCCGCCGCCCTCGACGAACACCGTCGCCACCGCAGGGACGCGTTCGATCAATTCCGCGGCGACCTCGGGTGCGTCTCCGATGTAGGCGACGGCGCCCGCGGTCTCGGCGAGGTGGGCGAGCTCGGTGATGCGGTGGGCGGGCAGCGCGAGGACCGGTGCGAGACCCGCGCGAAGCAGGCCCAGGACGGTGACGGCGAAGGCCGCGGAGTTGTTCTGGTGCACCATCACCCGGTCACCAGGTGTCAGCCCGGCATCGAGAAGGCCCGCCGCACGGCGTCGTACCGCGTCGGCGAGTTCGGCGTAGGTGAGGGTGCGGTCGGGGTCGCTGACGGCGGGCGTTCCCGGCGCACGCCGCGCCGCGGCATCGACCAGCTCCCACAGGGGCGCGTCGTCGACGACCCCCGCGGCACGGTATCGCCGCAGCGCGTCGGGGTCGTGGGGCACGAAGCCGGTTGCGAGATCGTCGGTCTCGGGGGTCGGGCGCGGGAGTGTGGGCTGGGCCATGACGACATCCAATCACGCCTACGTTAGGGTAGCCTTTCCATACCCCGATGCGCTCGCGATCCGAGTGCACACGACTCCCAGGGAAGCAGACTCATGTCGTTGACCGTCGACGCCGCACCGCCCCCCACCCCTGCCGTCGATGATCCCGCGCGAGCTGCCGATGTCGTCGCCGCCTGGGCGGCGTCGGGCGAGTTCGGGGACCACGTGGTCTACGAGCGGAACGGTCGTTGGACCTTCGCGGCGGGCGTCCGATCACGGATCATCCTCACCGGCACCGAGATCCGCGTCGACGACGGCGAGCACAGTGCGGTCACCGCGTGGACGGGCGAGCCGTCGGAGGCTCTGGAGTCGGCGGTGTCGTCACTGTCGTCGGGTGCGGACTGGCGCGTGTACGGCTGGGTCGGGTTCGACTTCTGCGCCGCCCGCCACGGCCTGGGAGACCACGTCGACGGCGACGCCGTCCTGGCGCACCTCATCGTCCCCGAGTTCGAGGCGTACGTCGACGCCGACGGAGTCGACACCGGCACCGCCGATCCCGCCGGCGCAGCCCGCCTGCGACACCTCGCCCACGTCTCGGCGGATCCCGCGGCGAGCCGCGCGGTCGATGTCGACACCGACGTCGACGACTACCGCGGTCGGGTGGCCACGGCGGTCGCCGAGATCGCGGACGGTCGCTATCACAAGGTCATCATGTCGCGGGAGGTGTCGATACCGTTCGCCGTCGACATCCCGGCCACGTACGCGCGGGGTCGCGCCGCGAACACCCCGGCGCGGTCGTTCCTGCTCTCGCTCGGCGGGCTGTCCGCGGCCGGCTTCAGTCCCGAACTCGTCGTCGCCGTCGATGCCCGGGGCGTCGTGATCACCGAGCCCCTGGCGGGCACCCGGGCTCTGGGGCAATCGGCCGAGGCCGATCTGCGGGCGCGCGACGATCTGCTGTCGGACGGCAAGGAGATCGCCGAGCACGCGATGTCGGTGCGTGCGTGCGTCGACGAGATCGCGTCGGTCTCGCGTGACGGGTCGACCACGGTCGACGAGTTCATGGAGGTCCGTCGCCGCGGCAGCGTGCAACACCTCGCCTCCACCGTCAGCGGTCGGCTGGACGCGGGTGTCAGCGCGTGGGACGCGCTCGCCGTGCTGTTCCCCTCGATCACCGCCTCCGGTATCCCGAAAGCCCCTGCGCTGGAGGCGATCTATCGCCTCGAACCCACCTCGCGGGGTCTGTACTCGGGTGCGGTGATGACCGCCTCGTCGACCGGCGAGCTCGAGGCCACCCTCGCCCTGCGCACCATCTTCGCCGACTCCGACCGTGCCTGGCTGCGGGCCGGCGCAGGCGTCGTCGCCGCCTCCACACCCGACCGCGAGTTCACCGAGACCTGCGAGAAGCTCGGCAGCGTCGCGCCCTACGTGGTCCCCGCCCGGTGACCGACGACACTCGCACGCCCGATTTCCCGACGGTCGAGGTGACCGACCTCGTCAAGAGCTACGGCGGGGTGCGGGCGCTGGCGGGCATCTCGTTCACCGTCGCGCGCGGCGAGGTGCTCGGGCTGCTGGGTCCGAACGGCAGCGGCAAGACGACGACGGTGTCGGTGCTGTCGACATTGCAGCGGCCCACGTCGGGCACCGCCCGGATCTGTGGGCACGACGTCGTCGCCGACGCGGCCCGTGTGCGCGAGCTGATCTCGCTCACCGGCCAGTACGCGGCGGTCGATCCCGGCCTCACCGCGGCCGAGAACCTGGCGGTGTTCGGCCGACTGACCGGCCTGCGCGGCCGTCACCTCACGAGCCGCATCGACGATCTGGTCGACCAGTTCGACCTCGGCGCCGTCCGCGGACGGCGGGTGGGACACCTCTCCGGCGGGATGCGGCGTCGGGTCGACATCGCCGGCGCGCTCGTCACCCGACCGGAGGTCGTGTTCCTCGACGAACCGACGACGGGCCTCGACCCGCGCAGCCGCGCCGCCGTCTGGGACACCGTCGCCGGGTTGCGCGACGCCGGCATCACGGTGGTGCTCACCACGCAGTACCTCGAGGAGGCCGACCGCCTCGCCGACCGCATCGTGCTGCTCGATCGCGGCGCCGTGGTGGCGACCGGCAGTCCAGGACAGCTCAAGTCCCGTGCCGGGGGAGCGGTCTGCGAGATCACCGTCGCCGACGGCGAGAACGCCGCCCGCGCCACCGCTCTGCTCACCGGCTTCGACGTCGTCGACACCGGCGACGACCCGTCGGGGCCGCCAACCGAACCGGGGCGGGCGCGGCTCGTCGTCCGTGCCCCCGACGGGGTCACCACCGTCGGTGAGGTCATCGCACGGCTCGACGGTGTCGGCGACGACGGGCGCGGCGTCGAGGTCGTCGACATCGGTCTGCGCCGCCCCTCGCTCGACGAGGTGTTCCTCCAACTCACCGACGCGCCGGCATGACCGCTGTCCTCGACGACCGGTCGTCGGTCGGCCTGGTGTCGGCGTCGGCCACGTTGGCGGGCAGAAAGATCCGTGCCGCCGTCCGGTCCGGCGACGCCACCTTCGCGCTGCTGAGCCCCGCGGTGTTCTTCCTCTGCTTCCACACCCCGCTGCACCGCCGGTTCGAACTCGGTGGTGGCGACTACGCGCAGTTCCTCACCCCGCTGATCCTGGTGCAGGCCGGGCTGTTCGCCGCGATCGCGGCCACCGAGTCGGCGGGTGCCGATGCCCGTGCGGGCACCCGCATGCGGATGATGTCGATGCCGATCTCCCGTCTCGCGCCGGTCGTGGCCCGCATGACGTGGGTGTCGGTGCGGATGGTGCTGTCGATCGCCGCCGGTGTCGCCGTCGGCGCGGTTCTCGGCTTCCGCTTCGACGGATCATCCGTCGACACAGCGCTGTTCGTGTGTCTGCTCGTCGCGTTCGCGGTGTCGGTCAGCCTGCTCACCGATGCGGTGGGCACGATCGTGACCGGCTCGGCCGCGGTCGCCGGCGTGCTGATGATCCCGCAGCTCATCCTGGTGATGGCCTCGACCGGACTCGTTCCCGCCGAGGGCTTCCCGGGCTGGGCGCAACCGTTCGTCCGCAACCAGCCCGTGTCGGTGCTGACCGACGCGCTGCGTGCTCTCGCCGAGGGACGTGACATCGACGTCGTCGCGATCGGGTTGTGGTCGCTGGGCCTGTTCGCAGCCGGAGTTCTCGCCGTGAGCATCGCCGGACGACGGCAGTTCGCCCGATGACCGCCGGACACGCTGCGGCACAGCTCACTCCGGTGCGCGGCTCGGTGGGTCTCACCCGCCAATCGGTCGTGCACGCGACCGCGCTGCTGCGCACGTGGTCGCGCGATCCCGGCATCGTGGTGCAGGCCGTCGTGTTCCCGGTGTTCCTGCTGCTGATGTTCCAGCTTGTGCTCGGCAAGACCGTCACCTCGATGGGCAGCGGCGACAGCATCGTGGGCAACACGGGACTCGTCGCCCTCGTCGGCGCGCTCTACGGGACCGTCGCCGCCGCGCTGACCGTGATCGCCGACCGCGACTCCGGCGTCCTCGCGCGACTGTGGACCCTGCCGGTGCACCGGTCGGGCTTCCTCCTCGGCCGTCTGCTCGCCGAGGCGATACGTACCGCGATGGGGACCGTCGTCCTGTTCGCGGTCGCCACGACGATGGGTTTCCGTTTCGATCAGGGGATAGCCGCCGCGGTCGGGGCCCTCGCCGTACCGATGGTGTTTGGTGTGGGCGTGGCCATCCCGGTGATCGCTCTGGCGACGGTCGCCGCGGGACGCGAGGTGGTGCAGCTGCTCGGTGGCGCGTTCCTGTTCCTGCTGTTCTTCACCACCGGGTTCGCCCCGCTCACCGAGTACCCGGGGTGGATCCGGCCTGTGGTCGCGCATCAACCCATGAGTCCGGCGATCGACGCGATCGCCGGCCTCACCGACGGCGGCCCCGTCGCCGCACCCCTCGCGGTCACCGCGGCCTGGACGCTCGGCCTCGCGATCGTGTTCGGCCCGGTGGCGATGCGCGGCTACCGGCGTGCCGCCGCAGGACCCCGATGACCCGACCTCCCGTCCACGCAGTCGACCCCACGACGACTCACAGCAAAGGAGCACCACCCATGACCGAACCCACCGCTGACCCCGGCGCAGACCGCGTGCACGACGAGCTCCGCGACATCCTCGCGAACGACCTCGATCTGTCCCCCGACCACGTCACCGGCTCGGCCCGCCTCGTCGACGACCTCGGTCTCGACTCGGTCGCCGTCGCGATCGGTGTCGTCGCCATCGAGGAACGCCTCGGCGTCGCCCTCACCGAACGCGAGATCTTCGAGAGCGCCTCGGTCGCCGACCTCGAGCAGGTCATCCGGTCGCGTCTGGCCGTGGTCGGCGGATGACCGAGACGACCGAGGTCGCAGACGTCGCGACGGATGCCGCGGCCGGCCCGACCGAGTACGGCCCGCCGGATTTCACCTACCTGCACATGGACACCCCTGCGCGGCCGATGCACTGGTCGATGGTCCTCGAGATCGCCGGCGGTGACGCCCCGGTGGGCATCGACGAGATCCGCGATCGGGTGCGCTCGCGGGTCGCGCGCTACGACGTGTTCGGCGTGGGCGTGCGTGGCGGGCGGTGGCGTCGTCCCGACATCGTCGTGACGCCCGCCGACGCGATCGACATCGACCACCACGTCGTCGCCACCGAGGTGGCCGACGCCGCGGCCCGTGACCGGATGATCGCCGAGCTGTGCGCCACCCACCTACGACGTCCGGATCCGTTCTGGCACATCACCCTGATGACCGTCGCGGAGTCGGGTGAGCAGCTGCTGGTGCTGCGGGTGCACCACAGCCTGTCCGACGGCCTGGCCGGTGCGGCGTTCGCCGCGCTGCTCGCCGACGGGACGCCCGAGCAGCTCGCCGAGTTCGACCGGTTCGGCGCCGGTCCCCGCTTCCGCGTCGGCGACGTCGATCCCGACGTGCTCGCCGACGCCCGCGCCGCCCACGACGAGCAGTGGAAGGCCGGCCGGTCCGGTCGCGGCTGGCCCGCGCTCACCAGATCCGGCCGCCGCGAGATCGCGACGGTGTCGGTGTCGACCCGCGACCTCCGTCGTGCCGCGAAGCGCCACGAGGCCACGGTGCACGAGTTCGTGCTGGGTGCCGTCGGCCGAACCCTCAGCGCGCATCCGCCGACCGCGACCGGTCCCGAGAACATCCGGGTGACCCTGCCCGCCACCCTCGATCCCACGTTCCGCCACACCGGGAACGCCGTGTCGGTGACACTGCTCAACCTCGCGGGCGACGACACCGACCTCGACCGGCAGATCGCCCGGAGCCGGGAGCAGTTGTCGCTCATCGAGACCCGGCGCGCGGCACTCGCACTCGCCGCCACCGGGCACCCGTCGCCGCCGTGGCCGGTGATGCGCGCCATCGTCGGGGCCTCGATGTCGCGGATGGCGCCCGACATCCACATCGGGGTGAATCCCGGGTTCTCCCGGGTGCGTTCGGTGCTGGGGCGTCGGATCGTCTCGCTCACGCCGCTGTCGCCGCTGGGCGGGTACTCGTTCTCGGTGACCTCGCTGGTCCTCGGCGACCGCACCACGTTCGGGATCGTCACCGACCCGCAGGCCCTCCCCGGCTACGCGGCGCGCTTCGCCGCCGCCTTCGACGAGCTCCTCACCGCCCCCTGACCCGCCAGTTGGACACGTAACGACCGCAGTCGGGCACCGCTTTGTTCGGCCGCCCGCGATCTGAAAGCACAGATTACGAACGACCGACCGACCCGTAGAAGACCGGCCTCGGAAGCCGCGCCTGCGCCTATTTAATCGGCAGCGCCAACGGAGTGCGGCATCCAGTCGGAGGTGATATCCCGGGACTCACGACCCGCACGGTCGTCGCCACGGCGGCTGGCCAATTGCGGTGCGTCACGGAAGGCCCTGAGTGAGCGCGATTATCGATTCCAAAGGTCCGCTGTCGATCGATCTGGTGTCCCTGCTCGGCTTCGCCTTTCACGAAACGAGTGTCGGCGACATGCCGAGCATTCGGGACGAGATGTCGCAGGCCGTATCATTGAGCGTGCCGATTGCGGTCCAGTGGGCCATCATTCCCCCGAGTCGGGGGCTGTCCCTTGGAGGAGGAAAGTTGAATGTTTCTTCGTGACTACCTATATGTAGATTTGGATAAAGTTCGGGCGTTGATATCGCAAATACTTGATGGAGTTCCCGAACTGTCGACTCGCGTGGAAAGAAAAGAGAAAGACCGAGAGTTAAAAAATCGATACATTGGGGGCGTGTCGACGAAAAACGCAGATGAGCAATCGTACGAGAATAGTCTCTCGGACTCGTTGTTTCGAATCCTCGAAGAGGAACTGGAGCCGCTAGGGCTACTGGTAGATGTTTCACAAGAGCTCGCCGCGTCTAATGATTGGGGGGCACTTGAGGATACGATCTACCCGGGCGCCATCCTACGAATTTCGGCGCCAGCCACTCTTTTTCACCCGGGGCATCTTTCGAATGCGTTGGTTGGTATTGCGACGGCTGCGCACGGGTTGTCGACACTGGGAGACGTCGATGCGCCTCCTCCGGCTGGCCCTGGCGGGGGTAAGCGCAAAAATCAGCCTAGAAACCGAGCGCTTCCTCAAAAGGTTGCGGGCGGCAACCCGGAAGATTTGTTGCCCTCTGAGGCCAAGATTCCTGTCCTTGACATACCTCGGGAAGAGCTTTCAGGAATGATTCAGCTTATTCGGGGTCTTTACGACAACGGTGTGCATCTCACAATGAAGCCGTGTGGCTCCGATGGCCCGGTGGTCTCGGCGCGCCTCGAAAGTGGAAGAAGGTTCCTTGATGCATCGCCTGAGATACTGTTCTCTCGCTACGGCTCAGGCGAACAGGTCTGGACCGCGGTCGGGCTGGTCGGACAGTTAGGCATAACTGCCCCTGATGCCGATCCGCCGAGAGCTGTAGACGACGATGGAAACATAAGCCGTGCGTCCACAATGGGACTGATCGACTGGTTTCTCTCGATTGCGGGCACGTCAGGTCTGATTGACCAGCCTGTCAAGCCTAGCTTTTCATTCGTGCCACTTGCAGTCTATAGATCGATTGGACAGCCTGAGGTGCAGCCGAGTCTGCATGCGTAATAAGAAGTTATGTGTATACGCGACTAGTAACGAAAGTCAGAGAGCGAAAGAATCTCAAACAAATTTCAAGGCGTCGGATTCGTACGCGCGGCAACTGGCAGTGTTAATTTTCGTGTGTCGCGCATATCCTAGGGTGGTGGGACCCTCGTCTTGACCCGCGCCTCGCGGTCCGCTCGAACTAGCTTTGAAGCTGTTCGGCGGCCCCCGCGACCAACGTCGAACCCAGCAGTACATCCGAATCGTGCCTGTGTCTTCTTTCCGCAAGTTTAAGCGGCAGTGACCGCAGACTGCCATTTGCACTCGCAAGAACGAACTTCGAAAGTTTCGACCGACCCTTCTAGACCCCTCTTCATGCCATGCTGAACAATTGCTGGCACTGTCACGTTCGTCAGAAGTCGCAGCGAGATCCAACCGGGCCGTCAGCACTTACCGCCCAAATGGGGCGTTTACGTGCCCAACTGGGGTAGCGGGAGCTCGATCACGTCCTCGCCCGGGCCGAAGGTGGTGAACGCCGTGTGGCCGGGGAGCCGGTAGACCTCACGGCCGGTGACCGCGTTGAGGATGCGCGCGTTGCGGACCGCGCCGATGTCGAGGTTCGGCGAGGACACGCCGTGGCTGTGTTCCTCGGCGTTCGCGACGAACAGTCGACGGTCGAGGCCCTCGCGCATCGTGACGGAGTGGTCGTCGGCGATGACCGGTCGGCCCCGGGAGTCCCGGACCATCAGGGCGTCGAGCGGGTCGAGGAACGACGTGCTGCGCGGTCGGTATCCGGTGGCCGCGACGACGAGGTCGGCGGTGTGCGCGATCGTCGCGCCCGTGTCGTCGTGGCGCGCGTGGATGCGCAGGCGCCCGTCGGGCTGCTCGGCCAGACCCGTCACCGACACCCCGACACGCAACTGCACCGGCGGGAGCTTGCCGGCGAGCTGGCGGCGGTAGAGCAGATCGTGGAGGCGTTCGAGGGTGTCGGCGGAGATGCCCTTGTGGAACTGCCAGTGGCCCGCGCGCACGGAGTCGCGGGTCTGCTCGGGCAGCGAGTGGAAGTAGTCCATGTACGCCGGTGTCGTCATCTCCAGCGACAGCTTCGTGAAGTCGAGCGGCGCGAACCACCCGGTGCGGGTCCACCACCGTACGGCGGGGCCGCCGGCGAGGTTGGCCTCGAGAAGATCGACGACGATCTCGGCGCCCGACTGCCCCGACCCGATGACGGTCACCGCCTCGGCGGCGTGGGCGCGGGACCGGTGGCCGAGGTAGTCGCTGCTGTGGATCAACGACGGTGATCCGGTCGCGTCCCGCGCGGTCGCCCGTGCCGAGAGCGTCTGTGTCGAGAGCGTTCGGGGCAGATGCGGTTCGGTGCCGACGCCGCAGACCACGTGGGTCGCATGGATGACCGACCTCTCGCCGTCGGAGGTGACGACGACACGGAACGAGTCGGTCTCGGCGTCGAAGTGGACCTCGGAGACCGAGGTGTCCCACCGCAGCGAGCCCAGTCGTTCGACGACCCACAGCAGGTAGGCCTCGTACTCGACGCGTGTGGGGAAGAAGTTCTCGCGCACCAGGAACGGGTAGAGGCGGTCGACGTCGGCGAGATAGGCCAGGAACGACATCGGGTGGGTCGGGTCGACGAGCGAGACGAGGTCGGAGAGGAAGCTGACCTGCAGTGTCGCATCGTCGAACATCAACCCGGGATGCCAGCGGAACTCCGGGCGTGCGTCGACGACGAGGAGGTCGAGGTCGTCCACGGTCGACGCCAGTGCGGCGAGGCCGAGGTTGAACGGGCCGCAGCCGATCGCGAGAACGTCGACGCGACGGGGGGACTCAGTGCTCACGGGATGCCTCCAGCGCGTCGGTGGACGGTGAATGGATGGACGGGCCGTCGGCCGAGAGTGCGCGTGCGTTCTCGGATTCGACCTCGAGTGCCACACGGATGATGTCGTCGAACAGGGCGTCGATGTCGGTCTCGTGGGTCTCGGGGTTGAGCAGGGTCAGCTTCAGGCAGACCTGCGGGTGGTCGGCGTCGGCGGTCACCACCCGGGTGCGGCCGATGAGGGCCGCCCCGGACCGGATGAGGCGGCGTCGGAGTTCGGCGTTCACCGCGTCGAGATCGGCGCAGCGGTAGCGGAACACGACCGTGGTGAGGGTCACCGGGGCGATCAGCTCGAGATGCGGTTCGGTAGCGATCCGCTGCTCGGCGTGCCGTGCGAGATCGTGGCACCGATCGAGCATCGCCCCGAGCCCCAGCCTGCCGTAGGCGAGGAACGTGGCGGCCACCTTGAGGACGTCGGGACGCCGCGTGGTCTGCAGGGTCTGCCCCAGCAGACCGCCGTATCCCGCCTCGATGTCGTCGGTGGGGTTGAGATACGACACCGACCGGTCGACGGCGGCGAACCGTCCGGAGTCGGCGAGCAGCAACACACTCGCCGCGGCCGGCTGCCACCCGATCTTGTGGAGATCCAACGTGATCGAGTCGGCACGATCGACCCCGTCGAGGAGACCGGCGAGTCGATCGGAGAACAACGACCCGAAACCGTAGGCGGCGTCGACGTGCAGCCACACACCGTGCCGACGGGCGATGGCGGAGATCTCGCGCAGCGGATCGACGGTGCCGAAATCGGTGGTGCCCGCGGTGGCGACGATGGCCACCGGCGTCCGATCCCCGGCGGCGGCGAGCGCGGCCTCGAGCGCCGCGGGGACCATGCGGTGGTCGTCGTCGACGTCGATGCCGACCACCGCCGATTCGCCGAGACCGAGTGCGGCGCAGGCGCGATGCAGCGAGAAGTGCGCGATCCGCGAGCAGAACACGACCGGACGGGGGAGTGCTCCGGTGCCGTCGGCGCGGGTGTCGAGGCCGATGGCCGCGGCGGCGTGGTCGCGAGCGATCAACAGGGCCAGGAGGTTCGAGTACGAGCCACCCGGCCCGAACACGCCGCCCGCATCGGCGCCGAGGCCGGCGAGATCGGCCAGCGCCGCGATCATCCACTGCTCGATGGCCAGCGTCGCGGGCCCCGAATCGTAGGTGTCGAGGGAGGCGTTGGTGGCCCCGGCGAGGGCGTCGGCGACGACCGCGACCGTCAGGGGTGGGGGTTGCAGGTGCGCGGCGGTACGTGTGTGGGTGAGGTCGAGACCGTGTCGTGCGACGAGGTCGCCGAGACGGGCCAGTGCCTGCGATTCGCCGATGCCGGCCGAGGGGATGACCCGCGGGCCGAGGCGGGAACCGACCTCGTCGAGGACGTCACCGGGGAGTCCGTGCGGCAGGGGTGCGCCGTGGTGGGACGTGGCGGAGACCGATTCGGCCATGCGGATGAGATCCTCGCCGACCTGTGCCCACCCCCGACCGGGGGAGGTGAAACGAGAACGGCGTGCGGGCAACTCGGGGAAGGCGCACGCCGCACGCACCGCGTCGACGAGGTCGGCGACGGTGGAGTCGAGGTCGGCGGGCAGTTCACGGAGCAGACCCATCGCTACGCCCGGCGCACGCTGCGTCACCTCCGCGTCGGGGGTGTCGGTGCGACGGTCGATCTCGAGTTGGATCCCGTCGTCGGTGATCTCGAAGGCATAGCTCAGCGTGTAGCCGCCGACGCCTGTCGAGACCGATCGGTAGGCGACGCCGCCTCCGGCTGCGACACCCCGTACCGGTGCGCTGCGCACCGAGGCCATCACGTCGGCGACGGGGAACCGCCCGCCGTGGGTGCGCAGGGCGGTCAGCAGGGTGCCGTAGTCGACCGACGCGAACTCCATCGCCGAGTAGACGGCGGACATCATGCGGTGCAACGTCTCCCGGACCGATGCCGTCGGGTCGACGGTGAACCGGATCGGCACGATGTTGCCGCAGTACCCGACCGCACGCGGGTCCTCGTCGGCCCGCCGGTTCTCGCTCGGGACGAGCATCACGAAGTCGTCGGCGCCGCTGAGCGAGTGTGCGGCCAGCGCGCACACCCCGATCATCAGTGCGTTCGATGTCGCGCCGATGTCGCGGGCGACGTCGGCCAGGGCGGTGACCACCGCGGGGTCGACGGCGCGGCGGTCCCGCGACACCGCGCCCTCGTCGAGGGGGGTGATCCAGCTCTGTTCGGCCGACTCCGTCGGCCGGGCCCCGGTCAGCGGGTGCCGGATGTCGTCGGCGGCCCAGGTCGACAGGGCATGGCGCAGTGCGTCGTCGACCGGTGCTGCAGATCCATCCGGCCCGGCACCGCCTGTCTCGGTCCCGCCGGTCTCGACACCGGTGACCGTGCTCGCGCCGGCGACGAGGGGGCCCAGCACTACCGGCCACGAGGTGCCGTCGACGGCGATGTGGTGGATGACGAGGATCAGCGTGCACGTGCCGTCGGGGAGCACGGTCAGGCGTGCGCGGGCCGGTGCCTCGTCGGCCAGATTGAACGGCCGTCGGGTGAGCGACTCCGCGGCGTCGTCGACGTCGTCGATTCGTGCTTCGCCCTCCGCCGACGCGGGCCACTCCCAGACGGTGTCGGGTGCCGACCAGCCGGCCTCGACGTCGACGCGCCGCCGTCGCACGACACCCTCGTCGTCGACGATGACCGACGACAGGACCGGGCTGCGCAGCGTCTCCTCGAGGGCGGCGACCACACTCTGCGCCGGCCGACCGTCGATGAACGTGAGCACGAGACCGATGTTGTGCGAGATCGACGCGGGATCGAGCTGGTGGATACGCCACATCCGACATTCGGCGACGCCGAGCTCACCGTCCGGTCGGGGCGTCGAATCCGTTGCGGCGTCGGGAGTCGAGGCCGTGTCGGCGGCGACCGCGCCGGTGTCGACACCGGCGAGGCGTCGTCGCATCAGCTCGAGCCGTGATTCGTCCAGTACGCTCACGCGTCCTCCATCGTTCGACTGTCGGTGGTTGTCCCCGTGGTGGCCGGGGTGGAGATCGGGTCATGGGCGGTCTCGGTCGGCAACCGGTCCCAGGAGTCGACGACGGGCAGCAGATCACCACGCGCCCACCGTGACGACTGGTTCTGATAGGCGCGGTCGCGCGGGTCGCCGGAGGCCCCGAGGGGTACCACCCACCGGCTGGCGGAGCGGTCGGCGAGGTCCCACACGAAACGCGCGGCCGAGCCGACGCTGCAGGCGTGGCTGAAACCGATTGCGCTGCCGTTGGCGAACACTGTCTCGGCGTCGCCGCCGAGAGCGTGCGGATGGGGGCGCAGCCGTGCCGAGAGTGCGGGGTGGGCGGCCGTCGCACCGACGAGGTCGAACCCGTGGATCGGGGTGAGCACGTGCACGTCACCCCACGTCGGGATGTCGTCGAGGTGGTCGAGACCGGTGGCGACGGCGTCGATGGCCTCGCGCAGGATCGCGGTGACGTCCGCACCGAGCCCGCCCGCGTGGGTGACCACCGATTCCAGTGCGGCCGAGACGCGGGGCAGCGAGACGAACCAGGGATCGAAGACGGCGGGGAACACGTGCCGGGTCGCCAACGGCTGCAGCGCGGGCGAGCGGATGAGGCCCCGGACGAGATGGGCACGGATCTCGGCGAACACGTAGGCCTGCGTGCTGTCGACGGCCATCGACCGGTCCCATCCGTCGAGGTGCGCGACCAGTCGGCGTCCACGCCTGTCGAGGCCGTCGACGTCGGCGAGAAGCCGGACCACGACATCCCGCTCGTCGAGGACGTCGTCGCGATGGATCCGTTCGGAATCGGCGACGCTGTGCTGGGACTTGGCGCGCAGGAGTGTCGCGATCCGGTCGGCACGATCGGCGCGGACACATTCGGTCGTGACGGGCTGCAGCGGCGCCGACGTCATGCGTTGGTTGGCGATGATCGAGAACGACGCGACCTCGGCTGTCCCGGGCTCGTGGACCGAGGTGGCGCGCATCCCGGTCCACCGGTGCCGATCGGTCCAGCCGGGCACCGGGAGCCAGTAGTTCTCGGGTGTGCGTTCGGGCATCGCCCCGACGAGGTGGGCCACGAGTCGACCGCTCGTGTCGCCGATGACGACGCGGTTGACCGGCTCCACCCAGTCGCCCAGCGCACGTTCGACATCGGTGATCGACGCCGCGAAGAGCAGGTCGATGAACGGATCGGCGGTGGTGGTCTCGTCGTGGAGGATCGGGGTGCGCAGGCTCAGTGCGATCGGTGCGTCGGGTCCGCCGACGATCACCGATCCGTGTGTGGTGTCGATGATCTCGACCGTCACCGGTTCGGCGTCACGCACCGTGATGGATTCGGTCCGGGTCGCCACCTCGGTGTCGCCGTGGGGTCCCTGTGCGGTCACCGACCCGTCTCGGCGCGAGAGGCGTTCGATGTAGACGTCCTGGTGGTCGCCCATCGCGTTGGTGATGCCCCATGCGACCGGGCCCGCGTGGCTGAAGTGCGGCATGCCCGGGACCCCGGCGAACGCAAGGCCGACGACGTCGAATTCCGGTGACGCGAGATGGGTCTGGAGGTAGATCCCGGGGAGTTCGAGGAAGCGGTGCGGATCGCCGGCGATCTGCGGCGAGCCGCTCGACGAGTGTGCGGCGGCGACTCCCCATGCGTTGCTGCCGCTGATCGCGTCGCTGAGCGGAGTCGGTCCGGGCGGTTCGGCCCCGGTGGTGCCCGCTGCCGCGAACTCGGCGAGCACGGTGTCGAGGAACGCGGTGTCGGGCAGGGGCGGGTCGAAGGGATCGTCCGGGTCGGGGTCGTCGGGGCCCTCGAAATCGAACAGGCGCAGGGCATCCGGACCGAGATGGGTGCAGGCGTGCACGCGCCACAGTTTGGTCAGGAAACGGCCGAAGAGGATGTTGTGGGTGATGAACACCGCGATTGGCGTCCACGGTGACCAGGGCGCCGGCCGGTGGTCGAGTTCGGTGAGTTCGAGGGCCCGGGCGGTGCCCAGCGTGCTGTTGACCCCGTCGACATACGCCGCGAACAGGTCTCGCGTCCGCACCGAGGAGCGAGCGAGGATCCGGCGTGCGGCGCGGTCGATCCCGGCGCGCCGGGCGAACTCGTCCCAGCCGACGGCGTCGGCGCCGAAGACCTCGGCGGTGCGGCCCTCCGACCGCAGTCGGAGGAACTCGATCTGCCAGGCGCGGTCGAGGCCACACGCCCGGCCCTGTCCGTACAGGGCGCCGCGTGCCGAGTGGGCGCGGATGTGCGGGACACCCCATGCGTCGCGGCGGATCTCGACACCCTGGGCATCGCAGGGAGCGGTCACGGGCGTTGCGCTGCCGACGGCGGGGAGGGGGCGTACCGCGCGATCGGGTTCACGAGGCGGTGGTCGGTGTCGAGCAGGGCGGCGTAGGAGTCACCGAGATCCACCATGCGGCGACTGTTGCCGAGCTGCAGGCGGTTCATGTGGATGGCCCCGAAGTCGGGTGCGAACAGGTCCCACCGGGCGAACCGGTCGGCGAGGTCGGGGTGGTCGCCGATGTAGGCGGTCACGCTGTCGGCGACGGTCTTCCAGAACGAGGCGTCGTCGCACAGACCGGCCTGGTGCAGGATCCCGGCCAATGGTCGGAGGAAGTCGTCGAAGACGTCGGACAGGATGCCCAGGTTGCCGATGGCGTCGTCGGTGGGGACGACCGCGCGGCGGCAGGACTCGGGCAACCCGGGGGCGTCGTCGCCGATGGTGACCTCCTCGCCGATGTCCTTGAGGATCGCCCGCACCGGCACGCCGTCGGCGAGCACCAGGATCAGGTTCTCGCCGTGCGGCGAGAACTTCAGCCGGTACCGGTAGAGGAGGTGGATGATCGGGTGCAGATAGGTGCGCAGGTAGCGCGCGAGCCATGCGGTGGCGGACAGTCCGGACCGTTCGACGAGCGCACCCACCAGCGGGTCACCGCGGTGGTCGATGTGCAGCAGTGCCGCCATCGTCATCAGCTGCTGGTCGTCGTCGACGAGACCGACGGGGCTCTGCCGCCACAGCGCCGACATCAGTTTCCGGTACTCCGATCCGGGCTCGGTGACGCTCTGCAGCACCGGGTTGCGGTAGCCGATCGCGACGACCTCGAACACCATCGTGAAGCCCACGGACCGCAGGAACGGGTCGTCGCCGACCCGGTCCCGGACCCAGTCGTTGATGAGCGGGGTGGTGCGCATGTAGTCGGCCGACATCCCGCGGGTGAAGCCCATGTTGGTGATCGACAGGGCGAGTTTGACGTAGTGCCTGCGGGGTTCGTCGGCGTTGAACAGCGTGCGGATCGACTGCTGTGGTCGATACAGGTCGGTGCCCTCCCCGACGCACACCAGCGTGCCCTCGGCGAGTTCGCGCGCGAAGACGCGAGCGACCTTCTCGTTCCACTGCCACGGGTGCACGGGCAGGTAGAGGAAGTCGGCGGGATCGAGTCCCCGCGAACGCAACTCGGCGTCGAACTCGTCGAGGGTGGTCGAACCCAGTTCGCCGCGCAGCAGGTCGTGGTGGTCGTGGTCGGACATGGCCGCGACCTCGCAGTGTCCGCGGGGCGCCGCGACCCACACCAGTCGGCAGTGCTCACCGCGCTCGGGTGCATAGCGGGCGACGTCGTCGGAGCTGAACCCGATACGACCGGCATTGGCCACGATGCAGGGATGTCCCTCGGTCATCGTCTGCTCGACGGTCTGGAAATCCGCCCGGGCCAGTTCCGCTGCGGGGACACGGAGGTGGTCGGGTCGATCGGCGCCCAGGCCGAGCGTGTTGACGAACTCCTCGAGATAGGCGGGCACGGCGTCGGCGGCGATCGCGAGGCGCTCGCGCAGGTCGAGAAGCATCGCGACCGGATCGACCGGCACGTCGGCGCCGTCTACCAGGCGGCGCATCGACGGCCCGTCGATCACCCAGTTGTCCAGCGACAACACCTCGGCACGGAACACGTACTCGGTGCTTTGGTCGTCGGAAACGACCAGATACATCGAACCGGCACCCGACGCCCCGGCGTCGTCGGGACCGGGCCCCAACGGGATCGGGTGGATGATCTGTTCGTGGGCGAACTCGGCCAGCACCTTGCGCGCCATACGTCGCCCGTACACCGCGGCCATGTGGGCGCGGCCGTCGGTGACGGGTGACACCGTGGCGGTCACCGGGTGGCCGTCTCGGTCGCGGCGAAATCCTCTGCTGTGCAATAGCTCAGACGCGCCGTCTTCGCCCCGACGGGGTGATCGCCGGCGACGCGGAACCCGACCAGGTCGTTGAGTCGATGAACGGCGGTGTTGCGGACGTCGGGTTCGACGACGACGCGCCGCGCGCCGGCCTCGGTGAACGCGGTCCGCATGATGTGGCGCATGACCGCTTCGGTGAAGCCGGCCACCGGGGTGTCGGTCGGGGCGACCAGCAGGTGCATGCCGACGTCGCCGGGGGAGTGGACGTAACCGGTACCCGCATCGGCCAGTTCGCTCGAGAGGGGTTCGTAGAGTTCGAAGAGGAACTGCGGCTCGGCCCCCACGCCTCCGACACGGTCCTCATCCCCGCCGACACCGACGACGCCGAGTCGCATCCCGAAACCGGTCGCGTCGGCATGGGTGATCAGGGCGACGACCTCCTCGCGGGTGGCCGACGACATGTCCCAGAAGTGCGACTTGGGGTGGGTGAGCCACCGGTGCACGAGGTCGACGTCGGTGTCGAGATCGATACGACGATGGGTGATCTCGCGGTCGGTGGTGTCCGGGTCGCTGTCGGCCCGGTCGAGTTCGGAGGCGACCTCGCCGGCCGAGAGCCCGAGCACATCGAGCATCACCTCGGCGACCTCGGTGATCGCCGCACCGTGCAGTTCGTCGAGCCGTGTCGCGACACCCGCGACGGATCGGCGGGTGAAGACGTCGGCCACGGTCACCGAGGCCGCGGCACCGGGTACGGCGAGCCACCGGCGGATCTCGGCGACGAACCGTGTGGCGAGCACCGAATCCCCGCCCAGGGCGACGAACTCGTCGGTGACGCCGATCGGCCGTGTGTCGAGGATGGTCTCGAGCACCGTCACGAGGGCCTTCTCCACCGGCGTGCGCGGGGCAATCGACGCCGACGACCCGGCGTCGTCGAACTGCTCTGCGATACGCGCCCGATCGAGTTTGCCGTTGGCGGTCAACGGGAGCCGGTCGACGACGGTGATCGATCGCGGGATCATGTGCGCGGGGAGCAGTGCACCCAGATCGGCGACGAGACGCGGGGGTTCGGAGGTTTCTGTGGTCGGTCCGGTCACCGCGGCCCGCAGGTCGCGTCCGTCGGTCCAGGCCACGGCGGCCGACACCTGCTCCAGGCGTAGCAGTGCGGCCTCCACCTCGCCGAGTTCCACGCGATGCCCGCGGATCTTCACCATGTGGTCGTCGCGGCCGAGGAAGTCGAGGAACGCACCCGGCAGGTACCGCGCGACATCCCCGGTGCGGTACCACCGCACGTCGTCGACCTCGACGAAACGCTCCGCGGTGCGGTCGGTGTCCCCGCGATACCCCGCGGCCACCCCGTCGCCGCCGATCCAGAGTTCACCGGGCACGAAGTCGGGCCGATCGCGGCCGATGGCGTCGACGACCCGGCAGCGCACGCCGCGCAGGGGGGTGCCGTACGGGACGAAGCCGCTGTCCTCACCGACGTCGGCCAGTTCGCAGACGGTGGAGTGGATCGCGGTCTCGGTGGTGCCGCCGAGACCCGCGGCGCGGACGCCCGGTACCTGCTCGGCGATGCGCCGCAGATGGCCCACCTCGACACGGTCGCCTCCGGTGAGCACGACCCGCAGCGACGCGGGCATGTCGGTGATGTCGAGGAGCATCCCGAGAACCGTGGGGACGCAGTTCAGTACGGTCACCGACGCCTCGTGGAGCGCCCGAGCCCAGGAGTCGACGCGGGTGGTGGGGTCGTCGTCTCCGACGACCACCGATCCGCCGACGGCGAGCAGTGCGAACACGTCGAACACCGAGAGGTCGAACTCGAGGGACGACACCATGAGCGCGCGATCGGATGCGTCCAGCTCGTATCGGTCGGTGAGGTCGGTCAGCGTCGCGACCGCGGCGCGATGGGGGACCTCGACACCCTTCGGGGTACCGGTCGACCCCGAGGTGAACAGGATGTAGGCGAGCGAGTCGGGGCCGCTCGGGTCGTCGGAGGGGTCGAGTGGTGCGGCCGAGGACGTGTCGTCGAACACGACGACCTCGATCGCGGTGTCGGATACGCGGTCGGGCCGGTCGGTGAGCACCGCCGATGGGGTCGCCACCGCGACGATGCGGTCGCGGCGATCGGCCGGTTGCGACAGCGAGATCGGTACGTAGGTGGCGCCGGCCGCGAGAACGCCGATGGCCGCGACGATCTGCGGTGCGCCCTTGGGCATCGTCACGACGACGGTGTCGCCGGCGCCGACACCGGCTGCGCGCAGTGCCCCCGCCACCCGTCGTGCACGGTCGGCGAGTTCGCCGTGGGTCCAGTTGGACTCGTCGTCGACGAGCGCGGCGGTGTCGGCCCGGGATGCGGAGCGATCGAGGATGCCGCGGTGCAGCGTGCCGTCGAAGATGTCGGTGTCGGGCAGCGGATGTTCGACGGCGTGACGCTCGGCGATCACCTCGGACGGCACGCTCGAGGGTGCCGGTCGCCCCCAGTCGCCGATGACGAGCAGGTCGAGCAGCGTGACGTAATGATCGAACATCGACTGCGCCACAGCAGGATCGAGATCGGAGGCGCGGACGTCCCAATTCAGCAGCAATCCGCCGTCGATCTCGGTGACCTGCGCGTCGAGGAGGACCTGGGGGCCCTGCGACACGATCCAGGACGGGGTGCCGAACACCTCGGTCACCGCGGGGGAGAACAGTTCGCCGAGCCCGAGTGCGCTGGTGAACACCACCGGCGACACCACCGGTTCGCCGCGCCGCCGGCTGAGGTCGCGCAGGACGTCGAGGCCGCTCACGGTGCCGTGCGCCGCGGCGTCGTGCATCGCCGCACGCATGTCCACGGCGCGCTCGACGAGGGTCCGCTCGGCCGTCAGATCGACGGCGACGACGATGGACGACGTGAAGTCGCCGACCACCCGGTCGACGTCCGCGTGGGTCGCGTCGCGATCGAAGAGGGGAACCGTCAGCAGGAAACGGGATGTGGCCGAGTGTGTTCCGACGGCCTCGGCGAACATCGCGGCGACCGCGGTCGCCGGTGTGACGCCGTGTGCGTGGGCGTGGGTCTCGAGGCGCTCGCGATCGGCCGCGTCGATGACGTGGTGCAGCCGCACCGTCGTGGCGCCGCCGTCCGCGCCGGAACCGGTCGGGTCGGTACGCGGCAGCTCCGGTGGTCCGGGGAGGTCGTCGAGACGCGCCCGCCACCAGGCGATGTCGGCGTCGCGGGCCGGCCGCGACGCGCGTGCCGCCGACAGGGTGCGGAAGTCGGTGCCCAGCGGGGTCAACTGCTCGCCGCGGTGGAGGCGGGCCAGGTCGTCGACGAGGACGCGGAAGCTCATGGCGTCGGCCGCGATCATGTCGACGTCGAGATGTACCCGGGTGCGGCCCCGGGGTAACAGGGTGAGCTCGACGCGGATCACCTGACCGTCCTCGACCGGCAGCATCGCGTGGGTGTTGGCCCGGCGCTGCTGCGTGAGGAACTCCCCGACCGCCTGCTCGGACCGGCGTCGGAGGTCGTGGACGCGCACGGCCTCCGGGTGTGCATCGCCGACGCGCTGGGTGCCGTCGGGTGCCACCGCCACGCGCGTCATCGGATGCCGCGCGAGGAGAGCGGCGACGGAGGCTCGGAAGCGGTCCGGATCGATTGCCGTGCCGTCGAACTCGACGTACAGGTGTGCGGCGACACCGCCGAGGTCGTGGCTGTCGGAGCGGCCGACCCAGTACGCGTGCTGCATGGGGGCGAGCGGAAACGGCGAGTCGTCATCGGCGGCCGCGTCGGTGGGATGCACGTCGCCGCGTCGCGGTTCGTTCGCCTCGGCCACGCCCGTGTCGGGGCCCGGTCGGTCGAGCAGACGCGACCACGCCACGATCGTCGGCTCCTGCGCCAGTCGCGCGAAGTCGATGTCGTACCCGCGTTTGCGCCACTGACCTGCGAGCCGCATCATCCGCAGCGAATCGAGCCCCTGCGCGATGAGGTCGCTCTGCGGATCGAGATCGGCCGGGTCGACGCCGAGTGCCGCTCCGACCGCCGACACCACGTCGGTCGACGCGCCCTCCGTCGACACCGCTGTATCGACCACCATGGTGACTCCCCTTCGTTGTCGGCTCCCGTCGAACTTAGGTTAGGTTAGGCTTAATATACAAACGGCGGGGATGCGGAGAGGTGTACGTCGATGTCAGTTGTTCCGACCGATCGCGAAGTGGCACAGCATGATCGGCGTGGTGGCGACAGCGGCCGTCGGGATTGGGCCGGACTGATCGACACGGCGATCAGCGAGAGCGACGCGGTGTTGTCGGCTTTCGACGTGTCCACCGAGCAGTGGGTGCAGCGGCCGTGGCGGGCGATCCGGGAGCGCGCGATAGAGATCGCGACCTGGATCGACGCCACCCGAGGTGGGCGTCCGGCGGGGGCGGCCGTCGGACTGATCGGCGATCCAGGTCCCGACCTGGTCGCCGCGGTGCATGCGTCGTGGCTGTCGGGATCGGCCGTCTCGATCCTCCCCGGACCGGTGCGCGGGGCCGACGACGCGCGGTGGGCGGTGGGCACCGCGGCACGCTTCGCCGGGATCGGGGTCGACATCGTGCTGGGATCCGGCCCCCACCTCGAGGCGCTGATCGCGGTCGACTGTGCGCTGCACATCGAGCACGTCGACCTCGTCGGTGTCGGCATCGACACCGGCGCCCACCGTCCGGTCGGTCTCATCGGCGATGCGCCGGCGATCCTGCAGGGGACCGCCGGATCCACCGGCGACCCGAAGACGGCGGTGCTCACCGCCGACGCGGTCGCCAAGAACACCGCGGCGCTGGTCGACCGTCTACGCCTCGACGCCGCCGACGACATCGGTCTGAGCTGGTTGCCGCTCTACCACGACATGGGACTGACGTTCCTCGTCGCCGGGATGTACACCGGTATCCCACTGTGGATCGCGCCGAACTCGGCCTTCGCCGCGTCGCCGTTCCGGTGGCCGCAGTGGCTCACCGACTCGTCCGCGACCATCACCGCGGCCCCGAATTTCGCCTACGACATCGTCGGTCGCTACGGCCGACTGTTGGCGGGTGCCGATCTGTCCCGCCTCCGGGTCGCGCTCAGCGGCGGCGAACCCATCGATCCCGATGCCTTCGATCGCTTCCTCGCCCACGCGTCGGCGGTCGGATTCGATCCGTCCGCCGCGACACCGGCCTACGGCATGGCGGAATCGGTCTGCGCGGTCACGGTTCCCGCACCGGCCGAGGGTGCACGCTACGACGCGGTGAGCGTGCGAGGTGACGACGGGACGACCATCGAGCGGCGCTACCCGCTGCTCGGCGAACCGTTGGAGGGCATGGAGATCCGTGTCGTGGCCTCCGATGTCGAGGTGCCGGCGATCGACGGACGCGACGTCGGGGGTGTGGAGATCCGCGGAACCTCGATGATGTCGGGCTATCTCGGGCACCCGCCGGTGCAGCCCGGCGACTGGTTTCCGACCGGCGACCTCGGATACCTCGTCGACGGCCGACTCGTCATCTGCGGTCGGGCGAAAGAGATCGTCATCGTCGCCGGTCGCAACCTGTTCCCCGTGGAGATCGAGCGTGCGGCCGCCGGGGTCGACGGCGTCCGACGCGGAGGGGTGGTCGCCGTGTCTCGGGGGTCGGGACGTCCCGGACTCGTGGTCGTCGCCGAGACCCGCACCTCGCCTGCCGAATTGCCACGGTTGCGCGCCGCGGTGATGTCGGCGGTGGCCTCCGACTGCGGGGTGGTCCCCACCGACGTGGTGTTCACCGCCCCCGGGTCGGTGCCGCGCACGACCTCGGGCAAGCTCCGCCGCCTCGCGACCCGCGAACTCGTCGAGTCGGGGGCGTGGGCGTGGGCGTGACCGTCGTCGCGCCCACCGGCACCTACCAGCACCTGCTCGACCGGGTCTTCGACGACGAACTGCGCGGGTGGGTCGACGAGGCGGAGGCCACGGCGCACTTCCCGCGCCGGCTCATCGAGAGACTGGGCGCCGCAGGTGTGTTCGCCGAGAAGTGGGGTACCGCGACGACCCCCGACATCGACAGGCTGGTGGCGCTGTCGTTCGCGCTCGGCCGGCTGGGGTCGGCGGGCATCGGGGTCGGGGTCAGTCTGCACGATTCGGCGATCGCGATCCTGCGCCGCTTCGGTGGCCGTTCGGAGACGCTGCGGGAGGTGGCGCAGGCGGCCATCGCGGGTGAGGCCATCCTGTGTCTCGCGGCGTCGGAGTCGTCGGGTGGGTCGGACCTCCAGATCGCGCAGACCTCGATCACGAGGCAGGACAATGGGTTCTGGGTGCGTGGCGACAAGAAGTTCGTCTCGCTGTCGCCGATCGCCGACCACATCCTGGTCGTCGCCCGCGACTCCTCGGCCGACGGCTCGACGTCCCACGGCAACGTCGCGCTCGTCCTGGTGCCGACCCGCGAGGTCACGGTGCACGCGCCGTGGGCCAAGGCCGGCGCCGCCCCGCTCGACACCGCCGCGGTCGAGATCGACACCTGGGTCCCCGCCGAGAACCTCATCGGCCGTCCCGGAACGGGTCTGGCGATGGTCAGTTGGGGGTTGGCACACGAGCGGCTCTCCATCGCCGGGCAGGTGGCCGCGGCGTGCGAGATGGTCATGGGCATCACGGTCGCCCGCATGCAGGACCGGACCCAGTTCGGGAGCACGCTCTTCGAGCACCAGGCGCTGCGCCTGCGGATGGCGGATCTGCATGCGCGCGTGGAGATGCTGCGCCTGTCGCTCACCGGGGTCGCGGCGACGGGGCGCCTCGACGTGCGCACCGCGTCGGCCCTCAAGGTGACCGCCGCCCGCCTCGGCGAGGAGGTCATGGGCGAGTGCATGCACATCTTCGGCGGTTCGGGATATCTCCCCGACGAGACGCCCCTGGCCCGATGGTGGAGGGACATGAAGCTGGCCAGGGTCGGCGGTGGCGCCGATGAGGTGCTGTGGGAGCTCGTCGCCGCAGGGATGCGACCCGACGTCGACGGCTATCGGCGGTTCGCGGACGCGATCAGCTGACCCGCGTTTGGCGATTGAGGTTAGCCTCACCTATATTCTGAGCACACCGCGGGCGACATCACCCGCACCGCGACGAGGAGACCACACGACATGACCCAGGGCGATCCCTACTCGCGTGACACCCAGGGGGCCGAGCACCACGAGGCCACCGCGACCCCGTCGTCGACGCGGACCTCGTCGGTGAACCTGCCCACCGTGCTCGCCTCCGCCGGTGTCGCTGCGGTCGTCTCGGCCGTCATCGTCACGATCGGCGTGGTGGGACTGGTGATCTCGGGCGACATCGACGGTGCGCCGAGTGTATCGGCGCAGACGCCGACCGTCGTCAATCTCGGTGCCGCCCAGTCCGGACTCACCCAGCAACCCGTCGCGCAGGCGGCCCCGCAGTCCGCTGTACCCGCCGCGTCGGCGACGCCCGGCGCTCCCGCGGGCGCCGCCCCGGCCGCCGAGCAGGTTCCCGAGAGCGGCGGCGGCGCGGGAGCGGGAACGGCGCCGGTCGCCACCGCAGCCCCCTCTGCGGCCCAGCCGGCGGCGCCGCAGCAGGCCGCGCCCGCCACTCCTGTCGCCGCACCGCAGGCCCTCACCGCCGGCCAGCTCAACACCAAGGTCCGGATCCTCATGAACACCGGCGCCTCGCGCGCCGCCCGCGCCGACGAACTACAGTCCGGCGCCAGGGGTCTCGGGTCGGTCGACGGTGTCGCAAACCTGTTGCGCGTGAGCGGCGCGGGCTTCACCTACCGGATCATCGACCCGGTGACCGTGAACGGCACCACCCTGAACGCGACGCTGCAGATGACGCTCGTCGGCCAGGGATCGAAGACCCAGGCGTTGTCGTGGGTGTGGTCCGACGGCAAGTGGAGGCTGTCGAACTCCAGCACCTGTGCGGTCGCCGGTCTAGCACTCCTTCCCTGCACGGTCTGAGCAGTCGCGCTCACGCGGCTGCAGCACAACACCTCTCGAGGAGAACGATGACGTCACGACGCCGCCTGGCGACCATCACGATCGCGCTGATCGGTGCGCTCACGCTGGGGTTGTCGGCGTGTAGCGCGCCGGCCGAGAACGACGACGCGTCCGGCTCGGTCGCGCCGGTCACCGTCAACACCTCGGCCGGGTCGGTGACCATCACCTCGATCCCGAAACGGATTGTCGCGATCGGTGACCAGTGGACCGACGCCGTCGCCGCCTTCGGGGTGACGCCGGCCGCCTACGGCACCACCGCGCAGATGCAAGGTGGTTCGGTGTCGCCGTGGGTGAAGGACAAACTGGGTTCGGCGAAGGTCATCGACCTCAGCGGGGATCGTGTGTCGCAGATCGCCGCAGCCGATCCCGACCTGATCCTCCTGCCGGGCTTCGGCGTCGAGTCGGCCGAGATCGACAAGCTCAAGGCCATAGCGCCGACCATCCCCAGCCTCACCGGCGCGCAGATCGACCCGTGGCAGGACCAGATCACCCTGCTCGGCACCATCCTGAGGCAGCAGGACAAAGCCACCGAGATCGTCGACGGGGTGCAGGGCCAGGTGGCCGCGCTGAAGAAGGCCGATCCCGGTCTCGCCGGCAAGACGTTCACCTTCGCGTACCTGTACTCGGCCGATCAGATCCAGGTGTTCGGCGACCCGAAGGACGGCGCGGCGACACTGTTCGCCGATCTGGGACTGACGATCCCGCAGCGGCTGCAGGCGGTGGCCGCACAACAGAAGATGCCGCGATTCCCCATCAGCACCGAGAACATCCCGGAGCTGAACTCCGACCTGCTGGTGATCGCGGCCTCGTCTCCGCAGCTCGCGGGGACGTTGAAGGACCTTCCCGGCTACGGACAGCTCGACTCGGTGAAGAAGAACGCAGTCGCCCAGCTCGACCTCACGGCCATCACTGCGTTGAATCTGCCGTCGGCACTGTCGATCCCGTACGCGCTGGACAAGCTGAAGCCCGCACTCTCCGCCGCCGCGGCCTGATCGTTTCCCGTACAGCTCAGTCGAGGTCGACGATGACCGGGGCGTGATCGCTGGCGCCCTTGCCCTTTCGTTCCTGACGATCGATCTCGGCTCCGATGACCCGGTCGGCCAGGGCGGGTGAGCACAGTGCGAAGTCGATGCGCATCCCCTCGCGGCGGGCGAAGCGGAGCTGGGTGTAGTCCCAGTAGGTGAACACCCCGGGGCCCGGGGTGAACGGGCGCACCACATCGGCGAAACCGGCGTCGACGACGGCGTCGAACGCGGCCCGCTCACGGGGTGAGGTGTGGGTCTTGTCGGCGAAATAGGCGGTGTCCCAGACATCGTCGTCGGTCGGAGCGATGTTCCAGTCACCGGTGAGCGCGATCTGCGCCTGCGGGTTCTCGGCCAGCCACGCCGCGCCGGCCGTGCGCAGCGCCTCGAGCCATGCCAGTTTGTATTCGTAATGCGGATCGGCCAGATCGCGGCCGTTGGGAACGTAGAGACTCCAGACACGCACGCCGCCGCAGGTCGCACCGATCGCGCGCGCCTCGATCACCTTCTCGGCGTCGGCCTTGCCGAAGGCCGGCTGGCCGTCGAAACCTCGGGCGACGTCGTCGATGCCGACGCGTGAGGCGATGGCCACGCCGTTCCACTGGTTGTGGCCGAAGGTCGCGAGGTCGTAGCCGGCGGCCGCGAAACCCATCGCCGGGAACTGCTCATCGGTGCACTTGGTCTCCTGGATCGCCAGGACGTCGATGTCGTGCCGTTCGAGCCAGTCGACCACCCGTTCGCTGCGGGCCCGGATCGAGTTCACATTCCACGTCGCGATACGCACGAGTGCGAACGCTACGCGGCGCCGACGGGTGCAGGCCCGTCGAGGTTGCGACCGTTCAGGCCCGCGGCGCGAGGATGTAGCCCATTCCCGGCACGTGACGGATCCACGTCCACCGGGTCGCGAACGGTCCGCCCGGTCCGTTCATGTCGTACATGTGCAGCCACGTCGATGCACCGACGCGACGGAGCGCGTCGACCCAGCCGACATGGCCGTACCGGCTCGCCCCCTGCACGCCCGGCGGGAACACGACCATCGCGAACGGGCGGGGGGTGGCCGATGTCGACCACCCGGTCGCCCGGGCGTTGCGATACCAGTCGGCGGCGTTGCCTCTCAGGGCGGCATACCGACCGGAGTAGGCGCGGAACTTCTCCATCGCACCCCAGGTGCACTGGCCCGGTGCGCCGGTGTTGTACGAGATCGTCGTGCCGACAGCACGATCGGTCACCGCGGCGGAGGGCGCGGCTGACACCGGGGCGGCGACGAGGGCCACCGGCGCGATCGACACGAGCAGGGTGACGAGGATGCCGAACAGGCGCAGACGCAGCATCACGGGCATGACTTTCGGTTCAGCCGACCCCGAACCGGACGTCTGACGTGGCAGGTGCCGCGACGAAATCTAACGGAACCGTCGCGGTCGTGTCCACGGAACCGATCAGCTCGTGGCCCGCCGGGCGATCAGTTCGGGGCGTTGCCGGTGAGCCGGTAGGTCTTCGAGGTGCCGTTCTCGCCCGTCACGGTGACGGTGCCGAAGGCCCTCTTCGTGACGTCGCCGAGCACCACGGTCACCTGCTCGCCGACGACCGAGCCCTGTGCGCAGTTGGGCTCGCACACCTTGCGCACCTCGGTGCCGCTGCCGACCGCCTCGCGCGCACCCCATCGGGTCCACTGCAGGTTGGTCAGCGAGACGGCGTTGTCGCCGCAGTAGATCGAGGTGATGTCGGACGGTCGCACCTGGGCGTTGCCCGCGCAGTCGTACACGGCGGCGTCGCGGCCGTTGCCCGCCGACTCCGACGACGT
The DNA here is from genome assembly GCF_051025635.1 of Williamsia sp. MIQD14. Taxonomy (NCBI): domain Bacteria; kingdom Bacillati; phylum Actinomycetota; class Actinomycetes; order Mycobacteriales; family Nocardiaceae; genus Williamsia; species Williamsia sp. MIQD14. Next base: position 365,548 of record NZ_JBPFDG010000003.1, read on the forward strand.
CGCCGACGCGGAGTCCTCGGTCGACGTCTCCTCGGTGGTGGTCGTCGTCTCCTCGGTCGTCGTGGTCTCCTCGGTGGTGCTCGGGGTGACCGTGACCGTCTCGGTCGCCGGGGTCGACGACGTCGACGCGCTCGAGGCCTCAGGCGAGTCGCTCGAACCCGATGTCGCGATGAGGATGGCCGCGATCACGATCGCGACCGCGGCGACCGCGGACACCGCCAGCAGGATCGTGGTCCGTCGCGACGACGGATCGGGTCCGCCGGTGGGGTCGGTTCCGGGTTCGTCGGGCCGGGGATCGTGGGGTCCGGGGGTGAAGGGCTCAGTCATGGCCGTCCAAGGATAGGGGACGTGCCTGAGAGGGCACGGTCGTCGCTCCGGTGGACAGGTGTCGCGGGTCGCCTTAGCGTTCCCCCTACGTCCGCAAGACGAGAGGACCCGCGATGCCGCTGTACGGATTCCGCTGTGACCAGGGGTGCGGCGACGCCGAGCGTGCGTTCTCCATGGCGTCGGTGCCCGATCGGATCGCATGTCCCGGATGTGGCGCGGTCGCTCGTCGTCGCTTCGAGTCGATCGCGGTGGGCCATGGCCGGTCGGCGGCGATGCGACTCCACGACGCCACCGCCGCGACCGCGGACTCCCCGCGGGTCACGTCGTCGGTGCCGCCTGCGGGCCCGGGGCGCACCCGGCGACCGGTGTCGACCGATCCGCGGCATCGGCGCCTGCCCCGACCCTGAAACCCCCACCAGATCGGAAACTCCCATGCCCGAGTTGATCTTTCCCCTGGATTCGACCAAGCCGTTCACCGCGCAGGAGAAGGTCGGGCACAACCGGTGGCACCCCGACATCCCCGCCGCGGTGACCGTGAAGGCCGGCGACTCGTTCCGGGTGCACTGCCGGGAGTGGTTCGACGGCGCGATCGTCAACGACGACTCCGCCGACGACATCCGTGACGCCCCGCTCGCCGGTGTCCACGTGTTGTCGGGCCCGATCGCGGTCGAGGGAGCGAAACCCGGCGACCTGCTCATCGTCGACATCCTGGACATCGGGCCCATCCCGCAGGAGGACTCGGGTCCGCTGGCGGGGCAGGGCTGGGGCTACACCGGCATCTTCCCCACCCTCAACGGCGGCGGCTTCCTCACCGAACAGTTCCCGGACGCCTACAAGGCGATCTGGGACTTCCACGGCCAGAAGACGACGTCGCGGCACGTCCCGCACGTCGAGTTCACCGGCATCGTGCACCCGGGTCTGATGGGGACGGCACCCTCGAAGAACCTGTTGAGCACGTGGAACACACGCGAGGCGGCGCTCATCGCGACCGATCCCGAGCGCGTTCCGCCGCTGGCGTTGCCGCCGCTACCCGACAGCGCGATCCTGGGGTCGCTCACCGGCGCGGACTTCGACGCCGTCGCGGCCGAGGGCGCGCGGACCGCACCTCCGCGCGAGAACGGCGGCAACCAGGACATCAAGAACCTCACCAAGGGCAGTCGGATCTTCTATCCCGTGTTCGTGGACGGCGCGAACCTCTCGGTCGGCGACCTGCACTTCTCGCAGGGCGACGGTGAGATCACCTTCTGCGGCGCGATCGAGATGGGCGGCTTCATCGACCTGCGCGTCGAGATCCTCCGCGACGGCATGAGCACCTACGGCGTCAGCGAGAACGCGATCTTCATGCCGGGCAACACCGACCCGCAGTACTCGGAGTTCCTCGCCTTCTCCGGCACGTCGGTCACGCTCGACGGCGAACAGCGCTACCTCGACTCGCATCTGGCGTATCAGCGCGCGTGCCTGCACGCCATCGACTACCTCACGAAATTCGGCTACTCGCCGGAACAGGCCTATCTCCTGTTGGGTGCCGCCCCGATCGAGGGTCGACTGTCCGGGGTCGTCGACATCCCCAATGCCTGTGCGACCGTGTACATCCCGACCGCGATCTTCGATTTCCCGGTTGCCCCCAGCGCGTCCGGGCCGTTTCAGATCGATCCCGGCATCGGGGCCCCGCACTCGGCCTTCTGACGGGCCGGGTTCAGCCGGGGTTCTTCGCAGGCTTTCCGGGCCCGCCGGCGGGGCCACCCGCGCCGGGGCCGGCAGGGTCGTCCTGCTTCTTCTGACGACCGGGCGGCTCCTTCGGTCCGGCGGGACCGGGTGCCTGCTCGGTCGTCGGTGTCGCCTCGGTCGCCTGGGTGGTGGCCGGTGTCGGCGCGGGAGTCGTGGACGTCGTCGTCGGTGTCGCGTCGGTGGACGACGAGACGCTCGAGGTCACGGCCGGGACCGGCTGATCATCGCCACGGCACGACACCCCGATCGCGAGCACGATCACCAGGATCGCGAGCAGCGCCGCGACCGCCACGAGGATGCGAGTGCGCCGAGAGCGCTGCTCCTCGGCCGGCGACGGCATCTGCAGGGTCATCGGTGTCAGATTACGTCGCGTTCGAGGGAACGGGGTCAGCCCGACGACGTGTCCTGCGAGGTCGATCGCCGACGCTCGCACGCTCGCCGATCGTTCGCACGCTTGTGCGCCGTTCGCACGCCGCCGGCGGGGTGCGAACAGCGCGAGAGCGTGCGAACGGTGCATCAGCGTGCGAAGGGGACCGAGCGCGCGAGAAAAGTTCAGAGCCGGTGAACGAAACATGCCCGAAAAGCCGATATCACCCGTAGTTCTCACAACGGGTCTAGCGTCCGGTCATGACGATCGACAAGTCCGCCCCTCCGGTGTCCGCGGCGTCGAAAGGCGCAGGTGCCGAAAGTGATTACCTCGAGAAACGACAGCTGAAGAAGGGGACCGCGGGCTGGGTGCTGCTGGCCGGCCTCGGCGTTAGTTACGTCATCTCCGGCGACTACGCCGGCTGGAACGGCGGGCTCGGCGAGGGCGGCTTCGGCGGCCTGCTGATCGCCGCGATCATCATCGCCGCGATGTATCTGGCCATGGTGCTGGGCATGGCCGAGATGTCGTCGGCGCTGCCGGCCGCGGGGGGCGGCTACACCTTCGCCCGTCGTGCGATGGGTCCCTGGGGCGGATTCGCCACCGGCACGGCCATTCTCATCGAGTACGCGATCGCACCCGCCGCCATCGCCACATTCATCGGCGCCTACGTCGAATCGTTGAACCTGTTCGGCATCACCGACGGCTGGTGGGTCTACCTCGCCGCGTACGCGATCTTCATCGGCGTCCACCTGGTCGGTGCGGGCGAGGCGCTCAAGGCCATGTTCGTCATCACCGGCATCGCGCTGGTCGGACTGGTCGTCTTCGCGGTCGCGGCCGCGGGCATGTTCGACGCCTCGAATCTCACCGACATCGCCGCCGATCCCGACGCCGCCGGGTCATCGAGCTTCCTCCCGAACGGATACCTCGGGATCTGGTCGGCGATCCCCTTCGCCATCTGGTTCTTCCTCGCCGTCGAGGGCGTGCCGCTCGCCGCCGAGGAAGCCGAGAACCCCGAGCGCAACGTCCCGCGCGGCATCATCGTCGCGATGCTGATGCTCGTGGTGACCGGCGCGGTGGTCCTCGTGCTGGCGACCGGAGCGATGGGTGCCGACGAGATCTCCGGTTCGGGCAACCCGCTCGTCGAGGCGCTCGGCGACGGCACCGCCGCCACCGTGGTCAACTACATCGGCCTGGCCGGCCTGATCGCGAGCTTCTTCTCCATCATCTACGCGTACTCGCGTCAGACGTTCGCCCTCTCGCGCGCCGGTTACCTCCCGACGTCACTGTCGCTCACGAACAACCGCAAGGCGCCGGTGTGGGCCCTGATCATCCCCGGCGTGATCGGTTTCGGACTCACCTTCATCGGCGAGGGCGCGATGTTGCTCAACATGGCCGTGTTCGGTGCCGCCCTGAGCTACGTGTTGATGATGATCGCCCACATCGTGTTGCGGGTCCGCGAGCCCGACATGCCGCGCCCGTACCGCACCCCCGGCGGCATCGTGACCACCGGCTTCGCGCTGGTCATCGCGGTCGCCGCGGTGATCGCCACGTTCCTCGTCGACACCACCGCCGCTCTGTGGACCCTCGGTGCTTTCGCGGCGTTCATGGCCTACTTCGGCCTCTACAGCCGCCGCCACCTGGTGGCCGGGTCGCCCGACGAGGAGTTCGCACTGCTCGCCGACGACGAGGTGGCGTGAGGGGTGTCGACCCACCGGCAGAGGCTCGGCGGCACCACCTTCACCTTCGACTCACTGATCGACCTGCTCGCGAAGGCGACACCGCGGCGTAGCGGCGACGAGCTCGCCGGGTGTGCGGCGCAGACCGACCTCGAACGGGCCGCCGCGCAGTGGGCGCTCGCCGACGTCGCGCTGACGACCTTCCTCGAGGACCTCGTGATGCCGTACGAGACCGACGAGGTCACGCGGCTCATCATCGACAGCCACGACAGGGCCGCGTTCGCTCCGATCGCGTCGCTCACCGTCGGCGGACTGCGCGACCACCTGCTGTCGGTCGCGAGCGCACCCGACGCCGCGTCGACGCTCGCCGCGCTGGGACCGGGGCTGACGCCGGAGATGGTCGCCGCGGTGAGCAAGCTGATGCGCAACCAGGACCTCATCGCCGTCGCGAAGGCGTGTCGTGTGACCACGGCGTTCCGCACGACGATCGGCTTGCCGGGCACGCTCACCACCCGCCTGCAGCCCAACCACCCGACCGACGACCCACTGGGGATAGCCGCGGCCACCCTCGACGGACTGCTGCTCGGCTGCGGTGACGCGGTGATCGGCATCAATCCCGCCACCGATTCCCCCCAGGCCACCTCCGATCTGCTGCACCTGCTCGACGACATCCGCGTCCGCTACGCGATTCCCGTGCAGTCGTGCGTGCTGTCGCATGTCACCACCACGATCGGGCTGATCGAGGCCGGTGCACCGGTCGACCTCGTGTTCCAGTCGGTCGCCGGGACCGAGGGCGCCAACCGTGGGTTCGGCGTCGATCTGGCCGTGCTGCGCGAGGGCAACCAGGCGGGGAAGTCGTTGCGGCGCGGCACCGTCGGCGACAACGTGATGTACCTCGAGACCGGGCAGGGCTCGGCGCTGTCCGCGGGTGCGCACATCGGTACCGGCGGGAGGCCGGTCGACCAGCAGACGCTGGAGACACGCGCCTATGCCGTTGCGCGCGAACTGGATCCGTTGCTCGTCAACACCGTCGTCGGGTTCATCGGGCCCGAGTACCTCTTCGACGGCAAGCAGATCATCCGCGCGGGTCTCGAGGATCACTTCTGCGGCAAGCTGCTCGGACTCCCGATGGGCGTCGACGTCTGCTACACCAACCACGCCGAGGCCGATCAGGACGACATGGACACCCTGCTCACGCTTCTCGGAGCGGCCGGGGTGCCCTTCGTCATCACCGTTCCCGGCGCCGACGACGTGATGCTCGGGTATCAGAGCCTCTCGTTCCACGACGCCCTCTACGCCCGGCGGGTCCTCGGCCTGCGGCCGGCACCGGAGTTCGAGGCGTGGCTCGATTCGGTCGGCATGCTCGACGCGGGCGGCCGCATCCTCGACCTCGCGCCCGAGGCGTCGCCCCTGCGCGCCCTCACCGACGCGACGGCGGCACACTCATGAGCGACCTGTGGGACATGTTGCGCGAGAACACCGCCGCCCGCATCGGTCTCGGCCGAGCGGGTGACTCCCTGCCCACGGCGCGGGTTCTCGAGTTCGCAGCCGCCCATGCCGCGGCCCGCGATGCGGTGCACCATCCTCTCGATGTCGGCGCGCTCGTCGCGTCGGTCGAACCGATCGGGCTCGGCACACCCGAGGTGGTCGCCAGCCGCGCGGCCGACCGCAGTGAGTACCTGCGCCGCCCCGACTTCGGACGGACCCCGGGAGAGGGCTTCTCGGTGGCGCAGGCCGACGCCGACATCGGCATCGTGCTCGCCGACGGTCTCTCGCCGATCGCGCTCACCGAACACGCCGCCGGTGTCGTGGCGGCGATCAAGGATGTGCTGACACCGACCTATTCGATCGCCACGCCGGTGATCGCGACCCAGGCGCGTGTCGCGCTCGGTGACCACATCGGTGCCGCGCAGAAGGTCGGCACACTCATCGTCGTGATCGGCGAGCGGCCGGGGTTGTCGGTCGCCGACAGCGTCGGCATCTACCTCACCCATCTGCCGCGCCCGGGGCGTGCCGACTCCGAACGCAACTGCATCTCCAACATCCACCCACCCGGTGGCCAGAGTTACGTGGGCGCCGCACGGGTCGTGGCGGCGTTGGTGGAAGGTGCTCGCGCACTGGGCCGTAGTGGTGTCGATCTGAAGGACACGAGCCGCACCCTCACCACCTGACCGGTGTTCGCAGTTCCATAGGCGTCTGTCGGGTGGCTCACAGGAAGCACCCAGGGTCGGTGCCCACGATGGTCTCTGTCAGCCATCCACCACCGACACAGGAGTCGACGATGATCGCCACCGCCTCTCTCACCGGTCTCGACACCGACATCACCGTGTCGGTCACCGAGCCCGCCACCCTGGAATCCGCTCGACGGGAGGTCGCGCGCCACGCCGAGAACGTCGACCTCACCGTCAACCGCCGCCGTGCCTCGGCGGAGATCCACGCCGTCGACCTCGCGGCGGGTAGCCCGGTGATGGTCAGTGCGCTGTTCGAGCAGATCCTCACCGACGCCCTCTTCCACGCCGATCTCACGTCCGGGGCGACGCAGGCGGTTCGGCGCAGCGCCGTCCCCGACTACCGCCACCTCCCGCACCTGCAGTTCACCACCGACGGCCCGTTGCCCGTCGTCGTCCGGACCGTCTCGCCCATCCCGGCCTGGCATCGGCCACGGCTGGGTGACGGCTGCGTGACCGTTCCCGCCGATGTCCGCATCGAATTGCTCACGGCCGCGGGCGCTCTCCTCGCCGGCCGGTCCGCCCACCTCGTCGCCGAACGCCTGGGGTGTGGGGTGATGGTGTCGGTCGGCGGCGTGGTCGCGACCGCGGGACATCCACCGTTGGGCGGATGGCGCGTCGCCGGTGGTGCGACGCCGGTCGGCGAACTCGAACTCCCACAGGGACATGCGCTCGCGACGGTCTCGGCGGCCGACATCGCCGCACTGCCACGCGGCCCCTTCGACCCCCGGCCCGTCTCGACAGCCGCAGCGGTCACGGTGGTCGCCCACCGCGCAGGCACCGCGCAGGCCGCGGCGACGCTCATGCACACCGATCCGGCGCGCGCTCGTGCCTGGATCGTCGAGGAAGAGATGTCGGCGTGGACGGTGGATCGCGTCGGGACGGTGGACGAGATGGGCCCTCTCGCCGCACGGTTCCACGCTCACGCGGCCTGACGCAGATCGGTCTCGCGTGGGTCAGAGGGGGAGGTAGCCGTAGGTGTGGTGGCGGGTGAAGCCGAGGCGGCGGTAGAGGCGGATGGCCGCGGTGTTCCCCGACTCGACCTGCAGGTAGGCCTGCTCCGCGCCGGGCCCGCGGCCCCATGCGAGCAGTCTGTCGACCACGGCCGTACCGACACCGCTGCCGCGCAGGCGCGGGTCGGTCCACAGGCAGGTGATGCCGTTCCAGGCGGTGCCGCGCGTCGCGGAGTCGAACGGCTCGTCGGTGGTCACCGCCCCGCGGCCGATGGCGACGATCTCCCCCGCGTCGAGCACCGACGCGAATCCGAGGGCCCCGTCCATCGCCGCGGTCACCACCGACCGGACGAGGTCGGGCGTCCCCACCCGGTCCGCGCTACCGAGGTAGGCGCGGATCCAGGCGTCGGACGGCGTGTCGGTCATCGTGACCTCCACCGCCGGCACGACACCCGTGGCCTCGGCTGATCGGACCATCGCGATCGCCTCGATCTCGAAGCGGCCCGGGTCGACGTGTGCGGTCGGGATGAGCCGTTGCACCACAGCGCATCTCGCGGCCAGATCGCGATCGGCGTAGAACCGCGACAACGCCTCGACGACACCACCGTCGAGTGTCGCGCCCTGTCCGAGCGGCACCGCGGAGTTGGCGCGTCGGCTGAAACCGCCTCCGGCGCGCACGAACCAGCCGTCGATCGTCGTCGACTCGAGCCCCGGCCAGCCGCGCGCCGCGGCGCGTTCGAGCGCGCGGATCCCGGAATTGCGGACCGGGCGATCGGAGAGCACCCGCACCGACATCACCAGATCGGCCGGGATCGAGACGATCTCGCCGTCCCGATCGACCATCAGTGAGCCGTCGGCAGCCGGCCCCACGAGGACACCGGTCACGTCGCTCGCCGTCGCGGACGCATCGCGACGCCAGTCGCCGGGCGCGCCGTCGCCTTTGCGGAAACGGACCACCACGCGGTCGCCCGGGGCCGCGGTCATGCGGCGGGGGTCATTCGTCCTCGGGGTCGTCATCGTCGTCGTGGCCGAACGGGTCGGGACCCTCGCCCGGGGTCCACGTGAGCCCCGGCTCGCCCCACCCGTTGCGCTTGATGGCCTTCTTCGCGGCGCGGGCGTTGCGTCCCACCAGGACATCAACATAGAGGAAGCCGTCGAGGTGACCGGTCTCGTGCTGCAGCATCCGCGCGAAGAACCCGGTGCCCTCCACGACGACCTCGGCGCCCGTGCGATCGACGCCGGTGACACGCGCCCAGTCGGCGCGACCGGTGGGGAACTGCTCACCCGGCACGGACAGGCAGCCCTCGTCGTCATCGTCCGGATCGGGCATCGTCTCGGGGACCTCGGACGTCTCGAGCACCGGGTTGATGATCTCGCCGCGCTCGCGGTCGGTCGACCGTGTCTCGCCGGCGGGGCAGTCGAACACGAAGAACCGCCGACCCACGCCGACCTGATTGGCCGCCAGCCCCACACCGTGGGCGGCGTCCATCGTCTCGTACATGTCGTCGAGCAGCGCCACGACATCGGCGGGCGGCCGACCGTCGGCGTCGAGCTCCACCGGCTCGGTCGGTCGGTGCAGCACCGGCTCACCGACGATGCAGATGGGGAGGATTGCCATGCGGCACAGATTACTCGGCACGCCGCACCCGAAATCCCGTTGACTCCGTGGTTAGATGTTCAACGAACCACACCGATGTAATTCGACCAGTCCGATCGTCGATGCGGGCATCGTTCGCCGGTCACGCGGTGTGTAAGCACGAAAGACCTCGAGGGAGCGAGATGGACGGCGCAACTGCGCGTAGTCAGAAGGGGTCGGGCCCGGTCGGCACCGGCGAACAGTCTGACACCCCCGGCACCCCCACATCCGGAACCGACGCGAATGTCGTCGGGGCCGACGGCCTCACGCGCCGCGAACACGACATCCTCGCCTTCGAGAGGCAGTGGTGGAAGTACGCCGGCGCCAAGGAGGAGGCCATCAAGGAGCTCTTCGGGCTCTCGGCCACGCGGTACTACCAGGTGCTCAACGCACTGGTCGACCGGCCCGAATCGTTGGCCGTCGACCCGATGCTCGTGAAGCGCCTGCGTCGTCTGCGGGCCAGCAGGCAGAAGGCGCGCGCCGCCCGCCGCCTCGGCTTCGAGATCACCTGACGCCTCGATCGGTGGAGTCCGGACCGCGATGAGGCTGCGGGTGTCCGTAGAGTGGCGGCCGTGATGGCCCCCGAATCTGACAACACGCGGTTGCCGCTGCGCGCCGGGGCGATGCTGCTCTTCGCGATCGCGGTGGTCTGCATCGGGTTGGGTTGGCATTCCGCGGTCACCACCACCAGCAGCCCCGAGGCCGATCTCCGCGCCGCCGCGTCGAGCGCCTCGGAGAACCCGTCGTCGTCCGCCGTGTCGACCTCGGCCGCGAGCGGCGCGCCCGCGAGCGGTGCGAGCTCGTCCACCTCGGCCTCGGCGTCGAGTCCGCTGGTATGCGTCTACAACGCCGGTTCCCAGTCGGGCCTCGCGGTCGAGGTCACCGACACCCTCAAGGCCAAGGGCTACCGCACGAGCGCGCCCGGCAACCTGCAGTCGGCGAGCATCACCGAGAACACCGTGTTCTACACCGCGGCGCTGCGCGACGAGGCCGAGAAGGTCGTCGCCGACCTCGACAACGGCGCCACCGCCGACGCGCGCCCGTCGGCGTTCACCCAGTGCCGCGGCGGTATCGCCGTCATCGTCATCACCCGATGACACCCGGCCCGTGAACGACCACGGGCACCGAGCGGGCGGCGGGACCCGGTACGCGGCACGCCGGATATGATTTCCCCGACGCGCCCGCCCCGCGCCCGATCACAACAAGGGAGACCTTCCGCGATGATGTTCCAGCCGACCCTCCGCCACGCCGGTGTGCGCCGCGCACTCGTGCTCGCCGCCTCCACGGTCGCCGCCGGAGCAGTCCTCACCGCGTGCAGCCCGGGCGAGGAGCCCAGCTCGCAGCAGGGCACCACCCCCGCCGTCGTCACCGGTGACCAGGCGCCGAACAATCTCGGTATCAACGAGCGGGAGGCCGGCGCGTCGCCGACCGAGTCGGGCAACGCCGAGCCGTCGGGCTCGGGCCTGACCGCGTCGCTCATCAGCCCCGGGGGTGCGCGGGTCGGCGAGGCCACCTTCTCCACCGAGGGTTCCGCGGTCCGGATCGACGTGAAGGTCACCTCCTCGATCACCCCCGGTTTCCACGGCCTGCACATCCACGCGGTGGGCAAGTGCGAGAACAACTCCGTCGCGCCCACCGGCGGTGCGCCCGGCGCGTTCCTGTCCGCGGGCGGGCACTTCCAGGTCGACGGCCGCACCGGCTATCCCGCGAGCGGCGACCTCGTGTCGATCAACGTCACCGAGGGCGGCACCGGCGAGACGGTCACCACCACCAGTGCTTTCAGCCTGAGCCAGATCGTCGGCAAGTCGATCATGATCCACTCGGGTCCCGACAACTTCGCCAACATCCCCACGCGCTACGCGCCCGCCCCCGATCAGGAGACGCTCTCGACCGGTGACGCCGGTACGCGCGTCGCCTGCGGAGTCATCGAACAGGGGTGATCAGCCCCATCGAGTTCCGGGGTTCTCCCGCACCGACACTGGGTGTCGAGTGGGAATTCGCCCTGGTCGACAAGACCACCGGTGAACTCTCGAATTCGGCTGCGGCGCTGTTCGATCGGGTTGTGGATCTCGCGGATTCCTCCCTCGACAACCGGATCCACCAGGAGTTGCTGCGCAACACCGTGGAACTGGTGACCGGTGTCTGTACCACCACCGGTGAGGCGATGGCGGATCTGCGGCACACGCTCGGCGTGGTGCGGACCATCGCCGACGACATCGGCGTCGACCTCTTCGGCGCCGGCACGCATCCCTACAGCGAGTGGTCGACCCAGCAGCTCACCGAGTCGCCGCGTTACGCCGAACTGATCGAACGCACCCAGTGGTGGGGTCGTCAGATGCTGATCTGGGGTGTGCACGTCCACGTCGGCATCGACCGCCGCGACAAGGTGCTGCCCGTGGTCAACGCGCTGCTCGCGTACTACCCGCACCTGCTGGCGTTGTCGGCGTCGTCACCCATGTGGGCGGGCACCGACACCGGCTATGCGAGCAACCGCGCCATGATGTTCCAGCAGTTGCCGACGGCGGGGCTGCCGTTCCAGTTCTCCGAGTGGACCGATTTCGAGGCGTTCGTCGCCGATCAGAAGACCACCGGCATCATCGACGACATCAACGAGGTGCGCTGGGACATCCGCCCCTCACCGCGCCTGGGCACCGTCGAGGTCCGGGTGTGCGACGGCGTGTCGACGGTCGCCGAACTCGAGGCCCTCGTCGCGCTGATCCACTGCCTCGTCGTCGACATCGACGACCGCCTCACCGCGGGCACCCTGCCGCGGGAGATGGCGCCGTGGCTGGTGCAGGAGAACAAGTGGCGCGCAGCGCGGTACGGCCTCGACGCCGTCATCATCCAGGACGCCGACTGCAACGAGCGGCTCGTCACCGACGACCTCGCCGACATCCTCGCGCGACTCGAACCCGTTGCGCGACGGCTCGATTGCGTGGACGAGCTCGCCTCGGTCTCGTCGATCATCGACGGCCGCGGCTCGTATCAGCGCCAGCGTGCGGTGTTCGCCGAGACCGGCGACATGCGTGACGTGGTGACCGCGGTGGTCAACGAACTCGGTCGCTGACCCCTCAGACCGTCGGTCGGGTGGCCTGCTGCTCGAGATCACGCGCGAGGAGCGCGATGTGTGCCCGCGAGATGCCCTCGGGCAGGGCGAGGTCGATCCCGGTGGTCTGCGTGATGCGACGGAGTCGGTAGTCGACGGTGTTCGGGTGGATGTGCATCCGGCGCCCGGTGCCCTTGCGGTTGAGCCCGGTGTCGAGGTGCACCCGCAGCGTCTCGAGGAGCTCGGGGTGGTTGTCGAGAGGCTCGAGGGTCGAGGCGAGATGATCACGCGCCGGACCCGGACGGGTGATCTGGTACTCGATGAGCAGATCCTGCATCTCGTAGAGACCCGGCGGACGGCGGATGGCGCGCACCAGATCCATCAATTCGTGGCTCTCCGACGCGAGTTCGGGGATGCGGTCGGTGGTGCCGATCGAATGGGTCGCGATGATGGGAGCCTCGGCGACGGCCGCGAGGTCCTCGAGCAGTTCGCCGGTCAGCACGGGCATGTCGGCGTCGGCGGGGATGAGCACCGTGCCGCCGTTGTTGCTCAGCAGCGTCAGCGCGCGCGAGTTGAACGTGGTCGCCAGCGACGACTGGAGGCGACGCAGCTTGCGGCGCGCGGCGATCTTGGTGTTGACCCGCGGATCGAGCTCGTCGGGGTGGGGCGCGATGGTCATCGACACCACCTGGTAGCTCTGCGCGACCGGGAGGCCGGTCTGCCGTGCCACCGACGACGCGGTGTGCCCCGACAGCAGCGCCGACATGAGAGTCTGCGTCGCCGACTGGTGTTGCCCGGCGACGAGGCGCTGCTCCTCCACGTACGCGGTGGCGACGGTGACGGTGAACGTGTCGAGCAGCTTCATCACGAGACGGAAACCGGAGACGAGGTCGGCGAGGTCGTCGCCGCCGGCCTTGGCGGAGATCAGGTCGAAACCGATCTTGATGCCCTCGTGGTAGGTGTGGATGATCGTGTCGAGCGGCACGCCCTCACGGGCCCACTGCGCGGCGGCCTCCCGGAGTTGCGCGAGCTGTTCCTCGCCGGGCAGGCGCTGCTCGTCGAGGATCTCGATGGCCATCCGCAGACAGGTCTGGGTGACGGCGGTGACGTCGCCGTGCAGTTGCTCGCCGGGCAGGGTCCCGCACGGGGCGACGTTGTCGGCGAAGTGTCCGACGAGCTGGGTCGCCAACTTGTTGATGTCCGACAGCGACCGCGATGCGGGAAGGCCCGCGACGGTGATGGTCGGACCCGGCGCGCGATCCCCCGACGCGGCCGTGGTGTCCAGATCGGTGCTCGGTGTCGACATGATCAGTGGTACTCCCCGCTCCGTCACACGTACCCCCATAGCCACGTGCGATTCATTTCGTGAGCTGAACAGTAACGCATGTTGAGGGGCCTCGGAAGTGTGCAGCTACACAAGTTACACATCCTCACGATCTGCTACGCATTTCGGGCATTGCGCCGACCGCGTACGGTCTGAGCACCGATGATGTCCATGCCGATCGGTACGGGAGAACCGTTCAGTCCGTCGAGCCCGACTCCACGTCGGAACGTTCGATCAGATCGTCGCGGACCCGCTGCTCCTGATACGCGAGGCGCCCGATCCGGTGGGCGACGACCGGCGCGGTGATGAGCGCGAACAACCCCGAGAGCACGAGCATCCCGAAGTCGACGCTGCCCGCGAGACGGATCATCGCGGCGATCAGGATGAGCAGCAGACCGAACGTCTGCGGCTTCGTCGTCGCGTGCATCCGCGTCATCGTGTCGGGGAAGCGGAGCACACCGATCGACGCCGTGAACGCCAACACCGACCCGCTCAGCACGAGGATCGCCACCACCACATCGGTGATCACCGTCGGACCTCCGGACTCGTCGTCACCGTCGGACCTCCGGTCCGGTACTGGGTTCGCCGGTCACCGGATGCACCCGCACGACGTCGTCGCGGACACGGAAACGCGCGATGGCCACCGACCCCACGAAGCTGAGCAGCGACAACGCCACGATGGCGGGCACCACGGTCGAGTCGAGGCTGTAGGCCGCCCAGCCGGCGAGGCTGCACATGGCCAGCGCGATCACCGTGTCGAGGGCGACGAGTCGGTCGAGTGTGTTGGGACCCAACAACACCCGGACCATGGTGATCACCGCCGACGCCAGAAGCAGGATCGCCGCGATGATCCAGACGATTGTCATCGCCGTTCTCCCTTCGCCTCCGACACGGGGCCCTTCGTCTCGCGGGGGTCGCTGCGGACGGGCGGCATGCCGTGGAACTCGTCGTCGAGACCGTGGTACGGACTCGGATGCCATTCACTGTCGCGCTCGAACGCCCGGATGAACAACCGCTCGACGGTCTCCATCTGCCGGTAGAACGCGCGCACCTTCTTCTCGCTGCTCACGTCGATCAGGTGGACGTAGAGCAGGCGTCGGCGGTGATCGATCTCGACGACCATCGTGCCGGGGACGAGGTTGATGTAGTCGACGGCCAGCGTGAGCACCATGTCGGACTTGATCGCCAACCGCGTACGCAGCACCGCCGACAGCGGTGGTCGGCGTGGACGGACCGCGAGCCAGGCGACCTCGGCGCTCGAGACGAAGAAGTCGCGGATCAGGTAGGCCACCAGCAACACGACCGTGGCCGGGTGGATACGTCCCTCGACGGGCACCCGCGGCAGGGGCAGCAACGCCAGGATGATCACCGCGACCGCGACACCGCCGAGGATGTTGGCCCACGAGATCGTGCCCCACAGCAGCACCCACACGAAGGTGAGCCACCCGATGGTCCACAGGCGGACGGCGATCTCGCGACCGTCGCCACCCAGCCACGACAGCAGGTGCACACGCGAGCGCGCCCACACCACGACTCGGGCCAGCCCCCAGGCGATGCTGAAGAACGACACCCGCCAGGCGTGGTGGAGCCGACCGTAGACCGGCCCCTTCGCCGGGATCGGTCCCATCTCGCGCCGGGGTTCGTCGCTCATCGGGAACCTCCCAGCACGGCGTCGAGGTAGAGACTCGAGTCGGTCAGTTCGGCCGCGGCGTTGTTCGTGAAGTCGAAGATGGGTCCGGCCCACACGGTCAGGGCGACACCGGCGACGACCATCAGCATCGTCGGGACGACCATGCCGATCGGCATGCGGCCGACGTCGGCACGGTCACCGAACGCGATGTCGCCTTCCTCCTCGACGAGCGCCGAGGGACCGGTGTCGGCGAGATCGCCCTCGGGTGCGTCGGCGCGGGGACGCCAGAACGCCTTCGTCCACACCCGAGCCATCACGTACAGCGTGAGGAGGCTGGTGACGACCGACCCCGCGACGAGCAGCCACGCCAGCACGCTGCCGTCCTGCGTACCGGCCTCGATGAGCGCGACCTTGCCGATGAACCCCGAGAACGGCGGGATGCCGCCCAGGTTCAGGGCCGGGATGAGGAAGAGCCCGGCCAGCAGGGGACTGGCGGCCAGACCACCGAGGCGGCGCAGCGACGCCGACCCGGCCTGACGTTCGATGAGACCCACCACGAGGAACAGCGTCGTCTGCACGAGGATGTGGTGCGCGACGTAGTAGATGGCACCGGACAACCCGAAACGCGACGACAGCGCGATGCCGAAGATCATGTAGCCGATGTGACTGACCAGCGTGAACGACAACAGACGTTTGATGTCGGCCTGGGCGATGGCACCGAAGATGCCGACCAGCATCGTCAGCAGACCGGCCACCAGCAGCACCGTGTCCATCGAACCGCCGGGGAACAGCAGGGTGTGGGCCCGGATGATCGCGTACACACCCACCTTGGTGAGCAACCCGGCGAACACCGCGGTCACCGGCGCCGGTGCCGTGGGGTAGGAGTCGGGCAGCCACGTCGACAGCGGGAACACCGCGGCCTTGATGCCGAACGCCACCAGCAGCGTCGCGTACAGCGCACCCTTCGTCCCGTCGGGGATGTCCTGCAGCCGGACCGCCATCTGCGCGAGATTGAGCGTGCCGGTCGCGGCGTAGGCGAAGCCGATGCCGGCCAGGAAGATCAGCGACGACACCATCGACACCAACACGTACGAGACACCCGCTCGCACACGGTCGGCGCTCGCACCGAGGGTGAGCAGCACGAAGCTCGCCGCGAGGAGCACCTCGAACGACACGTACAGGTTGAACAGGTCGCCGGCGAGGAACGCGTTGCAGACGCCCGCGGTCAGCGCGAGGTAGGTCGGCAGGAAGATCGAGACCGGCTGCTCGGAGGTCCCGTCGCGGATGCCCTGCCCGACGGCGTAGAGGACGACGCACAGCAGGACCACCGTCGACACCACCAACATCAGCGCCGAGAGCTGATCGGCGACGAGGGTGATGCCCAAGGGCCCGTTCGTGTAGCCCTTGCCGTCCCAGCCGCCGACGTGCAGCGCGTAGGTGCCGTACTTGTCGGTGAGGTAGAGCAGCAGACACGACGCCACGAACGCCGCGCCGATGGCGGTGACGGCGACGGCGCGCTGGATGCGGGGACTGCGACCCATCACCAGGGTCAGCGCCGCTCCGGCCAGGGGCAGCAGCGTCGGGATGATGGTCAGCGTCGCGAACCAGCCGGCGTCGATGGTCATCGCCGATCACCCGCTTCCGGCGAGCCGTCGTCTGCGACTGGCGATTCCGGCGAGCCGTCATCTGCTGCGTCCGGGGCGATGTCCTCGGGATCGACGTCGGCCAGATCCGGATCGTCCGGGATCAGGTCGTCGTTGGCATCGTCGTCGACCTCCTCGGGCATCAGGTCGGCCTCGATGCGCCGACGCTTGCGCTCACGGATCTCCTCTGCCGACAACGGCGTGCCGTCGTCGTCGAACATGTCGCCCGAACGCGTGTCGACCCCGGTCACGGGGTCGTCGCTGCGGTCGCGGTCGGGCGCCTCCGACAGCGACTGCTTCTTGACCTTGAGGTCCTCGGGATCGTCGTCGACCTCGTCGTCGGTGTTGATCACGAACGACCGGTAGGCGAGGGCGAGCACGAAGGCGGCGATGCCCATCGTGATGACGATCGCGGTGAGCACCATGCCCTGGGCGAGCGGATCGGCGTCGGCGGTCCGGCGGTCCGACGAACGACCGTAGATCGGCGGATTCCCCTCGCGACCGGCGATCGTGATGATCAGCAGGTTCAGTCCGTTGCCGACGAGCAACAGCCCCAACAGCATCCGGATGAGGCTGCGTTCGAGCAGCAGGTACACCCCGCACGCGGCGAGGAGTCCGGCGACGATGAGCAGTCCGAGGTTGATGGTCACGGGCGTGCCCCCGCCCCGGCCGACGCGCGTCCGGCGGTCGTCGAGGTCTCCTCGATGTCGAGACGGGCGCCGAGACTGCGCAACACGTCGAGCACCAGCCCCACGACGATGAGGTACACCCCGAGATCGAAGAACAGCGCGGTGACCAGCTTGATGTCACCGAGAACGGGCAGCGTGAGCTCGATCGTCGCCGACGACAGGGCCGGCGCGCCGGCGAACACCGACGCCAGCGCCGTACCCACCGACAACGCCAACCCGAGCCCGAGGATGCGACCGGCGTCGACCGGGATGGCCTCGCCGAGCTCGTACCGACCGCCGGCGAGGTAGCGCAGCACGAGCGCCATGCCCATCGTGAGTCCGCCCGCGAACCCGCCGCCCGGTGCGTTGTGGCCCGCGAAGAAGAAGTAGATCGACGCGACGACCATGGTCGGGAAGATGAGTCGGGTCGTCGCCTCCAACACCATCGAGCGGTGTCGTGGGTCGCGCAGTTCGCTGCCGCGGAGCCAGGTGGTCCGTGCGGTGGGCATGTCGTCCACGGCGCCGGGATCCGCGCCGTGCAGGCGGGCGGCGTCGGCGACGCGCGGCGCGGCACCGAACCGCCGGTGGCGGAACACCATCGACGCCACACCGGTCGCGGCGACCAGCAGCACCGACACCTCGCCGAGGGTGTCCCAGGCGCGGATGTCGACGAGCAGCACGTTGACGGCGTTGGCGCCGTTGCCCAGTTCGTAGGCGGCCTTGGGCAGGTCGTCGGCGACCGGGGTGGTGGTGCGCGCGCCCGCGGCGTAGAGGCCGATGACCACCAGCAGCGCGCCGAACGCGAGCCCGATGAGCGCGCGCAGGGGCTTGAACCCGGTGGAGTGGCGTGCCTCGGCCTCGGCGGGCAGCTTGCGCAGGACCAGCACGAAGATGACCAACGTGAGTGTCTCGACGAGGAACTGGGTGAGTGCGAGGTCGGGGGCGCCGTAGAAGGCGAAGATCATGCCGCAGCCGTATCCGGTGACACCGACGACGAGGGCCGCGGCCAGTCGGTTGCGGAGCATGGTGGTGGCGATCGCGGCGGCGACCATGATGCCGCCGATGACGACCTGCGCGAACGAGTCGAAACCGTTGATCTCCAACCGGTTCCGTGCGCCGACCAGGAGCGCGACGGTCGGCACGACGATGGTCGTGACCATGATGACGCCCTGCGTGAGCGGCAGCGAGCCGCGCTGGGTGACACGGGTCAGGGCCAGTGACACGGTGTCGGCGCCGCGCAGCACCGCGTCGTAGATGCGGTCGGCGTTGCCCAGCGGCGGGGTGTGGAAGCCCAGGCGACGACGACGACGTCGCAACACGACGAACGTCCCGACACCACCGACGATCACGATCACGGTCAGCAGCAGCGGCAGGGTGAACCCGTGCCACAGGGCGAGGTGTTCGAGTTCGTGTCCGTTCGCGGGCAGGGTCTTCGCGTAGGGCTCGAACAGCGACCCAAGCGGGCCCGCGGCGAACCCGGCCGCGACACCGAGCGCGGCGAGGATCCCGGCCGGGGCGATGAACGCGATCGACGGGTGGTGCATCCGCGCGACCGCGGCGCTGGGCTCGGTGCGGACCTTGCGTCCGAACGCTCCCCACAGGAACCGGGTGGTGTAGGCCATCGTGAGGATCGACCCGAACACGATCACCGCGGTCGACACCGGTCCCTGCCATCCGTCGAACCCGTCGACGTCGAGCAGCGAGGTGAGTGCCGCTTCTTTGCCGACGAACCCGAGGGTGATGGGCAGTCCCGCCATGCTCGCCGAGGCGACCGCGGCGATCACCGCCAGCGACGGTGCCGTGCTGCCGAGGCGGGCCAGTTTGCGGACGTCGCGGGTGCCGGTGGAGTGGTCGATGACGCCGACCACCATGAACAGCGACGCCTTGAACAGTGCGTGCGCGACGAGCATCGCGACGCCGGCCAGGGCGACGTTCGCGTCACCGGTGCCGACGAGCACCATGAGGAAACCGAGCTGCGACACGGTGCCGAACGCGAGGATCAGCTTGAGGTCGAACTCGCGCAGCGAACGCCATCCGCCCAGCACCATCGTCAGCATGCCCAGGCCGACCACCGATATCTGCCAGGCCATGAGGTCGCCGAAACCGGGGGCGAGGCGTGCGACGAGGAAGATGCCCGCCTTCACCATCGCCGCGGCGTGGAGGTAGGCGCTGACCGGGGTCGGCGCGGCCATGGCGCCCGGCAGCCAGAAGTGGAACGGCACGATCGCCGACTTGCTGAGTGCGCCGATGAGGACGAGCACCACCGCGACGGTGACCGCGGTGCCGGTCGGGGGGCTCGCGATGACGTCGGAGAGCAGGTAGCTGCCGGCCCGTTCGCCGAGGATGACGATGCCGGCGAGCATGGCCAGGCCGCCCGCGGTGGTGACGAGCAGGGCCTGGGTGGCGGCGCGTCGCGACGTCGCGCGTTGGGCGTAGAAGCCGACCAGCAGGAACGACAGGACGGTCGTCGCCTCCCAGAAGATGTAGAGCACGATCATGTTGTCGCTGACCACGAGCCCGAACATGGCCCCGGTGAACGCGACCATCTGTGCGCCGAACCCGGCCACGCGCCGCCGGATGCGCGGTGCCGACGGACTGCCGTCCCCGGGAGATGTCTCTCCGGTGTCGAAATACTCCGCGCAGTAGCAGAGGACCAAAGCGCCCACCCCGAGCACCAGGATCGACATGATCGCCGAGAGGGTGTCCATCCGCAGATCGATGTTCATCTGCAGCGCCGGGACCCAACGGATCGACTCGGTGCGCGGCGCCTCACCCGCGCGCGGCCACTCCACGATGACGCCGACCATCGCCGCCGCAGGGGCTGCTGCGAGCACGTAGAAGCCACGGCGGCCGAGCCAGGAGATGATCGCGGGCGCGGCGAGAGCCGTGAGGACCAGCGCGATCAGGGTCGCGATCACCAGGCACTCCGTCGTTCGATGGGCGGGGTGTCACGCAACGGGTGGCGGTGACACCGCCGGTTGCGTTCTCCCAGCTTACCGGCGGCACGGGGACCGGTGCCGCTCGGGGGACGCCGCACCGCGCGACCCGCGATAGGGTTCCCCCGGCGAGGACGACGGCCGACCGATCCGGCGGCACGGGGAGCAAAAGGACGTGGTTGCAGGTGACAGGCCCAGATCAACAGCGGCGTCGGCCGGGGCGACGGCGCGGCGTGACGGCGACGCGGTGGGTGGCGATGCTGATGATGGTGATCGCGTCGGTGCTGCTGGCCGGATGCGGGTCGGGCTCCTCGTCGCAGGCGGAGAGTTCCACCGCCGGCGCACTGCAGCTGCCCGCCGACTTCCCGCGCGCCGAGGTGCCGCTGATCGACGGCGCGCTGCTGTCGGCGGGCGGCTCGGCGTCGGAGGGCTGGAACCTCACGGTGCAGGGCTCGTCCACGATCGCCGCCGCGCTCGACGCGGGCGTGAAGAAACTGACCGACGCCGGGTACCGCGAGGTGCAGCGCACCACCGACGGCGGGAACCAGGTGGTGGTGCTCACCTCGACGCGGTCGTCGACGACGTACACCGTCGAGGTCGGCAGTGTCGCGGGTGCGGCGGGCGGACCGAATTCGGTGTTCTACCAGGTCTCGAAGAACTGAGTTCAGCGGCGTTCGGGACGCCGTAGTCCGAGCCTGGCCTGCGACTTCTGCGGCCGACTGCGGTCGATCGCGCGCATGGCCCGACGTTCGGCGCGGCGTTCGGAGGGGGCCTGATCCCACGTGTGCGGTCGCGACGCGATCCAGCGTTGGGTGCGCCACGCGAACGGGATGTGGACCAGGTAGGCCGCGATCACCAGGAACATCAGCAGGTACGGGAACGTGACGAGCAGCGCGGCACAGATCGCGACGAGGATGAGCAGCCCCACGACCGCGCGCGGCGGGATCGAGTAGGTCTTCAGCGACGCGGTCGGGATGCGGCTCACGGCGAGCGCGGCGGTCAGCATCATCCACGTCCCGACGGCGGCGAGCGAGGTCCACCAGCCGGTGCCGAACTGCTGCTCGGCCGCGACCGGCAGCAGCGCGATGAGTGCCGCAGCCGGTGCGGGCACGCCGACGAAGTAGTTCTTCGTGTACTCGGGCACGTCGTCGGTGTCGTCGAGGATGTTGAAACGCGCCAATCGGAGCACCACCGCGCACACGAAGATCAACGCGAGCACCCAGCCGGTGTCCTGGCCGCGCAGCAGCAGAAGGTACAGCGTGAGTGCCGGGGCGACACCGAAGTTGATGGCGTCGGCGAGCGAATCGAGTTCGGCACCGATCTTCGTGGTCGCGCCGAGCAACCGGGCGATGCGTCCGTCGATCCCGTCGAGCAGGGCCGAGGCGGCGATCATCCCGACGGCGAGATCGACACGACCGTCCAGGGCGAACCGGGCCGCCGAGAGGCCCGCGCAGATCGCCAGCACGGTCAGCGCCGACGGCACGAGCAGACGGCCACCGCCGAGATCGGGAACGCGGGAGCGGTTGTGCGCCACCGACTGTCGGAGGGTGCGTCGCCTACCCGCGGTGCCCCGTCCCGACGCGCCCCGACCCGATGCGCGCCGTCCGGTGGGGCGGCGCGACGACCGCACCGACGTCCGCCGGGCGTCGATCACGTGAGGCTCGCGAAGACGGTCTCGGCGCCGACGGCCCGTTGACCGGGCAGCACCAGCGGTGTCACGCCCTCGGGGAGGTACACGTCGACGCGCGATCCGAAACGGATCAGCCCGTAGGTCGCACCGAGGACGAGCGAGTCGCCGGGGCGCGCCTCGCAGACGATGCGTCGCGCGATGAGACCGGCGATCTGCACGACCCCCACGTCGACGCCGTGGTCGGTCCGGATTCGCATGGAGTTGCGCTCGTTGTCGGTGCTGGCCGCGGGCAGATCGGCCGACAGGAAGCGACCGGGTGTGTGCGTCACCGACACGACCTCGCCGGCGATCGGCACCCGCTGCACGTGGACGTCGAGAACGCTGAGGAACGTCGAGACCCGGGGGAGCGGACGATCGCCGAGACCGAGTTCGGCCGGGGGGACCGCGGTGTCGACGAGGGTGATCTCGCCGTCCGCGGGGGCCACGACCGCTCCGGTCGTGGTCGGCGGCACGCGGGTGGGGTGGCGGAAGAAGGTCGCCGACGCGACCGCGAGTGCGGTCGCCGGGCGGCGGATCCACCGGTGTCGGCGGGCCAGCACCGCGACGGCGGCCGGTCCCGCCACGAAGGGGATCCCCGCCGGGTGCATCGGCGGGACGGTGTGACGGATGAGTTCGACGATGTGCGCGGCGCCGCTGGTGTGCTCGGTGAGCACACCGTCGACGGGCGGCACGGCGATGCCGTCGGTCTCCAACAGGTGCGACTCGGCCCCCTCGTCGGTGTCGACCGTGGGTGTCCGAGCGGGAGTGCGGGGCCGTCTCGCCACGTCCGCTGCTCCCTCCCTCGACAAGTCTGTGATGGTGCCTGCCGGCGTTCGGCGGACGCGCTCAGGATAGCCGAGCGTGACAGGGCGTCTCAGCGCCCCACGGGTCGATGCCCGAGCATCACGGCTCGAGCAGGATGACCTCGACCGTGCTGCCCGCCGCGACGTCGTCGGTGTCGGCGGGGATGTCGATGAGGGCATTCGCCGAGGCCAGGAAACGGAGATGGTGCGACGACGGCGGCCCGATGGGATGGACCGACGCGGTCCCCTCGGCGTCGACGGCGACCACGCCGCGGCGGAACTGTTCTTTGCCGCGCGGTGATCGCATGTCGTCGGTGAGCCGTGCCCGGCGTCGGGTGCGGTCGGCGGGCAGGCCCATCGCCGCCCGCATCGGCGGGCGGACGAAGATCTCGAACGACACCTGCGCGCTCACCGGGTTGCCGGGCAGCGTGACGATCGGCACCGACACCCCGTCCGCGGCGCTGTAGGTGCCGCAGCCCTGCGGCATGCCGGGCTGCATCGCCACCTTCACGAACTCCACGCCGTGCCCGGCCAGCGCGTCCTTGACCACCTCGTACGCGCCGGCACTGACGCCGCCGGAGGTGAGGATCAGATCGACGCGACCCCCACCGGTGATCATCGTGTCGAGACGCGCACGGAACTGCTCGACGTCGTCGGGGACGAAGTGCACCGGCGTCGCCCGCCCACCGGCCTCACGCACCGCGGCGCACAGCATCGCGCCGTTGGACTCGTAGATCTGGCCGTGGTCGAGGTCGACCCCCGGCGCCATCAGTTCCGACCCCGTCGACAGCACCACCACGTGGAACGGTTCGTGCACCCGCACCTGCGCGACGCCGAGCGCGGCGAGCAGACCGACCTGCGAGGCGTGCAGCACGGTCCCCGCGGTCAGGGCGGTGTCGCCGGCGGCGATGTCGGATCCCGCACGCCGGATGCTGGTGCCCTCGGCGACCGGGGTCGCGATCGCGACCTCGTCGACACCACCGTCGGTCGCCTCCACCGCGACGACGGCATCGGCGCCCTCGGGCAGCGGTGCGCCGGTCATGATGCGGTGCGCGGTGTCGGGGTCGAGGCGCAACCGATCGGTGCGCCCGGCGTAGATGTCCTCGGTCACCGTTAGTCGTGTCGGGGTGTCGGCGGTGGCGTCGGCGATCTCGGCGGCACGTACGGCGTAGCCGTCCATCGCCGAGTTGTCGAAACCGGGCAGGCTCACCGCGGCACGGACGTCGTCGACGACCGCCCGTCCCAGGGCGTCGGCGATGGCGACCGACTCGACGGGCGTGGGGGAGAACAGGTCGGCGACGGCGCGCGCGTGGTCGGCCACCGAGCGCAGTGTCGCGGGGTCCTCGAGGTGCTGGTGCCCGTGGTCGTGGTGCTCGCGTGTGCTCACGACGCGTACGACGCGAGGAACAACGCCTCCGACAACGCGGTGCGACGGATCTCGTCGGGTGCGACGCTCTCGTCGGGTGCGTGGATGCGGCACCGGGGCTCCTCCACGCCGAGCAGTGCGATCTCGGCGTCGGGACAGATCTCGGCGAGCACGGTGCACAGCGGGATCGACCCGCCCTGCCCGGAGTGCGCGACGTCGGCCCCGTAGGCCGCCGCCATGGCCGCGGTGAGCGCGCGGTAACCGGGGCCGTCGGTGGACGCGGCGAACGGCGCCCCGACCGCCTCGGGTTCGATCGTCACCCGTGCGTTCCAGGGGATGGCGCGACGCAGGTGGGCCTCGAGGGCGTCGCGGGCGGCGGTGGGATCGATGCCCGGTGGCACGCGCAGGTTGAGCACGGCCGAGGCGGTGGGCACGATCGCCGCGGCGCAGTTCGCCGTCGACGGTGCGTCGAGGCCGATGACGGTGACCGCCGGCCGTGCCCACACCATGTCGGCCGGGGCGCCCGAACCGATCACCTCGACACCGTCGAGAACCGTTGCGTCGGAGGCGAAGACGTCGCGACCGTAGGGAACACCCGACCACGTCTGATCGGCGGCCAGCCCGTCGATGGTGGTGTTGCCGTCGGCGTCGCGCAGGCTCGCCAGTCCGGCGATGAGTGCGGCGAGGGCGTCGGGTGCCGCGCCACCGAACTGTCCGGAGTGCACATCGGAGCCCAGCGTGGCGACGGTGACCTTGAGGTTCGCGACGCCGCGCAGGCTGGTCGTCAGCGTCGGTGCGCCGACGGCGACGTTGCCGGTGTCGGCGATGAGGATCATGTCGGCGGCGAACAGCTCGGGTCGCTCGCGGGCCAGGTGGTCGAGCCCCTCGCCGCCTGCCTCCTCCGAACCCTCGATGACGACGCGGATCCCGCAGCCCAGCGCGTCGAGTCCGGGATGCGACGCCAGTGCCCGCAGCGCGGTGAGATGGGCGACGACGTTGCCCTTGCAGTCGGCTGCGCCGCGCCCGAACCACCGGCCGTCGCGGTCGGTGAGCGTGAACGGCGGCGAATGCCAGAGGTCGTCGGCGCCGGCGGGCTGCACGTCGTGATGGCTGTAGAGCAACACCGTCGGCGCGCCGTCCGGGCCCGGACGGTGACCGATGACCGCCGAACTGCCGTCGGAGGTCTCGATCGCCTCGCACGGGACACCCACCTCGGCGAACGCCGCGGTGACCCATTCGGCGGCCCCGGCGCACGCGTCGCGGTGCGACGGGGAGCCGTGTACCGATGCGTACGACACCAACTCGGCGAGATCGGAACGCGCCGCGGCCATCAGCTCGTCGGTGACGTCGACGGGAACATCTGCGGTGGGGTTGTCGGCCATGTCCTCAGGATGCCATCCCCACGTGCTGCGACCCCCCGCGGAGACGACTAGCTTGAGAACACATGACGATCGGGCTGCTGCTGGACATCGACGGGGTACTGGTGACCTCGTGGCGTCCGCTGCCGGGCGCGGTCGATGCGCTGGAGGCGTTGCGCGAACGCGGGATCCCACGGATGTTCCTCACCAACACGACGTCGCGATCACGTGCCGAGATCGCGGAGGCGTTGAGCGACTGCGGGTTCGCCGTCGAGGCCGAGGAGATCCTGAGCGCGGCCCGCCTGACCGGCGAATACCTGCGGGCGAATCATGCGGGCAAGCGGGCGTGGGTGCTCAACAAGGGCGCCATCGCCGCCGACCTGACCGGCGTGGAGGTGGTGACCGATCCCGACGACGACCCCGAGATCGTCGTGCTCGGCGGTGCGGGACCGGAATTCACCCACGACGCGATGTCGCGGGTGCTGGAGTTCATGATCGCCGACGTGCCGGTGATCGCGATGCACCGCTCGATGACGTGGTCGACCGAGCAGGGCGTCCGCATCGACACCGGCGTCTACCTCGAGGGTCTGGAGAAGGCTGCGGGCGCCTCCATCCGGGCCATCGGCAAGCCGTCGCCCATCGGGTTCCGCTCGGCGGTGGAGATGATGGGACTCGAACCGACGTCGGTGGTCATGGTCGGCGACGACATGCACAACGACGTCCTCGGCGCACAGGCGTCGGCGATGATCGGAGTGTTGGTGCGCACCGGCAAATTCCGGGCGTCGGCGCTGGAGAAACTGCAGGCCGACGAGTTCGGGCCGGTACCCGACCACGTGATCGACTCCGTCGCCGATCTCCCCGCGCTGCTCGACGAGCTCGGTCGCTGACC
Source organism: Williamsia sp. MIQD14 (assembly GCF_051025635.1). Taxonomy (NCBI): domain Bacteria; kingdom Bacillati; phylum Actinomycetota; class Actinomycetes; order Mycobacteriales; family Nocardiaceae; genus Williamsia; species Williamsia sp. MIQD14. The sequence goes on from NZ_JBPFDG010000003.1 coordinate 391,795, forward strand.
CCTCGCCCGGGTGAACTCTCGGTGCAAACCCCCTCGATGACTCCCGCCCGTTTCGTACCCTGACGCGGTGCGGTGTCGAATCGCGACGCCGTCTCGACGACGAGGACTGAGGCGACACAGATGAGCGGATTCAAGGACAAGTTCGACAAGGCCTTCGAGGACAAGCCGATCGACGAGCTCGCCGACGCTCCGGTGGACGCATTGCAGGGCGTCAGCCCGCGGCATGCCGAACTGTTGAAGGAGGCGTTCAACATCACGACCGTCAAGGACCTGGGCACCAACAAGTACTTCCTGTGGGCGCAGGCGGTGTCGAAGCTCGCCGAGTGAGATGAGCTGACGGATCCCCTCGAGGCCGTCGCCGCGACGTGGCTCAGCCGCGTTCGGCGGCGGCCTTGATCTTCACGAGGGTCTCGCGCATGCCCTCGGCGAGTTCGTCGTCGAACGGTTCGGTGCCGCCCATGAACTTGCCGATGAGGAAGGCCGATGCGGCGGTGGTCTTGCCGTTCTTCGCGGTCCGTCGTTCGGTCAGCGTGACCCCACGGTCGGTCGGGGTGATCTCGAATCCCCACTCGGTGCGGTTCTCGGTGATGCGGTAGGCGATCTGCCGGTCGGGTTCGAAGCGGGTGACGATGGCGGTCGTCGGCCACACCAGCAGTCCGCGCTTGTTGACGTTGATGGTCCTGGCGCCGAGTCGGGTCCTGCCGCCGCGCACGATCACCTTGCGGCACTGGGGACTCCACTCGCCCATCCGCGACAGGTCGGAGACGATGGACCACACCTTCTCGGGGGTGGCCTCGATGTCGGTCGAGGTCTCGATGAGCGGTGCAGCCATGGCGGTTCTCCTGGTGGTCGACGCAACGATGCGTGGTGGAGGGAGTCTATCGACCCCCACCACCACGCCTCGCGACCGCCGCGTGGGCTCCGTCAGATCAGGGTGAGCATGTCGTGGTCGGCAACCGACTCCGACAGGGCGCGCAGATGATCGTCGGCGCCGCCGAGTGTGTGGGCGATCGCGGTCAGGCGACTCACCACGTGGCCCACCGGGTACTCGGCGGTGAGGCCGATGCCGCCGTGGAGCTGGATCGTCTCCTGCCCGATCAGTCGCGCCGAGTGGCAGATCTGCAGCTTGGCGCGCGACGCGGTGGCCGGATCGACGTCGTCGTCGGCGAGGCGCATCGTCGCGTAGGTGCTGATGCTGCGAGCCAGCTCCAGTTCGACGTACATGTTCGACGCACGGTGGGTGAGTGCCTGGAACGTCTTGAGCGGCACGCCGAACTGCTTGCGCGACTTCAGGTATTCGGTGGTCTGGTTCAGGGCCTGCTCCATGGCGCCGACGGCCTCGGCGCACAGCAGGGTCTGGGTCACGACCTCGGCCTTGGTGATCACCGCGGCGGCGTCGTCGACCGGCAGGGCGGTCGCGGCGGCGTTGTCGAAGGTGATGCGGGCGGCACGACGGCGGTCGTGGGTGCGCAGCGGTGTGCGGGTCACACCCTCGGCGTCGGCGTCGACGAGGAACAGCGCGGGTGCGCCGTCGAGTGTCGCGGTGACGACGATCTTCCCGGCGATGTCGCCGGCGAGCACGGGGCTCTTGGTGCCGGTCAGGGTGTGACCGTCACCCGATGCGGTGGCGGTGGTGGCCAGCGCCGCCGTGGGCCAGCGATCGCCGGGCTCGTCGTGGGCGTAGGCGAGGACCAGACCGCCCTCGGCGACCGCGCCGACGATCTCGCCGCGCAGGGCGTCGTCGGTGACCGCGGCGATCGCGACGCCCGGGGTCGCCATGCCGGTGATGAACGGTTCCGGAGCGAGCGACCGGCCGAACTCGCCTGCCACGACCGCGGTCTCGGCGAAACCGGCGCCGGCGCCGCCGTCGTCCTCGGAGAACGGCAGACCGAGGATGCCGATCTCGGCGAGCGAGCTCCAGACCTTCTCGCTCCAGCCGCGGTCGGTCTCGGCGACCTCGCGGAGCTTCTCGACGTCGTAGGCGCGGCCGAGCACCTCACGCGCGGTGTCGCGCAGGAGCGACTGCTCCTCGGTGAGTTCGAAATCCATGGGGAAGTGACCCTTTCGTGGGTACAGGTGAGAGAGGTGTGACGGGGGGCGGGCTCGACCTAGAGGCCGAGGATGCCCGAGGCGATGATGGTGCGCTGGACCTCCGACGATCCGCCGTAGATCGACACCTTGCGGGTGTTGAGGTAGGTCGGCATCGCCAGGTGCGCCCACTCGGCGTCGTCGAGGGCGGGGTCGAAGACGGTCAGGGCGTCGGTCCCGGCGAGGTCGGTCATCAGCTCGGTGACCTCCTGGGTGAGCTCGCTGCCGCGCAGCTTCAGCACCGACGACACGGGGTTGGGCTTGCCGTCGCCGTCGGACGCCACCACGCGCAGCTGGGTGAGTTCCAGTGCCAGCAGGGCGTTCTCGAGTTCGACGAACCGCGCACGGGTGAAGGGATCGTCGAGCAGGGAACCGTTCGGAGTCGTGATGGAGGCCGCGATCTCCTTGGCCCGGGCGAGACGGATCTTGTTGTAGGAGACGCGCGCGATGCCGCCACGCTCGTTCGACAGCAGGAACTTCGCGTAGCTCCAGCCGGCGTTCTCCTCGCCGACGAGGTTCTCCACCGGGACGCGCACGTCGGTGAACCAGACCTCGTTGACCTCGTGGCCGCCGTCGATGAGCTGGATGGGGCGGCGCTCGATGCCCTCGGAGTTCATGTCGATGAGCAGGAAGCTGATGCCCGCCTGCTTCTTCGGTGCGTCAGGGTTCGTGCGGACCAGGCAGAAGATCCAGTCGGCGTACTGGGCCAGGGTGGTCCAGGTCTTCTGGCCGTTGACGATGTAGTGGTCGCCGTCGCGGACGGCCTTGGTCTTGAGCGATGCGAGGTCAGAACCGGCCTCGGGCTCCGAGAAGCCCTGGCACCACCAGATGTCGAGGTTGGCCGTCTTGGGCAGGAAGCGGTCCTTGATCTCCTGCGAGCCGAACTGCGCGATGACCGGTCCGACCATGGCGGCGTTGAACGCCAACGGCTCGGGTACGGCGGCGAGGTTCATCTGGTCCTGCCAGATGTGGCGCTGCACCGGGGTCCAGTCCTTGCCGCCATCGGCGACGGGCCAGTTGGGGACCGCGATGCCTTCCTCGTTGAGGATGCGCATCGTGGTGACGATGTCGTCGGGGAAGTTCAGATTTCCCGCGGCCGAGCGTTCGCGGATCTCTTTGGGGATCTTCGTGGTGAAGAGCGTCCGCATCTCATCGCGAAAGTCCGCTTCTTCGGGGGTGAGGGCGAGGTGCATAGCTCCTTATTACTCCCACTTCCACCCGATGCGTCAATGCAGGTGGCCCCGTGGACGACACCGGGACACGATCGCCACCACCGTTATCGCTTCGTGATGTTTCGAGACCTTCTCGTGATGTGCCGCCGGGGTTCGGCGAGACCGCAGGCGGGCACTGTCGAAGAACGCGTCACGACCCCCGAGGAGACCCATGATCCCGCTGCTGGCTCGCCGCTACATATATCGCTACCTGCTGGTGGCGTTCGCGTTGCCGCTCATCGCCCGGCTCAGCCTGTCAGCGGGCGCCCGACTCGAACGGCGCAAGGGTCGCCGCACGATCGCCTCGCGCATCCTGACCGGCGTCGGTCGCTTCTCGCGCAAGCGGGTGACCAAGGCCGTCGACAAGGGCGTCGTCACGCCCAAGGCCGCCGAGCGCGCCCGCGCCTGAGGGCGCCTCGTCGGTCGGGAGTTCGCCGCGGTCGCGGAGGATCACCGCGGCGATCGCGGCCGCGGCGATCAGCGACACGATGAAGATCGCGTAGCCCACCGCGGTTGCGCGCAGCCCGGCGTGCACGGTGACGATGCCGGCGATCACGGCGGGCACGCTGAACGCGGTGTAACAGACCGCGAACACTGCCGCGAAGACCTGGGCGCGCTGCGACGGCGCACTGACGCGCGCCATCTCCGACATGATGCCCAACAGTGTCGTGCCGAAGCCGATCCCGGCGAGGATCGACCCCACGACGTAGATCGGCGCCGACTCGGCCAGCACCGCCGACATCGAGATCAATACCCCGCCGGCGAGCGCGCTGTAGCCGATGACGAGCTTCATCGTGGTCGACGCGCGGGAGGCGACGGTCGAGGCGGCCGCGGCGCTGCCGAAGAAGGCGCACAGGATCGCCCCACCGGTCGCGTGGTTGGCGACGCCGAGGATCTGCGCGGTGATCGACGAGCCCAACGACAGGTAGAGCCCACCGAGAGACCACGTCGCGAGCATCGCCGGGACCGCCGAGAAGAAGACCGGACGTACATCGGACGGCACGGCGATACGTGGCGAGATGGTGCTCAGCGCATGCGATCTCGAGTCGAAACCCAGGAGGGGTGAGGTCTCGGGCAGGAACATGGTCGTGGCCAGCAGGGCCGTCAGGGCCACGATGAGGACGACGTAGACGATCACCCGCGGCAGCGGCGCGTACTCCACCAGCACGCCGGCGAGCACCACGCCCGTCGCCAGGCCGAGGGGTGGGGTGGCCGTGCTGACCATCGACCCCAGATGAGGGGTCGGGGCGAGGTCGACGAGGGCGGCGCTCACGGTGCCGACCAGTGCGCCGGTCGCGAGACCCTGCAGCACGCGGGCCACGATGAGCATGGTGACGCCGTCGGCGGTGAGGAACACGACCATGCTGACGATCAGCAGCACGACCGCGCCGGCGAGCACGGGTCGTCGCCCGATGTGGTCGGAGATCGATCCGACGGTGAGCAGAGTTCCCACCAGGGCGACCACGTACACCGCGAACACGATCGTCAGCGTGAACGCGGAGAACCCGAACAGCTGCTGATAGACGGGGTAGAGCGGCGACGGCGCGGCCGACGCCAGGAGCACCACCGTCGAGGTCAGGCCGACCAGCCAGAAGGCCACCGACCGTGGGATCTGTCGCTGCATGTCGTCACTCCTCACTTAAAGCAATGATTGTTGCTTTTGAGAAGGTAGCACCAATCGTCGACTTAAAGCCAGCCGATTTGCAATAATGGCAGACATGTCCTCCACCCGCACCTCTGCCCGTCGCCCCGGTGGCCGCAGCGCGCGTGTGCAGGCCGACGTCTACTCGGCCGTCGGCGCGCTGGTCAGCGAGGGTCATCGCGACACGTTGACCGTCCCGCAGGTCGCCGAACGGGCCGGGGTGAACCCGACCAGCATCTATCGCCGCTGGGGTGGTGTGGCCACCCTGCTCGAAGAGGTTGCCGTCGCCGCGCTGACCGGCGACGAACCGATGCCCGACACCGGCTCGATCCGCGGAGACCTCGAGGCGTGGGCGGGCATCATCGTCGCCGACATCACCCGCCCCGAGCGCATCGTCTACCTGCGGGCGATGGTGAGCGCACGCGAGGGGATGCCGGGCGAATGCCCGTGCTGGGAGACGCGCGACGGTCAGGCCGCGCAGATGTTGGCCCGCGCGGCCGACCGAGGTGAGTTCGTGCCCACCGTCGCGCAGGTGCTCAATCACGTCGTGGCGCCGCTGTACCACCACGTCGTCTTCGGGCTCCATGCCGACGAGGCCTTCGCGCATTCCCTCGTGGCCGACGTCCTGGCCATGGCGCCGGTACGGGTCGTCGCCGGATAGCGGTCCGTCACTGCCGGACGGGGTGTCGGCTGAGGATCGACACGCGGTTGAACGCGTTGATGGCGATGGCGACCCAGATGACCGCGGAGATCTGGTCGTCGGTCAGCGTGGCGCGGGCTCGTTCGTAGTCGATCTCCTGCAGATCGTGCGACGGCAGCGTCGTCACCGTCTCGGCCAGGAGCAACGCCGCCCGCTCGGTCGCGTCGAACAGTTCGGTGTCGCGCCAGGCCGGCAACGTTGCGATCCGCTGCACCGTCTCGCCCGCGGCGATAGCGCGGCGCGAGTGCAACTCGAGGCAGAACGCGCAGCCGTTGATCTGCGACACCCGGAGGTTGATCAACTCCACCAGGATGCGCGGCAGGTCGGCGCCTCGCGCCGTGTCCGACACCGCCGCCGCGACCCCACCCAGCGCCCGGTAGGCCTCGGGGGACTGCTTGTCGATGTAGACGTGCGGGTGGTCCATCGTGGCTCCTGTCGGTGACTCCTGGGTGAACACCGCAGGTGAGACCACCGGCGTATCGTTCACTCACGCATCAACATAGACGTGCGAGCGCGAACGGATGGGCGGCGATGAGCAATCTCGAACAGCACCCGGTGTCCCAGGAGTGCGTGGCCGATCCGCGGGGCGGTGTCGAGGTCATCACCGCACGCGAGGTGCCCTTGGGCGGTCCGCGCGCGATGCGCGTCCGCCGCACCCTGCCGCAGCGCCAACGGTCGCTGATCGGGGCATGGTGCTTCATCGACCACTACGGCCCCGAGGACGTGTCGACCTCGGCGGGCATGGACGTGGCCCCGCACCCGCACACCGGACTGCAGACCGTCAGCTGGCTGTTCACCGGCGAGATCGAGCACCGTGACTCCGCGGGTGTCCACGCGATGGTGCGCCCCGGCGAGCTCAACCTCATGTCGGCCGGGCACGGCATCAGCCACTCCGAGGTCTCGACCCCCGAGACGACGATCCTGCACGGCGCACAGCTCTGGCTGGCCCTGCCCGACGCCGTCCGCGACGACGACCACGGATTCGACCACTTCGCCCCCGAACCGGTCGCCGCGGGTGACGCCCAGATGCGGGTGTTCCTCGGCGAGGTGGGGATGAGTGGCGACGGCGAGCGGGTGCGGGCGGGATCGCCCGTGCGGACCGCGACCGCACTGGTCGGTGCGGAGATCGTGCTGCCCGCGCGCACCACCGTGACGCTCGAGGTCGATCCGACGCACGAACACGGGGTACTCAGCGACCGGGGCGACATCGCCGTCGAGACCGAGTCGCTCGAGATCGGCGAACTCGGCTACGTCGGTGTCGGGGCGCCGACCGTCGTCGTCGCGAACCGGTCCGACGAATCGGGTCGGGTCCTGCTCGTCGGGGGAGCGCCGTTCGACGAGGAGATCATCATGTGGTGGAACTTCGTCGGCCGCACCCACGACGAGATCGCCTCCTACCGCGCACAGTGGGAGGCCGGCGACGCCCGGTTCGGGACCGTCGAGGGCTATGTCGGGCCGCACCCCCGCATCCCGGCACCCGAGATGCCCACCACCACACTGCGACCGCGCGCCAACCCGGCGCCGCACGTCCGATCCCCGAGAGGCTGACGACCATGCCGTTGGACAAGACCGGTGCCCAGGCCGACATCGCCGACAACCCCGCGATGCAGCGATTCGAGATCTCCGTCGACACCGGCGACGGCACCCCGTCGGTCGTCGGCTTCGCGCTGTACCGCGACCGCACCGACGACTCCGGACATGCGCAGCGGATCTTCTTCCACACCGAGGTCGACGACGCCTTCGGCGGACGTGGGCTGGGCACGATGCTCGTCCACGGTGCACTGGAGGCCATGCGCGACAACGGAACCCGCGTGGTGCCGGTCTGTCCGCTGTTCGCCGCATACCTGAAGAAGCACGACGACTTCGCCGACATCGTCGACCGCCCCACCCGGCAGATCATGGACGACCTCCGCGAGCAGACCGCCTGAGAGTTCAGGCCTCGACGCGGGGCCGCACGTCGGCGAGCCCGAGGTGGTGTCGCAGGGTGGTGCCGGTGTAGTCCTCGCGGTGCACGCCACGCTCCTGCAGCAGAGGGACCACCTCGTCGGCGAAGCGGTCGAGACCCCCGGGTGTGATGTGCGGGACGAGGATGAAACCGTCGCACGCCTCGGCCTCGACGAACTCGATCATGGTGTCGGCGACGGTCTCTGCCGATCCGATGAACGACTGCCGGCCGGTGACCTCCACGATCAGCTCGCGAGTCGTGAGCTTCTTCGCCTCGGCCAACTGCCGCCACTCCGCTGCGACATCACGCGGATCGCGGTGGATGCGCACACTCGCCCGCCCCTTCGCGACGGTGTTCTCGCCCGGGATCGGATCGACGGTGGGCAGAGGACCGTCGGGGTCGTGATCGGAGAGATCGCGGTTCCACAGCTGCTCGAGGAACTTGATCGCGGTCTGACCGCTGACCTGCGCCAGGCGCACCTCGTGCGCGAGTTCGGCCGCGTCGGCGTCGGTGTCACCGATGACGAACGTCGTCGCGGGCAGGATGAGCAGCTCGTCGGGCTCGCGACCGAAGCGGGCGAGCCTGCCCTTCACGTCGGCGTAGAACTGTTGCCCCGCATCGAGGGTCCCGTGCCGGGAGAAGATGGCGTCGGCGGTCTCGGCGGCGAAGTCGCGGCCCTCGTCGGAGTCCCCCGCCTGGAAGATGACCGGGCGTCCCTGCGGACTGCGCGGCACCGAGAACCGGCCGGTGATGTCGAACTGGCTGCTCGCGTACGAGAACGCGCCCGCGTCGGGGCGTCGGAGGAACCGGCCCGTGGCCTTGTCGGCGACGATGTCGCTGTCATCCCACGAATCCCACAATCGCTGTGCGGCATCAAGGAACTCGCGGGCGCGGGTGTAGCGGGCGTCCTTGGCGAGGTAACCCCCGCGCCGGAAGTTCTGGCCGGTGAACTCGTCCCACGAGGTGACCACGTTCCACGCCGCCCGGCCGGCGGTGAGGTGGTCGAGGCTCGCGAACTGGCGTGCGACCTCGACCGGCTCGTTGAACGTCGAGTTGATGGTTCCGGTGAGGCCGAGGTGGCTGGTGACCTCGGCGAGGGCCGCGAGGACGGTGAAGGTGTCGGGGCGGCCCACGACGTCGAGGTCGTAGATCTCGTCGTTCTGCTCGCGCAGACGCAGCCCCTCGGCGAGGAACAGGAAGTCGAACTTGGCTCGTTCGGCGGTGCGCGCGAAGTGCACGAAGGACTCGATGTCGATGTGACTGCCCGCCTTGGGATCGCTCCACACCGTCGTGTTGTTGACGCCGGGGAAGTGGGCGGCGAGGTGGACCTGACGGGGATGGCTCTTCTCGGCGATGCTCATGCGGTCACCAGTCCTGCGTAGCGGTTGGCGGGGCGGGGGAGTCGGAGATGCCCGCGGAGGGTCGTCTCGGTGTAGTTCGTACGAAAGAGACCGCGTCGCTGCAGTTCCGGCACGACCCCGGCCACGATGGCCTCGAGATCCAGAGGCACGGCACCCGGTCGGAGGCGGACTCCGGCCACCCCGGTGGCCGGGTCGACGAGTTCGGCGATCCGGTCGGCGACGTCGGAGGGCGTGCCGACGACCACGGCGGCGTCGTCGGCGAACTCGGTGCCGAGCCACTCGTCGAGTAGGTCACGGTGGGCCCGGGCTTGCGCGCGCGTGTCGCCGAGGAACACGGTCAGGTCGGCCAGCACGCGCACGGCGTCGTCGCGGCCGGCCTCGACGCGTGCTCGGTCGATCTCGGCGACGATGTCGTGCGCATCGGTGGCGTCGGTGGGGGTGACGAACGCGAGGTCGGCCGAGCCGCCGACGAAACGGTGCACGTCGGCGGAGTGGCTCAGGGCCGCGATGATCGGCTGGCCCTGAGGTGGACGCGGCGTGATCGACGGTCCCCGGACCGAGAAGAACGCACCCTGGAAGTCGATGTAGTGCAGTTTGTCCCGGTCGATGAAGCGGCCGGTCGCGATGTCGCGGATCTCCGCGTCGTCCTCCCAGCTGTCCCAGAGGCGACGCAGGACCTCGGCGTGATCGGCGGCCTCGGCGAGCAGGTCGGGGATGGGTTCGGCGGTGGGGCGGCGCCCGAACAGCGCGGTGTCGTCGGGACGATTCGTGATCCGCAGGCGCACGCCGGCTCGACCGTACGACGCGTGGTCGAGGCTCGCGATGGCCTTCGAGACGTGGAACGGCTCGGTGTGAGTGGTGACCGCCGTCGGGACCAGCCCGATGCGATCGGTCGCGAGGGCGAGTCGGGCGGCGATCAGCGTCGAGTCGAGATGTCCCACCGCCAGATCCACGCGCCCATCGGTCACCGCGGTCGACGATCCCGACAGTGACGACGAGTCCGAGAGGGAGAACGAGTCCTCGATGGTCACCAGGTCGAGCAGTCCCTGTTCGGCGAGGCGCACCTGGTCGATCCAGTACTTCGCGCTCACCAACTCGGTGGGGCGGGCCGATTCGAGGCGCCAGGCGGCCGGGTGTCGCCCCGCGCCACCCAGCGCGACGCCGACGTGGATCGATTGCTCGGGGCTCGCGGACACGCGGACCTCACCTCCTGATAGCGGTTGTCATCGGGGCAACTCCAGGGTGCTGGTAGCGATTCCGTTCGCGCGAAGAACAAATCACGGTGAACACAACCGTCGCGAGATCGGCCGACCTGGCGCCCACTGGAGCCATGTCTGTCTCCATCGGTGTCCTGCGTCCGTCGTGGCTGACGCGGTTGCGACCGGTCGACCTGCTCTCGGCTGCTGCGGCGCTCAACCCCGACGCGCACGCGGAATGGCCGTCGACGCGAGCCGCCCTGGCCTCGCGCACCGACGAGGACTCCCGGACCGACCGACGAGACGAGCGATGACCGCCATCCCGTTGTCGGTGCTGGACCTCTCGCCGGTCTCTCAGGGCAGCACCCCGGCCGACGCGTTGCGGAACTCGGTACGGCTCGCGCAGCACGCAGAGAATCTGGGCTACAAGCGTTTCTGGCTCGCCGAGCACCACTTCGTCGCCGTCGCCAGCTCGTCGACGCCGACCGCGATCGCCCTCGTCGCCGCGGCCACCGACCGCATCCGCGTGGGGGCTGCGGCAGTCCAGATCGGGTTCCACACGCCGGTGTCGGTGGTGGAGGCCTTCGGCACCATCGATGCCCTGCATCCGGGCCGCCTCGACCTGGGGCTCGGACGGTCGGGTCAGCGGCGCGCCGAGGTGACGGCGGCGCCGTCGACACCGCGCTCGCCGGCTGTGACCGAGGATCGGTTCGTCGACGGGGTGTTGGTGCCCCGGCCCTTCTCCGCGACGAAGCAGCTCGGGTCGCCTCGAATGGCCGCGGCGGCGACCGCCCTGCTGCCGCCGCCGGCGCAACAACCCGATTTCGCCGAGGCCGTCGACGACGTCCTCGCGCTGCTCGCCGGCACCTTCGAGGTCGGGGGCGAGCACTTCTCGGCGGTGCCCGGTGAGCACGCCGATGTCGAGGTGTGGGTGTTCGGCAGCAGTCGGGGCCAGAGCGCCGAGGTGGCCGGCAGACGCGGTCTGCCGTTCGTCGCGAGCTACCACATCACCCCGTCGACGGCCCTCGACGCGGTCGCGGCCTACCGCGAGGCCTTCGTGCCGTCGGAGACGCTCGCCGAGCCCTACGTCGTGGTGTCGGCCGATGTCGTCGTCGCCGACGACGACGCCACCGCCCGCGAACTCGCCTCGAGCTTCGGGCCGTGGGTGCACAGCATCCGCGCCGGTGGTGGCGCGGTGGCTTATCCCGACCCCGCGGTCACCGAACCGCTCTCAGAATCCCGACAGTCCGTCGTCGACGATCGCGTGCGCACCCAGTTCGTCGGCGACGCGGCCTCGGTCGCCGAGCGGCTCCGCACCCTCGCCGCCGCCACCGGTGCCGACGAACTCGTCGTCACCAGCGTCACTCACGGCTTCGACGACCGTCTCCGCTCCCACGAGCTCCTCGCCAAGGAGTGGGGTCTGGCCTGAACGTGACTGAGATGTCGCCCTGAGCGGGCAGGCATCGCCCGATGGGCGATGCTGTGCAGCGGGGTGGCACATCTCGGTCACCGCCGGTGGTCACCCCGGCGAATGAGAGTCAGGATCGCGGCTTGGGTGGCGGGCCAGTCGTGGACGATCTGCCGGTAGCTCAACCGCAGAGGGAGGTAGCCCAGCTCGATGAGCGTCCGATCTCGTGCCCGGTCGTTCTCGTACCGCTCGGTCCCGGTGTGGTGTTCGCGACTGTCGCATTCGATCACCAGGCGATCCCCGACCAGCAGGTCCACGAATCCGACGCCCGCGATGTGGGCCTGCGGGGCGGCGCCGATGTTCCGTGATCGCAGACGCAGTCGCACCATCGTCTCCGTCCCCGATTGCGCGGCGCCGTCACACCGATCGACCAATGCGCGAGTTCGCGTGGGGGCGGGTCTCAGAGCGGTCGTGATCTCCTCGATGGTGGCGCGCCGGGAGTTCAGAGCCGAATCGCACACCACGACAAGCCCCTCGGCATCGAGACACCGCGCCGAGTAGGCGAGTGAGCACAGCAGATCGTCGACGGCTGAGGTCGGCGGCGGGATGGTTCCGTACACACGACATCCTGACGCGAGCCGTGCTCTGCGGTGGGCGGACCTCAGATGCAGCTTCGAGGCGTGCTCGGGAACCCAGAGTCCATGACGCCGCAGGGCGGACACACACGTGAGGACCCCGCCCGCCGACACGGCCTCGACCACCATCGGGTCGGCGTGGTGCGCGGCGAACCATCCGGGGCGGAGGCGGCGAAGGGTGCCGTGGCGCACGAGTCGCCGGATCTCGGGATCGCCCACAGCGAGGTCCGCCAGCTGCCGCCGGGAGACCACGCCGCGTGATGCGTGGATCGCCTGTTCGAGTTCGGACACGACGAGCAGTCTCGGTGACGCCGGACGCCGAAACCGGGCCCGACGGCGGTGACGGGCCTGTTCTGGGGACTCCCGCCGATCTGTGCACAGGCCGATGGCTGAGATATGCCTGTTTCCCGGCCACCATCGCTCCCGGGCCGTCGGCGTGCACGAGAGCGGCACATCTCAGTTGATCCCGTCGCGTACGGGAGGTGTGGATGTGGAGGTCGGGCCGGATTTCGCGTGCCCGTGGCGGGTTCCCGACACCGGTCTCCCCGTCGTCGCGCCGCCCGCCGCGACGACCTTGCACTCGCCATGGGCGAGTGCTAAAAAGGCAGTTGGCACTCTCGAACCGGGAGTGCCAGGTCGGAACGGTGAGATCGGGTCTTCACTGACACCCCCGGTCGTCCGTCGCGGGCACCGAGTCCGGCCAACGAACTTCAGTGTCACCCCCTATCGGAGGATCACTTCGCATGGCCAAGCAAATCGCGTTCGACGAAGAGGCCCGTCGCGGCCTCGAGCGGGGTCTCAACAGCCTCGCCGACGCCGTCAAGGTGACGTTGGGACCCAAGGGTCGCAACGTCGTTCTGGAGAAGAAGTGGGGCGCCCCCACCATCACCAATGACGGTGTGTCCATCGCCAAGGAGATCGAGCTCGAGGATCCCTACGAGAAGATCGGTGCCGAGCTCGTCAAGGAGGTCGCCAAGAAGACCGACGACGTCGCAGGCGACGGCACCACCACCGCCACCGTTCTCGCCCAGGCGCTCGTGCGTGAGGGTCTGCGCAACGTCGCGGCCGGCGCCAACCCGCTGGGCCTCAAGCGCGGCATCGAGAAGGCCGTCGAGGCCGTCACCGAGTCGCTGCTGAAGTCCGCCAAGGAGATCGACACCAAGGAGCAGATCGCTGCGACCGCCGGTATCTCCGCGGGCGACCCGTCCATCGGCGAGCTCATCGCCGAGGCCATGGACAAGGTCGGCAAGGAAGGCGTCATCACGGTCGAGGAGTCCAACACCTTCGGCCTGCAGCTCGAGCTCACCGAGGGCATGCGCTTCGACAAGGGCTACATCTCGGGCTACTTCGTGACCGACGCCGATCGTCAGGAAGCGGTCCTCGAGGACCCCTACATCCTGCTGGTCTCGGGCAAGGTCTCGACGGTCAAGGACCTGCTGCCGCTGCTGGAGAAGGTCATCCAGGCGGGCAAGCCGCTGCTGATCATCGCCGAGGACATCGAGGGCGAGGCGCTCTCGACCCTGGTCGTCAACAAGATCCGTGGCACCTTCAAGTCCGTCGCCGTGAAGGCCCCGGGCTTCGGTGACCGTCGCAAGGCCATGCTGGCCGACATCGCCATCCTCACCGGTGGCGAGGTCATCAGCGAAGAGGTCGGCCTCTCGCTCGAGGGCGCGGGCATCGAGCTGCTCGGCACCGCGCGCAAGGTCGTCGTCACCAAGGACGAGACCACCATCGTCGAGGGCGCGGGCGATTCCGACGCCATCGCCGGTCGTGTCTCGCAGATCCGTGGCGAGATCGAGAACAGCGACTCCGACTACGACCGCGAGAAGCTGCAGGAGCGTCTGGCCAAGCTGGCCGGCGGCGTCGCGGTCATCAAGGCCGGCGCTGCGACCGAGGTCGAGCTCAAGGAGCGCAAGCACCGCATCGAAGATGCCGTGCGCAACGCCAAGGCCGCTGTCGAGGAGGGCATCGTCGCCGGTGGTGGCGTGGCCCTGCTGCAGTCGGAGCCGGCCATCGACGGCCTGTCGCTCGAGGGTGACGAGGCCACCGGTGCCAACATCGTGCGCGTCGCGCTCGAGGCCCCGGCCAAGCAGATCGCGTTCAACGCGGGCCTCGAGCCCGGCGTCGTCGCCGACAAGATCCGCAACAGCCCGCTGGGTACCGGCCTCAACGCCGGCACCGGCGTGTACGAGGATCTCCTCGCCGCCGGCATCAACGACCCGGTGAAGGTCACCCGCTCGGCGCTGCAGAACGCAGCCTCGATCGCGGCCCTGTTCCTCACCACCGAGGCCGTCGTCGCCGACAAGCCGGAGAAGAACCCGGCCCCGGCGATGCCGGGTGGCGACGAGATGGGCGGCATGGGCTTCTGAGCCCCGCCGTCTGACTCACCAGACAACCGGAGGCCGGTCACCGTTCGCGGTGGCCGGCCTTCGGCGTTCCCGGGGCGTGTTCCCGCTCGCGCGACAGCAATCGACTCCCGCGACGGTGATCGCCGTCGCGGGAGTCGATCTCGGTCGCAGAAGCGAGGCGCAGCCCGAGGAGGCGCTGGACGGCGATCACGGCGAGGCGCAGGATCATCCCGGCGATGAGCAACACGGGAGTGGTCACGAGGCTGAGTCCGTAGAGCAGGAATCCAGACCCCAACGACACCACCGATGCGATGACCTTGATCGTCGTCACCGGGATCTGGGTCTCGTACACGCCGAGCAGACCGCCGGTGAGGAGCAGGACGGAGGAGATCGCGAACGAGCCGAGCCAGGCGGCCATCCCGATCGCGAATCCCCAACTGTCGGGCGGACCGTTCCTGATGAGCAGACCCGCGATCACGGCGACGATCGCGACGAGATGCAGTGCGTACCAGCACCGCACGACGCGCAGCCGCCGCTTCTCGTCGATGATCCGCTCGCGTCGTGTCCTGGACATGAACTCAGTTCACGCCGGCGCCCCGCCGAACGGAATACGACATCGGTCACATGTGCAGTTGCTCACCACTCCCACGACCGGTCCCGCCTCGCGCGACCGTTGCGACGGTCGCGGGAGACAGAGACGGTCGCGGGACGGCTCGGTCAGGCCGCGTGACGCGCAGCGGGTGCGGTGATCCCGCGTCGGTCGAGGATCGGGCGGACGCCCTCGGCGAAGTGGTACGCCTCCTCGAGATGTGGGTAGCCCGACAGGATGAACTCCGTGAACCCTGCATCGTGGTACTCGCCGATGAGGTTCGCGACCTCCTCGTGTGACCCGACCAGTGCGGTGCCCGCCCCGCCGCGGATGAGTCCGACACCGGCCCACAGGTTCGGGTAGATCTCGAGTGAATCGGTGCGACCACCGTGCAGGGCGGCCATGCGGCGCTGTCCTTCGGATTGTGATGACGAGTGCAGCCGATGTGCGTCGGCGATCTGGTCGGTCGGCAACTCGTCGAGCAACTTCTGTGCGACCGCCCACGCCTCGGCGGAGGTGTCGCGGCTGATGGTGTGCAGCCGGATGCCGTAGCGGAGCCTGCGACCCTCGGCCGCGGCCAGTGCCTTCACCCGATCGATCTTCGCCTTGGCGTCGGTGGGCGGTTCACCCCACGTGAGATAGGTCTGGACCCGACGCGCCGCGACGGACAGCGCCGGATCCGACGAACCGCCGAACCAGAACTCCGGCAACGGGTCCGGCGCCTGCGACACCTTGGCGTCGGCGACACGATAGAACTCGCCGGAATGGTCGACCGACTCCTGCGTCCAGATGCGGTTAACCAGGTCGAGGAACTCGTCGGTACGGGCGTACCGCCTGTCGTGATCGACCCAGTCTCCGAAGCGGCGTTGCTCGGCGTCGTCGCCACCGGTCACGATGTTGAGCAGCAACCGCCCCTCGGACATCCGCTGCAGGGTGGCGGCCTGCTGCGCGGCCAGCGTCGGCGGGGTCAGCCCGGGGCGGAACGCGACGAGGAACTTGAGTCGGCGGGTCGCCTGCAGCAGTGCGGCGGTCGTCAACCACGCGTCCTCACACCACGTCCCTGTCGGGGTGAGTACGCCCTCGTAGTCGAGGCGGTCGGCGGCCTGGGCGACCTCGGTCAGATAGCGCAGGGTGGGCGGCCGGAAGCCGACGGGCTCGACGCGATGCGACGACGCATGCGAGGCACCGACGATCGACCTCCCGTCACCGGCGGTGGGCAGGAACCAGAAGATGCGTGCGCTCACTGGATGGCCTCCTTCACGGTGGCGTCGTAGCGGGTGTCGACGAAGTCGGAGAACGGCTTGCCGGCGGGGATCTGCTTCGCGGCCACGAAGGCGTCGTACAGCTTCTGCTCGGAATCGATCACGGTCTGATCCAGGGCGACGGCCGGTCGTAGGCTGCGTCGCTGGGCCTGCTCGCCGGCGACCGGATCGATCTTCACCGCCGCCGAATACCTCGCCGACCACTGTTCGGGGTTGGCCACCGCCCACGCCGAGGCCTTGGCGAGCCGGGACACGAGATCGGCCAGCGCGGTGTTCTTCGCCGAATCGTCGAGAGCCTGCTGCGAGGCGATGCCGAATCCGTAACCGTTGGCGACACCCTCCGCGGTGGTCAGCGTCCGCGCACCGGTCTGCTGCTGCGCGAGTGCGGTGAACGGATCCCAGATGGCCCAAGCGTCGACCCGTCCGGCGGTGAACGCGGTCAGTGCGTCGGCGGGCTGCAGGGGGACGAGGGTCACGTCAGCCGGTGTCAGCCCGGCCTTCGTCAACTGCAGCAACAGGTGCCCGTGTGCCGAGCTGCCCTTGCCGAAGGCGATCCGCTTGCCGCGCAGGTCGGCGACGCCATGCGCGGTCGAGGTCCTCGGCACCAGGATCTGATCGCCGCTCGCGTCGTTGGTGTACGCGCTGACGACCTTGATGCGGGCATCGGCCGCGGCGCCGAAGATCGGCGGTGTGTTACCCGTGACGGCGAAATCGATGCGTCCCGCGGTCGCCGCCTCCACCTGCGGTGGGCCGGAGGTGAAGGTGGAGAACGACACCCGATACGGGGTACCGGTCAGCTGTCCCGACGCCTCCAGTAGGGCCTGGGTCCCGCCCTTCTGGTCGCCGACGTTCAGGGTGACCGACGACAACCGGCTCGCGTCCACCGTCGATGGCGCGGCCGACGACCCGGTGTCGGATTCCCGCGAGACGCACCCGGCGAGCGCGGAGACGACGACGACAAGGGTCAGCGACGACGCCGCGACAAGGCGCGAACGAGGTCGAGAGGTGAACAGCATGACTTCCTTTCGGTCGATCAGTGGTGGATCAGTGGACGCCGAGCGCCTCGAGCAGATGTGCCCGGAGCCCCGCGAAGGTCGATGTCCCGCGGTCGCGCGGACGGGGCAGGTCGACCTCGACCCGATCGACGATCGCGCCGTCGTCGAGGACGAGGACACGGTCGGCGAGGGCCACCGCCTCGTCGACATCGTGCGTGACCAGGAGGACCCCGAATCGATGCCGCTGCCACAGGTCGAGGAGCAACGACTGCATCGACAGGCGGGTGAGCGCGTCGAGTGCGCCGAAAGGCTCGTCGAGCAGCAGTAGTTCGGGCTCGCCGACGAGCGCGCGGGCCAATGCGGCCCGCTGCGCCTGTCCTCCCGAGAGCGTGGCCGGCCACGCCTCGAACTTGTCGTCGAGGCCGACCTCGACCAGCGTCGCCTCGGCGGCGCGCAGGGCAGCCGCCCCGGTGACCCCGGAGGGATTGAGTCCATAGGACACGTTGTCGATCACCGTGCGCCACGGGAACAGTCGGGGTTCCTGGAACGCGACGGCCGGTCGTCCGGCGACGTGGCCGGCGCCGGTGTGGTCGTCGGACAACCCGGCGAGGACGCGCAGGATGGTGGACTTGCCGGAACCGGATCGTCCCACGAGCGCGACGATCTCGCCCCGCGTGACGACGAGGTCCACACCGCGCAGGACGTGGTGGTCGGCGTACCACTTGTCGACTCCGCGTAACGACGCGACGACGGTGTCGGTGGCCGTCATCGGTCGGCCTGGTAGCGCACCGCGCGGGCCTCGAGGACGCGCACGACGCCGTCGGTGATGATGCCGAGCAACGCGTAGACGACGAGCCCGAAGATGATGGTGTCGACGCGGAGGAAGTCGCGAGCCTGGTTGATGATGAACCCGAGTCCGGCGTCGGAGTTGATCTGTTCGGCCACGATGAGGGTCAACCACGCGATGGCCAGCGACTGCCGGAACCCGACGAGCAGCTGTGGCGCGATGCTGGGCAGGATGACCCGTGAGAAGCGTTGTCGCCGGGAGAATCCGAGCACGGTGGCCGTCTCGAGATGGCGCCGGTCGATCTGCCGGATCGCGGAGAACGTGTTCAGGTACAGCGGGAACGCGACACCGAGCGCGACGAGCAGGATCTTCGGGGTCTCACCGATGCCGAACCACAGGATGAACAGCGGGATCAACCCCAGGTGCGGCAGCGCCCGCAGCATCTGTAGCGGCGGGTCGACGGTCGCCTCGGCCACACGCGACAGTCCGACCACCGCGCCGAGCGCGACGCCGATCAGGCCGCCGAGCACGAGCCCCTCGACCACCCGCGTCCCCGACACCACCAGCGCGTCGACCAGTTCGCCGGTGCGGACGAGTTCGGCGCCGGCGTCGGCGATCAGAGACGGGGCGGGCAGGATCCTTTCGGGGATGATCCGTAGCGCACTGCCGATCTGCCAGATGACCAGCAACGCGATCGGCGACAGGACGCGGATCACGGTCCAGCGGTGCCGTTGCCATCGACTCGGCGACGTCGGCCTCGGGTTCGGACCCTCCGCGACCGCGGTATCGGTGGTGACCGCCGCGGACGGCCCGGCGTGGGTGATGACGACCATGAGTCGACAGTCGCAACTCGGACATCCTGAGGCGAGTGTTCTTCTCAGCGTGGGCCCATGTCGTCTGCGGATTTGCCCGAGCGACCCCGTGGCGGTTATTCGCGCGACCGGGCGGAGCGAGCCGATGGCCCGGTGGTGCGGAATCGTGGGTGTGTCGGGGTGGTTGAGACGGACATGAGCAAACCCATCGACGTCGAGATCTGGTCGGATATCGCGTGCCCGTGGTGCTACATCGGCAAGCGCCGTTTCGAGCAGGGACTCGCCGGGTTCGACGGGCGTGACGACGTGACGGTGACCTACCGCAGTTACGAACTCGCGCCCGACACCCCGACCGACTTCGACGGCTCCGAGGTCGACTTCCTCGTCGGGCACAAAGGGATGTCGTCGGCGCAGGTCGAGCAGATGCTCGACGAGATGACGCAACTCGCGGCCGTCGAGGGCCTGGCCTACGACTTCGACGGCCTCCACCACACCAACACCCGGCTCGCGCATCGCGTACTCCATCTCGCGCGACGCGAGGGTCGCCAGCGCGAGTTGGCCGAGCGGCTGTTCGCCGCGTACTTCACCGAAGGACGCCATCTGGGCCGCCCCGAGGAGCTGGCCGACCTCGCCGCCGAGGTCGGTCTCGACCGCGCATCGGTGCTCGCGGCGCTGGCCGGCGACGACTTCGTCGCCGAGGTCGACGCCGACATCGCCCAGGCGCGCGCCCACGGCATCGCCGGCGTCCCGTTCTTCGTCCTCGACGGTCGCTACGGCATCTCCGGCGCCCAGCCCGCGCAGACGTTCACCTCCGCGCTCGAGCAGGTCGTCGCCGACCGGACGGATGCATCCGGCCGCAGCTGACGTCGTCGGTGTCGATCGGTCGGGGGCGAGGTGTTGCGTTCTCCGCGTGTTCATCTCGATGTAGTTGGTGAGGCTAATGTTCTCGACCATGCGTCTGACCCGCCTCGTCCCGCCCCTCGCCCTGGCGCTCGCGACCGCCCTCGCGCCCGGCGCGATCGCCGTCGCCGCGCCGGCGACCACCGCCACGACCACGATCGCCGCGATCCAGGGACCGGGGTTCACCTCGCCGCTGGCCGGACAGGCGGTATCCGGGGTGCCGGGAGTGGTGACGGCGGTCCGGACCGGGTCCCCGCGCGGGTTCTGGATGCAGTCGGCCTCACCCGATCGGGACCGGTCGACCTCCGACGGCGTCTTCGTGTTCACGGGATCGACGGCGCCGACGGTGACCGTGGGCGACGCGGTCAGCGTCGCAGCCACGGTGACCGAGTATCGGGCGGCGGCCGACCCCACCGACCTCAGCGTCACCGAGCTGACGTCGCCGACGGTGACGGTGGTGTCGTCGGGTAACGCGCTCCCCGCGCCGGTCGTCATCTCCCCGTCGACGGTCCCGTCCCGTTTCGCGCCGCCGATGGCGGGTGACGTCGAGCAGATCCGCCGCGCGGTACCCGCGCGATCGGCCCAGGAGTTCTGGGAGTCGCACGAGGGTGAGCGGGTGTCGGTGCCGGCGCCGCGGATCATCGCGCCGAGCAACACCTACGGCGACGTCTACATCACCTCGAAACCGAACTCCGACCGCACCATCCGGGGCGGCGCGCTGCTGTCGAGCTACGACCTGCCGACAGGTCGGGTCAAGGTCGCCGCCCTCGACGGCGCCGAGCCTCGCATGAACGTCGGCGACCGGTTCGCGGGTCCCGTTGTCGGGCAGGTGGACTGGTCGAGCTTCGGCGGTTTCACCATCGCCGCCCCGACGCTGCCCGTGGTGGTGCCCGGCGGTCTCACACCGACCGTGGCCTCGAAGCCCGACGCATCGGAGTTGTCGGTGGCGACGTACAACGTCGAGAACCTGGCGCCACGTGACCCGGCCGCGAAATACGCGGCGCTCGCCCGCGGCATCGTCACCAACCTCGCGAGCCCCGATGTGGTGGCCGTCGAAGAGGTGCAGGACAACTCGGGCGCGACCGATGACGGCACCACCGCCGCGAACACCACCATCGCGACCCTGGTCGACGCGATCGCCGCCGCCGGCGGTCCGCGGTATGACCACCGCGACGTCGACCCGAGCAACGACGCCGACGGCGGTCAGCCGGGCGGCAACATCCGAACGGTGTTCCTGTTCAACCCGTCTCGTGTCTCGTTCGTCGACCGCGGAGCCGCGACCGCGACCACCGCGACGACACCGCAGCGCGGGGCGGACGGCGGGGCGGAGCTCTCGGTGTCGCCGGGGCGCATCGCGCAGAGCGATCCGGCGTGGGCGAACAGCCGCAAGCCACTGGTCGGGCAGTTCACGTTCGGTGGTCGCACGGTGTTCGTGGTGGGCAACCACTTCGCCTCCAAGGGCGGCGACCAATCGGCCGACGGCCGTTTCCAACCGCCCACGCGCAGCTCCGAGACCCAGCGCCTCGCCCAGGCCCGTGTCGAGAACGCCTGGATCCGCAGCCTGCAGGCGGTCGACCGGCGCGCGCAGATCGTGGTGGCCGGTGACCTGAACGACTACCAGTTCAGTCCCGCCGTCCGCACCCTCGTCGGGGGCGGCACCGGGCTCGTCGACCTCATCACCACGCTGCCGCGAGACCAGCAGTACACCTACGTCTACTCCGGGGTCTCCCAGGTGCTCGACCACATCATCGTCAGCCCCGGTCTGCGCGCGCGGGCGCGGTACGAGGTCATCCATCTCAACGCCGAGTTCGCCGACCAGACCTCCGACCACGACCCGCAGGTGGTGCGCCTCCGTCCGTAGCCTGCGGAGGGCGGCCTTCGGACACCGCCGTCCGTAGGATCGGGTGATGGTCACCGCGTTGCTGATCGTCGACGTCCAGAACGATTTCACCGAAGGTGGCGCCCTCGGTGTCACCGGTGGTGCCGCGGTCGCGCGCGGTGTCACCGAGTACCTCGCCGACGCCGAATACGACATCGTCGTCGCCTCGCGGGACTGGCACGACGCCGACAACGACAACGGCGGTCACTTCGCGACGACGTCGGAACCCGACTTCGAGATCACCTGGCCGGTGCACTGTGTGGCGGGCACGCCCGGTGCCGAGTACCACCCCGACCTGGTCGCCGACGCGGTCGATCTGCATGTGCGCAAAGGGCAGGGTGTACCCGCGTACTCGATGTTCGAGGGCTCGACCGACGACGGTTCGGCGCTGGTCAACGCCTTGCGTGCCTACGGGGTCACCGACGTCGACGTCGTCGGTATCGCCACCGATTACTGCGTGCGGGCGTCGGCTCTCGACGCGCTGGCCGCCGGGTTCACCGTGCGGCTGCTGACGGATTTCATCGCGGGTGTCGCGCCGGCGACCTCGGCCGACGCGGTCGCCGAGATGGCCGACGCCGGCATCACGGTCGTCTGATCTCGCCGGCGTCGGCACCGGTACGTGCCACCACGAAGATCCGGCGGAACGGGAAGAACGTGGTGCCGTCGCTGCGGCGGGGGTAGGCCGCCGACAGTTCCGGGGCGAGGTCGGCGCGGAACGCCTCCCAGTCGTCGTCGACCAGCGCCGATCGCACCGGGGTCAGCGCGGTGCCGGTGACCCACTCGAGGACCGGATTATCGCCGGTCAGTCGCTGGATGTAGGTCGTCTCCCACGCGTCGACGGCGCAGCCGGCGTCGGCGAGCAGTGTCGCGTAGCCGGTGGGGTCGTCGACGGTGTCGCCGCCGCGGAAGTCGATCTGCGACAGCATGTCCCGCCAGCGGGGTGATCCGGCGACGGATCGGATGATCCGGTGCGACGGGAACTCGAAGTTGCCGGGTACCGCAAAGGCCAGGTGTGCGCCGGGATGCAGTTCGCGGACCCAGCGTCGTAGCAGTTCGCGGTGCTCGGGCACCCACTGCAGGGTCGCGTTGGAGATGACGACGTCGGTGTCGGGTGTGGGGTGCCAGTCACGCACGTCCTGTAGGCGCGCGTCGACGCCGCGATCTCGTGCGGCGGCGACCATCTCCGGGGAGGTGTCGGTCGCCTCGATGAGCGCATTCGGCCAGCGTGCGGCGAGTCCGACGGTGAGAGTGCCGGGGGCCGCAACCGAGATCGACGACCCGCCGCGGGGCGTCGGAGTCGATGCGCGCCAGCAGTTCGCCGTAGGGCCGTCCCCGGTGATCGGCGAATGCGAGGTACTGCGTCGGGTTCCACATGTCGGCCTCCCATCAAACAGTACGTCCGTACTGCTGAATTAACCGTACGCCCATACTGTGAGAATGGTGATGACGATTACGTAACGACACGAAACACTGTCGCTCCCCCCGGCGATCATCACGGTGACGGTACCTGCTGGTACCACGACGACTCGGAAGGGGAGACGATGATGAACACGCGAGCACAGACATCGATCGCGCTGGTGACAGGCCTGATCGCGGTGGCCGTGGGTGTGTCCGCCTGCGGGACCGACGATGCGACGCCGCGGTCGGCGACGGCGACGGTGACCGTCGAGTCCACGAACTCCGTCGACACGCTCTCGCCGGTCGAGTCGGGCAATGCGCCGGCGTCCACGGCCGACGCCACCGCCGAGGTCACCGACCCCGCGGCCACGAACGAGAGCGCACCTGCGAACACCGCAGCGCCGAAGCAGACCCCGGCACCGGCACTCGTCGGGCGGTACCCATCGGATGCGAACGTCGACGCGAACGGCTTCCGCGGAACCGGCGCGGGAGTCACGGCGTACTACTTCCAATCCCCGAGCGGGAACGTCCGTTGCGGAATCCATCCCGACGATCCGAAGCTACCCAGTGGCTGCCAGGCGACGACGTCGGTGTCCGGAGCGAGTGGGATCACCTGTCGCAACGACGGGGGCAGTCAGTACTCGCTGCAGTTGCTCGGCGACGTGGTCCTGAGGAAGTGCCTGAACCAACCGCTGTTCGTCGGTGGCTCCGGATATCTGGGCCAGGGGGTCGTCGGCGGCCGGGTGCTGCAGTACGGACAGATCATCTCCACCGGTGGGATCACCTGCGAATCGACGGTGTCGGGGATGTCGTGCTGGAGCGCATCGGCGGGATTCCTCCTCGCCCGGCAGTACAACGTCTACGAGGGTCAGGGAGTCTGACGGCCGTTCTCGGCTCTGGCCTCAGCGGGGCAGCGCGGTGATCGACGCGTGGGCACGGGAGTCGCCGTCGACCGAGAGCCAGATGAGGATGCCGCCGTCGGTGGGTGCGGTGGTGATGCGCACGTCCTCGCCGAAGGTGATCGGCTTGTTGTACTCGATCACCAGGCGGTAGGGGGTGCTCAGCAGTTCGGTGTTGTCGGGGAACACCTCTCGCAGCGCCTGGAGGTACACCGAGTTGTTCACGTGGTCGAGCCGGTCGGTGTCGGCGTGCCGCAGCACGAACCGCTGATCGGATTCGTTCTCCAGCGGGGTGTTCAGCCACGCCTTCCACCGCAGGCGGTGGTTGTCGGTGGTGGTGGCCAACATGTCGAAGAACTCGTCCTCGAGGCGACCCGGCGACTGGGTCTCCATGTTCATGTTGATCCAGAAGCCCTCGGTCTCGATGAGACCCCCGTTGTCGCTCGTGATGCGCACGCGCATGTTGCACCAGCGGGGCGAGATCCCCGAGCACCAGCGCGACAGGTGTACCTCGTCGGGCCAGGTGATGGGGCGGATGACGTCGATGACCGTGCGTCGCACGATCCAGAACTTGTGGGTCTCGAAGGCGCCGGCGTCGACGAGGTGCTGCGCCCCCGCCTCCTGCAGGTACCGGGCGATGCCGTCGACGCTGAGGCCCTCGTACTGGTCGATGTCGGCGCTCGACAGCGGCCACCCGGTGTCGAAGACGTAACCCTCGGTCGGGCGATCGGTCAGCGGGGTCGCCGCGAGCGGCTCGGTCGTCGACATCAGGACGCCAACGCGGTGATCGAGGCGTGCGAACGGGATTCACCGTCGACCGACAGCCACACCAGCAGTCCGTCGTCGATGGGCGCGGTGGTCAGGTGGACCTCCTGGCCGTACATGATCGGCTTGTTGAACTCGACCACGAGGCGGTGGGGGGCAGTGACGAGTTCGGCGACCTCGGGCGCGACCTCCGCCACGGCCTGCCAGTAGATCGCGTTGGTGACGTGGCCGAATCGGTCGGTGTCGCTGCGGCGGATCTGGAAGGTGCGCGGCGACTCGGCGGGCAGTGGTTCGGTCAGCATGGGTTTCCAGCGTAGGCGGGTGTTGTCGGTGGTCGTCGACAGGCGTGAGATCACGTAGTCGCTCATCCGGCCGATGCCCTCGGTCTCGATGTTGATGTTCAGCCAGAAGCCGACGGTCTCCACCCGGCCCCCGTTGTCGCCGACGATCTGCACGCGCATGTCGCACCAGCGCGACGACAACCCCGAGCACCAGCGCGACACGGTGACGGTGTTCGGCCAGCTGATGGGTTCGATCATGTCGATGACGGTGCGTCGCGCGATCCAGAACTCGTGGTCGCCGAGGGCGTTGCCGTCGGCGAGGTGCAGTGCGCCCGCCTCCTGCAGGTAGCGGGCAGCGGAGTCGTATCCGAGGATCTCGTTCTCGTTCATGTCGCTCGTGCGCACCGGCCACTGCGTGGTGAACACATATCCCTCCGACGGCAGGGGGTCGAGGGTCAGTGCGGACAGCGCATCGCTGGGCGACGACATGGACGGGTACCCCCGGATTCGACAAGACGTGTGGACCTCGCGCTGAAGTTACCCGTCGGCCGGTCGTGGTGGCGGCGGGACCGCTCTGCCGACCGCGTGGTCGACCCTCGTGAACGGTGCGGCCGGCCTGATGGTGTTCCTGTGACGGCTGGGGTGTCGCGGGAGTAGATTCACCAGTCATGTCCGGGTCGGGAGCGGTGGTGCGCGGATGACACCGGTGTATCGCGCCGCGTTGGGCTCGGAGTTCACCAAGCTGCACCCGAACATCCAGTGGCGGTACGGCGTCGATTCGACGTCGGGCGTCGCGCAGGTGACGAGCGGGATCGTCGAGTCGGTGTTCTGTACCTCGAAGCTCACGCCCCCGGTGCTGCGGTTCTTCCGCAAACGCAACGTGATGCCGACGACCACGAGCCGCCTGGTCCCGTTCTTCATGGACAACTACTGCTACGTCGACGAGCGGGGTCGCGAGTCGCTCGCCGTCATCCGTCGCTTCGCGTACTCCAACGGCGAGCAGCGGCTGCACTCCCTCCTCGTGAACGGGTCGTCGGGGCTCGTCGACTACTTCGGTGACGGTCCCGATCTCCTGATCCCGCTCAATCCCCGCGTCGGTCCGGGCGGATCCTTGATCCTCGAGAGCGAGCCGATGAGGATGCTCAGCCGCGGACTACGGATGGGGATGCGCGGTCTGTTCGCCACATCGATGCGCTACGTCGAGGAGTGGGACGACGCCGAGCAGCGTTTCCGTCTCGACGCGACGGTCCGCAACGTGACCCTGGGCGAGATCATGCATTTCCGTGGATGGTTCACCGCGAGCGATCGTCCGTGCACGATTCACGACATTCCCGACGAGGCCTGGCCGCTGCGTCTCGAGGAGACCGAGTAGGCGGTGGGCGCCGGGGGCGGTGATCGGCCACGCGGTCGTGGTCCGGTCGGGTACCTTCGCTGCCATGGCAGTCAGTGGTAACACCGAATTCGATGTCGACGTCGCACCGTCGGTGATCATGGAGATCCTGCTCGACGTGGAGGCGCTGCCCGAGTGGTCGGGCCCGCACAAGAGCGCCGAGATCCTCGAGGAGCACTCCGACGGCAGTCCCAAGCGGGTGAAGGTCGCGGTGACGATGGCGGGCATCACCGACAACGAGGTCCTCGACTACACCTGGACCGAGAACAGCTGCACGTGGGAACTGGTCGAGAGCGACCAATTGTCCTCGCAGAAGGGCACCTACACGGTCACCGAGAAAGACGGTGGGTCGCACGTGGCGTTCGAGCTCGAGGCCGATCTGAAGATCAAGATGCCCGGACTGATCGTGAAGCAGGCCCAGAAGAAGGCCGTCGAGACCGCGAAGAAAGGCCTCACCGCCGAGGCGAAGCGCCGCAGTTCCTGACGGGGGCGGGCACGGGCAGTTCGTGACCTGATCGATGCACGGCGCTGACAGTGATGACGGCGTGTCGGCGAGTACGGTTGGCGCGTGCGAGTCGGTGGCCGCCGGGATCGCGGGTTTCGAGAAGATCAGTTGAGGTTCAGCATGTTTCGGGTTGGTTCGCGGATGGCAGTGCGCACGGTTGCAGCAGGATTCGTCGGCGCGTGCGCCGTGGGCGCGATGTCGCTCGTCGGTACCGGGGGCGCCTCGGCGGCCCCGTTGGTCTGCGATGCGGCCAACAACGGTCAGGTGAATCGTGTTGTGGGCGCCGGGAGTTGTGGTGCACGCGCCCAGGGCGTGGCGACGGCGCACGCCGAGGACCGCTCAGGTGCGGGCACCGCGGTGGCCTCGTCCCTGACCAACGGCCGCGCGAACGCACTCAACACCGCGCCCGGTTCGACCGCTCTGGCCGGTGCGCGCAGCGGCGGCACGAGCTACTCCTTCAGTGTCGGACCCGGCGGGCTCTCCGTCGCGCAGGCACGTACCGGCGGCACGTCGATCTCCGTGGCCGGCATCGGTGGTGCGGCGTACTCCGGCGAGGGTGGCGTCCGCTGCAGCGGTGGCGCGGCCGCGGCCTACGACAGCACCAGCGGCACCTTCTGCTTCGGGACGGGTCGCACGTACTTCACCAACGTGCGCTGAGGGACCCTCGCGGTGACGCCCGCCGTTCACCTGCACGTCACGTGGCGGTTCGACCGTCGTTCTAATCTCGGCGGGTGACCGAACTGGTGAACGGCGTCGACCTCAGCACGTCCATAGGACGCGAGGAACTGGCCCATGTGGTCGACCTCGCGGACACGTCGGGATTCACCGTCGACGACTCCGACGACGACGACCCCCGTCTGATCCTGCGCAGCGACCACTCCGTCGTCGACACCTGGCGTGAGGGTTACCCGTACGACGAGCGGATGTCGCGCGGCGAGTACGAACTCGAGAAGCGTCTGCTGCAGATCGAGCTGCTCAAGCTGCAGAACTGGGCGAAGGACACCGGCGCCCGGGTGGTCATCCTGTTCGAGGGGCGTGACGCCGCGGGCAAGGGCGGCACCATCAAGCGCTTCATGGAACACCTCAACCCGCGCGGTGCGCGCGTGGTCGCTCTGGAGAAGCCGTCGGAGCGCGAGTCGACGCAGTGGTACTTCCAGCGCTACGTGTCGCACCTGCCGGCCGCCGGTGAGATCGTGCTGTTCGACCGGTCCTGGTACAACCGCACCGGCGTCGAGCGGGTCATGGGGTTCGCGACCGACGCCCAGCACGCGCGGTTCGTCCGGCAGGTCCCGCTGTTCGAGCAGATGCTGATCGACGACGGCGTCCACCTGGTGAAGTTCTGGTTCTCGGTGACCGCGCTGGAGCAACGCACCCGCTTCGCGATCCGCCAGGTCGATCCGGTGCGGCAGTGGAAGCTGTCGCCGATGGATCTCGCGTCGCTCGACAAGTGGGACGACTACACCGCGGCGAAGGAGGAGATGTTCTCCCACACCGACACCGATCATGCGCCGTGGACCGTGGTGAAGAGCAACGACAAGAAGCGTGCCCGGGTCAACGCGATGCGTCACGTGCTGAACCTGTTCGACTATTCGGGCAAGGACACCGAGGTCGTCGGCACCCCGGACCCGCTGATCGTCGGACGCGCGCGCGACCTGCTGGGGGAGTAGCGGCGCCCGCTCGCACGGGATCGGTAGCGTGGGGCGCGTGCGGACGTTTGGTGCGGGACTGGCGACCCTGATCGCGATCATCGCCATGGTGGGGGCCCTGCCGTCGCTGTGGGTGCACTACCGCGTGGTCGACAGGGACGGGTTCACGTCGTTCGTGTCGCCGATGGCCCACGACAGGCAGATCCAGGACCTGATGGCCGACGAGATCGCGGCCCAGATCTCCGATCAGACCGACGGGACGATCAGCGCGACGCTCGTCCGTCCGGCGACCGGCGCGTACACACGCAGCGACCAGTTCGTCGCCGACTTCGCCGATGTGCTGGGACAGCAGCACGATTGGCTGTTCACCGAGCCCACCACCGACGCCGAACGCAACGGCGTCCTCACCCTCGACCTCACCGAGATGGTGAACCGCGCGATCCGCGACTTCGGCATCAGTGGTGTGCGCATCACGCAGCCGGTCGAGATCCCGCTGAGCGAGTCCCGCCGCAGCGGTCTCGAGGCGGGACGCTACGCGACGGCCGGCGACCAGGTGACCCGCATCGCCTTCGTCGCCGCCGGTATCGCGGTGGTGTTCGCCCTGCTGGCGCTGATCCTCGCGCGTCGACGCGGGGTCACCCTCTCCGCGCTGGGCGTGGGGCTCGTGATCGCCGGTGCGGTGAGTTGGGTGCTCGGCGTGTTCGCCCGCGGCCGGGCCGACGACGAGGTCGCCGGCGCCCAGAGTTCGGCCCGCCAGATCGCGCGGATCGTCATCGACTCCTCCATCGACGACCTCCACCACATCTCGTTCATCGTCGGCGGCGTCGGCGTGGCAGCGATCGCCGTCGGCATCCTCGCCTCCCTGACCCTGGAGCGCTCCCGCCGCTGAGACGGCCTGGGGTGCTGGTGGTGCTGACTGTGTGGAAACGTTCGGTCGGGTGGTGCTGGTGGTGCTGACTGTGTGGAAACGTTCGTCGAGTGTGCTCACCGCCTTGCGTGAGCCGACGACGGGACAACGCACACTCGACGATCGGCTTCCGCACCGTCAGCGGTGGTAGAACGCAACCAAAAGCGCGAAATACGCCAGCGTGCAACACTATTCACCAAAATCAACCCCCAAAGCATCGAACATCCGTGCTAATCTGAATGTACAGAACCACCTGGGGAGGGGGCAGCGGTGAACGATCTCTTGGCGAATTACGCTGCCATCGAACACGTCCTGGACCAGATGGACGATGCCTCCTCCGACGCCTACGACGAGAAGACCGTCGCCGAGGTGGCGATCCGACACGAACGCATCATCCGGCGCATGGAATCCGCCGGCAACCGCCGAATCCTCGAGGTCTCCGATCGCGATGCGCACCGCGCGGCGGGGTGCGTGACTCTTACCGAGTTCCTGCAGACGAAACTGCGCATCACGCAACCGAAGAAGCGCCTTAAAGAAGTGCAGGCCCTCGAGCCGATGCACGCGATGACCGGCGAGAAACTTCCGCCGGTATGCCCGAACACCGCACGAGAGTTGGCCGCAGGTTCGATCGGTCCCGACCACGTCCACGCCGTGTTGGACGTCATGGCCAAGATCCCCACCGCGGTCGAGCCTGAACGCCGAGCGTTCGCGGAGGAGACCCTCGCTGAGTTCGCGACGACGCTGACGCCGAAAGAAATTGCCGCCGCAGGGGTGCGGATCCTCGCTCACCTCGATCCTGATGGATCCCTGACCGACGATCGAGATCGGGCACGGAATCGGAAACTGTCGCTGGGGTGCCAGGACTCGCAGTTGATGTCGCAGCTCACCGCAACACTGGATCCGATCACGCGAGCACTGTTCGACGTCGTGCTGGCGAAGTGGGCGGCGCCCGGGATGAACAACCCCGACGACGAGCAGTCCCCGAAAGGCGACCACACCGACGTCGCTCCCGAACTCCTACGCGAGGCCGCTGACCGTGATTGCCGCTCGCAGTCCCAGCGCAATCACGATGCGCTGAAAGCCCTCCTCGACGCCGCAGTCAACGGCGGACTCCTCGGCGGATCGCATCGCGGGTTGCCGCCGCAGATCATCGTCTCCATCACCGACGCACAGCTACGTGAACACTCCGGCATCGCACGCGCCGCCACCGGGACCGACCTACCGATCTCGGAGGTGGTGAAACTGGCCGCGACCGCGCAGACCCATCTCGCGGTGTTCAGCGACGTCGCCGGCGAACCCTTGTTCTTCGGTCGCGGCAGGCGGCTGGCGTCCCAGGCGCAACGGCTGATGGCGTTCGCCAAGTACGGCGGCTGCAGCAAAGACGACTGTCCGGTCCCGTTTGCCCATACCGAGATGCACCACGCCGAAAACGACTGGGCCGACGGCGGCGTCACCGATTCCACCGACCTGGCGCCCGCGTGCGGACCGCATAATCGGGCCGTCGGGAGTGAGCCGCATCAGTGGGTAACGAAAAAGATCGCGGATGGTCCCGACAAGGGCAGGTACGGCTGGCGGCGGAACGCTGATCCGCCCGATCGCCTTCGTGCCAACCAGCTGCACCGGATCGATGAACTTCTCGAGCGTTTCCGGAACCCATCTGACGCTGGCCTCACCGCGAGTCGGGCGTTCGACATCACCTGGCCTGGTGTCGAGCTGTATCCCGCCGCTTGATCTGTGGTGGGGTTCTACCGCCGCTGACTGTGCGGAAAGTCGTCGTCGAGTGTGCGTTGTTCGTCTGTCGGCTCGCGTCTGGTGGTGAGCACACTCGACTCGACTTTCCGCACACTCAGCCGTACCACTCGACTCGACTTTCCACACACTCAGCAGTAGCAATACGTTCAGCGGGAACCGATCGTCTGCCAGAGGAATTCGTATGCCAGAGCGGATTTGAAGGCCGACTGCTTGTTGTCGGCCGCGCCGCCGTGGCCGCCCTCGATGTTCTCGTAGTACCGGACGCGGTGACCCAGTTCCTCCATTCGCGCCGTGAACTTGCGGGCGTGCCCGGGGTGCACGCGATCATCGCGGGTCGAGGTCGTCATCAACAGGTCGGGATACCGCGCGTCGGCGACGATCCGCTGATACGGCGAGTACTCCGACAGGAACTCCCACTCCGCCGGATCGTCGGGGTTGCCGTACTCCGCCACCCACGACGCGCCCGCGAGCAGCAGGTGGTACCGCTTCATGTCGAGCAGCGGCACCTGACACACTATGGCGCCGAACAACTCCGGGTACCTCGTCACCATGACACCCATCAGCAACCCGCCGTTCGACCCGCCCTGCGCGGCCAGCCGATCCGGCGACGTGAGACCGCGCGTGACGAGGTCCTTCGCGACCGACGAGAAGTCCTCGAACACCAGGTGGCGACCAGCCTTCAAGGCCTGGGTGTGCCACGACGGTCCGTACTCGCCGCCGCCGCGGATGTTGGCGATCACGTAGATGCCGCCCCGCGTGATCCAGCTCCGCGCGGAGATCGCCGCATAGCCCGGGGTCATCGAGTTCTCGAAACCGCCGTAGCCGTAGAGCAGGGTCGGCCCGTCGGCGACGTCGTCGCGTTTGACCACGAAGTAGGGCACCGAGGTGCCATCGTCGGACGTCGCGAAATGCTGTGTCGCGGAGATGCCCTCGGCGTCGAAGTGGGCGGGGCTCTGCTTCAGAGGCGAGACGCCGTCGACGGTGCTGCCGTGGAGCAGGGTCGGCGGGGTGGTGAAGCTGCTCGCCGACAGGAAGATCTCGTCACCGACATCGGGATCGGTGTCCAGAACCGAGATCGTGGCCAGCGGTGGCAAGCCCGTGAGCTCGCCCCGCACCCAGTCGCCCAGCGTCAGCAGATGGACCTCGGTCTGCACGTCGTGCAACGTCACCAGCACGAGGTGCGACCTCGTGGCGCGCACGTCCTGCAGGCTGGTGTGCGCATCCGGGGCGAACAGCACACGCCCCGTCGACTCCTCGCCCGCGAGGAACCCCGGGTAGTCGAACACCACGAGAGTCCCTGCGGGATGGGTGGTCTCGCCCAGTACCCAGTCCGAGCGGGTCAGCACGAACAGCCAGTCGTGGCGGATCACGGTGTGGGCGTCGTCGGGGACACCGATCTCGATGAGGTCGCCGTCGCGCACCTCGAACGTGACCTGGTGAAAGAAGTCGACCGCCCGCACGAGGAAGTCCCGCTCCCAGCCGGGCGTCGCGTCGTGGCTGATCTGCACGGCGACATCCGTGCGCTCGCCGGCGAACACCGTCTGCGCCTGTGCGAGCGGTGTCCCACGGGTCCAGCGTTTCGCGATACGCGGATATCCCGACTCGGTCAGCGACGACACCTCGTCGGCATCGGGTCCGAAATCGGTTCCCACGAAGACGGTGTCGCGGTCGATCCACCCGATGTCGGATTTCTCCTCGGGCAGGACGAATCCCTGCTCCGGTCCGCCGGGATCGACCCACGTGCGCGCGACGAGATCGAACTCGCGGACGACGGCGGCATCGGCGCCACCCCGCGACAACGACACCAGCGCGCGCTCGTGATCGGGTCGCAGGACGGCCGCGCCCTGCCACACCCAGTTCTCGCCCTCGGCCGCGGCGACGGCGTCGAGATCGATCAGCACATCCCAGTCGGGGCGGTCGGTGCGGTACGACTCGAGCGTGGTCCGTCGCCACAACCCGCGGGTGTTGGTGGCGTCGCGCCAGAAGTTGTAGAGGTGCTCACCGCGCCGGCGTACGTACGGGATGCGGTCGTCGGTGTCGAGGATCTCCAGCGCCGAGGCCTCGAGAGCGGCGAACCGCTCGCCGCCGGTGAGTTCGTCGAGGGTGGGCTGATTGTGTTCGCGGACCCACGCCAGCGACTCGTCGCCCGTGACCTCCTCGAGCCAGAGGTACGGATCGTCGGGGTTGCTCGCCGTGTCGGTCACCCGCCCGATTGTGTCAGGCGCCCGATCACCGGAACCGGTCGCGCAGGGTGGCGTCGGTCTCCCACCAGAGTGCGGGTGGCGCGGCGTCCTCGGCACTCCCATCGGAATCGCCTGTGGCCCCCGCCGCCGGCCGCTTTCCGATCCCCGCATCGATCTCGGCGTCGATCTCGTCGGCCCGGCGGGTCTGTTCGGTCCGGAAGCGACTCATGAGGGTCAGCAGGAACGGCAGTCCGACCACGTCGCCGAGGACCCACAGGATGCCCGCACCGATGATCTGATCGGTGCGCAGCGACGGCCCCCACGTGCGGTCGAGTGCCGCGTAGTAGC
The DNA here is from genome assembly GCF_051025635.1 of Williamsia sp. MIQD14. Lineage (NCBI taxonomy): Bacteria > Bacillati > Actinomycetota > Actinomycetes > Mycobacteriales > Nocardiaceae > Williamsia > Williamsia sp. MIQD14. Next base: position 425,627 of record NZ_JBPFDG010000003.1, read on the forward strand.
CGTGCGCGATGTCGGAACCCTGCCAGATCACGACCCCGAGCAGGCCGTCGCCGATCGTCTCCACCAGCGTGATCAGCAGCGACAGGGCCTGGGGGAACCGGCGTGGCACAGGGTCGACCTGCAGCCGCGACCAGAAGTAGCCGAAGCCGACCAGCACGAACAGCAGGCGGGTGACGACGTCGAGGGCGGTGCCGCGCAGCACTGCCTCGTACCAGCCGGTGAGGTAGAACAGCCACGGCGTGATCAGCACCCCCGCCGAGGTGACGGCCGGATAGGTCAGCACCCGCGCCGCCGTCGAGGCCATGGCCGCGTCGAACCGCCGCCTGCCTCGCGGCCCCAGTGCCTCTCGCGCGACGGTGAGCGGCATCCCCGCGGCCAGCCCGAACGGCACGATGAGCAGCAGGATCACCACCTGCAGCGCACGCACCCAGAACAGCACGTCGGCGTACGCCCCGACGAAGCCGGCCGTCGAGATCACCCACACCCCGACACCCATCACGGTGAACGCCGCGCCCCGGCCCGCCGACACCGTCGCCCGCCGCCACGCCCACCAGTACGCGGCAAGCACGACAAGGCAGACACCGAGCGTGACGACATCGAGATGGCCTGTGGTCAGGGCGGATTCGACGGTCAGCGGACGGTGGACGACAGACATCGTCGGAGTATGTTCCCGGTGCCCGCCGGCCCACAACCACGGCGACCGAAGCGCGGAGAATGTCGGCTCCGCCACCGGCCCCTTGCGCCGTGCGCGAACTTGTGTCGGTCGGCCTGCGTGGGCACACTCGGGCAACGTAGGCTGGCGCTCGTGGCTGAACACTTTGACACAGTTGTCCTCGGCGCAGGTCCGGGAGGGTACGTCGCCGCGATCCGGTGCGCCCAGCTCGGGCAGTCCGTCGCCGTCATCGAAGAGAAGTACTGGGGCGGTGTGTGCCTCAACGTCGGGTGCATCCCGTCGAAGGCGTTGTTGCGCAACGCCGAGCTCGCCCACATCTTCCATTCACAGGCAAAGACCTTCGGCATCTCCGGCGAGGTGACCTTCGATTTCGGCGCGGCGTACGACCGCAGCCGCAAGGTCTCCGAGGGGATCGTCAAGGGCGTCCACTTCCTGATGAAGAAGAACAAGATCACCGAGATCGACGGCTACGGGGTGTTCACCGGCCCGAAGGCGATCACCGTCGGTGACGACCGTAAGGTCACGTTCGACAACGTCATCATCGACACCGGCTCGTACGTGAAGCTGCTGCCCGGCGTGGAGCTCTCCGACAACGTCGTGACCTACGAGTCGCAGATCCTGACCCGCGAGCTGCCGGAGTCCATCGCGATCGTCGGCGCAGGCGCCATCGGCATGGAGTTCGGCTACGTGCTCGCCAACTACGGCGTCGACGTCACCATCATCGAGTTCCTCGACCGCGTGCTCCCCAACGAGGACAAGGACTCCTCCAAGGAGCTCGCCAAGCAGTACAAGAAGCTCGGCGTGAAGATCCTGACCTCGACCAAGGTGAACAAGGTCGACGACCAGGGGTCGAAGGTCGTCGTCAGCTACACCGACGCCAAGGGCACCGACAGCGACCTCACCGTCGACAAGGTGATGATGTCGGTCGGGTTCGCCCCGCGGGTCGAGGGCTTCGGCCTCGACAAGGCCGGCGTCGAGCTCACCGAGCGCGGTGCCATCGCGATCGACGAGTACATGCGCACCAACGTCGACGGCATCTACGCGATCGGTGACGTCACCGCCAAGCTGATGCTGGCCCACGTCGCCGAGGCTCAGGGCGTGGTCGCCGCCGAGACCATCTCGGGTGCCGAGACCATGCCGCTGGGCGATTACCGGATGATGCCGCGCGCGACGTTCTGTCAGCCGCAGGTCGCCTCGTTCGGCCTCACCGAGGAGCAGGCCAAGGACGAGGGCTACGACGTGAAGGTCACCACCTTCCCGTTCACCGCCAACGGCAAGGCCCAGGGACTCGGCGAGCCGGCCGGCTTCGTCAAGCTCATCACCGACACCACCCATGACGAGCTCATCGGTGGACACCTGGTGGGCGACAACGTCTCCGAGATGCTCCCCGAGCTGACCCTGGCCCAGAAGTGGGATCTCACCGCCCACGAGCTCGCGCGCAACGTCCACACGCACCCGACGCTGTCGGAGGCCATGCAGGAGACGTTCCACGGCGCCGTCGGCCACATGATCAACCTCTGAGTCCCACCGCCCAGTCACCCCGACGGTCCCACCCACCCCGACGGTCATGGACGGCGAGCTGACCAGGGACTGGGAACCCCCCTGGCCGCTCGACATCCGCCGCACCCTCGCCCTGCACCGTCGCGGCAGTGGCGACCCGTCGTTCCGGTTCGCCCCGGACGGCTCGGTCTGGAAGGCGAGTCACACCCCCGACGGCCCCGGCACGCTCGCCATCACCCGACGGTCCGGTGTCGTCACCGGGCACGGTTGGGGTCCGGGTGCGGCGTGGTTGCTCGATCATCTGCCGACGCTGCTCGGCGCCGACGACGACCCGTCGGCGCTCGTCGCCCACGACGCTGTCGTCGCCGAGTTCCAGCGACGATCCGAACACGCGGGTGTCCGGCTCGGACGCACCGATCGCGTCTGGGAGGCGTTGGTGCCGGCGATCATGGAGCAGAAGGTGCTGGGTCGCGAGGCGTGGCGTGCGTGGCGTTATCTCCTGCGCCGCTTCGGTGAACCGGCTCCCGGCCCCGACGACGGCCCGTCGGCCGACATGAGAGTGCCGCCCCCGCCGCGGGCTTGGGCTGACATCCCGAGTTGGGAGTGGCATCGCAGCGGGATCGAACCGGTCCGCATGCGCACCATCCGCGGCGCGACCGACCTCGACGTGGAACGTCACCACACCAAGCTCACGCTCCTCCGCGGTGTGGGGCGGTGGACCGAGTCGGAGGTGCGGTGTCGCGCGGTGGGTGATCCCGATGTCGTCCCCGTCGGTGACTACCACGTGTGCAAAACTGTCGGGCAGACGCTCATCGGTGAACCGGTCGACGACGCGGGAATGCTCGAATTGCTCGAACCCTATCGGGGACAACGCTATCGGGTCGTCCGGCTCATCGAGCTGTACGGCACACGCGTCGAGCGACGCGGACATCGTCTCGCCGTCCGCGACTACCGATCGTTCTGACCCCCGACGGGGTCAGTGGAGGCCGGCGCCCACCGGGGGCACCCGGACCTCGGCGGCCGAGTGCCGCAGTCGTCGGAAGGAGTGCCGGCGCAGCGTGGGATCCCACGACCGGGAGCTCGGAAGCTTCAGTGTGTTGATCACCGTCTGCGCCACCACGATCAGCAGGCTCGCTGTCGCCTTCCCGCGCTCACCGTGCATGCGGTAGGTCCGGGGGATACACAATCCGTAGCGCAGGAAATCCCCGGGCCCCGAAAGCATCCGGCGTCCGGAGACCTCGGCGGTCATGCCGGGGACGAGGACGACCGACCAGCCCGCAGCCCGCAGGTTGATACTCAGGTCGAGATCCTCGTACACATCGCGCCGGTAGGACACGGACTCTCTGACGGTCTTCCAGGCCGCGGTCCGCAGAGCCGTGTTCGCCCCGCTGACCTGCGAGAGATTCATCGGCGCACCGGATGCGGCCGCGGCGTCGGCCCGGGCGTTCATCGCTGCGGCGCGCCGTCGGAACCGGTCCTGGCCGGGCATGTCGTAGAACACCGCAGGGCAGGTCCCCGCCCCGACGGAGGCGTGCTCGGCGAACAGGGCGACGATGGCGTCGGCCCATCCCGCGCCGACAGCCGTGTCGGCATCGATTCCGGCGATGATCTCCGAGGTCGCGGCGTCGAACCCGGCATAGCGGGCGTAGGCCAACCCGGCTCGGGGCTCGGCGATCAGTCGGACCTCCGGGTGCTCGCGCGCGAACCCGCGGACGATCTCGGCGGTGCGGTCAGTCGAGTTGTTGTCGACGACGATGATCTCGTTGACCGCGGGGCCCTGCGCGAGGATCGCCCGTAGACAGACGCCGATGGTCGCTTCCTCGTCGAGGGCCGGGATCACCACAGATACCTGCATGCGCGGGATCTTACTGGTAACCGACGGAGAAGGTGATCTGTGAATGCCTGAGCAATGCGTGCAATCGATCGTATTCCGGCACGCATTCCGCACCGGTCCATCGCTGAAAGCTGTTGTCTACACGGGTTATTTGTCTCTCGCCACCCGATGGCGACCGACAGGGTGGTGATGGACACTCAGCGAGAATCGCACGATCGGAGGACATTTCGACGCTTCCACTCGGTCTCCGAGCGATGTTAATTTGAGCTATGGGAGAACTATTGGTGACCGTGCCGGTCTACGGCCATGTGGCATACACACATTCTCTGGTGCGCGACCTCGAGCGTGAAGGGGTCGATTACGTAATCGTCGACAACAAGGGAGATTACACGCCCCTGGGCCATGAGCGGGTGCTCACCCCGGAATCCAATCTCGGTTGGGCGCAAGCGTCGAACCTGGGTTTCCGCCTGGCATTTGCGGAGGGCCACCGCAATGCGATGACCCTGAACAACGACGTCCGGTTGTCTCGTGGTTTCTTCGACGGATACCTCGACAGCCGACTGCCCGACAATGTCGGCGCCGTCACCGCCCTCTATGACGACCGACGCGGCCACCCGGCTCAGCTCGCCGAGTTCCGTGGACCGGCACACGATTACGAGCCGTCGGACCGCTTCCGCGAACTCCGGAGCATCGACGGAACCGCGATGATGATCTGTCGCGAGGCATGGATCAAGGTCGGTGGGTTCGAGGGCCGGTCGTTCGGCACCTTCTCGTGGGGGGCCAACCTGGATCTGTGTATCCGGCTGCGAAACGCCGGGTTTGCCGTGGTCGCCACCGAGTTGTCGTTTCACAACCACTTTCGCGGCAAAACGGCCGCCACTGTCACGAACACCCTGAACTACAACGTTTCCGGGGTACGGCATCTGCGGAAGGGCATGAAGGCGTTTCACGGCAAGAAGTGGCAGGCTCTGATCGACGACAGGTCGTTCACCGTCCGCGACCTCGACGACACATCACATGTCGTCGAGGACTCGGCGAGACGACTGCTGAACGCTACGACTGAGTGAACTCGCCGGCCACCACGACGTGGCGGACAGGTGTCAGGCGATCGACCGCGTGACGCCACCCCGACTGGTGCCGGCCCCTGCTGCGTCGAAGGCGAGGATCGCCGACTGGGTCTGGGCGATGGACCGTGGGCGGCTGAGGTCGAGCCCGATGGCCTCGGACACCTTCGTCATGCGGTTGTCGACGGTGTTCGGGTGGATCGACAGACGCCGTGCGGTCTCGCGACGGTTCAACCCGCACGACATGTGGATCCGCAGCGTCTCGAGCAGCTGCGCGTTGTCCTCGAGCGGACGGATCATCGCCGCGAGCCGGTCGCGTGCGGGTCCGGGCCGGGTGACCTGGTACTCGATGACCAGATCGCTCAGGCCGTAGAGGCCCGGCGGCTTGCCGATCGCGCGGGCGAGTTCGAGCAGTTCGTCGGCGTCGGCCGCGAGGCGGGGGATGTCGGTGGGGCCGCCCACGACCGACGTGCACGTCACGTGGGCGCCCATCGCCTCCCGCAGCGCCTCGACCGTGTCCGCACCGACGACGTCGTCGGGCCGGTGCAGCGGGACGATCACCGTGCCGCCGCGCGCACCGACCAGACACAGGGCCCGGTCGCCGAGGACGTCGGAGGCCACCGTCCGCAGACGCCGCCACGTCGGGGCGCCCGCATCGGCGACCAGCGCCAGAACCTGATAGCGATCGGCAGCCGCGATACCGAACTCCGCGGACTGGTGGACGTGCATCCGTCCGGCCAGGACCTCGGTGACGAACGACTCGCGTGGTGAATCGGCGGGGGGCGTGAGCTCGAGGTCGGCCTCGGCGACGAACGCCCTGGTCACGATCGAGATCACCCGTCCGCGGATGTCGATGAGCAGTGACAGCGCGCGCACCGTCTGCCGGCGGTCGACGGCGGGATCGGGCGCCGAGCCCGCCGAGGGGGCGGTGTCGGATTCGGTCACGGCGCGGACGACGGTGTCGAAGGCGCTGCCCACGACCGAGAGGATCGCCGAGAGATCGATGCCGTCCCGCGTCCACATGGCGACCGCGGAGGTGATGGTCTGCGCGATGTCGTCCTCGTCGACGGCCGGCTCGAACTCCTCGGCGTCGGCGACGGCGGCCATCGCCGCGGCCGCGATGGCGGACTCGAGGTGACCCGGGGTGTGCGCCGGCGCGGGCGCGCGGCGCGACCCCACCAGCGTCATCGCGGCACAGGAGATCCGGACACCGAGATGCTTGATGTCCGCGTCGATCTGGGTGGTGCCGTTGCGGCCCCGCAACAGTTCTCGTACCGCGTAGCCGATCGCGGCCAGTGGACGTGCGTCGGGCCGGGCGAACGCCGTCGCCGTGGGTGTGTGTCCGTACATGTGGTGCCCCTCCCGCAGTGTGCCCTCCCCGGCACGGAGACACGCTAACGCAGCACCGGCCGTCTCATGGCCGAATCCTCACATCGAAGGTTGACACGTTTACATGTCAGATGGCTTGCGGGCCGTCACGAACTGGCCCTGTCCGGTGATCGTCTGCTCGATGTCGGTCAGTCCCGCCGCGGCGAGGCGGTCGGTGATCTCGTGTCGGTCGAAGATGCGGAACCCGGTCGCGCGGTTGAGCAGGCCGGTCCCGGGCACCGAGGTCAGCCGGGTCCGCACGGTCGTGAACACGACGACCTCGCCGCCCGGCGCGACCACCCGCGCGAGCTCGTCGATCACGGTCATCGGGTCGGTGATCAGGTACAGCGCCGCGAGGCAGGCGACGGTGTCGAAGGTGTTGTCGAAGAACGGCAGCGCGTGGGCGTCGCCGCGCACGTAGGCGACCTGCGGGCCGGTGTTGTCGAGGACGGCGCGACCGAGCATCGGGGCCGAGAAGTCGAGCCCCACGGCGAGCCCGCCGCGGTCGAGTCCGGTCCCGAACCGACGTGTGTAGTTGCCCGGACCGCAGGCCACGTCGAGGATCATCCGGTCGCCAGGACGGCTCAGGCGTGCGGTGAGCCGCCGGTCGAACGTGGCGGTGGAGGTGCCGCCCAGGCTGAACAGGCGTGTGAACACCGGTCGCCACGCCCGCTCGTAGACCTCGGCGAAGATCGGGTTCTGCATCATCCGCAGGCTCAGCGACTCACCCGTCTCGGGTGGGGGGAGCACGTCGAGGTACCCGCCGGACTCGTCGCGCACAGGGACCGTCAGCAGGGCGCGGACCCGGTCGGTGGCCGATCCGATCGGCCGCGGTGTCATCGGTCGCGCTCGATGCGCAGGGTCCCGATCGTGGTGGCCAACGAGTCGTACTGGTTGATCAGCATCACGAGGCCGATCTGTTGCTTCGGTGTGAGATGCCCACGCAGGGCGTCCCAGCTGGGGTCGGAGATGTCGCGGTCGCCGACCAGTTCGTCGACCGCGGTGAGGATCACGCGCTCCCGTTCGCCGAAACCGGCGTCGGGGCCCTCCATGATCCGCTCGGCCAGCGCGCGGTCGATGCCGGCGCGCTTGCCCATCCGCAGGTGGTGGTCGAGTTCGTAGGCGCACTGCCGCAGGTGGGCGGTGCGGATGATGACCATCTCGGTCTCCTTGCGCGACAGCGGCCCGAACGGCATGAGACGACCGGAGTAGTGCAGCCATCCCCGGAACAGTCCGCCGGTGCGACCGAGGGTGGAGAAGATGTGCATGTCGCTCACCCCCTGGGTGCGTGCCGCGGCACGGCAGAACACCCAGTTGAACGGACCGAGTTGTCGGAGATTGCCCGGGGCCACGCGAGGTTGGGTCACGCGTCCGAGGTTAGAGGGTCAGTCGATGAGATAGGGCGAGATGGTGCTGCGGTGCTCGTCGATCTGCAGCGTCGCGCCGAGCGCGGGGAACGCCCGCTGCGCGCAGTTGACGCGTTCGCACACCCGGCAGCCCGCCCCGATCGGTGTCACCTGCGCCTGGGGGCCGATCTCGAGGCCATCGGAGTACACGAGCCGACCCGCGTGGCGCAGTTCGCATCCCAGGCCGATGGCGAAGGTCTTGCCGGGCTGGCCGTAGCGGGCGGCGCGGCGCTCCACCGTGCGGGCGACCCACAGGTAGGTACGTCCGTCGGGCATCTGGGCGATCTGCGTGAGGATCTTGCCCGGGGAGGCGAACGTCTCGTAGACGTTCCACAGCGGACATGTGCCGCCGCTGGAGGAGAAGTGGAAACCCGTCGCCGACTGCCGTTTGGACATGTTGCCCGCGCGGTCGACACGGACGAACGAGAACGGGATGCCCCGCAGGTTCGGCCGCTGCAACGTCGAGAGTCGGTGGCAGATCGTCTCGTAGGAGACCTGGTAGAACGCCGACAGTCGCTCGATGTCGTAGCGAAAATCCTCTGCCGCACCGTGGAACTGAGAGTAGGGGAGCACCGCGGCGGCCGCGAAGTAATTGGCCAGCCCGAGGCGGGCCAGACTGCGTGCCTCGTCGTTGGTGAAGTTGCCCTCGTCGGCGAGCTTGTCGAGCAGGTCGCCGTACTCGAGGTAGGCCAGCTCGGCGGCGAGCTTGAAGGTGCGCTGGCCGCCGGAGAGGTGTCGGGAGATCTCGAGCCGGCGGGTGCGGGGGTCGAGGCGGTGCATGAGCGTGTCGCCCATGTCGACGCGCCGGACGATCTCGACGCCGTGCACGGTCTCGAGCCGGTTGTGGATCTCGCGGCGGACGTCGCCGGAGTGCATCCGCATCCGGGTGGCCATCTCCTCGGCCGCGACATCGAGCTCGTGGAGATAGTTGTGGCGTCGGTAGAAGTAGTCGCGCACCTCCTCGTGGGGTGCGGTGATCGATCCGCGCATGCTGCCGTCGACGCGGTCGTCGGTGGCGGCGGCGAGCTGATCGGTGGCGATCCGGTAGCGCCGGTGCAGGTTCACCATCGCGCGGGCGAGGTCGGGGTGCGATCGCACCATCTCCGCGACGTCGGCGGTGTCGGTCTCGCTGTCGAGATCGGGGTCGCCGAGCACCTCGCGCATCTCGGCGATCAGCCGCACGTTGTCCTGCGAGCTGAAGAACTCCGCGTCGACACCGAACACCTCGGTGATGCGGGCGAGCACCGAGTCGGTCAGCGGGCGGACGTCGTGTTCGATCTGGTTCAGATACGACGGTGAGATCCCCAGCGTCCCGGCGAGCGCCACCTGCGACAGGCCGCGTTCGGACCGGAGTGCGCGCAGCCGAGACCCGACGAAGGTCTTGCCCCCGCGGTCGGGGTCCCCGCTCCGGTCGGCATTCCTGACCGCCTTGGGTGTGATCATGGTCACCACCCTCCTCTCGTCCCGGCGACGACCGCCGACCACGGTGCGCACGGCCCGCGCCGGCGGGCGGAGCGACCGCGCGACAAAAACGCAGTACGGGCGTACTTTTTGCCCCGGGCTGTCGGCAGACTTCGCAGATCCATCTTCGCAGAGTTTGCAAATCTGTCACCTGCTGTGGCTCAGATTGGCATGTCCGAGGTGTGGACCAGCGCGTTTGGTGTGTGGCACCCTCGTTGCAGGCGGCGCCTTCGGGCGGCTCACCGGTTGCGAATCCGATCGGCGCAGAGCTGCACGAAACGCCGGGTACTCACACAGTCCCGGTGCCCCCGAACGGCGCACGGCGCCACCGCACAGGACCAAGTAGACGAAGTCGATGAAAGTGAAGTGGGCATGAGCAACACCGGAAAGCCGAGGACCACCGCGGAGATCCAGCAGGATTGGGACACCAATCCCCGTTGGAAGGGCATCACCCGCGAGTACACCGCCGAGCAGGTTTCCGAGCTCCAGGGCTCGGTCGTCGAGCAGAACACCCTCGCCAAGCGCGGCGCCGAGATCCTCTGGGACGGCGTGAACGGCGTCAACGGCGACGAGTACATCAACGCGCTCGGCGCCCTCACCGGCAACATGGCCGTGCAGCAGGTGCGTGCCGGCCTCAAGGCCATCTACCTCTCGGGCTGGCAGGTCGCCGGTGACGCGAACCTGTCGGGCCACACCTACCCCGACCAGTCGCTGTACCCCGCGAACTCGGTGCCGTCGGTGGTCCGTCGCATCAACAACGCCATGCTGCGCGCCGACGAGATCGCCAAGGTCGAGGGCGACAACGCCGTCGACAACTGGGTCGTCCCGATCGTCGCCGACGGTGAGGCCGGCTTCGGTGGCGCGCTCAACGTCTACGAGCTGCAGAAGGCCATGATCGCCGCGGGTGCCGCCGGTACCCACTGGGAGGATCAGCTGGCCTCGGAGAAGAAGTGCGGCCACCTCGGTGGCAAGGTGCTCATCCCCACCCAGCAGCACATCCGCACGCTGACCTCGGCCCGCCTCGCGGCCGACGTCTCCGACACCCCGACCGTCGTCATCGCGCGTACCGACGCCGAGGCCGCCACCCTCATCACCTCCGATGTGGACGAGCGCGACCAGCCGTTCCTCGACGGCAGCCGCACGGCCGAGGGCTTCTACGGCGTGAAGAAGGGCATCGAGCCCTGCATCGCCCGCGCCAAGGCCTACGCCCCGTACTCCGACCTCATCTGGATGGAGACCGGCAAGCCCGACCTGGAGCTCGCGAAGAAGTTCGCCGAGGCCGTCAAGGCCGACTTCCCCGACCAGCTGCTCGCCTACAACTGCAGCCCGTCGTTCAACTGGAAGCAGCACCTCGACGACGAGACCATCGCGAAGTTCCAGAACGAGCTGGGCGCCATGGGCTTCAAGTTCCAGTTCATCACCCTGGCCGGCTTCCACGCCCTCAACTACTCGATGTTCGATCTGGCCCACGGCTACGCCCGCAACCAGATGAGCGCCTACGTCGAGCTGCAGGAGCGCGAGTTCGCCGCCGAGGAGCGCGGTTACACCGCCACCAAGCACCAGCGTGAGGTCGGTGCCGGTTACTTCGACCGCATCGCCACCACCGTCGACCCCAACACGTCGACCGCTGCGCTGAAGGGCTCCACCGAAGAAGGCCAGTTCCACTGAGCTGACCCGCCACTCCGGAACTCTTCACGACCAGTCAGGCGGCCCGCAGCGTCAGCTGCGGGCCGTCTGTCTATCTGGTGAACAGTTCGCTCGTCCCCGATCAGAGTTACCCCCTTCTCGCCAATTCTCATGTTGCGCAGGCATACGCAGCGCGATTCACCTCAAGCAAGGAGCGCGATCGTGGCTACCGAGGTGATCTCGCGGATCGGTGTCATCGGTTCGGGTCAGATGGGGGCCGGGATCGCCGAGGTGTGCGCCCGCGCGGGCGTCGACGTCCTCGTGCACGAGACCACGCGTGACCGCGTCGTCGCCGGACGCACCCGCATCCTCGACTCCCTCGACCGCGGCGTGAGCAGCGGTGCACTCACCGAGCGGGAACGCGAACAGGCCTGCGGTCGACTGCGTTTCACCACCGACCTCGACGAGTTCGCCGATCGGCAGATGGTGTGCGAGGCCGTCGTGGAGGACGAAGCCGTGAAGGCGGCGCTGTTCGCAGAGCTCGACGCCACCGTCACCGATCCCGACGCCGTCCTCGCCTCGACCACGTCGTCGATCCCGATCACGCGCCTCGGCGCGGCCACCACCGGTGGCCACCGGGTGATCGGTCTGCACTTCTTCCACCCTGTGCCGGTGCTCCCGCTCGTGGAGCTCATCACCACGGCGAGCACCGCCGACGCCATCGCCTCCCGCGCCGAACTGTTCGCGTCGGGTGTGTTGGGCAAACAGGTCATCCGCTCCGAGGACCGCTCGGGCTTCGTCGTCAACGCGCTGCTCGTCCCGTATCTCCTGTCGGCGATCCGCATGGTGGAGAACGGCCTCGTGACCGCCGAGGATGTCGACCGCGCGATGATGCTCGGCTGCGCGCACCCGATGGGCCCCATCAAGCTCGCCGACCTCGTGGGCCTCGACACCGTGAAGGCCGTCGCCGACACCCTCTTCGCCGAGTACGCCGAACCGCTCTACGCGCCGCCGCCGCTGCTGCTGAGCATGATCGACGCCGGCCGCCTCGGCCAGAAGTCCGGACACGGCTTCTACCGCTACCCCGCGACCGCCCAGGCGTAGCGGTCTTCTGCCGCTGGGCGGGACTGCCACCGCTCACGCATTGTCAGCAGATGCACAGGGCACGTCCAGCCCCGACGACGGTGTCGCGGCCAGGGTGGACGACATGAGGAAGCGACAGGTGCTCGACGTCCTGCGTTCGGCGCCGGTGTCGGTGAGCTGGCTGGGACTGCTGCTGGTGACCACGGTGCTGCAGCGCACCGCAGCCCCGGCACAGGTCTCGGCGTGGCTGGCCGCGTCGTCGACCGACATCTCCCACCTCGTGTCCGATCCGATCGGGGTGCTCGTGACCAGCCTGGCGTGGCTCGACGGCGCCTACTGGCTGCCCTACGCGGTGATGTTCGCGATCGTGGTGATCCCCATGGAACGACGGCTGGGTGTGCGACGGTGGGCCGCGCTGGGCCTGGCCGGACACGTCGTCGGCACCGGGGTGAGTCAGGGCGCGTTGTGGGTCGTGATCGCGGTCGGCGCGACGTCGTCGTCGCAGATGTCGATGCGCGACATCGGCGTCAGCTACGCGATCTTCGCGTTCGTCGGCGGCGCGGCGCAGTTCATCGAACCGCAGTGGCGGCGGGCGTTCGCGACCACGGTCGTCGGCCTGGCGGGGCTCACCCTCGTCGTCGATCCCTCGGTGACGACGCTCGGGCATCTCGTGGCCATCACCACCGGGTTGCTGCTGGGCCCGGTCATCGCCGGACCGGTGAGCGCCGGTGGGGGCGCCGCCGGGGTTCAGGACTCGGCGAGTCGCTTCTTCTCGTGGTCGACGTCGAAATCGGGAGCGGGCCACTCGAGGTCGAGACGTTCGAGGGCCTCGATCATCAGCTCCGTGACGGCAAGGCGCGCATACCATTTGCGGTCGGCGGGCACGATGTGCCAGGGCGCGGTGTCGACGTCGGTCTCGTCGAACACCACCTGATAGGCCTCCTGATACGCCGACCAGTACTGGCGTTCGTCGATGTCGCCGGGGTTGTACTTCCAGTACTTGTCGGGCCGGTCGAGGCGTTTGGCCAACCGTTCGCGTTGGGCACCGGTCGAGATGTGCAGCATCACCTTGACGATGGTGGTGCCCGCCGCCACGAGGTCGGCCTCGAAATCGTTGATGATCGCGTAGCGGGCGGACCACTCGGATTCGGGGACGAGGTCGTGCACACGCACGGCCAGCACGTCCTCGTAATGGGACCGGTCGAACACGCCGATCTGGCCCGCCGCAGGCACTTTCGCGCGGATCCGCCACAGGAAGTCGTGGGCGAGCTCGTCGTCGGTCGGCTTGCCGAACGACGCGTGCGACACCCCCTGCGGGTCGACCATGCCCATCACGTGCCGGACGATGCCGCCCTTGCCCGCGGTGTCCATGCCCTGCAGCACCAACAGGATCGAGCGCGGGTCGCCGCTGCGACCGTGCGCGTAGAGCCTCTCCTGCAGCCCCGCGAGCAACTCCCCGCGGACCTTGAGGGCCTTCTTGCCCGCGGCCTTGTCGCCGTCGAAACCCGGGGTCGAGCGCTGGTCGATGCCGCGCAGCGGTCCCTGGGCGCGGGCGCGCAGGAGGGCGGGAGCCGAGGCGATTACGGGATCATCCGAGCCGGACTCGGCAGAAGAGGGCACGGGGGTCAACCTACCGGCCCGAACAGCCCACCACCGCCGAATGCCGCACGGTGCGAATCGGGTACGACACCGTCGTCGTTGGCCAGTCCGTACTCGCGACCGAGCTCGGCGGTCACCAGTGTCGCCCCGCTGCGCGATGACACCTCGGGGTCGCGGGCGAGGGCGTCGATCACCCGGCCGATGAAGGTGGGGTCCTCGGCGCGGTCGAGGGAGAACCCCGCGAAGTCGTTGACGCCCAACGACATCAGCAGTTCGGTGCGCACCAGTCCCGGCCACAGGCTGACCGCGGTGACGCCCGTCCCGGCCAGCTCGTGCGCCATGTCGGAGGCCATCTTGTCCAGGCCCGTCTTGCTCATCCCGTAGAGCACCGAGTGCAGATGTCCGCGCGACCCGAACGAGGAGATGCCGGCGATGAGACCCGAACCCTGGTCGACCATCCTCCGCGCCGCGTGCACCGAGGCCACGTAGTGCGCGCGGAGCCCGACGCCGATCAGCGTGTCCCAGTCCGAGATCGGGCGTTCGAAGAACTTCTCCGAGAAGCCCCCGAAACCGCGCGGCGCCGCCCACACGTTGTTGACCAGCAGGTCGAGGCGGCCGTGGTCGGCGTCGATGCGCTCGAACAGCGCGGCCACGGCGTCGTCGTCGGTGTGGTCGCAGCTGATCGGATGCGCCGTCCCGCCGGCCGCGGTGATCTCGGCCGCGACACGACCGAGCCGGTCGTCGGGTCCCACCCCGCCGCGCGCGGTGAGGCAGACCGTCCACCCGGCCGCGCCGAGAGCCCGCGCGACTCCTCGGCCCACGCCGCGGCTCGCGCCGGTCACCAGGGCGACCGGCGGAGCTCCCGCGGAGGTCACCGGTCGACGTCGTCGGGCAGCTGCGCGAACGGTGGCGCGCTCACCCCGCGCACCACGTGTCCGCCGAAGGCGTCCTCCGCCGACAGCGTTCCCTCGCCGGCGCCGTGCGGGGTGCTGATGCGCACTTCCGTGCCCTCGGCGACGGGCGGGTCGGCCGGATCCGACACCGCCGCCAACCCGCGGACACGTCCCTGCCACTGATAGCGGCCGGCGATGGGGTCGAAGTGGCCGATCAGCTGGACGTTCACCTCGACCGGGCGCCGCCCGCCCACAGTCACCGTCGCCGGGCCGGTGTATCCGCCGGCGTCGTCGTCATGGCCGGCGGGTTCGTGATCGCTCATGGCGTCACTGTAGGGAGTCAGGTCGTGGACGTCGACGGTGCGACACCGAACGTCGGCAGCGGATGGTCGCGGGCATTGAACTCCGCCGCCGATCCGCCGACCTCGGCGATGCCGACGAACGCCGTCCACACCAGCATCGTGAGGTGGTCGATGAGCTGTTCCTGGCTCAGGGTGCGTTCGACCATCCACCAGTGGGTGGCGAGCTGCACGCCGCCGACGAGTGCGTAGGCCCACGTCTCGAAACCGGCGGTGTCGAGTCCGCGATGTCCGAGGCGCTCGTTCATCGCGAACGCGACGACCTGCGCGATGAGCTTCTCCGAATCGGCCAGCACCGTGGGGCTGGAGAACTTCGAGCTGGTGACGAAGGTGTAGATCTGCGTCTCGTCGGCGATGGTCTCCACGTAGATGGAGATGACCGCGCGTGTCATCGTGAACTCGTCGACGTCGTCGATGAGGGCATCGGTGAGACGCGGCAGGAGGGTCACCTCGATGAACCGCACCATCGCCGCGGTGTTGAGGTCGTTCTTGTCGGTGAAGTAGCGGTAGAGGACGGTCTTCGAGACGCCGATGTGCGAGGCGATCTCGTCCATCCCGATGTCGGCGCCGAGGGCGCGCACCGCGGTGAGGGTGCCGTCGACGAGCTCGGCGCGACGCTCCTCCTTGTGCTGCTGCCACCGCTGCTTGCGTCCATCGGGCTTGCCGTCGGGGATGTCGTCGGCGGCGCCCCGCAGTGCGGCCTCGAGACCCTTCGTCGCGTTCGCGGCGGCCACGACGGCGGCACGGGCCGCGGCGGCGGTGGTCTGGCGGGCGGGCATGCGCCCACAGTATCCCCGCCGGTGGGCGCCGGATCACCGCAGCTCGTCCGGCGCGGGCGCGGGAGTCGGATTCGGGTAAGACTGGTCAGGTGAATTCGATGTCGACGGCGCAGCGCACCGACCCCGCGCCTGCCCCCAGCGCCGCCCCCACCGGTCTGTCCGGCTTCGACGCCGCCGACGCCGAACGCAGGCGGGCCCTGCGCAAGATGAAGGTCGTGGCGACCGGGCTGCTGGTCTTCGCGGCCGGTGTGTACCTGTTGACCCGCTGGATCGAGAGCCGTGACGGCGCCGACGCCGCGGGCTGGGTCGCCTACGTGCGCGCGGCGTCGGAGGCCGGCATGGTCGGCGCACTCGCCGACTGGTTCGCGGTCACCGCGCTGTTCCGTCAGCCGCTGGGCCTGCCCATCCCGCACACCGCGCTCATCCGCCGCAAGAAGGACCAGATCGGCGATCAGCTCGGCGGCTTCGTCGAGCAGAACTTCATGACGCCGTCGGTGATCGAGAACCAGGTCGGCAAACTCGAGCTGCCGCAGCGCGTCTCGCGGTGGATGGCCGATCCGCGCAACTCCGATCGCATCAGCGAGGAGGCGTCGCGTGCCATCGGTCTGGCTGGGGAGATGCTGCGCGACGAGGACGTCGAGCAGTTCATCGTGGCGGGGATGCGGTGGATGGCCGAGCCCCAGTGGGGACCGCCCGCCGGACGCGTCCTCGAGCAGCTGATCGAGGAGAACCGGCTCGCACCGATCATCGCGATGCTGTGCGACCGTGCCCACGACTGGGCGCTCGACAGCCAGGGCCTCATCGACCGCGTCATCGACAAGGACGGCCCGGCCTGGGCGCCGAAGTTCCTCAACGCCGTTGTCGGCGAACGGATCCACCGCGAGCTCGTGGATTTCACGAACAAGGTCCGCTCCGACCCCGACCACGAGGTGCGGCGGGCGATGAACCAGTTCCTCGAGAACTTCGCGCAAGATCTGCAGCACGACAAGGCCACCATCGAGCGGCTCGAGGAGATCAAGGCCGAGTTCATCGGCCGCGACGAGGTCGCCGGGGCGGCGTCGTCGGCGTGGAAGGCCGCGAAAGCGGTTCTGGAGCAGGCCCTCGACGACCCCGACAGCACGTTGCGCGCGACGCTGGCCGATGCGGTCATCAAGGTCGCGACGCGTGTCAGCAACGACGAGGCGCTGCAGGCGAAGATGAACTTCTGGACCGTGCGCGTCGCCCGTCACGTCGCGGCCAACTACGCGACCGAGATCGTCTCGGTGATCACCGAGACCGTGCGCGGCTGGGACGCCGAGGACACCAGTCGCAAGATCGAACTCCAGGTGGGTCGCGATCTGCAGTTCATCCGTATCAACGGCACGGTGGTCGGCTCGCTCGCCGGCCTCGCGATCTACTCGATCTCGGTGCTGCTCTTCGGCTGACGGCCCCGCGAGATCTCCCCGTGATGTGGCATCGACCACTATCCGGACCGAAAATTAGCTGAGTGCTTGCATTTGCTAGCACTCGGTGCCGATACTGGTCCACGGAGACTCAAGGAGGTACCGATGACATCTGAATCGGTCGATCCACCGGAGAACACATCACCTCTCGTGGATGCCGAGGACGCAGCGACTCGAGCAGTCGAGAACGTTGTGAACGCCGCACAGGACATCGGTGCGTTCATCAGGTCTCAGCGGGTCGCCGCGGAAGTCTCGGTTCGGCAACTGGCCGAACGAGCCGGAGTCAGCAACCCGTATCTGAGCCAGATCGAACGAGGACTGCGCAAACCGTCGGCTGATGTGTTGGCGCAGATCGCGAAAGGTCTGCGTGTGTCGGCGGAAGTGCTCTACGTCCGCGCAGGCATTCTCGAAGAACGTGCGGCCAGTCCGGTGCGCGACGCGCTGCTGGCCGACTCGCAGATCAGCGAGCGACAGAAGCAGATGATGCTCGAGATCTACGAGTCGTTCCGCAAGGAGAACGGCGTCCCCGCCGCTCCGTAGTCCCAGTTGCTCGACAGTCGCGTCGGTTCACCATCGCATCACCCATGAAGGAGACATCAATGAGCAAGAACGACAAGCTTTTCTCGACCCCGATCTACGCCGCGGTCGGCGTGGGCGATCTCGCCCTGCAGCAGGTGAACGAGGTCCTGACCCAGCTGCGTGAGCGCACCGAGGCCGCCACCGAGACCGCCCAGGCGCGCATCGAGGAGACCCGCGAGCGTCTCACCGAGACCCGCGAGCGCATCAACGCCCTTCCCGAGGAGGTGCCTGCCGGTATCGACGACCTGCGTACACGTTTCACCCCCGAAGAGCTCCGCAAGGTCGCCGAGGCCTACATCGAGGTCGCGACCGGCATCTACAACTCGCTCGCCGAGCGCGGCGAGGAGACCGTCGAGCGTCTGCGCACCCAGCCCGAGTTCCAGGAGAACGTCTCGAAGGCGGAGAAGGTCTACAACGACGCCGTCGACCTGACCGAGGACGCCCTGGGCACCATCTCCTCGCAGACCAAGGCCGTGGGTGAGCGCGCCGCCAAGCTGGCCAACCTCGCCTCGGGCAAGGCCGCCGGTGCCGCGGGCACCGTCGAGGCCAAGGCGCGTGGCCGCAAGGACTCGCCCGCCAAGGTGCTCGAGGAGCTCAAGGAGCCGGCCGCCAAGCCCGCCGCCAAGAAGGCTCCGGCGAAGAAGGCCCCCGCCAAGAAGGCTCCGGCCAAGAAGGCCCCCGCCAAGAAGGCTCCGGCCAAGAAGGCCGCCTCGAAGTGAGGCGCTGATCGCTGATCGACCCGACGCCCCCGACGGACACAGTCCGCCGGGGGCGTCGGCGTCTGCGGGGGACCGGTGTCGGTGATGCCCGGATAGGATCGTCGCCATGAGCATCCTCGCGTATGGACAGAGCCTGATCCTGCTGGTCCTCACCGTGGTCGGCGGAGGCGCCGCGATCGTCGCGCTCGTCCACGCGGCGATCCAGCGCCCGGACGCCTTCCCGGCCGTCGACCGTCAGTCGAAGGTGATCTGGGTCGGCATCCTCGTGCTCGCGAGCCTGTTCATCTGGTTCTTCGGGCTGCTGGGCCTGTTCGGCATCATCGGCATCGTCGCGGTGCTGGTCTACCTCGTCGACGTGCGGCCCCGTGTCGACGCGATCCAGAACAAGCGCTGGTTCCGCAAGGTCTGAGCCCTGAGGCGCCCGACAACGGTGCCATCGTGTGGCGTGACAATATTCGTTGTCTCAATACCTTGACAACGGCAGGTGTCATATCGCATCGTTGATTGACAAGGACTTTGTCGTCAACCGAGGGCGTCACGCCCTCGACAGGAGCCCACGATGACCATCGCAGCCGAGCCCCTCACCCGCTTCGATCGGGTGCAGGACCGCCAGGACACCGCACGGCGACTGCTGGCATCGTCGGCGCGCAAGTCCTACGACCCGTTGATCGAGGTCGACTGGGATGCCCCAATCGACCACGAGAGCTTCTACGGGATGACCCCCGAGTGGTGCAGCCTCTACGGCACCGAAATGTGGGATCAGATGACCGAGGCCCAGCGCATCACGCTGACCGAGCACGAGGCCGCGAGCATCAGCGCGACCGGCATCTGGTTCGAGATCATCCTCATGCAGATGCTGATCCGCGACGCCTACAAGCAGGATCCGGCGTCGCCGCACTTCCAGTTCGCGCTCACCGAGATCGCCGACGAGTGCCGGCACTCGACGATGTTCGCCAAGGCCGCCGAGCACTTCGGCATCCCGAACTACGAGCGCCCGAAGTGGATCAACTTCCTGTCGCGTCCGTTCAAGGCGTTGGCCTCGGGTTCGCTGGCCTTCGGTGGGACCCTGGCCGCCGAGGAGATCCTCGACATGATGCAGCGCGACTTCATGAAGGACCCGCGCGTCCAGCCGGTCACCCGCACCGTCAGCAAGATCCACGTGCTCGAAGAGGCCCGTCACATCCGCTTCGCCCGCGAGGAGACGGTGCGCATCGCCGCCGACATGAGCCCGTTGCGTCGCCACCTCACGCGACTCATGCTCGCGATCACCGTCTACATGGTGGTGTTCTGCCTGGTGAACCCCAAGGTCTACGAGGCGGCAGGCCTCGACAAGAAGGCCGCGGTGAAGGCCGCGCGGAACAACACCTACTACAACGACCGCAAGCGAAACGGATGCGCCAAGACCGTGTCGTTCCTCGACGAGTGCGGACTCATCGGCGGCCCAGGGAAGTATCTGCTGCGCCGCGGCGCCATCATCTGAGCGCGACCGACCGAGGACTCGCACACCGCGCGGATAGACTCGCCGCGTGGCTGAATACCGGATCAACGAGCTCGCCGAGGTGTCGGGTGTCAGCGTGCGCAACATCCGGGTCTACCAGGACCGCGGCTTGCTGCCGTCGCCGAAGATCAAGGGGCGCACAGGGTGGTACTCGCAGGAACACCTGGTCCGTCTCAACCTGATCTCCCGCCTGCTCGAACGCGGGTACACCTTCGCGACGATCAGCGAGCTCCTGCAGGCCGCCCACTACGGGATGAAGGTCGAACACGTCCTGCACGGCGTGCCCAAATCGGGTCGGTGGAAGAACTTCAAACGCGCCGCGACCATCACGTTGACGGAGCTGCGTCGCACCCTGGGTGCCGACGAGAAGACCATCGCGATGAGTCAGCGACTGGGACTGCTCGCCAAGGAGGGCGCCCAGTACGCGGTGAAGAGTCCCGAACTGCTCGAGGGTGCCGAGGTGCTGGTGAAGGCGGGGATCGACCTCGAGTCGTTGCTGCGCAAGTGGGAACGCGTGCAGAGCGACATCGAGGACGTCGCCGACAACTTCGTCGCGATCATCACCGACAAGTACTTCGGCGACGACGGCCGCCTGCTCGACATGGAGGAGACCGAGGTCGCCAAGGTCGCCCATCTCATCGGTGCGGTGCGACCCATGGCCCACGAGATCGTGCAGTCGGCCTTCCGGCGCGCACTCGACACCAAGATCTCGATCGCGATCGGCGAGGCGTCGGACATCCTCGAGAGCGACCGCATCCTCGACACCGATCCCCTGACCGGATCGGCCTGACCAGCACCCTGCGCCCGACCGATCGCCGGTCGGATACACCCCGGAGAGGTATCCACCCATGACCAGGACGCATCGACCGTTACGCGAGGTGGCGGGCTCGCATCGAGTGCTCACCGGGACGGCGATCGCCGGCGGTGTCGCGGTCGGCGGGGCCGGCCTGGCGGTGGGGACGATCCTCGGCGCGCTGGTGCGTACCGCCCTGACCGGGCCGGCGCCGATAGACGACGGCCCCGACTCCCTGCTCGCCGAACCCGCCATGGCCCCCGAACGCATCGACGTCCGCGCCTCCGACGGCAACCCGATCAACGTCCTGGCCTACGGACCACCCGACGGTGATCTGCTCGTGATGGCCCACGGGTGGACGTGCAACACACGGCACTGGTACGCGCAGATCAACGCCTTCGCCGCCGACCACCGCGTCGTGGTCTACGACCAGCGTGGCCACGGCAAGACACCGCTCGGTCGCACCAAACTCAGCACCGCTCTCCTCGGGTCGGATCTCGAGGCCGTGCTCCGGGCGGTCGTCCCCGACGGGCGTCGCGCGCTGATCGCGGGGCACAGCATGGGAGGCATGTCCGTGCTGGCGTGGGCCGAACATCACCCGGCGAGCGTCGAGCGTTTCGCGCGCGTCGTCGTGCTGACCTCGACGGCGGCGGTCGAGGTGGTGCAGAACCTCGCGGTGGTCCCCGAAGGCCTGCCGCGGTTCACCCGCCCGTTCGAGCACGCCGTCGGTCGACTCGTGGCGACCACGCCCGCGCCCCTGCCACACACCACCGCCTCACCCAAGGTCGCGCAGTACATCGCGCTCAACACCCAGGCCAAGCTGTCGCACGTCGAGTTCTGCGACCACATGATCAGCGAATGTCCGGCACGTGCCCGTGCGCGGTGGGGGTCGGCGCTGCTCGATCTCGACGTGTGGCAGGGCGTCATCAACCTCACGGTCCCGACCGCGGTCGTCGTGGGCACCGACGATCGGCTCACGCCGCGCAAGCACTCCGACGCGATCGCGTCGACGCTCAAGGCCGCGGGCCATCTGGAGGAGTACCTGGTGCTCGAGCACACCGGGCACATGAGCAACATCGAGGAACACGACCGCTACAACGATCTCCTCACCGAACTGCTCGAGAGGACCCGCGACCGCGTCGAGGACACCGCCTGACCCCTCGCATGTCGGCCCAGTCGGCCGGCTCAGTCGTCGGCGAACCCGTCGAGCACCGCGCGTGATCCCGACAGGCCCAGGCGGGTGGCGCCGGCGGCGATGAGCTCGGCGGCGAACTCGGCGGTCCGGATGCCGCCCGAGGCCTTGATCCCGACCGATGCGGGCACGGCGGCGCGCATCAGTTCGACGGCCTGCACGCTCGCCCCGCCGCTCGGGTGGAAGCCGGTCGACGTCTTCACGAGCGAGGCACCTCCCTGCGCCGCGCGCCGCGACACCTCCGTGACCGCGTCGGGCCCGGCGAGGTCGAGCAGGGCGGCCGACTCGATGATCACCTTGAGCACGGCGTCGGGGCCGATGGCCTCGCGGACGGTGAGGACGTCGGCGAACACCTCGTCGTAGAGCCCGGCGACCGCGGCGCCGACGTCGATCACCATGTCGATCTCGTCGGCTCCGGTGTCGACGGCGAGTCGCGCCTCGGCGGCTTTTACGAGCGAATGATGTTTACCCGACGGGAATCCCGCCACCACGCAGGTGCGCTGCGCCCCGGTCTCGATGGGCAACATCGACGGTGACAGGCACACCGCGAGCACGCCCAGATCGGCGGCCTCGGCCGCGCACGCCAGGGCGTCGTCGCGCGTCGCCTCGGGCTTGAGCAGGGTGTGGTCGACCATCGCGGCGACGCGTCGTCGGGTGAGGCCGGTCGAAGCAGAAGTCATGCCGTCGAGCGTGGCACACCGGAGTCGGGTGGGGTCAATCGAACGGCGCAGAGGGGCCTGTCTCACCGGTCGACGGACACAACTGCCCGATCGACGCGGTCACCTACCCGCTCGGCGGCGGACGTCGGTGAGGAGCACGTGCACGCCCACCAGGAGCACGAGCATGACCCCGGCTGCGGCGCCGCCGGCGATGAACCAGTGATGCAGGGGATAGGTGTACGTCGACCGACCGTCGCCGATGGCGGTCG
The DNA here is from genome assembly GCF_051025635.1 of Williamsia sp. MIQD14. NCBI lineage: Bacteria > Bacillati > Actinomycetota > Actinomycetes > Mycobacteriales > Nocardiaceae > Williamsia > Williamsia sp. MIQD14. The sequence goes on from NZ_JBPFDG010000003.1 coordinate 448,423, forward strand.
AGGCGAACAGCGTCACCGCGAACACGGCGATCGCCGCCCACACGACACCGGCGTAGCTGACCAGCGTCACGGCCAGGGGAGTGCGCGACACCGGGGTGTGCGCTGCCAACGTAGGTCCTCGCATGGTGGATCCCACCTCACATCGGTCGATCGTTCGGTGTCGCCGATCGTACCGCTGGGAACTGAGCCGCCGCTGTGGACTTCGCACACTTTCTCAGGTTCGGTCGAGGTCTCAGAATTGCTCGCGCGCGGACTCCTGTTCGAGCAGTGCGTCGAGATCCTTCAGGCGGTTCATCGTCGCCACCGACCGCGCCGTGCGGTTGTTCTTGCGCAGCATCTCCTCGTGGCGATGGGTGAACGCCCAGTAGCCCGCGGTGAAAGGGCATGCGTCGTCGCCGACGCGCTTCTTGGGGTTGAAGTCGCAGGGCTTGCAGTGGTCGGACATCTTGTCGATGTACGCGCCACCGGAGGTGTACGGCTTCGTCGCCATCAGCCCGCCGTCGGCGTGCTGGCTCATCCCGATCACGTTCACCGGCATCACCCAGTCGAACCCGTCGACGAAGTTGGCGCGGAACCACTCCGACAGCTCGGCCGGATCGTAACCGCGTTGCAGTGCATGGCTTCCCAGCAACATCAGGCGCGGGATGTGGTGCACCCACCCCCGGTCGCGCACCCCGCCGAGAGCTTCTGACAGGCATCGCGCGGTGACCGCGTCGGCGTCGAGGTCACGGAACCAGTCCGGCAGCTGCACGTGGGCGTCGAGGCTGTTGTTGGTCATGTAGTCGGGCCCGTAGTGCCAGTAGAGGTGCCAGATGAACTCGCGCCACCCGATGATCTGCCGGATGAAGCCCTCACCCGCGGAGATGTCGACCGACCCGTCGCGGACGGCGGCCTCGGCGGCGTGCACCACCTCGAGGGGATCGAGCAGCGACAGGTTGAGCGGCACCGACAACAGTGAGTGCGACATCGTCCAGTCGGCGTCCATCATCGCGTCCTCCCAGCGACCGAACGTCGCCAGGCGCTGGTCGATGAAGGTGCGCAGGGCCTCGTCGGCCTCGTCGGTGGTCACCGCGAACAGACGTGGCCCGTCGACGCCGGTGAACACGACGCCGTCGGCGGCCATCGCGTCGAGGTCGGCGCGGACCTCGTCGTCGATCTGGTCCTCGGTGGGCCACCACGGCGGGTCGACACCGAGGGTCTCGCGCTTGGGGGGTGCGTCGCGGTTGTCGTGGTCGTAGTTCCAGCTGCCGCCCGTGGGCTTGTCGCCGTCCATGAGGACGTCGAACCGCACGCGCTGGTCGCGGTAGAAGTTCTCCATCCGGAACTTCGTACCGTCGCCGGCCCACTCGCCGAATTCCTTGCGCGACAGCGCGAACGACGGGTTGGGGAGGATCTCCGAGACCAGCCCCTCGTCGGCGAGCCGGTGCACGAACGCCGACGCGGAGTGCGAGGTCGGCTCGTGCACCACGACCGGCCGGCCCAGTTCGACCAGTGCGTCGCGATACCCCGACGCCTGCCAGAACTGTGCGCGGTCACCGAGTTCGGCCGCGAGGTGGCGGATCCCCGACAGCACCAGGTGCGCCTTCTGCCGGTGGCCGCCGCGGCGGGCGATGGCCGCCGACGACTCGACGAGGACCACCTCGCGATCGGCGTGGTCGGGCCCGGAGTGGATGTGGCGACCGAGCTGATCGCCGAAGAGCCACAGCGGATCCGGGCTCACAGGATGGTGCACGCGTCGGAGGTCGATCCCTGCTGCTGCGCCGGTGTCGACCCGAGGGTGTCCTGGTTGAGCGGGACATCGCTGCCGCTCACCCGGAAGTCGACCCCGGTCGAGGTGACCGAGAGCTGCTGGAAGTCGAGCTGGTCGAACAGCGGCGGGAACAGTGACTTCGACACGCCGTCGACGAGGGTCTGGGCGAACCCCGACGGCACACCGAAGACGAGTGCGCTCGCCTTCACGACCTGGAACTCGATCTTGCCGCCGGTGACGGTCGGCTTGAGCTCGACACTCACCGGGATCGGGAAGATCGCGACGGTGACCGTCGCGTCGAGCGACATGGTTCCGGTCGACTGGTTGCCGGTGACACTGTTCAACGTGAAACCGCCGAACAGCCCGCCGAGCCCGCTCTGATCGTTCTGCGTGGTGCCGCCGGAGTTCTGATCGGCAGCGGTTGCCGCGGACTGCTTGCTCAGTTCGACGATGCGCGAGAAGGGCACCGATCCGTTCGCCGACAGCGAGCCCAGGGTGGACCCGTCCGATCGCGCGGTGATGTCGTCGGCGCGGCCGTGGAGCTCGATGGCTGTCCCGTTGTCGCCGTCGGCATCGATCTGTACGTACGGGACCTTCTTGGTGGCGTACTGCAGCAGCATCGGTTTCTTGCTCAACGACACCGACGCCGACGAACCGGTGACGTCGCTGAACGACTTCTCCAGGCAGTCCTTGGTGGCGTTGCGCAGGTACAGCTCACTGCCCACCCCGGCGATCACCAGGACGAGCACCACGACCAGCGCGCTGATCGTCACGATCACGCCGGTGCGTCGCTTCGGTCGGGTCGGTGTCGGCCCCGGGTCGGAGGCGGGCACCTGGTGTGTCTGCGGTTCGGCGTCGAAGGGGCGTGTCTGCGAATACGCCTGGCCACCGACCGGGAACTGCTCGGTCGGCGGTGTGGGGCCGGGCTGCTGCGGATTGTTGTCGGGTCGCTCGGGCTCATTCATCACCTCCGATTCTGCCTGCCGATGGTGAGGCGATCGTGAGAGTTCCCGCAAAACACGGTGGCGGTGGGTGACCGACGACGTCGGCGGTCGGGGGGTCGGGCGTGATCAGGCCGTCACGACACCGGCGCGGGCGGGCGCCAGACGTCGATTCGCGAGCACACCGATCGCCGAGCGTGCGGCCTCGACGCGGTCGAGGTCGACGTCGTGGACCCCGAGGTGCTCGACCTCGCCGTACTCGGCGACGAGCTCGCCGAAGGGGTCGACCAGCACCGAGTTGCCGATCCCGGTGGGTGCCGACGACTCCGCCACGGCGGGGTCGGTGGGTACCGCCTGCCCCACCGCGGCGATGACGGTGGAACTGTCCAGCGCGCGGGCCTGGGCCAACACCCGCCACTGACGCCGCTTACCCGGGCCGGCGCCCCACGAGGCGGGCACCACGACGATCTCGGCGCCGTCGGCGGCGAGGGTGGTGAACAGCTCCGGGAAGCGGATGTCGTAGCAGGTTGCGAGCCCGACCGTGTGTCCGCCGACGGAGATGGTGGTCGGGGTGGAGCCGGCGGCGACGGTGTCGGACTCGCGGAACCCGTAGGCGTCGTAGAGGTGGATCTTGTCGTACGACGTGCTCGCACCGTCGGGGCCGGCGACGAGCAGGGTGTTCGTCACCCGGGCACGCCCGGACGCGGTGTCGGCCGGGGTGAACATGCCGACCACGACGGTGGTGCCCGCCTCTTCGGCGATCGCACGCACGCGAGAGGCCCACGGTCCGTCGAGGGGTTCGGCGATCGGCGCGAGCGGCACCCCGAAACGACACATCGTGGCCTCGGGGAACACGACGAGCTCGGCGCCGGATCCGGCGGCCTCGCGTGTGCGGGCGGCGACGATCTCGAGATTGGCGTGCGGATCGGTGCCGGTCGACACCTGGGCCATCGCGATACGCATGCCTGACACGGTACGGGGCGCCGGGCGCGATGGGCGAGGCTAATGGCCCGGTGCGACGAACGACCACGGCACGGTCAGGGTGTTGTCGCGCAGGCGACGTCGCGGGATCTCACACGGCACCCCGCTCGCCGCGAGCGCCCGCCGGGCGTGCGACCACCGCACCCGTGGACCGTAAGGGGCGTACGGCGCGGCGACGTCCCAGCAGCGGTCGGCGGCGCTCAGCAGGTCGTGGATCGGGCGTCCGGGCAGGTTGTGGTGGATCAACGCCTTGGGCAACCGGGCCGCGATGGCCGAGGGATGACCGGTGTGGCGCGGCGCCCACGACAACGTCAGCGAGCGCGGCCCGTCGGCGTCGAGCAGGATCCACGCGCAGCGGCGACCGATCTCGTCACACGTGCCCTCCACGATGAGCCCGCCCGGTGCGAGTGCGTCCTGCATCCGGCGCCAGTGGCCGACGACCTGCTCCTCGTCGTACTGGCGCAACACGTTGTAGGCCCGCACGAGATGGGGTCGCAGACCGGCGAGTTCGAAACCGCCGCGGGCGAATCGGACACCGTCGTGGTCACCGACGACGCGGGCGGGGTCGATCTCGAGACCCACGAGCGACAGGTCGTCGACCACCGCCCGGAGGCGTCGGTACATCTCCACAGCGGTGTCGGGACGGTCGCCGTATCCGAGGTCGACGGCGAGCGGGTGCTCGGCCGAACGCAGGACGTCGACAATCTCGGCGCGCGAGGCCATCCACCGGTCGACCCGGCGGAGGCGGTTGATGTTGGTGGTGCCGCGGGTGATGACCCCGTCGGGGTGGGACCGCGACGGCTCAGCCGTTGGCCTTGATCCAGTCCGCGGTGAACTCCGCCTCGCCGCGGAACAGGTCGACGAGGTTGACGAGGATGAGCTGCTCGAGTTTGCCGTTGACGAACGGCACGTAGACCTTCACCTCGGTCGTGCGCCGCAGCGTGCAGCCCGACTCGGTGGGGAACAGTTCCTGCACACCGGTGAGGCTGCCGGGGCCTGCCGGGATACCGGCGCTGTAGGTGCCCTCGGTCTTCTCCGGGTGGAACGGTCCGAGGAACTCCTTGCGCGTGATGATCATGTCCTTCTTGATCACCGCGTTGGCGATGGCGGGCAGATCGGACTTCGGCAGCGTCTGCACCAGCACGATGTCGATGCCGTTCTCGTCGACGACGAACTTCTCGACATCGGACTGGGGGGTCAGCTTCCGGAACTCCACCATCTGGGCATCCCAGAAGTCGCGGCTCGACAGAGCCGAGTAGACCTTCTCGGTGGGGTGCTCGTAGCGGGCTGAATAGCTGAGACGTCTCGCCATGGGGTTACCGTACCTGCCGGCTGGTCAGGGGTGCTCCTCGTGCCAGGCAATCGTGAAATCACGCTCGGCCTCGAACAGCGTGCGCATGTTCTCGGCGATCATCTTCTCGATCTTCCCGCCGATCAACGGGATTCGAACCGTCACCTCACCGGCGAACGCGATGGTGCACTCCTGCGCGCCGGTGGCCTCGATGGTGCCCGAGGTGGTGGCCGGTGCGCCGCTGACGGTGGCGTCGAAGGTGCCGGCCGACCGGTCGTCGGAGGAGAACTCGATCGACACCGTCCGGTGGATCGCGAGATCGCCCGGGATCATCGAGGTGACCGCGGACGGCAGCTTGTCGGCAGGGATCTTCTGGATGAGTGCTATCTGCACACCGGTGTCGGTGATGCCGGCCGATTCGAGCTCGCCCGGCGCCTTCGACGATCCGACGGCCAGGGTCGACCAGTACTCGGGGTCGGAGATGGCCTTGCGGTAGGCCGCCATGCCGAACGGGAACTCGATGGTGTGCTGCAGCTTCGTCGCCATGACCTGCAGACGTTACCGTTGGCCCGTGGGCTCCCGTGACGCGAACGACCTCGACACCGACAGCGGTGTGTCGTTGGCGGACCTGACCACCCTGCGCCTGGGCGGCCGGGCGCGCGGCCTCGTGAGGGCCACCGACGTCGACGAGCTCGTCGCCGCCCTCGATCGACTCGACCGTGCCGGCGAGCCGGTGCTGATCGTCGGCGGGGGCTCGAATCTCGTTGTCTCCGACGACGGTTTCGCCGGGACCGTGGTGCAGATGGCGCAGGACGGCATCCGGGTCGGGGAGACCGATCCCGCCCGCGACACCGTCGTGGTCGTCGCCGGCGCCGGGGTCGACTGGGATCGCCTCGTCGCCGACACCGTCGCCCGCGACCTCGGTGGCCTCGAGTGTCTGTCGGGCATCCCCGGTGCGACGGGCGCCACGCCGGTGCAGAACGTCGGTGCCTACGGCGTCGAGATCGCCGACGTGCTCGACGAGGTGCAGGTCCTCGACCGTGCGTCCGGCGCCGTCGAGTGGGTGTCGCCGGCCTCGCTGGAACTCGGCTACCGCACCAGTGCGCTCAAACACCGGTCGGATCGCGTGGTGACGGCGGTGGCGTTCGCGCTGACCCACAATGGACTCAGTGCGCCGATCCGCTACCGCGAGCTCGCCACCGCGCTCGGGGTGGAGCCGGGCGAACGGGTGCCCGTCGGCGACGCCCGGGAGGCGGTGCTGCGTCTGCGCCGCGGCAAGGGCATGGTGCTCGACGCCGCCGACCACGACACCTGGAGCGCAGGATCGTTCTTCACCAATCCCGTTGTCGGTGAGCATGATCTGCCTCACATCCTCGAACGGATCACCGCCCGGGTCGGCGACGTCCCGATCCCGCGCTATCCGGCGGACGACGGCGTGAAGTTGTCGGCGGGCTGGCTCATCGAACGGGCCGGGTTCGGGCGAGGTCATCCGTCGGCCGATGCACCGGCGCGCCTGTCGACCAAGCACACCCTGGCCCTGACCAATCGCGGCGCCGCCTCGACCGACGATCTCCTGGCGTTGGCGCGGGAGGTGCGGGACGGTGTCGCCGACGCGTTCGGGGTGGTCCTGGAGCCCGAACCGGTGCTCGTCGGGTGCCGTCTCTAGGTCCTGCGACATGCGGTGTGACCAGGTGGACGTTCTCGGCGACGTCCGGAGCACACCTACTCTGCAGGTATCGTCGGTGTACATGACCGTCTCACGTGGCCAGTCCCCGATGACCCGGCGGACGGCGCTCGGCGCGATCGCCATCGGCGCCGTCGGCGTCACCGCCGCCGCCTGCAGCACCGGAAAGTCCGGCGACACCGCATCCGGTGCCGAGGCGTCGAAGAGCGCGGAGCCCTCGGCCGGCATCACCTTCTCCCCGGCGCTGGACGCGAACGCGAACCCCAGCCCCACCGCTGCGTTCTCGGTGAAGGTGTCCAAGGGCCAGCTCAACCCGGATGTGAAGCTGACCAACTCCCGGGGCACGGTGGTCACCGGAGCGCTGTCGGAGGACCGCACGACCTACACGATCGGTGAGCCCCTCGGCTACGGGAACACCTACACCTGGTCGGGTACGGCGATCGGCGACGACCGCAAGACCGTGCCGATCCAGGGCACGTTCACCACGCTGACCCCGCAGGAGCAGGCCAACGTCGTCGTCAACATCGCCGACGGCCAGGAGGTCGGCATCGCCGCTCCCCTGATCCTGAAGTTCGACTCCACGGTCACCGACAAGAAGGCCGTCGAGAAGGCGCTCACCGTCACCACCACGCCAGAGACCGAGGGCAGCTGGGCCTGGCTGCCCGAGGACAACGGCTCGCGGGCGCACTGGCGCTCCAAGGAGTACTTCGCCCCGGGCACCAAGGTGTCGATGGTCGCCAAGCTCTACGGCCTCGACCACGGCGACGGCGTCTACGGTGCCGCCGACGTCACCAGCGACTTCGTCATCGGCCGCGCTCAGATCGTGAAGGCCGACGCGACGTCGTTCAAGATCGACGTGATGCGCGGCAGTGACGTCCTCATGACCCTGCCCTGCAGCTACGGCAGCGGCGACCTCGACCGCAACGTGACCCGCTCGGGCATCCACGTGGTGAGCGAGAAGCACGAGGACTTCTACATGTCGAACCCCGCGGCCGGGTATTTCAACGTGCGCGAGCGTTTCGCCGTCCGCATCTCCAACAACGGCGAGTTCATCCACGCCAACCCCGAGACCACCGGTGTCCAGGGTTCGTCGAACGTCACCAACGGCTGCATCAACCTGTCGCTCGACAATGCGCAGCAGTACTTCGGCGTCGCCATCTACGGCGACCCCGTCGAGGTCACGAACACGCGGATCCCGCTGTCGGAGGCCGACGGCGACATCTACGACTGGACGTTCAGCTGGGACGACTGGAAGGCGATGTCGGCGCTCAAGGGTGAGGTCACGAGCTCCTCGGCGCCGGCGACCCCGTCGAACGCCCCGCAGCTCTCCGGCATCTCGACCACCCCGCCGACCCCGGCACGCCAGGGCCCGACGGGTTGAGCGCCGCTATCCGGTCTTGACGTTCCGGCGGGCGCTGGCCTGATCGCGCGGTTTGAGCACGATCTGGTCGAGGTTCACATGCGGCGGGCGTGACGCCACGAAACCGACGACCTCGGCGACGTCGTCCGCGGACAACGGGTGCAGGCCGTCGTAGACCGCCGCCGCCTTGTCGGCGTCGCCGTCGAACCGCACCAGCGAGAACTCGGTCTCGACCATCCCGGGCAGGATCTCGGTGAGCCGTACGGGCTTGCCGATCAACTCCGGTCGCAGCGTGCGGTGCAGCACGGCCTGTGCGTGTTTCGCCGAGGTGTAGCCCGACCCGTTGTCGTAGGTCTCGATGGCGGCGATCGAGGTGATCGTGACGATGAGGCCGTCACCGGAATCGATCAGCGCGGGCAACAGCGCCTTCGTCATCCGCAACGTGCCGAGGACGTTGGTCTCCCACATCCACCGCCACTGGTCGAGATCGGCGTCGGCCACCGTCGCCAGGCCCTGCGCACCACCGGCGTTGTTCACCAGCACGTCGACGCGGTCGAGCTGTGCGCAGAAATCGGTGACCGACGCGTCGTCGGTCACGTCGAGGGCGATCGCGCGGCCGTCGATCTCCTGCGCGAGGGTCTGCAACCGGTCGAGCCGTCGCGCGCCGACGACGACCTCGTAGCCCTGTGCGGCAAGCGTTCTCGCGGTGGCCTCGCCGATCCCGGAACTGGCTCCGGTGACGACGGCGACGCGGCGGGACGATGACGAGCTCGATGAGGTGGTCATCGCTGCAGTTTACGGTCGCGGCCCGGGCAGCCTAGGCTGAGCCCGGCGCCTGCAACAGGTCGGGGACCGCCATCGCATTCTCGTCACGGACACACTGCAGGCAGGGGCGCCACCGACCATGGGCACAGACACGTCGGGTACGAACGATTCGGGCACCATCAGGCGCGACGTCTCGTCGATGATGGACATCTGGGTGGAGGCCGCCACCGAGCTCGAGGTGCAGGTCACCGTGGCGAAGCTGCCCGGGATGGATCTCGTGGAGACCCTGACGGTGTCGGTGAACGGCAACTCGATCACCCCCGAGGAGATCATCGCCGAGTGCGGCACCCGCATCCACCGCTTCGACGTCGACCACGGCAACGTGCTCGTGCAGTACTCGGCGTCGGTGAACGCCCCGGCCGACCCGCTCACCGAGCAGGTGGGGGAGCGGTCGATGTATCTGCGGCCCAGTCGCTACGCCGAGGCCGACAAGTTCTTCGGCTACGTCACAGCGGAATTCGACCTCAGCAAGCCGCCGATCGAGCTGCTGTTCGAGGTGTCGAAGTTCGTCGCCGACCGCCTCAACTACCTCCCCGGCGCCAGCGACCCCATCGACGGCGCCGAGGACACCCTGCTCGCCAACGCCGGTGTGTGTCGCGACTTCGCCCACCTCGTGGTCGCGCTGCTGCGCGCGCTGAACATCCCGGCCCGTCTGGTCGCGGTGTACGCGCCGGGCTGCGTGCCGATGGACTTCCACGCCGTCGCCGAGGCGCTCATCGACGGCACCTGGCTCGTCGTCGACGCCACCGGACTCGCGCCGCGTCAGGCCCTCGTCCGGATCGCCACCGGCCGCGACGCCGCCGACACCGCGTTCCTCGACAACCATTCGGGCAACATCGCGCTCAACAACTACGAGGTCATCGCCACCGTCGCCGGCGAACTCCCCGTCGACAACGGCACCGACCACATCAGTATCGGTTGACGCCTGCCTGACCGACATCGTCCGTCTGCAGGGTCACCTCCGGCACATGGCCGGAGGTGGCGCCCAGGGCGGACGATCTCCGTCGGGCAGGGTCAGCCGCCGAGCAGCGCCGCGCAGCGGAGCAGACCGATGTGGCTGTAGGCCTGGGGGTGGTTGCCCAGTGAGCGCTCGGCGACGGGGTCGTACTCCTCGGACAGCAGCCCGGTGGGACCGGCGGCCTTCACGAGTTGATCGAAGAGGGCCTCGGCGTCGGTGCGTCGACCGATGAGCAGGTAGGCCTCCACGAGCCACGCCGCACACAGGTGGAACCCACCCTCGCCGCCGGGCAGCCCATCGTCGTGGTGGTAGCGGTACACCGTTGCGCCGCTGCGCAACTCGGCCTCGGTGGCCTCCACGGTCTGGGTGAAACGCGGGTCGGCGGGGTCGATCATGCCGGCCAGCCCGATGTGCAGGGTGGCGGCGTCGAGATCGGTGCCCTCGTACGCCGCGGTGAACGACCGCACCTCGGCGTTCCAGCCCTGGTCGAGGACCTGACCGGCGATCACATCGCGCAACACCGACCAGCCGGGTTCCACCTCGCGGCCGAACCGTTCACCGATCTTCAGCGCCCGGTCGACGGTCATCCAACACATCACCTTCGAGTACACGTGGTGACGCGGGTTGCCGCGGATCTCCCAGATGCCGTGGTCGGGTTCGAACCACCGCCGCTCCACCGCCCACACCATGTTCGCGACGAGATCCCAGTCGGCGTCGGTGAGCGGTGTGGGGTCGCCGGTCGCGGCGCGCGCGTCGGCGAGGTGACCGATGAGCTCCACGATCGGACCGAACACGTCGAGCTGCACCTGCTGGTTGGCCGCGTTGCCGATGCGGACCGGGCGTGAACCGGCGTACCCGGGTAGCGAGTCGATGATGGCCTCGGGCGGCAGACCGCCGCCGGCGAGCGTGTACAGCGGGTGGAGCCACTCGGGGCCGTTCACCGTCCCGAGCACGCGATAGAGCCAGGTGAGGTACCCCTCGGCCTCGGAGTGCGACCCCACCGACACCAGCGCCGATGCGGTGAGCGCAGCGTCGCGCAGCCAGCAGTAGCGGTAGTCCCAGTTGCGGACGCCGCCGATCTCCTCGGGCAGCGAGGTGGTGGCCGCGGCCATGATCGAGCCGGTGTCGGCGTGGACGAGTCCCTTGAGCGTGAGCGCCGACCGCTTCATGAGGTCGGGCTTGATGACGGGCAGTGCGAGCCCCGCCGACCAGTCGCTCCAATAGTTCTGCGCGAGCTCGCGGCGCTGGGTCTCGGTGCGCTCCTCCTCGCCGATGTAGTCGGTGCCGCAGCGCAGTTCGAGGATCACCGGACCCTTCGAGGCGTCGACCACGGCGGTCGCGCGCTGGTAGAACCGCTCGGTGTCGATGCGCCAGGTGACCCCTGGCGCGCGCAGGACGATCGGCTCGTTGGAGCCGTACACCCGCAACCCGTCCTCGACAGCCTCGATCTGCACGCTGGCCTGGCCGAACTCGGGGCGGGGCGCGAACTCGACCATCGCCGGCGCCGATCCGGTGATGACGCGGACGAGATCGGTGCGGCCGGGCGCGACATCGCGCGGCAGGTAGTCGATGACCTCGAGACCGGCCCAGCGGGTGGCGATGGTCATGGTGCCGTCGACGTAGCGCTGACTCTGCGGCAGCGGTGCGCGACGGTCGCCGTCGACGTGCGGACGCACACCGAACTCGCCGGCATCGACGGTGCCGAGCAGGCTCGCGAAGACCGCCGCCGAATCGGGTTCGGGGTGACACATCCAGCACACCTTGGCATCCGGTGTCATCAACGCGACGGTGCGCGGCGAGGCCAGCATCGACAACCGCTCGATGGGGGCGGCGTTCTCGCCGCGCAGCCACGCGCGTCGCTCCTCGTAGAGGAACGCCAACGCCAGTGCGACCTGATCGGTGTCGGTCACCCGATAGGTCGCGAGGGTGTCGCCGTCACCGACCTTGACGCCGAAATCGGGTCCGTGCAGCCGGCGGAACGCCTTCTCGTCGGTGACGTCGTCGCCGAAGAAGACGGCCGCTCCCGCCCCGGCCTGGTGACGGAGGATGTCGAGCGCCTGGCCCTTGTCGGTGCGGATGACGGCGAGCTCGATCACCGACTTGCCCTCGGTGACCTGCACCCCGTCCCACGTCGCCGGGCCGGTGCGCACCCGGTGCAGCGCGGAGTCGGAGTCGGTGTCCGACGCGTTGCGCACGTGCAGGGCGGTGCTGGCGGGTTTGGTCTCCACCGTCACGCCCTCGTAGTCGACGGCGATCGCGCGCAGCTCGGTCACCACGGTGTCGAGCAGTTCGGTTGCCGCGGGGCTGATCTCGTGGACGAAGCCGATGTCGAACTCGCTGCCGTGGCTGCCCACGAGGTGGACCTCGGCGGGCAGGCGCGACAGGGTCGCGAGGTCGCGCAGGGCGCGGCCGGAGATGACCGCGGCGGTGGTGGAGTCGAGGTCGGCGATGGCGCGCATCGCACGGACCGAGTCGGGGTTGGGCCGGGCATCCTCGGGGCGGGACACGATCGGCGCCATGCAGCCGTCGTAGTCCGAGGCGACGAGCAGACGCGGGGTGCGCGCGATGTCCTTCAACGCGCGGCGCAGCTCCGGGGACAGATCTTGGGCACTCACTCGGTGAGTCTAGAACCCCCGGGCGAGACCGCTCCAATCGAAACCCGTGCCGCTGCGCACCACGGCGACATCAGTCACGATCGTCGGCACCGTCGTCGACGAGATCGACGCCGCGGTTGCCGCTCGGGGTGGTCTCGCTGGTGTTCGCGAGCACGCCGAGGAAGCTCTGTGCCCACCGGCTGACGTCGTGGGCCAGGACCTGTCGACGCAGTGATCGCATCCGTTTGCGCCCCTCCTCGGGGGCCTGCTCGACGGCGGCGACGATGGCGTCCTTCACCCCGTCGAGGTCGTACGGGTTGGCCTGGTACGCCGACCGCAGTTCGGCCGCGGCACCGGTGAACTCGCTGAGCACCAACGCACCCCCGAGGTCGCTGCGGCAGGCCACGTACTCCTTCGCGACGAGGTTCATGCCGTCGCGCAGCGGTGTCACCAGCATGACGTCGGCGGCGACGAAGAACGCGATCAGCTCGTCGCGGTCGACCGGGCGGTGCAGGTACTGCACGACCTGGTGGGCGACCTCGCCGTACATCCCGTTGATGTTGCCGACGAGCTGCTCGATGCCGGCGCGCATCTGGATGTAGCTGTCGACACGCTCGCGGCTCGGCGTCGCGAGCTGGATCATCACCATGTCCTGCGGATCGATCCGCTTCTCGGCGAGCAGTTCGCTCAGCGCCTGCAGCCGGACGTCGATGCCCTTGGTGTAGTCGAGGCGGTCGACGCCGAGCATGACCGTCGACGGGTTGCCCAGCTCCTCACGGATGCGTGCGGCGCGGTCGCGGATCTTCTTCGACCGCGAGGTCTGGTCGAGTGCACCGGAATCGATGGAGATCGGGAACGCACCGACGCGGACGTTGCGGAAACCGACCTGCACCACACCGAATTTCGACCGGACACCGACCGAGCCCTTCGACGTCGCCTGTCCGGCGAGACGGCGGGCCAGGTACAGGAAGTTCTGCGCGCCCCCGGGCAGGTGGAAGCCGATGAGATCGGCGCCGAGCAGCCCCTCGACGATCTCGGTGCGCCATGGCAGCTGCATGAACAGCTCGACCGGGGGGAAGGGGATGTGGAGGAAGAAGCCGATGCGCAGGTCCGGCCGCAGCATCCGCAACATCTTCGGCACCAGCTGCAGCTGGTAGTCCTGCACCCACACCATCGCGCCTTCGGACGCCGCATCGCTGGCGGCCTCGGCGAACCGCCGGTTGACCTCGACGTAGGTGTTCCACCACTCGCGGTGATACTCCGGCTTGACCAGGACGTCGTGGTAGAGCGGCCACAGCGTCGCGTTGGAGAAGCCCTCGTAGTACTCGTTGATCTCGGCCGCCGACAGCGGCACGGCACGCAGTTGCAGGCCGTCGACCACGGGGTGCTCGCTGGAGTCGGGGACACCCGACCATCCGACCCAGGCCCCGGTCTGCGACCGGAGGATGGGTTCGAGCGCGGTCACGAGGCCGCCGGGACTCCGTTTCCAGCGCACGCTGCCGTCGGGGAGGGTCTCCTTGTCGACCGGGAGACGGTTGGCCACCACGACGAAATCGGCGGCATGGAAATCGGTGTCGACACGATCAGGGACGAGCCCGTCGGGATCGGTGACGTTCGTCGGCACGCTCAGGCGGCGTCGGGGCTGATCCCGAGCATGGACAGCAGCATCCGACACTCGTCGGCGTCGGTGGCGTAGGCGGCCACCACGCGTCGCGCGGACTTGGCGGTCTCGGCGGCGACCGTCGCGATGTCGTCCTCGGCAATCTCGGCGGTGTCGCTGGTCTTGGCAGGCATGACGATCAGTTTACCCCGCGTCATCATCGGTCCTGACCTCGCCCTTTGGTCCGTCGATCGACCCGACCCCGCGGTGTGTGTTCGACCGGGGGGCTCATCGGTCGGCCCGGGCGGCGAGGTCCTCGGCGGTGATCCGCGTGAACGACCCCGAGTCGGCCCGCAGCGCACGCATCGGTTCGGTGACGGCGATGTCGTCGGGCGGGGGCGGCGGATCGTCGGCGTCGCGGGTGAACCGCTTGGGGCGTAGTGCCGAGCGTGCGGTGAGCAGGGCCCGCGTGGGGCGGGTCGGGATGCGGGGTCGGCGCAGCGTACGGGCGAGGAACTCGCCGAGGGTGACGCCGGCGGCCAACGCGGCCCCGATGCCCAACGCCGAGGCGAGGGCGGTGAAGCCGTCGAGGGTCTGTTCGTTGAGGAATCCGTACAGCCCGCGGTAGACCGCGAGACCGGGCAGCAGCGGCGTGATGCCCGCGACCGCGACGACCAGCGGCGGCGTCAGCGCGCGGCGGGCGAGGAGACCACCGACGAAACCGACGGTGACCGCGGCCAGTCCGCCGGCGATCACGGCGCCGATGTCGATGAGCGCGGCCGCGGCCGACACCATCGCCCCGATGAGACCGCCGGCGAACGCGACGGTGAGCGCCCGCGTCTCCGCGTAGCTGCCCAGGGCGAACGCGGCCGCCGCGACACCGCCGCCGATGATCTGTGCGGGTGCGTCGGTGAGTCCGAGGGTCGTGGTGCTGGTGATGGTGGGCAGATAGGTGCCGGTGCCCTCGAGCAGGCGCAACGCGACGCTGACCCCCGAGATGATGCCGCCGGTGAGGATCAGCAGCTCGAAGAACCGCGCGACCCCGGTGATGGGGGCGCCGGTGATGGCGTCCTGCACCGAACCGACCAACGACAACCCCGACAACAGCACGATCACGCCCGCCGCGATGACCAGCGACGGGGAGATCGCGACCCCCAGCGCCTCCTGGAAGCGGAACACCAGTGCCGCGGGGATCACCGCGATGAACCCGCCCGCCACCTGCTGGAAGAACTGCGGTGTGCCCCACCGGTTGAGGAAACGGTTCATGCGGTCGATGAACGCGGTCGTCCCGAACGCGACCACGGCGACCAGCAACCCGCCGCCGAGGGTGACCGACAGGGCAGCGGCCATCGTCGACCACGCCAGGGTCGCGATCCAACGCGCATAGGGGTGCGGCGAGGAGATGATGTCGTCGATCACCTCGTGGGCCTCGCCCGGCGTCACCGCGAGGTTGCGGATCTTGCGGATCAGGCGGTCGACCTGCGCGAGGCGCGTGAAGTCGAGCGAGCGGTAGTGCACGGTGCGCATCGCGGTGACCGGTGGCATCGACGAGCCGCGGCGCGCGCTGACCATGATCGTGTTGTAGGTGACGTCGACATCGGCCCGCTCGACGCCGAACATCCCGGCCACGAAACGGATCTGGGTCTGGGTGTCGATGGCGCCGGTGCCGGAGTCGAGCAGCACCGAACCGACCTTGATCGCCAGGTCGAGGACCTCGGTGACCGCGGCGTCGTCGGTCAGGTCGACGGGCTGACGCGGGGACAGCGGCGAGGTGAGCGGCTCGATCGTGTCGATCGTGGCGCGGCGGGAGCCGGCCAGGGGGCGCAGCATCCTGCGGATATACTCGGCCACGTTCGATTCGCCTCCTTAGCTCAGTGGTAGAGCACTCGCCTTGTAAGCGAAAGGTCGTCGGTTCAATCCCGACAGGGGGCTCCACCCACCGCTGATCGCCACCGCAGACTACCCACGCGCGGCGATGTGAACACTCCCGGAATCCCGGTGCGTCGAAGGCCCCGGACACGACGTGCACGCACCGGTTGCCGCGCGGTGTCGGGGCGACGACGATGAGGCGATGCGCGAGGTCCTCGACGAACTGCGTGCCGCCACGGCGCGGGGTCCGATCGCGGTGGCGCGCATCATCGCCGCGCACGGATCCTCACCCCGTCCGGTCGGTGCGACGATGGCGCTCGCCTCCGACGACACCGTCATCGGATCGGTCTCCAGCGGCTGCGTGGAGGCCGCGGTGCTGGCCACCGCGCGCGACGTCCTCGCCACCGGAGTCGCGGTCGTCGCACGGTACGGCCCGACCGGTGCAGACGACCCCCACGGGACGGACCCACTCGGTCTCGAGGCCCGACTCACCTGTGGCGGCGCGATCGAGGTGCTCGTCGAGCGGGTCCTCGACGTCTCGGTCCTCCACGATCTCGCACGTCGACTC
Organism: Williamsia sp. MIQD14; assembly: GCF_051025635.1. Classification (NCBI taxonomy): domain Bacteria; kingdom Bacillati; phylum Actinomycetota; class Actinomycetes; order Mycobacteriales; family Nocardiaceae; genus Williamsia; species Williamsia sp. MIQD14. The sequence goes on from NZ_JBPFDG010000003.1 coordinate 464,844, forward strand.
GCGGCGGGCGAGCCGTGTGCGCTGCTGACCACCCTCGGCGACGACACCCGGCGCACGGTCCTCGCGATGGCCGGCGCGACCGACACACCGTGGGACCGGTTCGACGCCGACGCCCGGGCGATGATCACCGCGGGGTCGTCGGGTGTCGTGGGCGGGGAGATCGCCGGCGACCGCGCGCCGGTCTTCGTGCACACGTTCGCCGCGCGGCCGCGCATGGTGCTTGTCGGCGCCAACGACTTCGTCCGGGCGTTGGCCGAGGTGGCGGCATTGCTGGGATATGCCGTGACGGTGGTCGACGCCCGGGCCACCTTCGCCGTGGCCCATCGGTTCCCAGCCGCACATGAGGTGGTCGTCGACCGCCCCGACCGGTACCTGCGCGCCGAGTTCGCGGCCGGGCGACTCGACCGCCGGACCGTGGTGTGTGTGATGACCCACGACGACACCTTCGACGTCCCGGCCATCGCCGCCGCGCTCACCCTCGACCACCTCGCCTTCGTGGGCGCGCTCGGTTCGCGCCGGACCCATACCGACCGCCTGGCCCGTCTCGTGGCGGCCGGCGTGCCTGCCCGCGCTCTGCGGCGTCTGCACGGTCCCGTCGGTCTCGACCTCGGGGCGCACACCCCGCACGAGACCGCCGTGTCCATCGCGGCGGCGATCGTCGCCGCCCGCACTGGGGCGACCGGCCTCCCGCTGGCCGAGCTGAACGGTCCGATACACCGCTGACCTGACGATCCGCGTGTGTCGACCGTCACACGATCATGTGAGTGCAAACCCCGGGGCCCGCCCGACTCATCTGTTGTAACCGCAGCAACCCGTTGCGGCACCGAGAAGAGGAGTCACCATGGGAATCGTCGACAAGGCCAAGAACGCCGCCGAAGATGCGATCGGCAAGGCCAAGGAGGTTGTCGGTGACGTCACCGACAACAAGGACCTCGAGGCCGAGGGCAAGAAGGATCAGGGTTCGGCCGGCGTGAAGAAGGTCGGCGAGAACATCAAGGACAAGCTGTCCTGATCTGTTCGTGATCCATCAGCCAGTGCACGACATCCCGACGGTGGGTCGCCGCCGGATCGGCAGCGACCCACCGGGCCGGGGCGTGCTCGCACATCGCGAACCGCCCTGACCTCCCATACTTTTCCCACCGAGAGAAGGTAACGCCATGACCGCCACCACCGCCCGTACCCCGTCCACCACCACCGAGCGTCCCGCCCACCGCGGGTTCGGCGCCGCCTCGAAGACGTTGCTCGCCATCGCGACCGTCCTCGTCGCCGCGCTCGTCGTCTTCGTCCTGCAGAACACGGTGCACACCACCATCTCGTTCGTCGCGTGGGACTTCGACCTCGGTGTCGGTGTGGCGCTGCTGGGTTCGGCCGTGGTCGGTGCCGTCGTGGCCCTGACCGTCAGTGGAGCGATGCGCGCCCGTCGCGCGCTGCGCTGACCGCGTCCTCTCGAACATCGCCGCAAACCCCGGTGGGACTTCCTGTCCCGCCGGGGTTTCGGCGTGACAACCGGTGGCGGTCAGGTGCCTGCCGGTGACCGGTCGTCGCGCTCCTCGAGGACCAACTCTTTGGTGCGGAGCAACCGCAGTGTCGTGACGAGGACGATCCCGCCGAGGACGTTGAACGCCGTGGTGTACCAGAACCAACTCAGCCAATCGAGGTAGTCGACCCCGCCGCCGGTCGTGATGGCACCGAAGATGATGAGCGAGTCGAGAACCGAGTGGAACAGCTGGAGGCCGGCGAGCAGGAATGCCGCCCCGACGGCCGCGACGATCTTCGCGACGTCGGAGGTGGTGCCCTGCTGCATCCGGGTCAACAGCGTCATCGTTGCCCCGCCGAGCACCGCCAGGCAGATCGACTGCAGCGACAACGGTGCGTCGACGAAATGGTGGGCCGACTCGGCGAGGACGGTGTTCCATTCCGGGAACGCCCGGGTCACGATCCACATCATCACCCAGCCGCCGGCCAGGTTCGCCACCAGCGTGCCCACCCACAGCCGGATCAGCTGCAGTACCGACCCGTTGCGGGTGACGACCGCGGCGACCGGCATGAGGAAGTCCTCGGTGAACAGTTCGCTGTGGGCGAGGAAGATCGCGATCAGTCCGATCGCGAAGGCCAGCCCCGCCAGCAGATGATCGCCCGTCTCGTGGAGCACCGCGAGCATCGCCATGATGCCCAGCGACACCTCGATCCCACCGAAGAATCCGGTGATCAACACCGTGCGAACGGTGCGGTGGAGGCGTTCGGCCCCCTCGGTCACCACGGTGACGAAACTGTCCTCGAGTTCACTCTCGAGGGGCCCGTCGTTGGTGCCGATCTCGCGCCGCTCGTTCTCGCGGCGCCGTTTCGGGCTGGGCTGTTCACTGGATCCGGCCATCATCGATCCTGACGTCGGTGGGTGGGGTCGCGAGTCGACACACCCCGACGGCTACAGGCGATTCGCCGACCCTACGCGCGCTCCCCGCAGGCCGAGCGCAGTCGTAGGATGACGCGCATGTCGCAGATACGTGTGAACGGTTCGCAGTCGCTCCACGATGGTGGGTTCTCCTACAGCGCGATCGCCGCGCCCGGCTCGACCGTCTTCACCGCGGGCATCGCGCCGCTCGATGCCGCGGGCGCCACCATCGCCCCCGGCGACGTGCAGGCCCAGGCCCGCGCATGCATGGACAACCTCGCGACCGTGCTGTCCGAGGCGGGCGCGTCGCTCGCCGATGTCGCCAAGGTGACCGTCTTCGTGGCCGAGGGACTCCAGGCCGACCTGTCGGTCGCGTGGGACGCGGTCGTCGCGGCGTTCGGTGACCACCGGCCCGCCGCCTCGCTTCTCGGTGTCACCGTCCTCGCCCACGACGAACAGCTCGTCGAGATCGAGGCCATCGCGGTCGTCGCCGCCCCCTGACGCCTCGCCCCTCCCGTCCGATGAGTGCCCGGCCCCACGTCGACGACGCGCAACGGCGCGCCCGATTGCAGCGGCGCCACCTGCTCACCGCCGATGTCCCGCAGTCGATGTCGGTGACCGAAGCGGTCTCGGCGATCGTCGGTCTGCACGCCACCTGCCCGCCCACGATGTATCTGTCGCTGTGGGCGCGGGTTCCCGGGTTCCGGCGCGAGCAGCTCGACACCGCGCTCTACGACGAGCGGTCGCTGATCAAACAGCTCGCGATGCGGCGGACGATGTTCGTCCTCGATCGGTCCTGCCTCGCCGACGCCGTCGGCGCGGTGGGTCCGCGCGTCGCCGCGTCCGAGCGGACGAACATGCTGCGAGACCTGCGGCGTAGCAGCGATTTCGACGATCCTGAGGCGTGGATCGACACCGCGCGGGCCGCGGTGGTCGGTGCCCTCGCCGACGGCTGGGTGGCGTCGTCGACCGAACTGCGCAGTCGTCTGCCCGAACTCGACGGCGTCGTGCAGATCGCCCCCGACCGTCCGTGGGGCGGCACGGCTCCTATGGGACCGCGGGTGCTGAACATGATGAGTGCCGCCGGCGACATCGTGCGCGGACCCAACGCCGCCGGGTGGCATCTGTCCCGTCCGCAGTGGTCGTCGATGCTGCGGTGGCTCGGGGAGCCCCTCCCACAGCGCTCGGTCGCCGACGGCCATCGTGCCATGGTGGCGCGGTGGCTGCGCACCTTCGGGCCCGGTACCGAGACCGACATCGTGTGGTGGCTCGGGTCGACGAAGGCGTCGGTGCGGACGGCGCTCGCCGACCTCGCCGCCGTCGAGGTCGACCTCGACTCGACCGGCGCAGACGGGGGAGGCGTCGGGTACGTGCTCCCCGACGACGTCGACGATGTCGAACCCGTTGCACCGCAGGGTTTCCTGCTTCCCGAACTCGATCCGGCGACGATGGGGTGGAAGGAACGCGGGTGGTACCTCGGCGACCACGCGGGGCACGTGTTCGACCGTAACGGCAACGGGGGACAGACGATCTGGTGGGACGGCCGCATCGTCGGCGGCTGGTTCCAACGACCCGACGGCAGCATCGGACTGCACCCGCTGGAGAAGCTGCCTCGCACGGCGATGACCCAGCTCGCGGCCCGCGCCGACGACCTCGCCGCCTGGCTCGGCGACACACGTCCCAAACCCGGGTATCCGGCGCCCTTCATGAAGGTCGTCGGATGACCACGGCACGGCGATACGCGCTGTTCGACACCGCACTCGGTGTGTGCGGCGTGTGTTGGACCGCCCCCGACGTCATCGTCGCCGTGGCGCTGCCGGAGGACGACCGCGCCGACATGGAGCGATACCTCGCATCGTTCGACGCCGAGCCCGGTGCCCCCGCACCCGTGGCCGGGACGATCGACCTGATCCGCGGGCTGATGGCCGGCAGCGACGTCGACCTGTCGGCCGTCCCCGTCGACATCGCGGACCTCCCCGACTTCGACCGCCGCGTCTACGCGATCACCCGCGACATCCCCCGCGGCCGGGTGCTCACCTACGGTGCGGTCGCGTCCCGACTCGGGCAACCCGGCGCCGCGCAGGCGGTCGGCCGCGCGCTGGGCCGCAACCCGATCCCGGTGGTCATCCCGTGCCACCGGGTCGTCGGCGCCGGGACCGAGGTCGGTGGGTTCTCCGCGCCCGGTGGTGCGGCGACGAAGAGTCGTATCCTCGCCGCGGAGAAGGTGTCGGGGTTCGGCGAACCGACCCTGTTCTGACCGGACGCACCGTTGTGACCTGCGCAGACCCCGGTCGTGAGAGGGTGGGATGGGCTCACAGGAACCTGCCAGGGTTCTGCCAGCCCCATGTCAGCGCACACACGGAAGGTGGGCACCATGACTGATCCCGGTGCCCGCGTGCTCGTCGTCGACGACGAACCGAACATCCTCGAACTCCTGTCGGTGTCCCTGAAGTTCCAGAACTTCGACGTCGCGACGGCCGCCAACGGTCCCGCCGCCCTCGACAAGGCGCGCACCTTCCGGCCCGACGCCCTGGTGCTCGACGTCATGATGCCCGGCATGGACGGCTTCGGCCTGCTGCGCCGCCTGCGCGCCGACGGGATCGAGGCGCCCGCACTGTTCCTCACCGCGCGGGATTCGATGGAGGACAAGATCAACGGTCTCACCATCGGCGGTGACGACTACGTCACCAAACCCTTCAGTCTCGAGGAGGTCGTCGCCCGACTGCGGGTGATCCTGCGACGCAACGGCTTCGGCGAGAAGCCCGCCGAACCGACCCGGATCTCGTTCGCCGACATCGAACTCGACGACGACACCCACGAGGTGTGGAAGGACGGCGAACTGGTGTCGCTGTCACCCACCGAGTTCACGCTGCTGCGCTACTTCATGATCAACGCCGGCACGGTCCTGTCGAAACCGCGCATCCTCGACCACGTCTGGAACTACGACTTCGGCGGCGAGGTCAACGTCGTCGAGTCCTACGTCTCCTATCTGCGGCGCAAGGTCGACACCGGCGACAAACGCCTCATCCACACCCTGCGCGGCGTCGGGTACGTGATGCGCGAACCCCGATGACCGCCCCGGCCGCGCCCGAGACGATCCCACGTCGCAAACGTGGAGTCCCGCTGCGGGTCTCCCTGGTCGGCCTCATGCTGGTGCTCGTCGCGCTCGGCCTCGTGGTGTCGGGGGTGTCGGTGACCTCGGCGCTGGAGAACCGCCTGATCGACCGCACCGACAACGGCCTGCGCGGTGCCGCCGAGGGGTGGGCCCGCCCGCGGGACGGCGACGACCGCGGGCCGTTCAGCCAGGGCGGGCAGAGCGGCAGCCCGACCACCGAACGCCGCCCACCGTCGCCGTACTACGTGATGCTGATCCGTTCCGACGGCGGCACGTTCACCATCAACGACGTCGGCGGCACCCCCGACCTGTCGGACCTGTCGCGTTTCTCGACCGACCCGGTCACCGTCGACAGCGCGACCGGGTCCGACGCCCGATGGCGCGTGGTGAAGGTGACCGCGACCAACCCCTCGGGGGTCGCCACCACCTCGGTCGTCGCGATCAAGCTGACCGACGTCGACGACACCGTCACCCGGTTGATCTGGCTGCAACTCGGCGTCGGGCTCGGTGTGGTGGTCGTCGTCGGTGGCCTCGGCTACCTGCTGGTGCGCACCAGTCTGCGACCCCTGCGGCGGGTCGAGGAGACCGCGGAGAAGATCGCCGGCGGCGACCTCGACCAGCGCGTCCCGACGTCGCCGCCGAACACCGAGGTCGGCAGGCTCGCGACATCGCTGAACGTGATGCTCCATCAGATCCAGAACGCCTTCGCCGCCACCGCCGCCTCGGAGGAGCAGGCCCGCGGCTCCGAGGACAAGATGCGGCGCTTCATCGCCGACGCGAGCCACGAACTGCGCACCCCGCTCACCTCCATTCGCGGTTTCTCCGAGCTCTACCGTCAGGGCGCGATGACCGACACCGGGCAGTTGATGTCGCGGATCGAGACCGAGGCCGGGCGGATGGGGCTGCTCGTGGAGGAGCTGTTGATGCTCGCGCGGCTCGACGCGCAGCGCCCCCTCGAACGCGCGCAGGTCGACCTGTTGTCGCTGGCGTCGGACTCGGTGCACAGTGCCCGCGCGATGGCGCCCGAGCGCGAGATCGCGCTCCAGGTGCTCGACGGGCCCGGCATCCCCGCGGTGATGGGCGACGCGGCGCGGTTGTCGCAGGTGCTGAGCAACCTCCTCACCAACGCGATCCGACACACGCCCGACGACGCGACGATCACCGTGCAGATCGGCACCGACGACCGCGACGCGATCGTCGCCGTCGTCGACACCGGACCCGGCCTGGCCCCGGCCGACCGCGCCCGCGTCTTCGAACGGTTCTACCGCGGCGACTCGTCCCGACACCGCAATGCCGGTGTCGGGGGCAGTGGACTCGGGTTGTCGATCGTGGCCGCGCTGGTCGACGCCCACGGCGGCACCGTCGGCGCCGACGACACCCCCGGTGGCGGCGCCACCTTCACCGTCCGGATCCCGCGCGCGGAGTAGGCCCCTCGGCACCGGACCACCCAGGCCTACGATCGGGCCATGGCAACCGTGTTCAGCATGATCATCGACGGCGACATCCCCGGACGCTTCGTGTGGAAGGACGACACGGCCGTCGCCTTCCTCACCATCAACCCCGTCACCCCGGGGCACGTGCTGGTGGTGCCGCGCGAGGAGATCGACCACTGGGAGCAGGTCGACCCGAGCGTGTTCGCGCACCTGATGGCGGTGTCGCAGACCATCGGCAAGGCCACCCGCGACGCGTTCGACGCGCCGCGCATGGGTCTTCTCATCGCCGGCCTCGAGGTGCCGCACCTGCACATCCACGTGTTCCCCGCGCACTCGCTCGAGACCTTCGACCTGGCGCTGGCTGACAAGGATCCCGACCCGGCCGCCCTCGACGACGCCGCGGCGAGGATCCGCGCCGCGCTGCGGGCGGCGGGGGAGACCGAGCACGTCGCCGAGTGAGGCACTCCCTCACAGGAAGCTGACAGGTCGGCCGCAGAATCGAGCCAGCCGGCTCGATCAGAGTCTGCGGTATGACAGCAGACACCATCGATCGGTCGGGCGACGCGACGTCTCCCGAGCCGACGCGCGCCCCCGTGATGACCGTCGTGGTCGACCGGACCCACCCCCAGCCCGAACTCGACGTCGTGGTGCCGGTCTACAACGAGGAAGCCGACCTCGAGACAGCCGTCGTGCGGCTCGCCGAGCACCTGCGGACCCGCGTGCCGTACACGGCGCGGATCACCATCGCCGACAACGCCAGCACCGACTCGACCCTCGCCGTGGGTGTCGAACTCGCGCAGACGATGGACAACGTGCGGATCGTCCACCTCGACGCCAAGGGCCGCGGACGGGCACTGAACGCGGTGTGGAGCGAGAGCGACGCGAGTGTCGTCGCCTACTGCGACGTCGACCTGTCGACCGATCTCAACGCCCTCATGCCGTTGGTGGCGCCGCTGCTGTCGGGCCACTCCGACGTCGCGATCGGGTCGCGGCTGTCGCGGTCGTCGCGGGTGGTCCGCGGCGCCAAGCGCGAGTTCATCTCGCGCAGTTACAACCTCATCCTCCGGACCACGATGGGCGCGAAGTTCTCCGACGCGCAGTGCGGGTTCAAGGCCATGCGGGCCGACGTCGCGCGGGCTCTGCTGCCCTACGTCGCCGACACCGGCTGGTTCTTCGACACCGAACTGCTCGTGCTGGCCGAGCGCATCGGTCTGCGCATCGCCGAGGTGCCCGTCGACTGGATCGACGATCCGAACTCGAAGGTCGACATCGTCAAGACCGCGACCGAGGACCTCAAGGGCTGCTGGCGGGTCGGTCGCGCACTGGCACAGGGCGAGCTGCCGGTGGCGGAGCTGCGACGCAGTCTGGGCCGCAACCGCTTCGACGATCCCCAGGTGACCGGCGTTCCGCGGGGCATGGTCGGACAGCTGGTCCGCTTCGCGGTGATCGGCGTGATCTCGACGGTCGCCTACGCGGTGCTCTACCTCATGCTGCACTCGCTGATCGGCGCCCAGGCGGCCAACTTCACCGCGTTGCTCATCACCGCGGTGTTCAACACCGCCGCCAACCGCGCGTTCACTTTCGGCATCAAGGGCCGCGACGGCGCCGCACGGCACCACCTGCAGGGCATCGCCGTGTTCGTCTTCGGCTGGGCCCTCACCGGCGGTTCGCTGTGGGCGCTGCACGCGTTCGCCCCCGACGCGGGCAAGCACGTCGAGCTGCTCGTCCTCATTGTCGCCAACCTCGTCGCCACCCTGACCCGTTTCGTCGCCCTGCGCTGGGTGTTCCGCTCCGCGCATCCGACCACCGATCTCGAGAGCGCAGCCACCGCATGAGCACACTCCTCCGCCCCACCGACCTCGACGCCCCCCGAACCGACGGGGGGCGTCGCCCCACGTCGGTGGTACGTGACCGGCTGGGTCTCGCCGTCCTGCTCGTCGGTACGGCGGTGCTGTACCTGTCGAACCTCAGCGCGAACGGCTACGCCAACTCGTTCTACTCGGCGGCGATCCAGGCCGGATCGGCGTCGTGGAAGGCGTGGTTCTTCGGCTCGTCGGACGCCGCGAACTCCATCACCGTCGACAAACCGCCCATGTCGCTGTGGATCCCGGGTATCGCGGTCCGCATCTTCGGCCTGAACTCGTGGTCGATCCTCGTCCCCCAGGTCCTGATGGGGGTCGCCTCGGTCGCGCTGCTCCACCTGATCGTCAGGAAGTACGTCGGCGCCACGGCCGGACTGCTCGCCGGTGCGACGCTCGCACTGACACCCGTTGCCGCACTGATGTTCCGGTTCAACAACCCCGACGCGCTGCTGGTGCTGTTGATGATCGCGGCGGTGTGGGCGACGCTGAAGGGCATCGAGGACGGCCGGCTCCGCTGGATGATCCTCACCGGGGTGTTCGTCGGGTTCGGGTTCCTCACCAAGCAGCTCCAGGTGTTCCTGGTGATACCGCCGCTGGCCCTGACCTACCTCGCCTTCGGGCAGCACACCTGGATCAAACGGCTCGGGCACCTGTTCGCTGCCTTGGCGGCGATGCTCGTCAGCGCCGGCTGGTGGGTACTCGCGGTCACCCTGTGGCCGAAGGACTCACGTCCCTACATCGGTGGTTCGCAACACAACTCGATCCTCGAGTTGACGTTCGGGTACAACGGTTTCGGCCGGCTGACCGGCAACGAGACCGGTTCCACCGGCGGAGGCGGCGCACGACGCGCCACCTCCGAGGCCGCCCAGGGCGCGTTCGGTGGCGGGTTCCCCGGCGGCGCAGGCGGCCCGGGCGGTCGCGGCGGCATGTGGGGCGAGACCGGGTTCCTCCGCATGTTCCAACCCGAGCAGGGCGGTCAGATCGGTTGGTTGATCCCCACCGCGCTGATCCTCGGTGTCGCCGCACTGGTGCTGGCGGGCCGGGCGGCCCGTACGAACACCACGCGCGCCCTGGTCGCGGTGATGCTCATCTGGCTGCTCACGACGGCGGTCACGTTCAGCTACATGTCGGGCATCTTCCACGCCTACTACACGGTCGCGCTCGCTCCGGCGATCGCCGGACTCATCGGTGCCGGGGGAGTGCTCTGCTGGCGCGAACGCGATCGGCTCTGGGTGCGGCTGGTGCTCGCGGCGGCGTTCGTCGTCACCGGCGTGATGTCGTTCGTGCTGCTCGACCGGTCGGCGGACTTCGTGCCGTGGCTGAAGGTCGTCGTGATCGTGGCGGCGGTGCTCGCTGCTCTCGGCGTGCTCGCCACCGGAATCCCGCGGATCGCGGCGGTGGTGGCAGCGGTGGCGATCGTGATGGGCCTCGCCGGGCCGACGGCATATGCGATCGACACCGTCGCGACCGCGAAGAGCGGCTCGATTATCAGTGCTGGTCCGCAGGTCAAGGGCGGTTTCGGTCCGGGTGGCTTCGGCGGACGACGCGCGGGTCAGCGCGGGGCCTTCGGTCCGGGCGGATTCGGTGGTTTCGGTGGCCAGACCCCGGGTGGTCAGGGCCCCGGCGGCCAGGCTCCCGGTGGTCAGGCCCCGGGCGGTCAGGCACCCGGCGGCCGGACCCCGGGCGGGGCAACCCAGGGCGGTGGCGCCGCGACCCGCGCCGAGGCCTTCGGTGCGATGGGCATGGGCGGGCCGGGCGGGGGTCTGCTCGAGGGATCGAGGCCGACGGCGGAGATGGTCGCGCTGCTGGAGAACCACGCCTCGGACTACACCTGGGTCGCCGCGGCGATCGGGTCGAACTCCGCGTCGGGGTACCAGCTCGCCACGCAGAAACCGGTCATGCCGATCGGCGGCTTCAACGGCAGCGACCCGTCCCCCACCCTCGCGCAGTTCCAGCAGTACGTGCGCGACGGGAAGATCCACTACTTCATCGGCGGCGGCCGCACGGGTGGTGGCATGAACGCCGAGGGGACGGCCACGGCGATCAGCGAATGGGTCACCGCCCACTACACGTCGGTGACCGTGGGCTCGGTGACGCTCTACGACCTCACCGCTCCGAAGGGCTGAGGAAGGTCTGAACGCGAGTCGAGCAGACAGACGCGGGTGCCCCGGCGCCCGCGTTCGCCGACTCGTCCCGCGTCGGCGCCGAAACCCCGTTGCCCTCCTCGTCGGACCTCGCATACGGTGCCTCTCCGTGGAACCCGTGACCGACTCCGACATCCGTTCGTCCTTCGTCAACGCGACGAAGGGCGAGATGAAGCGGATCGTGCTACCCCGCGATCTGTCCGAGACCCGGTGGGAGGACATCGATTTCCTGGGGTGGGTCGATCCCACGTACGCCGGACGGTCGTACGTGGTGACCCCCGTCGTGACGGACGAGGGCGACGACGGCCTGGTCGGGGTGGCGCTGCGGTACGAGACCGGCGGATCGCGGAAGGCACAGATGTGCAAGATCTGTCTGACCACCCATCCCTCGGGCGGGGTGTCGCTGATGACCGCGCGCAAGGCCGGTGAGGCCGGACGCAAGGGCAACACCGTCGGCACCTACATCTGTACCGACCTCGACTGCTCGCTCTACGCCCGCGGGAAGAAGACGCCGGCGCTGGGCAAGCAGTACCGCGAGGACCTCGACGTCGAGTCGAAGATCGACCGGGTCCGCCAGAACCTGGCGGCGTTCGTCGCCCGGGTGTCCGACTGACGGTGGACGCGAGGTTCGACACCGGGCGCCACGGGGAGGTCGACCTGCGCTGGGCCGACGGTGCGGTCACGGCGACCTACGTCGGCGACGCGCGGTGTCATGTAAAGATCCGTCGCCGCGGCGCCGTCACCCACCCGCGCACGCCCCTGGGAACGCGTGACCCGCGGGCGGTCGAGGTCGCGTCGAGCGGGGGTGTCGTGACGGTCCGGCCGCGCGGGGCCCGGTTCACGAAACGCTCCTACCGGGTCGATCTCGGGGTCGACGGCATCGCCCTCGACCTGTCGGCACACGACCTCGTCAGCAGCGAGTTCCGCCTGTCGACCATCGAGGTCGCCCACAACGTGATGGCGGAGCTGACCCGCCGCGAGGACGGGACGGTCGACGTGATCTGGTCCGCCCCGGTTCGGCTGGGCCGTCGTCTCCACGAGCCCCCCGAGCCCTCGCGGGAGCAGCTGCTGGTGGCACTGGCGGCCGCCGCCGCATTCGGCACGGGCGGACTGTCGTTGATGACGATCGTGGCGAACGCGGTGGACGCGATACTGCCCTGACGGCCGAGATCAGTGGTCGGCGAAGCGGTCCAGTGCCTCGACGAGGTGCCGGCCGAGTTGTTCGGAGCCGGTGTGGCCGCCGTCGTCGACGACGTGCAGCACGCATCCCGGCCACGCGGCCGCGAGATCGTGGGCGGTGTCGACAGGGCTCCCCAGATCGTGACGTCCGTGCACCAGCACACCGGGGATCCCGGCGAGCTTCCCGGCGTCGCGGATCAGGGCGCCCTCGGCGAGCCAGCCGTAGTGCGCGAAGAAGTGCGCGCAGATACGCACCAGAGCGATCCGATCGTCCGACGGGCGCTCTCTGAAGGGGTTCTTCTTCGGTGTGGGTTCGAGCGAGAGCACGGTGTCCTCCCAGCGACACCACGCCTCGGTCGCGACGAGACGCACCGTCTCGTCGGGATCGTTGACGAGACGGTCGTAGACGGCCACGAGATCGACACGCGGGGAGTCCGGTTCGCGCGGCGCCACCCCTGCGCTCGCGGCGAAGCGATCCCACTCCTCGGGGAAGAAGCGTCCGACACCGCCGTAGAGCCAGGCGGTCTCACGACGCCGCGTGGTGGTGACGGCCGGGATCACGATCTGCGTGACGCGGTCGGGGTGGGTCTGGGCGTAGGCGAGGATGAGCGTCGACCCCCAGGAACCGCCGTGCAGCAACCACCGCTCGATGCCGAGATGTGTACGGACGCGCTCCATGTCGGCCACGAGATGCCAGGTGGTGTTCGCCTCCAACGACGTCGTCGGGTCGCTCGCGTGCGGCCGACTGCGGCCACAGCCGCGCTGGTCGACGTTGATGATCCGGTAGCGCGCCGGGTCGAGGCTGCGCCCGGCGCCCGGGGCGGAACCCGAACCCGGTCCGCCGTGCACGTGCAGCGCGGGCTTGCCGTCGGGGTTGCTGCAGCTCTCCCAATAGACGAGCTGACCGTCGCCGACGTCGAGCAGGCCGTGGTCGTGCGGGACGGTCGGTGGGTAGGCGGGCATGTGCGCAAACCTAACGGCCTCGTCGGCCGCGCGCGCCCGATGGGCGATACGTACGATCTCGACGTCCGCACCCGACGAGTCGAAGAGGGCCCGATGATCGCCACCGACGCCGAATCGTCCCCACGCAACCCGCTGGCGCACCGCCTCACACGCATGACGGGCCGACGCCACGACGAGGAGGGTCGCACCGCCACCGACCTCGAGCTGTTCTTCGACCTGACGTTCGTCGTCGCGTTCTCCCTGGCCGGAACCGAACTGGCGCACTACCTCGCCGAGGGTGACTACACGACCGCGCTCATCGGGTTCCTGTTCGCGACCTTCGCCAGCATCTGGGCGTGGATCAACTTCACCTGGTTCGCCTCGGCCTTCGACACCGACGACTGGGTGTTCCGCGTGATCACCATGCTGCAGATGGGCGGAGTCCTCATCCTGGCGCTCGGCATCGAGCCGGTGTTCACCTCGGTCGCCGAGGGGCGGACCATCGACAACCGGATCGCGGTCCTCGGCTACGTGGTGATGCGCGTCGCGATGATGTTCCAGTGGATCCGGGCGGCGCTGCAGAGTCCGCAGTACCGGCGGACCTGCCTCACCTACGCGGCGGCGATCCTGATCGCCCAGGTCGGCTGGGTGGTGCTGATCGTCCTCGAGATGGAGCTCGTGCCCACGCTGATCGCCACCCTGGGCCTCGTCGTCCTCGAACTCGCGGGGCCGTTCGTCGCCGAGACCCGCAACGCCGAACCGGCCACCCCGTGGCACCCGCACCACATCGCCGAGAGGTACGGACTGCTCGCGATCATCACCCTCGGCGAGGGCATCGTGGGCACCGTCGTGGCACTGCAGGCGGTGATCCACACCCAGGGATGGGACGTCCAGACCGCCGTCCTGGGTCTGGCCGGTGTGGCCATCACCTTCGCGATGTGGTGGATCTATTTCGCGGTGCCGACCGGTGACGCGCTCGAGGCCCGGCGGGAGAAGTGCTTCGGGTGGGGGTACTCCCACATCGTCGTGTTCATCGCCATCGCGGCCGTCGGTGCGGGACTGCACGTCGCGGCGTTGTATCTCGAACACGAGGCGACCGTCTCGCCCGCGGTCGTCGTCGCGTGCGTCACCGTCCCGCTGGGGATCTACCTCGTCGCCGTGACCGGGACCTACTCCTACCTCGTCGAGTTCGACGTGCTCAACGTGCTGCTCACGGCGGGTGCCGTCGCGGTGATGGTCGCGTCGGTGCTGCTGGCCGCGGCCGGGGTCGGCGTCGTCTACGCGCTGGTCGTCGCGGCGATCGCGCCGGTGGGCGTAGTGATCCTCGACGAGGTCGTCGGCACCGGACACCGTGCGGTGGCACTCGACCGTCTGCGGGCCCGCGTCGCGGAGTGAGTCGCGCAGCACCCGGCGGCCGGTAGAGTTCCCGACCGTGCGAGTACTGGTGATCGGATCCGGCGGCCGCGAACACGCGCTTCTGGTGGGACTATCGGCCGACCCGTCGGTCACGTCGCTGCACGTGGCGCCCGGCAACGCCGGCACCGCTGCGCTCGCCACCACCCATGCGGTCGATGTCGCCTCGAGTGAGGCCGTGGTGGCTCTCGCCGCCGAGGTCGACGCCGATCTGGTGGTCATCGGACCCGAGGTACCACTGGTCCTCGGGGTCGCCGACGCGCTGCGGACCGCGGGTGTCGCGACGTTCGGTCCGTCGGCCGCCGCCGCGCAGATCGAGGGGTCGAAGGCGTTCGCGAAAGACGTCATGGCCGCCGCCGGCGTCCGCACGGCCTACAGCGAGATCGTCGACACCCCCGCCCACCTCGACGCCGCACTCGACCGCTTCGGTCCCACCTGGGTGGTGAAGGACGACGGCCTCGCCGCAGGCAAGGGTGTGGTCGTCTCGCCCGATCGCGACGTCGCGCGCGCCCACGCCGCCGACCTCCTCGAACTCGGCCACCCGGTGCTGCTGGAGTCGTTCCTCGACGGCCCCGAGGTGTCGCTGTTCTGTCTCGTCGACGGGACCGATGTGGTGCCGCTGTTGCCCGCGCAGGATCACAAGCGCGTCGGCGACGGTGACCGCGGCCCCAACACCGGCGGCATGGGCGCCTACACGCCGCTGCCGTGGTTGCCCGAGGGCATGGTGGACCGCATCGTCGACGAGGTGGTCCGACCCGTGGCCGCCGAGATGGCAACGCGCGGAACGCCTTTCAGTGGTCTGCTCTATGCGGGTCTCGCGATCGGTCCCGACGGTCCCGCCGTCGTCGAGTTCAACTGCCGCTTCGGCGATCCGGAGACACAGGCGGTCCTCGCGCTCCTCGAGTCGCCGCTCGGCGAGGCGCTGCACGCGACCGCGACCGGGGCCCTGGCCTCACTCGCCCCGCTGCGGTGGCGCGACGGCGCCGCGGTCACGGTGGTCGTCGCCGCCGAGCACTACCCCGCCACGCCGCGCACCGGCGACCCGATCACCGGCAGTGACGCCGAGGGAGTTCTCCACGCGGGCACCGCGTTCGGCGCGGATGGTTCGGTGATCTCCAGCGGCGGACGTGTCCTGAGCGTGGTGGGCACCGGCGCCGACCTCGAACAGGCCAGGGAGCAGGCCTACGAACGGCTCGCGGGCGTGCGGCTCGCGGGTGCACATCACCGTTCCGACATCGGGTTGGCCGCGCTGGAGGGCCGCATCACCATCCCCGGCTGACCGCGGCGGACAGGGCTCAGGCTGCGAGGTTGCGGCCCAGGAACGCCAGCTGATCGGGTAACACGCTGCGCCAGAAGCGATTGTTGTGCCCGCCGGGCGCGGTGGTGAACGCCGCAGGCGGGTGCAGACCGGCCATCCACTGTCGGGTGTAGAGGTAGAACTGATCGCTCGCGCCGATGTCGATGAGCAGCGGGATCTTCGCGAAGGCGTTCTGCGCGCCGAACATCGAATTCGCCTGGTAGTCCTGCGGACTGTCGAACGCCCGCGGCGGGAACGTGCGCGAGTCACCCCACAGCGCAGGCGAACTCGCGGCGATGGCGGCCACGCGCTGTGGTCCGAGGATGGCGCCGATCCGCAACGCGCCGTAGCCACCCATCGACCACCCGTACAGGCCGATCCGGTCGGTGCGTAGGCCCAACGAGGTGTCGGAGGTGAGCATCGGCAGGAACTCGTCGATGATCATCGCCGCGGAATCGGCCCCGTCGAGACGTGGGTGGTAGTAGTTGCGCCCGGTGTCGGGGGCGGCCAGAGCGAACGGCGCCGTACCCGCCGCCACCGACTGTGCGAGGTAGCGGTGCATCTGCAGGCTCGAGTCGAAGGCGGTGCGTTCGTCGGTGTTGAGCGCGTGCAGCACGAGCACCACCGGCAGCAGCCCGGTGACACCTGGCGGCCGGGCCACCACCCACCGGGTCTCGCGACCGCCCATCTTCACCGATCGGAAACTGCCCGTGACCAACGTCGGGTCGTTCGGTGCGGTCGATGTCGGCACCGTCGATTCCGGTGAGACCTCGTCCTCGCGTTGCGGTTGCGCCGCGCGACGCGGGTCCATGCGGCCCGCGTCGTCGTCACCGCACGCGGCGAGGACACCCATCCCCGGGACGGCCAGGGCCGACAACCCCAGCGCGGCGCGCAGCGCGGAGCGACGATCGAGTGTGGTCATGAACCCGGTCGTCCCCTTCTGCTCTGCGTCGTCGTCCGGTCGACCCCCGGCGGCCCCGAGCCGACATCGAGCGTGTCGGCGAACGACTCCACAGGGTACCGGTGCACCGCGCGACGTTAGTGTCGAGCCATGGCCGCACCAGGGGGTTCACGAGCAGGGGGTTCGCAGCGCTCCGACATCGCGATGTTCCACGTGATGGACGTCCTCGCGGCGAGCGCCGCCCGCCGCGCCTCGGGACTCGAGGTGGTGTCGCTGGCGGCGGGACAACCCTCGACACCCGCCCCCGCGCCGGTGCTGGCCGCGGTGCGTTCGGCCCTGGCCGCCGACGTGCTCGGGTACACCGAGTCGACCGGGATCGCCCCGTTGCGGGCCGCGATCGCCGGGCACTACCGGACGCGGTACGGACTCGAGGTCGACCCCGGCGACGTCGTCGTCACCACCGGCTCCTCGGGTGCCTTCACGCTGATCTTCCTGGCCGCGTTCGACGTCGGCGACCGGGTCGCGATGGCCCGCCCCGGTTATCCGGCCTACCGCAACACCCTCGCCGCCCTCGGGTGCGAGGTCGTCGAACTCGACTGCGGCGCCGCGACCGGATTCGTGCCGACCGTCGAGATGCTCGACGCGCTGGACTCGCCCCCCGCGGGGCTCATCGTGGCCAGCCCCGCCAACCCGACCGGCACCGTCATCACCCCCGACGACCTGGCCGCGCTGGCCACCTGGTGCGACGAGCACGGCACCCTGCTGATCTCCGACGAGATCTATCACGGCATCGAATACGCAGGCCCCACCTCCTGTGCGTGGGCCACGTCGCGGGAGTCGGTGGTGATGGGGTCGGTGTCGAAGTACTTCTCGATGACCGGGTGGCGCCTGGGATGGATGTTGGTGCCCGCGCGCTTCAAGCGTGGCGTCGAACGACTCACCGCGAACCTCACCATCTGCCCACCCGCGGTGTCGCAGGCCGCGGCCGTCGCCGCCTTCGATCCCGAGTCGATCGCCGAATGCGACTCGCACGTCGAGAGATACGCGGCCAACCGGGCTGTCCTCCTCGGCGGTCTCGCGTCGCTCGGCGTCACCGACATCGCCCCACCCGACGGTGCCTTCTACGTCTACGCCGACATCGGCGACGTCACCGACGACTCGTTGGCGTGGTGTGCGCAGGTGCTCGCCGACACCGGGGTCGCGATGGCGCCCGGCGCCGACTTCGACACCCTCTCGGGCCACCGGACGGTGCGGCTGAGCTTCGCGGGCACCACCGCCGAGATCGAACGCGGACTCGAGTTGCTGACGCCGGTGTTCGCGGAGTCGCGCCTGCACACGGGCTGACAAGGCCCCGCTCGGGGTGGGGGGCTGTTTCGGCGAAAACACGGTGACGTGCACCACACATTTGGCAGCATGATCGGATGACGTCGGCAGCCACGCCCAAGGGAATGCGACGGCGTGCCCGATTGATCTCCGCCGCAGCCGAACTCCTCCTCGAGGGCGGCTTCGACGCGGTGCGCCATCGCGCCGTCGCCGAACGCGCCGGGCTGCCGTTGGCGTCGACCACCTACTACTTCGAGTCCCTCGAGGACCTCATCGTCGAGGCCGTCACCTTCGCCTGCCATCACGACGAGGAGGCGATCCGGCTGCGGTCGGAGATGCTCACCCGTCGTCGCCGCGGACACGAGGCCACGGCCGAGGCGCTGGCTGATGTGTTCGTGGGCGACGGCACCACACGCGACGAGCTGACCACCCGGTACGAGATGGTCGTGCTCTGCGCACGCTTCCCGCGGTTGCGGCCGGTGCTCGCCGACCGGCGCAAACTGCTCGCCGGCCTGCACTGCGAGGTGCTCGAGAAATCCGGTCGGGTGGGCAGTCCCGAACGGATCAGTCAGTTGATGGCCGTCGTCGACGGAGCCGTCGTGGGTGCGTTGGCCGACTCCGTCGACGACGTCATGGAGGTCACCCGCGTCGCGTTGTGCGACGTCGTCGACGTCCTGGCGCCGGTCCACGCCGAGGACCGTCGGTTGAACAGTCGGTGAACTCGCCCGCCCGCGGTCGGTGATCGCCACCGCGCACCCCTAGCGTGAGGTTCCGTGATGACCTCTCGACGCAGCCGACTGCGCCCCCTGTCCGCCGCTCTCGCGATTGCCGCCGTCTCCGCGATCGGTCTGGCCGGATGCGGGTCGGATTCCCCCGACGCCGCATCGGCGTCGTCGTCCTCGGCGTCGGCTGCCGCCCGCACCGTCGACCTGCAGGCGCACCGCGGTGGCCGCGGCGAGCACACCGAGGAGTCGCTGTACGGCTTCGAGCAGTCGATCAAGCTGGGCGTCAGCACCCTCGAACTCGACATCGTGCTCACCAAGGACCTCGCGCCGATCATCTGGCACGACCCCACCATCGACCCGACGAAGTGCTCGGACACCGCTCCGGTCACCGCGGACGACCCGCAGTTCCCCTACGTCGGCAAGGTCGTCCACGACCTCACCTACGCCCAGATCGAGACGCTCGACTGCGGCAAGAAACTGTCGGCCTACCCCGATGCGAAGGTGGTCGAGGGCAACAAGATCGCCACGCTGCCACAGCTGTTCGCACTAGCCGACAAGTACAAGGCGGGTGTCCGCTACAACGTGGAGACCAAGATCGAGGGCGAGAAGCGCTCGGAGTCGGCCACCCCGCAGCAGTACGTGGACGTGATCCTCGGCGCGGTGAAGGCGGCGGACAAGACCGACAAGGTGGAGATCCAGAGCTTCGACTGGCGCACCCTGCCGCTGGTGAAGCAGGCCGCCCCGTCGATCCCGCTCGTCGCACTGTGGGACGAGACGACCTGGAAGCCGAACTCGATGTGGACCGGCTCGGTCGACTACGCCTCGGTGGGCGGTGACGTGATCGCCGGCGCACAGAAGCTGGGCGTGCAGGTGCTCTCGCCGGGCTACTCCGTGCCCTACGGCCAGACCACGAAGGACAAGGGTTTCGCGCTGGTCGCCGACAAGGCGTTCGTGGAGCGCGCGCATGCGGTGGGCTTCACCGTGGTGCCGTGGACCATCGACGACGTCGACGTGATGAACGCGCAGATCGACGCCGGCGCCGACGGCATCATCACCGATTACCCGACCCGCCTGCGGCAGGTCCTCGCCGATCGCGGCCTGCCCCTGCCCAAGGCCTACTCCTGACCCGAGCCCCGACCCCAACCCCGCCAGTTGGGCCGTCGTTCCCGCCAGTTGGGCCGTTGTTCGCGCCAGTTGGGCCGACATCCACGTCAGTTGGGCACAAAGCCTGATCAGGGCACAATGAGCGCCGTGTCGAACAAGCCTCGTATATCGAATGTTCTCGCCGGTCGGTACGCATCGGCCGACCTGGTGGCGCTGTGGTCGCCGGAACACAAGATCGCGCTCGAGCGGCAGTTGTGGATCGCGGTGCTCTCGGCGCAACGCGAACTGGGCGTCGACGTCCCCGACGGGGTGATCGAGGACTACACCCGCGTGGTCGACCAGATCGATCTGCAGTCGATCGCCGACCGCGAGCGCGTCACCCGCCACGACGTGAAGGCCCGCATCGAGGAGTTCAACGCCCTCGCCGGCCACGAGCACATCCACAAGGGGATGACGAGCCGCGATCTCACCGAGAACGTCGAACAGCTGCAGATCCTGCGTTCGCTCGAGCACGTGCACGCCCACGGGGTCGCGGTCGCGGCGAGGCTCGCCGATCGTGCCGCGGAGTACTCCTCGATCGTGATGGCCGGACGCAGCCACAACGTCGCCGCGCAGGCGACCACGCTCGGGAAGCGATTCGCCTCCGCCGCAGACGAACTCCTCGTGGCGTTGACCCGCCTGCGGGAGCTGATCGACCGATACCCGTTGCGCGGCATCAAGGGGCCCATGGGCACCTCGCAAGACATGCTCGACCTCCTCGACGGCGACGCCGCCAAGCTCTCCGAGTTGGAGTCGGCGATCGCGGCACACCTGGGCTTCTCGCGCTCGCTCACCTCCGTCGGTCAGGTGTACCCGCGCTCGCTCGATCACGACGTCGTCTCCGCGCTGGTGCAGGTGGCGGCCGGGCCCTCGTCGCTGGCGCACACCATCCGGTTGATGGCCGGGCACGAACTGGTCACCGAGGGCTTCCAGCCCGGCCAGGTCGGCAGTTCGGCGATGCCGCACAAGATGAACACGCGCAGTTGCGAACGCGTCAACGGCCTCGCGGTGATCCTGCGCGGCTACGGCTCGATGGCCGCCGAACTCGCCGGCGCGCAGTGGAACGAGGGTGACGTCTTCTGCTCGGTGGTGCGCCGCGTCGCGCTGCCCGACGCGTTCTTCGCCATCGACGGATTGATGGAGACGTTCCTGACCGTGCTCGCCGAATTCGGTGCGTACCCGGCCGTGATCGCCAACGAACTCGACCGCTACCTGCCGTTCCTCGCGACCACGAAGGTGCTCATCGCGGCGGTGCGGGCCGGGGTGGGGCGCGAGACCGCGCACGAGGCGATCAAGGAGAACGCGGTCGCGGTCGCCCTGGCGATGCGGGAGGAGGGTCGTGAACCCGACCTGCTCGATCGCCTCGCCGCCGACGACCGTCTGCCGCTCGACCGTGCCGCGCTCGACGCCGCCCTCGCCGACAAGCACGCGTTCATCGGCGCCGCGGAGGCGCAGGTCGCCGAGGTCGTCGCCGAGGTCGGTCGCCTCGTCGAGCAGTACCCCGACGCCGCCGCCTACGCGCCGGCGCCGATTCTGTAGGCCCCGCGATCACTCGACTCTGATCATCCGGCTGCGGCGATGACCGCCTCGATGTTGCGCTCGGCGAGCGCGGTGATGGTCAACGACGGGTTCGCCGTACCCGTGGTGCCCGGGATCAGTGCGCCGTCGACGACGTACAGGTCGCGGTAGCCGTTCACCCGACCGTGGGTGTCGGTGGCCCGTCCGAGCACGACACCACCGAGGGGGTGGGCCGTGAACCGCGTGTTCACGTCCTTGGCCAACGGCCCTGCGCCGACACCGATCCCGCTGCGTTCGGCGATGCGGGTGTGCACCGTGCGCAACGCGCTCTCGACATCACGGTTACCGCCACGCGGCCATCGCAGATCGACCGTGCCGGTGGAACGGTCGAGGACGAAACTGCCGCGGGTGGTGTCGAGCACCATGCCCAGCGAGCCGATCAGTGACAGGTCGATCGGGTTGCCCGGCACGTACCAGTTCTCCAGCGACACAGCGGTTCCGGTGGACTCGTCGACGATTCTCGTCGCCGACGGCGACGCCTGGACGAGACCGTTCGCACGGAGGTCGGGACCGCGGACCAGGGCAGCGTCGCCGTTGGTGCCCCAGCCCTGACCGACCGCAGCGGTCAGGTCCGGCAGCGTGCCGGTGTCGCGAGCGCGGACCAGCAGCGCCGAGGTGCCCATCGAGCCCGCTCCGAGGAACAGGCGACGGCAGCCGATGGTGCGGCGACGGATGACGGTCGCGTCGGGTGCGAGTTCGGCGACGGTGAGCACGAATCCGGATGTGTCACGGCCGATGTCGAGGACCTCGTGACGCGGGTGGATGCGGACGCGGCCGGTGGCTTCGGCCTGTCGGAGATAGGTCGAGCGCAGGTCGTTCTTGCTGCCGTCGGCGTTGCCCAGGTTCGATTCACCGATGATCGCCGACGGTCGCGCGGCACCTCGCAGTTCGGCGCGGACGATGTCCCAGTCCCAGATGCCGTCGATGCGTTGCAGCGCGTACCCGGCGCGCCGGGCCTGGGCGTCCCACACGCGGGAATGGGTGAAAGGACCCGACGCCAACACGTCACCGGGCATGGGCGAACCGCGTAGACCCCGAAGTGCGCGAGCGTAGTACGGGGTCATCGCGTCGTGGTCGAGAGTGGTGCCGAACGCCGCCTCGAAGAACCTCCGCTCGGGTCGCACCAGGGCACCGGTGAACACGAGCGAACCGCCGCCGACACCCGCGCCCCGCCAGACCTCGAGATCGCCGTGCTCGGTGGCCTCGAGTACGCCACCGAAAGAGTCGACCGGGATCTGCGGGAGACCCGTCAGCGGAACAGGATTGACGGTGCGTCGCCAGTAGCCACGGCCGTCGGGGACCACATCGTTGGCGAAGATCGCGCGACGCGGGTCGATCGGCCACCGGGAGCCGCGTTCGAGGACGGTGACGTCGAGCCCCGCTTGCCCCAGCCGCAACGCGGTGACGGCGGCCCCGAACCCGGTGCCCACCACGATGGTGTCGCTGAACGCCGGTGCTGACGGCACCCGGCGGTAGATCTCGGGGACCAGTGCCCGGTATGCGGGTTCACCGGCGGGCAAAGCCGTCGCCCGACCGGCCACCGGGCCCAGGGCTGCGGTGGCGGCGACGCCGGCGGCGGCCGTCGTCACCCCGGTCATGAACGTTCGTCTGTCGAGCACTGTCTCGGCCCCCCGGCTGATGCGTGCGATCGTCCACACACAGATGTCGCGACCACCAGGACGAGAGACCACCCGACCTCCCGGGCGACCGCGTGGACACATCCTGCGCAAGCGATCTGACATGCCGCGAATTCAGATGAGGGAATGTGACCAGTCGTCGGCCGCCGTCCGGATGTGACGGCCGTCAATCTTCGGGCCGGGTGTGGTCGGCGTCTACCCCGAGGCCGTGGCCCGTTCGGCCACGCCCGCGATGAACTGGGCCTGGCCGATGTGCAGGGTGATGTCGTTGACGACGCTGACCAGACGGACCCCCGCGGTGACCGGCGGGTCCCAGTTGTCGTCGACGACGCGCTCGATCTCGTCGGCATCGACACCGCGGACGTACTCCAGCGTTGCCTCGTGCACGGCGTGGAAATACCCGGCGAGCGCCTCGGAGTCCCCGGGTACCGCGGCGACCTCGTCACTCGACTGCCCGTACCCGGTGGCCCACTCGTCGAACGGCAGGTCGAACCGGTCGCGCCACTGCGGCCACAGCTGATCGCGGCCCGACAACCCGGTGATGTGGTCGTCGACGACCCGCGCCGAGTGCCAGATGAGCCAGGCGATGGAGTTCGCGTCGGCGTCGATCCGGTGCGTGAGCACGGCCGGATCGGCCTGGTCGGTGAGGGAGGCGACGGCGTCGTCGACGCGGGTGAACGCGTCGACGAGGACGTCGTGCAGGGCGGTGGCGTCGTCGGCCATGGTGGCTCCTCGCAAGTCGGTGTCGTGGTCGTGTGATGGGTGCAACGTCACCGCGGGGGTCCTGCCATCCCCGCGACACCGGCCGGCGGGGTCGCGCCACTAGCCTGAAGGGATGCGCCCCACCCTCGAGTCCTATCGCCACGTGGCGTCGGGCAAGGTCCGCGAGCTCTACGAGATCGACGACGACACGTTGCTGATGGTGTCGTCGGACCGGATCTCCGCCTTCGACCACATCCTCTCCACACCGATCCCCGACAAGGGACGGGTGTTGACGGCGATGTCGTTCTACTGGTTCGACACTCTCGGCGTGCCCCACCACCTCGCCGGCGACGCCACCGATGCGCGCATCCCGGGCTCGGTCCTGGGGCGGTCGATGGTGGTGCGGAAGCTGCCGATGCTGCCGGTGGAATGCGTTGCCCGCGGCTACCTCACCGGGTCGGGGCTCCTCGACTACCGCGCGAACGGCGCGGTGTGCGGCATCGCGCTGCCCGCCGGTCTCGACGAGGCGTCGCAGCTGCCCGAACCGATCTTCACGCCCGCGAGCAAGGCCGACATCGGCGACCACGACGAGAACATCGACTTCGACGCCGTCGTCGAGAAGGTCGGTACCGATGTGGCGCACGCAGCTCGGTCGCTGACCCTCGACATCTATACGCGCGGGGTCGAACTGGCGCGTGAGCGTGGGATCATTCTGGCCGACACCAAGTTCGAGTTCGGCATCGACACCGACGGCGGTCTCGTGCTGGCGGACGAGGTGATGACCCCGGACAGTTCCCGATACTGGGACGCGCAGACCTACACGCCGGGGCAGGTGCAGCCGAGTTTCGACAAGCAGATCGTGCGCAACTGGCTCACCGGCCCCGACTCCGGGTGGGACAAGGCCGCCGACGGGCCGCCACCGCCGCTGCCCGACGACGTCGCCGAGCGCACGCGCAGTCGCTACATCGATGCCTACGAACGTATCTCGGGTCTGTCGTTTCGCGACTGGCCGAAGGAGGAGCAATGACCGCCGCGCCACAGGTACCCGCCGCCAAGAAGGTCCCGGTCACCCGCGTCCACCACGGCGACGAGGTCGTCGACAACTACGAGTGGCTGCGGGAGAAGGACGATCCGGAGGTCATCGCCTTCCTCGAGGCGCAGAACGCGCTCACCGAGGCCGACACCGCCGAACTGGCCGATCTGCGCTCGACGATCTACGGCGAGATCAAGGCGCGCACACAGGAAACCGACATGTCGGTGCCGTCGCGGCGGGGCCGATACTGGTACTACGCGCGGACGCTGGAGGGCAAGCAGTACCCGCTGCGGTGTCGTGCGCCGATCGCGGGCGACGACGACTGGGACCCGCCGACGGTGTCGGGCGACGACCCGCTGCCCGGCGAGCAGGTGCTGCTCGACTCCAACCTCGACGCCGAGGGCACCGACTTCTACAGCCTCGGAGCGTTCTCGGTGACCGACGACGGCGATCTGCTCGCCTACAGCGTCGACGTCAAGGGCGACGAGCGATACACGCTGCGGTTCAAGGACCTTCGCAGCGGTGAGATGTTGACCGAGACGGTCGAGAACACCGCGCCCGGGGCGACGTGGTCGCACGACGGCAAGCACATCTTCTATCTCACCGTCGACGACGCATGGCGGCCAGACACGGTGTGGCGCCACGACCTGGGCGCCGGCACCGACGACGTGTCCGTCTTCCACGAACCCGACGAGCGGTTCTGGGTCGGCATCGGCGGTACGCGCAGCGACAAGTACCTCATGATCGGGCTGGGTTCGAAGATCACCTCCGAGGTGCACGTGCTGCCCGCCGACGACCCGACCGGCGAGTTCCGCGTGGTGTGGCCACGACGCGACGGCGTCGAGTACGACGTCGAACACGCCGTCATCGCGGGTGAGGACCGATTCCTCATCACCCACAACGAGAACGCCGAGAACTTCGAGTTGCTCGACGCCCCGGCGGACGACCCGACCGACACGCGGGTTCTCGTGCCGCACTCCGACGAGATGCGCATCGAGGGTGTCGACGCGTTCGCCGACCAGTTGGTGCTCAGCTATCGCCGCGGTGCGACCCCGCGGATCTCGATCGCCGACATCCGCGACGCCGCGAGTTCGACGGAGGTGTCGTTCGAAGAGGTGACCTTCGACGAGCCTCTGTCGACCGCAGGCCTCGCCGGCAACCCCGAATGGGCCGCGCCTCGCCTGCGTATCGGCTACTCGAGCTTCATCGAGCCCACCGAGGTCATCGACCTCGACGTGCGCACCGGCGAGCGGATCCTGCTCAAACGGCAAGTGGTGCTGGGGGATTACGACCCGGCCGACTACGAGCAGAAGCGCGAGTGGGTCACCGCCGCCGACGGCACGCAGATCCCGTTGTCGATCGTGAGCCGCAAGGGTGTGTCGCGGCCGGCGCCCACGCTGCTCTACGGATACGGCTCCTACGAGGCGAGCATGGACCCCGGTTTCTCGATCGCGCGGCTGTCGCTGCTCGACCGCGGTGTCGTGTTCGTCATCGCCCACATCCGCGGCGGTGGCGAGATGGGGCGGCACTGGTACGAGAACGGCAAGACGCTCACGAAAAAGAACACCTTCACCGACTTCGTCGACGCCGCAAGGTATCTCGTCGACACTGGCGCGACGACGCCGTCGCAGCTGGTGGGGGAGGGTGGCTCGGCCGGCGGACTGCTCATCGGTGCCGTCGCCAACCTCGCGCCCGAGCTGTTCAACGGCATCCTCGCGGTCGTCCCGTTCGTCGATCCGTTGACGTCGATCCTGGACCCGTCGTTGCCGCTGACCGTGATCGAGTGGGACGAGTGGGGCAACCCGCTCGAAAACGCCGAGGTCTACGAGTACATGAAGAGCTACTCGCCGTACGAGAACGTCGAGGCCAAGCCGTACCCGTCGATCCTGGCGATCACCTCGCTCAACGACACCCGCGTGATGTACACCGAGGCCGCGAAATGGGTGGTGCGCCTGCAGGACACCACGACGTCGGACAACCCGATCCTGCTGAAGACGGAGATGAGCGCCGGACACGGTGGCGTCAGCGGCCGCTACAAGCAGTGGGAGGAAGTCGCCTTCGAACACGCCTGGGTCCTTCGCCAGACCCGAGCCCTCTGACTTCTTCCCCAACCCCACCCCGCCAGTTGGGCCTTTGTTTCCGCCAGTTGGGCCGTCGTTCGCGTCAGTTGGGCCGTCGTTTCTCCTCGGACGGGCGATATCCGCGGATCACGAGGGCGTCGGTGATCGTGCGGATCACTGCGTCGGGGTGGGGAGACAGAGTCGCCGAGTCGACTCGGATCGGCTCCCAGCCCCGGTTTCGGACAGCGAGGTCTCGGCGACGGTCATGCGCCCGGTCGGCGGGGGACGTATGGAATTCGACGCCGTCGTAGTCGATGCCCACCTTGTATCGGCGGTATCCGAGGTCGAATCGCGCGAGCAGTTCACCTCGTGGACCGAGGACCTCGATCTGCGTCTCCGGTTTCGGCAGCTTGCCCTGGATCATGACCCACCGCAGCCAGCTCTCGCCGGGTGACTCGGCGAACGGGTCGATCAACGGGACCAGTTCCCGCATCTGCCGAATCCCTTTCGTCCGGGGGTGGTCTCGGACGTATGACCACAGCTGCCCGAGGTGGAGGTCCGTTGCGGCGGCGAGGGCGTCGAGGCGGCCGAGGGCCATCCACGCAGGAGTTCTCCGGCCGAGGTCGTAGGCGGTCCGAATCGGGGACGTGACCGCGATTCCGTCGACCACGTCGATCATTTCCGGTTCGAGGCCGTCGGTGCGGACGATGTGGACGTCGTTGCGCGTACGTCCGTGACCGCTGAGGTCGCGGATCAGTTCGACCTCGCCTCCGGTGTCGACGAACTTCGCCCCGTGCAGGACGGCAGCGCTCGTGCCGGCGACGATGGCACCGGGTCCGGCCCGCATCGCCGCCGCGCGGATGACGTCGACGGGGGAGAGATCGGTTCCGGGCTCGATGTAGACCCCGCGATGGAGACGGTGACAGTCACGCCGCACGTCGTGTGCGTGAGCGTCTGCTCGGATGATGTGCGCTGTGCCCCACAGCGGGTGCTCGCCGAATGCCATGACACGTTCGACGGTGTCGAGGGCCGTCTGGTTTCACCCGGCCGCCGACAGCGGAGTATCGGCCCGACTGACGCGAACGAAGGCCCAGCTGACGCGAACGACGGCCCAACTGGCGGAAACGACGGCCCAACTGGCGGAAACTACGGCCCCACTGGGGTCGTGCACAGAGAGGCCCCGCTGGTGTGCAGCTACCAGCGGGGCCTCTCGGGTCGAGATTCAGCTCAGTGCATCATCACCGGGGCGGCCTTGACGGGCTCGCCGTTCTCGTCGACCGGGGTGGCGACGGCGATCTTCTTGCGCGGCAGGAAGAACGCGGGCACCAGGCAGATCACGATGAGCACCACGGCGACGACGAAGGTGTCGCCGAAGGCGCCCGCCGAGGCGCTCGGTGTCGGTGCGGCCAGCCCCTTGAGGTTGGTCGCGAGGATCACCGAGATGACCGCGGTGCCGATGGAGGCGGCGGTCTGCTGGACGACGTTGACCAGGGTCGAGCCGTCGGCGACGCTCTCGGCCTTCAGGGTGGCCAGCGCGGCCGACATCATCGGCATCATCGACATGCCCATGCCGAGACCCTGCACGAACAGGGCGCCGCCGAGCAGCCAGTACGAGGTGTCGGCGCCGAGGAACATGAACACGCCGAGACCGATCGCGATCAACACGATGCCGGTGAGCACGAACTTGCCGGGGCCGATCTTGTCGGTCATGCGGCCGGCGATCGGCATCGTCAGCATCGCGCCGAGTCCCTGCGGGGCGACCAGCAGGCCGGCCATCAGGGTCGACTCACCACGCACGCCGATGAAGTACTGCGGGAACAGCAGCGACGCACCGAAGAACGCGATCAGGAAGAACGTGAACGTGACGACGGTGATGCTCAACGTGCGGTTGCGGAACAGCCGCAGATCGAGCAGCGGGGTCTTGCCGCGCAGGGCGTGGACCACGAACGAGATGATCAGCGCGGCGCCGATCACCATGGGGATCAACACCTTCGCCGACATGAATGTGCCCTCGGAGTTCGACGACGAGACGCCGTAGAGGAACACCGCGAGACCGGGGGAGAGCAGCAGCAGCCCGACGAAGTCGAACGGAGGCTTGGACTTCTCCTCCTCGCCGTCGAGGATCCACGCCGAATACGCGATCGCCAGGATGCCGATCGGGACGTTGATCAGGAAGATCCAGTGCCACGACACGAACTCGATGAGCACGCCACCGAGGATCGGTCCGGCGATGGGGCCGAGCAGCATGGGGATCCCGAGGACGGCCATGATCGAGCCGACACGCTCGGGACCCGCTGCGCGCGTGAGGATCATCATGCCGACGGGCATCAGCATGCCGCCGCCGGCACCCTGCAGCATGCGGAACGCGACGAGCGAACCGATGTTCCAGGCGAAGGCACAGAGGATGGAGCCGAGCACGAACAGCACCAGCGACGTCAGGTAGACGTTCTTGGTGCCGAAACGCGCTGTGGCCCAGCTCGAGAGCGGGATCACCGCGGCCAGCGCCAGGGTGTAGCCGGTGGCCGTCCAGGCGGCGTTGGCGGCGGACGTGTTGAACACGTCCTGGAAGGTGTTCTGCGCCACGGCCACGACCGTGGTGTCGAGGATCGACATGATCGCGCCGAGCACGACCACGGCGGCGACCTTCAGGGTGCGGGCGTCGAGCCCCGACCCCTGATCGGCCGATGTTGTCGAGGAGGTCATCAGGTCACTTTCTGATGGTGCCGGTGTGCGAACACCGGATCGGATTCGGACAGGTAGTCGCCGCTGACTATCGAGTGCAGAGCGTCGTACAGGTTGGTGCGCAGCTCGGCGGGCAGCCGGTGGACGAAATGCCGGAACTGCTCCTCCTTGCTGTCGAGATGTGCGTTGACCACGGTGTGGCCCTCGTCGGTGAGGGACACCCGCTTGATGCGTCGGTCGTGGCTGTCCTCGCGTCGGTCGACGAGGCCCAGGCCCACGAGCTTGTCCACGTTGCGGCCGGTGGCCGCGACGGACAGGTGCAACGCCTCACCGAGTTCGTTCACCGACAACGCGCGCCCGCGGCCCGCGAGGACCATGAGGGTGCGGAAGTGCGAGAACGAGATCTCGGTGTTGAACAGGCTGTCGAGCGCATCGACCTCGGCCGTGGTCATGAGGCGCCCGAGGAACTCGACGAGGACGTCGAACGTCTGTTCCGTGGACGCCGCGGTGTCCGCGGACGGGTCGGTGATGGTCACCGGAAAAAGGTAATGCCCACGCAACTATTGCCGCTACCGCAATTGTTGTGACGTGGCGCACTTCGGAGGGAAAACGCCTGTGAGCCGTGTCACGACCACCCCCTGAGCCCCGTGACTACGCTCGACACATGACCTCCATCAAGTCCATCCCGCTCACCACCCTCCAGGGTTCCGACACCAGCCTCGCGGAGTTCGACGGCCCCGTCCTCGTCGTCAACGTGGCCAGCAAGTGCGGCCTCACGCCGCAGTACACCGGGTTGGAGAAGATCGCCGAGGACTACCGCGATCGCGGGCTCACCGTCGTCGGCGTGCCGTGCAACCAGTTCATGGGTCAGGAGCCCGGTACCGCCGAGGAGATCGAGACGTTCTGCTCGACCACCTACGGCGTCACCTTCCCTCTGATGGAGAAGGTCGACGTCAACGGCGACAACCGGCATCCGCTCTACGCCGAGCTGACCCAGGCGTCCGATGATTCCGGCGAGGCCGGCGACGTGCAATGGAATTTCGAGAAGTTCCTCATTGACGCCGACGGCACCGTCGTGAAGCGTTTCCGCCCGCGCACCGAGCCCGACGCCCCCGAGGTCATCGAGGCGATCGAGTCGGTCCTCTCCTGAGAGTTGGCACGCCGTACACGGCGACATAACCGACGGCTCACCTGCGAAATGGACACTCGGGGTCATGGCAGGACAGTTGTATGTGTCGGTCTCGGGGATCCGCGCCGACACCCTCACCGACACGCAGGCCTTCGTCGACGAGCTCGCCCGGCGCGAGGTGCCCACCTCGCTGCTGGTGTCGCCGCGACTCAAGCACGGCTACCGCCTGCACGACGACGCCGAGACCGTCGACTGGCTGCGTGAGCGGCGGTCGGGTGACGACGCGATCGTGTTGCACGGCTACGACCAGGCGGCCACGAAGCGACGCCGCGCCGAGTTCGCGGTCATCGACACCCACGAGGCCACGCTGCGTCTCGCCGCCGCCGATCGGGTGCTCGAGGCGGCCGGCCTGCGGACGCGACTGTTCGCCGCGCCCCGGTGGACGGCATCGGCCGGTGCGACCGCCGCGCTGCCCGCGGCCGGTTTCCGTGTGAACCTCGGCTTCACCGGGTGGGACGACCTGGTCACCGGCCAGTTCACCCGTGCGCGGGTCCTGGGCTTCGGTGACGGCTTCCGCGCCGATGCGTGGTGGGCACGGATGGTGGTCGTCTCGACCAACCGGACCGCCCGGCGCGGCGGGGTGGTGCGGCTGTCCATCGCGGCGAAGCACCTGCAGACCCCCATCGCGCGGCAGACGCTGCTCGACTGTGTCGACCTCTCGCGTCACCACGGTCTGACGCCGGTCACCTACCGCCGTCTCACCGGGGTCGCCGCCGGGCGCGGCGCCGCCTGACCGGTAAACTCTGCTCGATCGAGAACCCTCAGGATCGAGTACCGGTCGATCGGAATCAGGAGCGCACTCTCATGGCACGTGTGGTGGTCGATGTGATGCCCAAGACGGAGATCCTCGACCCGCAGGGTCAGGCCATCGTGGGGGCACTGGGACGGCTGGGCTTCTCCGGCATCGCCGATGTCCGCCAGGGCAAGCGGTTCGAACTCGAGGTCGACGGCACCGTCGACGACGTCGCACTCGACCGCATCGCGGCGGAGTTGCTGGCCAACACCGTGATCGAGAACTTCACGGTCTCGCGGGCCGAGCAGTGACGGCGCGCATCGGCGTCATCACCTTCCCCGGCACCCTCGACGACGTCGACGCCTCGCGCGCGGTCCGTCTCGCCGGTGCCACCCCGGTCGAGCTGTGGCACGCCGACACCGACCTGCAGGGAGTCGACGCGGTCGTGGTGCCCGGCGGCTTCTCCTACGGGGACTACCTGCGCGCCGGTGCCATCGCGCGGTTCGCGCCGATGATGGGTTCGGTCGTGCAGGCCGCCACCCGCGGCGTCCCGATCCTGGGGATCTGCAACGGTTTCCAGGTGTTGTGCGAGGCCGGACTGCTGCCCGGCGCGCTCACCCGCAACATCGGTCTGCACTTCGTGTGCCGTGACCAGTGGCTCGAGGTCGCCTCGACCACGTCGGCGTGGAGCAGCCGCTTCGAGCCCGGCGCCGAGATCCTGGTTCCGCTGAAATCCGGTGAGGGTCGCTACGTCGCGTCCGAGGACGTGCTCGACGAACTCGAGGGCGAGGGCCGCGTCGTGTTCCGCTACGCCGGGGACAACCCGAACGGATCGATGCGCTCGATCGCCGGCATCTCCAGCGCCGACGGCCGCATCGTCGGCCTCATGCCGCATCCCGAGCACGCCACCGAACCGCTCACCGGCCCCAGCGACGACGGTCTCGGGCTGTTCTACTCGGCGCTCGACGCCGTGCTGGCCACCGCCTGATCCCCGTGGCCGACACCGCGATCACCACCTCGGCGACCGCGCCGGGACTGTGTGAGTTCGTCGACGCGTCCCCGTCGCCGTTCCACGTGTGCGCCACGGCGGCAACGCATCTGCGCGAGGCCGGGTACACCGAACTGCACGAGGCCGACGCCTGGCCCACCGAGCCCGGCGCCCACTTCGTGATCCGCGGTGGTTCTCTCATCGCCTGGGACGCCCGCGACGCCGGCACCGCCTTCCGCATCGTCGGCGGGCACACCGACAGCCCCAACCTGCGCCTCAAGCAGCACCCCGAACTCCGCTCGGCGGGTCTGCGGATGGTCGGTCTCGAGCCCTACGGTGGGGCCTGGCTCAACTCGTGGCTCGACCGCGATCTGGGTGTCTCCGGACGCGTCGCGATCCGTCGCGGCACCACGATCGAGCAGCGTCTGATCCGGGTCGACGACCCGATCCTGCGGGTGCCGCAGCTCGCCATCCACCTCTCCGAGGATCGCAAGGGCGTCACCCTCGACCCGCAGCGGCACGTCAACGGGGTGTGGGGCGTGGACACCGGTGGTGACCGGACGTTCGTCGAGATGATGTGCGCGCGTGTCGATGTCGACGCCGCCGACGTCCTCGGCTGGGAGTTGATGACCCACGATCTGGCCCCGAGTGCGGTGGTCGGCGCCGACGGCGACCTGATCAGCGCCCCGCGCCTGGACAACCAGGGCACCTGCTACGCGGGGTTGCGCGCTCTGCTCGACGGTGCCTCCGGCTCGGCCCACACCCGTGTGCTGGCGCTGTTCGACCACGAGGAGGTCGGCAGCGCATCGGATCGCGGAGCGGCATCCGACCTGCTGATCTCGACGCTGGAGCGGATCGTGGCCGGGCGCGGCGGCGACCGTTCGGAGTTCCTGCGCACGATGGCGGCCAGCGTCTGTGTCTCCGGCGACATGGCCCACGCGACGCATCCGAACTACCCCGACCGTCACGAGCCGGCCCACCGCATCGCGGTGAACGGCGGCCCGGTGCTGAAGGTGAACCAGAACCTGCGCTACGCCAGCGACGCCGGCGGCGAGGCCCTGTTCGCACTCGCCTGCGAGCAGGCGGGCGTGCCCCTGCAGCGGTACGTGCACCGCGCCGACCTGCCGTGCGGGTCGACGATCGGACCCATCACCGCGACGCGCACCGGTCTGTCGACCGTCGATGTCGGTGCCCCGCAACTGGCGATGCACAGCGCCCGCGAACTGATGGGCGCCGCCGACATCACCTTGTATTCGGCTGCGCTGCAGGCGTTCCTGTCACCCTTCTGACGCGTCGATCCCGCGGAGCTCGCCGCCGATCAGGGCCTGCTCGGCGCGGGTGAACAGCCACGCGAGCGCATCCGGATCGTCGTCGATGGTGATCTGCTCGTACCCGATCAGCAGGTACATCGACCACTTCGCGAACATGTCGGCGCCGCGGCGGTCACCGAGGATGTCGAACGCGGCGTCGGCCAGTGCGTCGATGCGCTGGGAGTCGACTTCCTGCTGCACCGCGCGCACCTCGGGGTCGAGGCTGCTCCAGGTGCGGATCGCGGCCTCCGCGCGGTAGGGGAGCGACAGGCCGATCGCCCGCAGCGCATCGATGCGCGCCCGTGGATCCGACTGGGCGCGAACACCTTCCACCAGCAGCGTGGTGCTCTCGGTGTGCCAGTGGGTGATCAGCTCGCTCGTGTAGGCGCCCCAGTTGGCGAAGAAGTGATAGAAGCTGCCCGAGGTCACGCCGAGGCGGCGACAGACCTCGGCGAGCTTGAGTCCGCCGTAGCCCTGATCGGCCAGGACTCCCAATCCGGTCTCCAGGTACGCCTGGCGCGAGGTCGTCGATACCACCCGCTCAGCCTAGACGCCATAAGTTCACTTATGTTAGTGTGACCCACGCCACCACACACCCACCGGAGGTCGACGTGAGTTTCACCAGTTCCGACGAGGTCGCCACCTACATCGGGGGCATCTTCGAGACCGCCTTCGCCGATGCCGAGCTCGGCCCCAAGCTGGCCGAGACCGGCATCGTGCTCGAGTTCGACTTCAGCGATCCCGAGACGCACCTCATCATCGACACGACCGCGGGAGCGGTGCACAACGGGCGCGAGGGCGCACCGGAACCGGCCGCGACGATGTCGATGACCGCCGACGTCGGCAACGCCTACTGGCAGGGGAAGGTGAACCTTCCGATGGCCATGGCGAAGAAGAAGATCAAGGTCGAGGGCAACGTCGCGTCGCTGCTGAAGCTGGCGCCCCTGTCGAAGAAGTTGTTCCCCACCTACATCGAGCGACTCACCGTCGACGGCCGCGACGACCTGCTCGTCTGAATTCCCGACCCCCAGCTCTCCTCCGCAGAAAGTCCACCATGAGCGCACCCACCGCCGATCGCACCTTCCACCCCGACACCATCTCGCCGCTGTCGTTCTGGGCCGCGAGTGCCGCCGACCGCGAGGCGACCTTCGCCCGTCTGCGCGCCGACGCCCCGGTCAGCTGGCACCCGCCCGTCGAGGGGGCACTCATCCCACCCGAGCAACCGGGCATCTGGGCGGTCGCACGCCACGCCGACATCGCGTACGTGTCCAAGCACCCCGAGCTGTTCACCTCCGGTCAGGGCGTGATGGTCGAGGAGGTGCCCGAGGAGATGCTCGAGGCGGCGATGTCGTTCCTCGCGATGGACGGCAAACGGCACTCGATGCTGCGGCGGCTCGTGAGCGCAGCTTTCACGCCGCGTCGCGTCGAGGCGATCACCGAGCAGATCGAGAACCAGGCCCGCGTCATCGTCGACGATCTCCTCGCCACCGACTCGGGTGACTTCGTGGCCCAGGTGTCCAAGCGCCTGCCCATGTGGACCATCTACGAGATGATGGGCCTGCCCGAGGAGCATCGCGAGGAAGCCGCCCACCACGCCGACGGCATGGTCTCGTGGAACGACCCCGATGTCGCCGCGGGACGTGAACCCGGCGAGGTCCTCAACGAGTCGTTGGTCGCCCTCCTCGGTCTCGCCCTCGATCTCGCCGAGGCCCGACGCGCCGATCCCCGCGACGACCTCATGACGAACCTGGTGGAGGCCGAGGTCGACGGCGAGCACCTCACCGACGAGGAGATCGCGGCGTTCTTCGTGCTCCTGTCGGTGGCCGGCAACGACACCACCCGCAACACGATCAGCCTCGTGGCCCGTGCGCTGCAGGACAACCCCGAGCAGCGCTCGCTGCTCGTCGACGACTTCGAGGGCCACGCCGCGACCGCGATCGAGGAGTTCGTCCGGTACGCGACCCCGGTCATGACGTTCCGGCGCACCGCCGTCGTCGACACCGAACTCGGCGGGCAGCAGATCAAGGCCGGCGAGTGGCTGCTGCTGCTCTACCCGTCGGGCAACCGCGACGCCGACGCCTTTGACGCCCCCGCCGCGTTCGACGTGACCCGGTCGCCCAACCCGCATCTCGGTTTCGGCGGCGGTGGGCCGCACTACTGCATGGGTGCGTTCCTGGCGAAGACTCAGCTGCGAGAGCTGTTCGGCCAGTTGCTATCCCGCGCGCCGGGACTCACCCTGGGCGACCCGGAGTACCTCGTCGGGAACTTCGTCCATGCCGTCCGGTCCCTGCCCTACACCCTGGAGAAGTGACGATGGACGACCTGCGCGGCACGAGTTTCGTCGTCACCGGCACCGCTTCGGGTATCGGTCACGTGGTGGCCACCAAGCTCCTCGACGCCGGTGCCCAGGTGCACAGCCTCGATCGCAACACGCCCACCGCGGCCGTCACCTCACACATCGAGGTCGACCTGGCCAATCCACGCAGCATCGACGCCGCGGTCGAGAGTCTCGACGGCGAGTTCGACGGTCTGATCAACGTCGCCGGCATCCCCGGTACCGCGCCCGGTGACCTCGTCCTCGCGGTGAACGCGCTGGCGGTACGTCACCTCACCGAGGCCATGTTCGGGCGGCTGCGCTCGGGCGGTTCCATCGTGGTGGTCTCGTCGATCGCCGGCATGAACTGGCCCCTGCGACTCGATGCGGTGCGTGACCTGCTCGCCACCGACACCTTCGACGAGGGCGCGGCGTGGTTCAAGGAGCACCCGCAGGAGGGCAACGCCTACAACTTCTCCAAGGAGGTCGCCACGGTCTACGCGATGTCGATGTCGCTGGCCCTGGTCGAGATGGGGCTGCGCATCAACGCGGTGCTGCCCGGACCTGTGGAAACCCCGATTCTGCCCGACTTCGAGGAGTCGATGGGCAAAGATAATCTCGACGGCGTCAGAGGTCTGTTGGGCCGACACGCCCAGCCCGACGACATCGCCGACGCGATCATCTTCCTGGTCACCGACTCCGCGCGCTGGATCAACGGCCATGGACTGGTCGTCGACGGCGGTCTCAGCGGAGGCATCCTCACCGGCGTCGTACCGGCACCCGAGATCTGACAAGGACCCATCATGGCTGCACCCACCCTCCCCACCACACCCGCCGCCCAGCCGGTCGAGAACTCCGTGCTCGCCGAGTTGCGTCGGTACCACGCATCCGGTGTGACCCGCGACATCGGTTGGCGCACCGCGCAGTTGACGGCTCTGGAGACGATGCTCGACGAGTGCGAGGCCGATATCGTCGCCGCGCTCGACGCCGATCTCGGTCGCGCCGGCTTCGACGCCTGGCTCGGTGACATCGCCTCGACCAAGGGCGAGGCCACCTTCGCCCGCAAGAACCTGAAAAAGTGGATGAAGCGACAGAAGCAGTCGCTGCCGCTGGCGCAGCTGCCCGCCCGCGGCTGGGTCCAGTACGAGCCGCTAGGCGTGGTGCTGGTGATCGGCCCGTGGAACTACCCCGTCTACCTCACCCTCGGCCCGCTGGTCGCGGCGATCGCGGCGGGCAACTGCGCGGTGCTCAAGCCCTCGGAGATGGCGCCGGCCTCGTCGGCGCTGCTGGCGCGCATCGTGCCGCAGTACCTCGACACGAAGGCTTTCCGGGTCGTCGAGGGCGACGCGTCGACGACGCAGGATCTGTTGGCGATGGGCTTCGACCACGCCGTGTTCACCGGTGGCACCGAGGTCGGCAAGAAGATCATGGCCGCCGCCGCGCCGACGCTCACCCCGGTGACCCTGGAACTGGGTGGCAAGAGCCCGGTCTACGTCGCCGCCGACGCCGATCTCGACGTCACCGCACGCCGCATCGCCTGGACCAAGCTGCTGAACTCGGGTCAGACATGCATCGCGCCCGACTACGTGCTCGCCGACCGCTCGGTGGTCGACGAGCTGGTGCGCAAGATCGGTGACACCATCGCCGAGTTCCGCGCCGACCAGACCGAGCCGACGGTGAAGATTGTCAACGATCGGCAGTTCGACCGGCTGTCGGGTTACCTCGACGCCACCAGTGGGCGGATCGCCCTCGGCGGCGGGGTCGACCGCGAGAACCTCCGCATCGAGCCGACCGTGGTCGTCGACCCCGATCCCGACGACGCGGTGATGGAGAACGAGATCTTCGGCCCCATCCTCCCGATCCTCACCGTCGACTCGCCCGACGCCGCGATCGCCTTCGTCAACGCCCGCCCCAAGCCGCTCGCGAGCTATGTGTTCACCTCGTCGAAGGCGCTGGGGCAGAAGATGATCGACGCCATCCCGTCGGGCGGCGCGGTGGTCAACCACATCGCCATGCACTGCCTGATCCCCAGCCTCCCGTTCGGCGGTGTCGGTGCCAGCGGCATGGGCGCCTACCACGGCCGGTGGGGGTTCGAGGCGCTCAGTCACCGCAAGGCGGTGCTGGCCAAGCCGACGAAACCCGATCTGTCGCTGATCTATCCGCCGTACAGCGACCGCGCGGTCAAGCTGCTGCGCCGGATGCTCTGAGAGGGGAGCGGGCGTGCACGTGACGGTCGATCGGGACATCTGCTGCGCATCGGGCAACTGTGAGATGGCGGCGCCGGCGGTGTTCGAACTCGCGGACTCCGGCGAGGTGCAGGTCGACGACGTCGCGGTCGACGCGAACATCGACACCGTGCGCCGGGCCATCAGCGAATGCCCCACCCAGGCGCTGACTCTCGTCGAGTGACCCGCGGCCGCGGTGGCGCGGCCTCGTATCCTGCCGATATGAACCTCGCCGGTGCGGTGATCTACGTGTCCGATCTGGACCTCATGCAGCGGTTCTACGCCGACTGCCTGGGTTGGACCGACGTCGATCACGGCGAGGGTTACCGCGGCATGGCGTCGTCGGTGGGTCTGGTCACGCTCGTCCGGTCACCCGACGCGACTCCGTCGGCCGTGCCCGCGCCGCGCCGCAGCGCGACGGCGATCAAGCTGACCGTAGAGGTGGACTCCCTCGCAATGGCACGTGAGTGCTTCGCCGCAGCGGGCGGCACGGTCGAGTCCGCCTCGACCCAGTGGACGTTTCGTGGTGCCACGCACTGCGATGCGGTGGATCCCGAGGGCAACGTGATCGGCCTGATCGAGAAGGCCGCCGACATGCCCGATCTGTGATGTGTCGGCTCGCCGCCGATGCCCGGTCGCGGCGCTCTTGCTAGCTGAGTTCTCGCGTCGACGCGGTCGCAGTGACGCCATCCAGTTCGGTGGACGGGCGGACGAGGCAACCGTCGACGCGTGAAGAGGCGTGCAAGCGGTCGTGCGATACCGTCCTGGAATGGCCAAGTTTCCCAGGGTTCGAGAGCAACACATTGCAGTCTTCGGCGAAAGCGGGTCGGGCAAAACTGTTCTGGTCTCGTCGTTCTTCGGTCCGGCTCAGGAGGGCTCGTACAAGAACGATCTGTGGGATCTCGTGGCCGACGAGGTGGGCCAAGGGATTCGGCTTTACAAGAATTTTCTCGGTATGCGCGACAAAGCGACAGTGCCGCCAGCCACTCGCTTCAGGGCCACCACGTACTACTTTTCGGTCAAGCTCAAGGGCGCAGAAGTCGATGCGGCCAAGAAGTGGCCGTTCGATGTCCTCCGGCTCGCGTGGCATGACTACCCGGGTGAATGGTTCGAAGCTGAGCCCAGCAGTGCTGGGGAGCGCGACCGGCGCACAGAATGTTTCCGTTCGCTGCTGCGGTCAGACGTCGCGATTTTGCTGGTGGACGGCCAAAAGCTGCTCGACCATCACGGCGAGGAAGAGCTCTATCTCAAGTCGTTGATGTTCAACTTTCGACAGACGTTATCGCGGCTCGAAGACGATCTGCTCGAGGACGGTCCCATTGTCGAGTTCCCGAGGATCTGGATCCTGGCCCTGTCGAAAGCCGATCTCCTTCCGGACTGGGATGTCGACAGATTTCGTGATCTGGTCATTCTCAATGCTGCAGAGGACATCGAACGTCTCCGTTCGACCATCACGGGGTTCATCGAGGCCCCCGAGGCATTGTCGATCGGCGAGGATTTCATGCTGCTCTCGTCAGCGAAGTTCGAACGTATGGCCGGCAGTCCGCGTGCGATCGGCATCAATATGTCGCGGCGGATTGGCCTCGATCTCATCCTTCCGGTGGCGTCGATCCTGCCGCTGGAACGCCGTGTGCAGTGGCAAACAAAGTACGACATTCCTTTCCGGGTGCTCGACACGCTCGCCGACGGCGCAGAGTTGTTGGCGGCCGCTCTTGCCGACGGGAAATTCACACCGGTCGAGAAGCTCCTGGCCAAAATGCCCAAGGGAGGAAAGATCGCCAAGGCGATGCTGCCGATCCTGGCGGAGGCCGTCGCGTTGGCGGGGCCGAAACTCCTGGAGATGAACGAGAAGGCGAGAGCGCGAAATGACGTCCTGCGAACGACGATGACGCAGTTCAAGCTGGACCTGGAGCGAGGCGTCGAGGACAAGGTCATCAGGAATTCGAGATGACCGTCGCGCGTTCCGAGAGCGTCA
Organism: Williamsia sp. MIQD14; assembly: GCF_051025635.1. NCBI lineage: Bacteria > Bacillati > Actinomycetota > Actinomycetes > Mycobacteriales > Nocardiaceae > Williamsia > Williamsia sp. MIQD14. The sequence goes on from NZ_JBPFDG010000003.1 coordinate 505,139, forward strand.
TCTGGGCCACTAGAGGGCGTACATGGGGCTTTCGATTCATTCTGGATGCCGGACATAGCGACCCGCTCCAAGAATACGAACGCGCCTTCGGAGATGAGTGGGACGCACCGACCGCTTGGCACCGCCACGACGGACGCGTCGCTCTGCGCTTTCCGGATCCTCTCGGCCGTCACGACTCAGCCGGTCGTGTGATCCCGCACGAATTTGTTCTGTTCGGCGACCTTGCTGACGCCGTCGATTCCGTCGAGGATGGTGTGAACACGGTGTGGCCGTTGGTGTCCGAGATGTACGCGCATATGTGGGAGGCTCCGAACCCACCGAACGGATGACACTCGTCGAGTGATCGCCGATCAGCAGTTCTTCCCGCTCAGCGGGAAGAACTGCTGATGTCGCGTCAGTACTGCCCGAGGTAGAACCGCACGCCCTGGTCGTCGCGGCATTCCGCGACCGTCGCGTACGGCGCCCGTTCGGGTCCCGAGATCACCTCGCCGCCGGCGGAGCGGACGCGTGCGACGGCGAGGTCGATGTTCTCGACCGCCCACATCGCGACGGCCGAGTGCGCCGCTGCGCCGCCGGCGATCCCGATCTGCGGACGGGCGTCGTCGACCTCCCAGCCGTCGTCGATACGTCCGGCGGTGAACTCCCAGCCGAGCACCGACCCGTAGAAGTCGCGCAGGGCCCCGCTGTCGGGGGTCTCGACGGTGAGATAGGTGAGTTCTCCGTGTCCCGACGGGTGCAGATCACCCCGCGGCTCGTCGGGGTCGGGGACGTACACCGCGAACCGCACGCCCTGATCGTCGACGGCGTCGAGTGATCCGGGATGGCCGCCGGGCTCGGTGACGTCACGGCCCCCCGCGGCGAGGATCGCCGCGCGGGCGGTGTCGAGATCGTCGACGGCGTACACGCAGAACACCGTCCGCAGGTCGTCGAGGCTCGAGATGCCGAGTCGGTGGCCGAGATTGGTGACCTGGCGGGTCTCGGGGTCGTACCGCCAGCCGAGCACCGCACCGTAGAAGCGCACTGCGGCCTCGACGTCGGGCACGCACAGCGACGGGTAGATCAGGTCGCCGCGACGCACCCGCGCGACGGCCGCCGACCGTGAGGGGCCGCTCAGCATCCACCGGTGTCCGAACGGGTCGATGATCGCCCCGATACGGGATCCGTAGCCCTCGTACGGTTCCCGCTGCACCGTCGCCCCGCCCGCACGGGCCGCGGCGACCGCCCGATCGGTGTCGGGGACCGCGAGCATCAGGCTGACCGACACCGCGCCGGGCGCCGGGGCCGCCAACCCGAGATCGGGGGCGGTCTCGGCGAGATACACCACGCCACCGCCGATCTCGATCTCGGCGTGACCGACCGAGCCGTCGTCCATCACGATCGGCTCGCCGCGCAGGCGTCCGCCGAGCACGGTCGTGTACCACTCGATGGCCGCACGGCCGTCGCCGACGGTGAGATACGGCAGGGCGCCGGGGCGCTCGACGACCGGGGGATCGGCTGCGACCGAGGGGGTGTCGTCGACGGTGAGGGACATGTCGATTCTTTCCGGGAGGGTGGCGCCCCGTTCGAGGCGGATGCGCAGGCGGCTGCGGAAATCCGCCGACGGGTCGAGGGGTGTGTCGTCGGCGCGCAGGACGGCGAGCGGATCTCGGTCTCCGGGATGGGTGGTCACGACACGCCTCCTCTCGCGGTCGGAGCGCCCGGATAGTGGGCGCGGAAGTCGCGCTTCGCGCGGGTCAACAGCGCCTCGGTCGCCGACACGGTGCGGCCGAGGTGTCCGGCGCAATCGGCGACGGTGAGGTCGTCGACATAGCGCAGGGTGAGCACCGCCCGATGCAGCGGTGTGAGTTGCGAAAGCACGTGTTCGGCGATGAGTCGGTCGAGCTCGGTGTCCCAGCCGTCGTGGACGGTCTCGGGCACCTCGGCGACCGGTGTCGCGGTCCGTGCGGCGCGACGCCAGTGGTCGGCGAGCTTGTGCCGGGCGACGCCGACCAGCCACGCGGTGCCCGACGCGGGCATCGCACCCCGGCGCGCGGCGTCCATCGCGGCGAGGAACGTCTCCGAGGTCAGGTCCTCGGCGACGGTGGTGTCGCGACACCGGCGCAGCAGGTATCCGTAGACGACCGGCACCGCGTCGTCGTAGATCTCGAGGAGCGCGCCCGCGCCCGATCCGACACTCACATCCCCATAGTCGTCGGGTGGCGCGGAAATCCGGCGGAATCGGAGGCGACCCGTAATCTGACGACGTGGCGCATGGTCCGTTGATCCGACTGCTCGGCGACGCGATGACCATCCCGCTGCGTGTCGGCGGCCTGCTCACGCGGTCGACCGACGACGTCGGACTGCTTGCCCCCGATCAGGAGATCGACAACCCGGCGCCCCCGAACTCCGCCCATGAGCGGCAGAAGGTCGCGTACAACTTCTTCTCCGGGATCGGCCCGGAGATCGCCAACCCCGGCGGCGCGTTACCCGGTGCGAACCGGTGGGACGACGCTGTCGACCCGGCCCACCCGAACCCGGTGATCCTCGTGCACGGCACCGGTGGCGGCGGCCAGACGAACTGGGGCACCTACGTCCCGCTGCTCACCGGCGAGCGCTACTCGGTGTTCACCCTCACCTACGGTGCACTGCCCCATCTGCCGTGGCCGTTGTCGGCGATGGGCGGCATGACGACGATGGAGGACAGCGCCACCGAGCTCGGCGACTTCATCGACCGAGTGCTCGCCTCGACCGGGGCCGACAAGGTCGACATCGTCGGTCACTCCCAGGGCACGCTCGTGCCCAACCACTATGCGAAGTTCCTGGGCGGGGCCGACAAGATCGACAAGTACGTGTCGCTCGCGCCTCTGTGGGAGGGCACGAGTGCCTTCGGGGCCGGCCTGCTGCACACGGTCGACCTGCGGCTGGGCATCGACCCGCTGAAGGTGCTGCCGTGTCGAGCGGTGTCGCAGATGACGATCGGTTCGGCGTTCCTCGCCCGCATGAACGCCGATGGCGGTCCCTATGTCCCCGGCATCCGCTACACCAACATCTCGACACGGTTCGACGAGTTCGTGCGGCCGTACACCAGCGGTCAGCTGCCCGCGACGTCGGACGATCAGCACGTCACCAACATCGTCGTCCAGAGCAACTGCACGCAGGATTTCTGCGACCATCTCGGCATCTGCGGGTCGCCCCGGTCGGCGCGGCACGTCCTCAACGCACTCGATCCCGACCACACCGAGGAGGTGCCATGCGTGTTCGTCCCGCCGTTCTTCGGCTGACCGCGCTCGCCCCTGTCCTGTTCACCGCAGTGCTGATCGCCGCCACCGGCGTCGCGGCCCCCACCGTCACCGCGACCCCGCTGCCGGTGACCTACGACTTCTTCGCCGGCGCCCGCGCCGAACTGGCGAACCCCGGCGGTTCGCTGCCCGGCACGAACGACTTCGCCTGCCGACCGAGCGCCGCGCACCCGAACCCGGTGATCCTGGTGCACGGCACCGGCGGCAACCGGCAGACGAACTGGGCCACGCTCGGGCCGGTGCTGCACAACGCCGGCTACTGCGTGTTCGCCCTGAGCTATGGCGCGCTGCCGGGTACGCCGTATCCGCTGAACCAACTGGGCGGGCTCACCAGCATGATCCCGAGCGCGCGGCAGCTCGCGGTGTTCGTCGACCGGGTGCGGGCGGCCACCGGCGCGGCGAAGGTCGACCTCGTGGGCCATTCGGAGGGCACCCTGATGCCCGAGTGGTACGTGCGGTATCTCGGCGGCGCACGGTTCGTGAACCGGTACGTCTCGCTCGCCCCGTACTGGAAGGGTCAGGATCAGACGCCCTATCTGCAGCTCGAATCGGCCACGCGCGCACTGGGACTCGACCCCAAGGCGGTCCTGCCGTGCCCGGAGTGCGCCGAGGAGCAGTACGGCAGCCCGTTCATGCGCCAGATCAACGCCGGCGGCACCCCCTACGCCCCGGGGGTCGTCTACACCAACATCATGACCCGCTTCGACGGCATCGTGGAGCCCTGGACCGACGGCTTCGTGCCCGGCCTGCGCACGACCAACATCGTGGTCCAGGACACCTGTGCCGCCGACCGCTCCGACCACCTGTCGCTGGTGTCGTCCCCCCGCACGGCGGCGCTGGTGCGCACCGCTCTCGACCCCGCCCACCCGGTGCCGGTGCCATGTGTGCCGGTGGCCCCGGGCCTGCCCGGCTGATCCGACGACACCGACCGCGCCGCCGATGAGTTCGGCCGGTCGGCGGAGTCTGTACCGGTATGGCCACAGCAACGATCTCCAGCGCACTGCTCTCCAGCGACGATCCCGCACGGCTCCGTGACTGGTACGCGTCGGTGTTCGACGCCACCGTCGAGCAGGTCGGCGACGATCCCGGGTACGACGTCGTGGACCTCGACGGGTTCTATCTGATGATCGACGCCCGCGACGACGTCAGCGGGCCGGCCCGCGAACCCGCGCGGCTCATCCTCAACCTCGAGGTCGACGACATCCACGCGACGGCGGCCCGCGTCGACGACCTCGGCCACGGGTGGCTCGCCCCCGTCGAGGACCGCGACGGCAGCTGGTTCGGGACCGCCACCGATCCCGACGGCAACTTCGTGCAGATCATCGCGCTGAGCGAGGCGATGGTGCGGGACGCGCAGGAGGCCTCGATGACGCCGTTCAGCGGGTTCGCCGTCCGGGACATCGATGCCGCCGCGGAGTTCTACGGCGACGTCCTCGGGCTGCGTGTGGCGCGGTCGGACTCCGGGATGCTGACGCTGCACCTCGACCGCCGCACCCGGGTGCTGGTGTACCCCAGCGACGATCACCGGCCCGCCTCGCACACCGTGCTGAACATCCCGGTGGCCGACATCGATGTCGCCGTCGACGAACTTGTGGGCCGTGGCGCGGCGGTCCTGCGCTTCCCCGGGATGCCGTGCGACGACAAGGGCATCATGCGTGGCCGCCAGATGGGGATGGGTCCCGACATCGTGTGGTTCGCCGATCCGTCGGGCAACGTGGTGTCGCTGCTGCACTGAGCCGCCCAGCGCGCTCTCGCTATCCTCGGCGTCCGTGACGGTCGCGGCGATGGAGCGGTTCCAGATCCCGCTCTACCTCGTCGCGCTCGCCGTCGGAGCAACCGTGGGCATCGGTGTCCCCGACGCCGGTCCGGTGGCCGGGCACGCCGTCACCCCGGTGCTGATCGTGCTGCTCTACGCGACGTTCCTCGCGGTCCCGTTCGGACGCATCGGCCTCGCTCTGCGCGACGGCCGATTTCTCCTCGGGGTGCTCGTGCTCAATTTCGTGCTGGTGCCCGCGGTCGTGTTCGCGCTGACGCGCGTGATCGCCGACGACCGGCCCGTCCTGGTCGGCGCGCTGCTGGTGCTGCTCACACCCTGCATCGACTACGTCATCGTCTTCAGTGGGCTCGCCGGCGGGGCGTCGGATCGGTTGCTCGCCGCGTCGCCGCTGCTGATGCTGCTCCAGCTCGCGCTGTTGCCGCTGTACCTGTGGGCCTTCGTCGGGTCCGACATCGTCGGTGTGATCGACGTCGCCCCGTTCGCCGAGGCGTTCGCGCTGCTGATCGTGGTGCCGCTGATCCTCTCCGGCATCACCCAGTCCGTCGCTCGCCGACACCGGGCCGGACGGGTCGTCGCGTCGGCGATGGCGGCGGGGATGGTGCCGGTCATGATGATCACCCTCGCGGTCGTGGTCACCTCCGAGATCGACGCCGTTGCCGACCAGTGGTCGTCGCTGGTGCCGGCGGCCCTGGTGTTCGTCGCCTTCCTCGTCGTCATGCCGGTTCTCGGCGTCGGTGTCGCCCGGATCGCCCGATACGACGTCGCCGCGACCCGCGCGCTGGTCTTCTCCGGCGCCACCCGCAACTCGTTGGTGGTCCTGCCGCTCGCCGTCGCGTTGCCGCCCGCCCTCGATCTCGCGCCCGCGGTCGTGGTGACGCAGACGCTGGTGGAGCTGCTCGGGATGGTCGTCTACGTGCGGATCGTCCCCATGGTGATCGGCGGGTCGGCGAATCACGCTGCGGTCACCGGCGCATGAGACGATGTTCGGCGTTCGTCATGCGCAGGCCCGGTCACCGGGGTGCGGGCAGAAGGGGAGGGACATCGACGTGGGTCCGGGAACGCGACGGCGCTGGTTGCGTACGGCCGCTTCGCTGACGGCGATCGTGGGCGTGGCCGCGCTGGTGGCGACCGCGGTCGGGTGGTCGACGTCGGATTCGACGACCGACGACGAGGCGATGTCCCCGCTGCCGCGCAGCGTCTCCACCGAGGGCCCGCTCCACTACGTCGCCCTGGGCAGTTCGTACGCCGCCGGTCCCGACGTGGGCGACCTGATCAGTGCCCGCTGCCTGCGCAGCCGCGACGACTACCCGCACCGGGTCGCGGCCGGGTGGCGCGCCGACCTCACCGACGTGACCTGCTCCGGGTCGACCATCCCCGACATCCTCGACCGTGCGCAGCCGGGTCGGGCCTCGGAACCGCAGATCGATGCCGTGCGCCCCGACACCGAGCTGGTCACGATCACCACCGGCGGCAACGACCTGCGCTACATCGGTCGACTCACCGAGATCAGCTGCTCGAACTGGCTGGCCGAGCCGGTCAACGTCGACGGGAAGAAGTGCCGGCCCGGACGGCCGTCGCCGCCCCCGGTACCCGCCGACTACGACCGGCTGCGGGCGTCGATGATCCGTCTGGTCGACGCCGTCCGTGCCCGCGCGCCGCGTGCGGTCGTCATGATCGTCGACTACCTGCCGGTGCTCGACGCGCAGGCGACGACCTGCCCGGTCGTCCCGCTCGACCCGCTGCAGGCGCGCCAGACCGCCGACACCTTCGCGGCGTTGACCGCGACGACGCGTGCCGCCGCGGAGGCGTCGGGCGCGACCCTCGTGAACGCCGCGGCCGCCGGTGCCGATCACACGGCGTGCTCGGCATCGCCCTGGGTCTACGGCTTCCGACTACCCCTGCCATACCACCCCAACGCCGAGGGACGCGAGGCGATGGCGTCGCTGGTCCTCGACGCGCTGGAGACCTCCGGGCTGCGCCGCCCCACGACGCCGAGCTGAGCGAACGCGGTCAGGCCGCGACGGGGGTGTCGTGCGAGCGACGCTGCTTGAGCAGGACCCACAGCGACGACGCAGTGAGCAGTGCGCCGGTCCCGACCAGGGCCGATCCCGCGAGCGGCGAGAAGGTGTAGTGCACGGCGAGGCCCGCCGCCATCGTCAGGACACCCACCGGCAGTGACTTCGCGGGTGTCTGCGTACGCCAGTCGAGGGTGCTGCGTCCGGTGGTGATGAGGCTGATCGGGCTGCGACGCAACACCTCCACGATCGCGATGGTCATCGCGACGACCGCGGCGTAGGCGAGGACGATCTCGAGGCCGGTCGGCGCGTCGATGTCCTCGAGCACCGTCGGCTGCACCACGCTCAGCGCGACCGCGTGGGCGAGGTAGATGCCGAACGAGCGGTCGGCGGCGGTGCGCATGAACCGCGCCGCGATCGATCCCGCCCGTCGTCGCTCCTGCCAGATGGTGCCGATGCAGTAGAGCATCGCGATGATGGCGATGTAGGCGAAGGTGTTGTGCAGCATGAAGACGTTGGTCGCGCGGAACATCGACTCGCCGCGGTCGATGAGCACCAGGAAGTAGATCAGCGTCACCGCGACGACGATCGCGCCGACGCCGAGAACCGCCCACCGGAACCGCTTGGCGAAGCGGCTGAACGCCTCGAAGTGCATCGCGGCGAGAGCGCCGGACAGGATGAAGAACTGGTAGGGGAGCAGGGTTATCTCGAGGTGCCGCCACAGCACCCCGACGACGCCCTCCACCAGGAAGCCGTGCTGCGGTCGCACCATCAGGTAGAGCAGCACCGAATGGAACGCGAAGCTGACCAGCAGCAGGTAGCGGTGGTAGCCCCAGGTCTTGCGCATCACCCACAGCAGCGCGGGGAAGATCGCGTAGATCTGCATGCTCACCGACAGGAAGTACAGGTGGTACCAGGCGCTGCCGGTGATGAGGTCGTAGACGAGGCTCTTGGCCGCGAGCCGGGCGGCGTCGAGCGAGCGCACGGTGTCGGCGATGCCGGTGAGCCCGCCGCCGAGGTAGTGGCCGTAGAGCCAGTACAGAAGGCTCCACACCAGGAACGGCAGACCGATCAGCTTGTAACGACGACGCCAGAACGGCCAGACGTTCAGTTCGCGGTTGCGGTACTGGTAGGTGAGGACGAAGCCGGTGAGCGCGAAGAACCCGTACCGGGTGTAGCGGAGCAGCGTCTCGATCGCGCCGGCCGCGACGTTGGCGGGTGCGGCGACGCCGAGCATGACGTGGTCGAGGATGACGCCACCGAAGGTGACCAGGCGGACCAGGTCGATCTGGTGCAGATGCTTGTCCCGTGTGACCGGCGGCGCCGCGACCTCCACCGGCTCGGCGGGATCGGCGGCGGTGCTCGGGGTCGGGTCCGTGTCGGAGGGTGTGCGACCCGACGGGACGTCAGTGGGAGAAGCCATGATGAACCGAGACGATACTGCGCGATCCTGTGTGTGCCCTGCCGAGCCACGCCTCAGGCGCGCAGGTGTCGCCGGAATTCCCGGGGACTGACGCCCCGATGCCGGGTGAACGCGGCGCTCAAGGCGAACGCGCTGCCGTAGCCGACCTCGTGGGCCACCGACTCGAGTGTGCGCGCGGGATCGGCGAACAGATCGGCGGCCGACGCGAGCCGCCACTGCGTCACATACGTCATCGGTGCCGTGCCGACGAGCTCGGTGAAACGGCGCGAGAACGCTGATCGGGACATGCCGGCCGCGGCCGCCAGTGTGGCCACCGTCCAGGGGTGCGCGACGTTGTGGTGGATCAGCCGTAACGCCACCCCGACAACGGGATCGGACTGTGCGGCGTACCACCGAGGGGCCGCGGCGTCGGGCCGGTCGAACCACGAGCGAAGACCGGTCACAAGCACGAGATCGAGCAGCCGGTTGAGCACCGCCTCCTGGCCCGGCGCATCCCGGCTCATCTCGGCGTCGAGCACCGCGGTCAACGGGTTGTCGGAGCCGCCGATCACCGTTGCGCGTTCGACCGCGCCGAGCAGTCGCGCGCTGACCTCGCCCTCGACGGCGTAGGTACCGATGAGCATCTCCGCGTCGGGCGCACACCCGGGGTGTGCGTTGCCCCACGTCCTGACCCCGAGGGACATGTGGTCGGGCAGCGTGGCGCCGTTCTCGCTGCGGCACACGCCATCGGGATGGATGACCGCGGTCAGAGCGGTGTCGGGGGTGTCGGCGAAGACGTAGGGATCCGGCCCGCGCAGGATGACGATGTCGCCCACACCCGCCTGCAGTCGTGTCCCGTCGTCGTAGGTGATCGTCACGGTGCCGGTGGTCATCACCACCACGGTCAGCGGCGCCTCGTCGCGCACCCGGAGCGCCCACGGCGAGGACATCACCACCCGCAGCAGGAACGCGCTCTGGGCGCGGGGGCCGTCCAGGAGGCCCGACATCGAGTCCATGAGGACGATTGAACATGTTCCCGGCTCTCCAGACCATGTCGCGTGCTGGATCGGCCGGGTGGAATCGATTCCATGACCACCACTGCACGCGTCACCGACGCGCTCCTCGTCCTCGGCGTCACGACCTCCGGACTCGTCGCCGGACTGTTCTGTGCCTTCGCGTACGCGGTGATGCCCGGGCTGCACCGCACCGACGACCGCACCCTGGTCACGGCGATGCAGAAGATCAACCTCGCGATCGTCAACCCGGTGTTCCTGCTGCTCTTCTTCGGGGGACTGGTGGTCGCCGCGGCCGCCGCGTGGCTGAGCCGCGGGCAGTCGATCGGGCCGTGGGCGATCGCCGCGGCCGGGCTCTACCTCCTCGGCATGATCATCACGATCGCGGCGAACATCCCGCTCAACGACCGGTTGGCGTCCGCCGTCGATGCGGAGAGTGCACGTGCGGCGTTCGAGGCGGCGTGGGTGCGATGGAACATCGTGCGGGCGGTGGTCCACACCGCAGGGTTCGTCGTGCTCGCAACAGGACTGGTGGCCGGCCGGGCATAGTGGGGCCATGGCTTCCGCACAGATCCGGGCCGGTGTCCTCGACGTCGCCTACGAGCGGCATGGTGACCCCGGCGGTCGCGCAGTCGTTCTCGCCCATGGCTTCCCGTACAGCCCGCGCAGCTTCGACGATGTGGTCGAACGACTCACCGACGTCGGTGCCGATGTGGTGGTGCCGTATCTGCGGGGGTACGGCCCCACGCGGTTCGTCTCGCCGGACACCGTCCGATCGGGCCAGCAGGCGGCGCTGGCCCACGACCTGCGCGACCTCATCGGCGCGCTGGAACTGGAACGGCCTGTGGTCGCGGGCTTCGACTGGGGTGGTCGCGCCGCCTGCTTGGTGTCGTTGCTGTGGCCCGAGCTGGTGTCGGGGCTGATCACCGTGGGCGGCTACAACGTGCAGGACATCGCCACCGCCTCGACGACCCCTGCACCGCCCACTCTCGAGCGTCGCGCGTGGTACCAGTACTACCTGCACTCCGAACGCGGTCGAGCCGGGCTCGCCGAGTACCGCTCGGAGATCGCGCAACTGCTCTGGACCGAGTGGTCGCCCACGTGGCGGTTCGGTGACTCCGAGTTCGCCTCGTCGGCAGAGGCTTTCGACAATCCCGACTTCGTCGACGTCGTGGTGCACTCCTATCGACATCGCTACGGTCTCGTCGACGGCGATCCCGCCTATGACGCCACCGAGGTCGAGATCGCCCGTCTGGGAACGATCGACGTGCCCACTGTCGTCGTCGAGGCGACCGAGGACCCCATCGAAGCCCTCTCAGCCTCCTCCCGCGATCACGCTGCGCACTTCACCGATCTCCGCGACGTCCGCCGCCTCGACTGCGGCCACAACCCACCCCAGGAACTGCCCAGCCTCTTCGCCGATGCCGTGCGCGTCCTGTTGTGACGGGGATGTCGGCAGGCGAGGTCGGGGCGCGTCGTCGTCACTGGTCCTGAGTAACCGGGATAACAGTGGGCAAAATCGTTTGTGCGCGAACGATTCTGCTGCCGAGGTCTGTCCACAGGTCCTGGTTCAGGGCGGTCGTTGTCGGTGGGCGCGGGTACAATCGAACACATGAACGATCCGGGGGGATTGCGGTGAGCGCGCCAATGGGTGAGGTGGGTGTCGCTGCGCTGCAACAGATCCTGATCTCTTTGGGTGAGCTCGGACCCGCTGTGGCCGAGTCTGAGACTGTGGATTGCATCTCTCTTCTCGAGGCGATCAAGGCGGGTTGTGCTGCGGCGCAGGCGGTCGAGGCGATGCGGCTCGAGGAGTTGCGTGTCGAGGCCGAGCGTTCGGCGGGTGTCCCGGTGGCGCGGCAGGGGCGTGGGTTGGCCGCCGAGGTGGCGTTGGCGCGGAGGGCGTCGGGGTCGGCCGGTGGTCGGTATCTCGGTTTCGCGCGGGCGTTGATGCGCGTGATGCCGCACACGCGTGCTGCGTTGGCGTCGGGTGCGCTCACCGAGTGGCGGGCGACGATCCTGGTGCGGGAGACCGCGCACCTCACCCCGCGAGATCGCGGCGAGATCGACCGCCGCATCTGCGCAGACGTGTCGGTGTTGGAGGGTGTCAGGGACCGGGCACTCGATGCCGAGGTGAAACGACTCGCCTACGAACTCGACCCTCAGGCCGTGGTGGACCGGCACGCCCAGGCGGCCAAGGACCGACGCGTATCGACCCGACCGGCACCGGACGGGATGGTGCGGTTGTCGGCGTTGCTGCCGTTGGTGTCGGGGATCTCGGTGTTCGCGTCGCTGAAGAGGCACGCTGATGCGACCGTCGGCGGTGATGAGCGGACGCACGCGCAGGTGATGGCCGATGCTCTCGTCGAACGCGTCACCGGGGCGGCGACCACAGATGCACTTCCCCTGGCAGTGAACGCCGTCATGTCCGACGAGGTCCTCCTCGGTGACAGCTCTGCGGCGGCGCACGTGTCCGGCTTCGGCCCGATCCCCGCCGACACCGCCCGCGCGGTGGTGGCCACCGCCCTCGACGCAGACACGGCCTCGACGTTGCGTCGCCTCTACGAGACACCGTCGACCGGAGCCTTGGTCGCCATGGACTCCACCGCGCGCCTGTTCCCGACCGGGCTCAAGACGTTCCTCGAGTTCCGTGACCAGTCATGTCGCATCCCGTATTGCGACGCACTGATCGCCGAATACGACCACGCCCAACCGCACTCAGCAGACGGAGACACCAGCGCCGGCAACGGCCTGGGCATGTGCGTCAGCCACAACCGCGCCAAACAGAACCCCGGCTGGGTCGTCACGACGCGCGACGGCACCGATGCCGCCAGACACGTCGCGACGATCACCACACCGACCGGGCACGGTCACGCCTCCCGCGCGCCGGCGCCACCGGGTCATCGTGACGAGCCCTCTAGCCCCGTCGAACGACAACTGCGGGCTCTCCTCGACGCCGCATAGCTGCGGTCGGCGCTATGCGAGTGCTGCGCGGATGACGTCGACGAACGGGGTGCTCGGACGACCCAGGAGGTCGGCGAGATCGGTCGAGGTGGTGTCGAGTTCACCGCGCGCGATGCCGGCGTCGGAGTCGGCGAGTACCGCGGGCATCGGTTCGGGTACACCGGCGGAGGTGAGCGCCGCGGCGTAGTCCGCCTCCGGGAGATCCTGGTAGCGAACGGCCTTGCCCGACACCTCGGCCACCACGGCTGCGATGTCGGCGTAGGTGAGGTGCTCGGAGCCCGCGAGCTCGAACACCTTCGGCTCGCCGACGATCAACGCCGCGGCGCTCGCGGCCGCGTAGTCGGCTCGGGTTGCGGGCGCGACCTTCCCGTCGCCCGCCGAGCCGTAGAGGACCCCGCCGTCGATGGTGGGCTGCAGCGACGCGGTGTAGTTCTCCGAATACCAACCGTTGCGCAGCAGGATGTGGTCGAGACCGCTGTCGGCGAGAACCTTCTCGGTGGCGACGTGCTCCTTCGCCAGCTGCAGTCCGCTCGACTCCGCGTTCAGGATGCTGGTGTAGGCGACCAGAGCGACCTTCGCGGCGACGGCGGCCTCGACGACCGCGGTGTGCTGCGGCAGGCGCGACCCGACCTCGGACCCGGAGACGAACAGCAGTCGGTCGACGCCGGTGAACGCCGCCGTGAGCGCCTCGCGATCGGAGTAGTCGGCGACGCGGACGTCGACGCCACGCTCGGCCAACGACGCGGCCTTCGCCGCGTTGCGCACCACCGCGACGATGTCGCCTGCCGCGACACCCCGCTCGAGGAGAGCCTCGATGGACAACGATCCGAGCTGACCGGTCGCCCCGGTCACCGCATATGTGGTCATGACATCTCTTTTCCGACTGATGGTGGAGTCGCCGGACGCCCCGGCGCTGACCTCAGTGATAGCACTAACTAAACGTGCAGTGCAAACATTAAGACATGCGCATCCTGAAAGGGGTACGCTGCCGTGTATGGCAGCGCCCGACGTCCCCGACACCTCGCTCGAGGCCGACGTCTTCGCGCGCAACTGCGATTCCCGCGACGTCCTCCAGAACCTGACCGGACGCTGGGGATTGCTCGCGCTGCTCGCCCTCAGTGAGGGTGACTACCGCTTCAACGCGTTGCGTCGTCGCGTCGACGGGGTCAGTGAGCGGATGTTGTCGCAGACGTTGCAGACCCTGGAGCGAGACGGGTTCGTCACGCGGACGGTGCTGCAGAGCATCCCGCCGCGTGTCGAGTACTCGCTCACCGACCTGGGCCGGGCCGTGTCGGTGTCGGTGCGATCGCTGGTCGAACAGGTCGAGGGCGCGGTGCCGCAGGTGATGGCTGCCCGTGACCGCTACGACACCGAGTCGGGTCGGTGAGGGGCTCGTTCGCTGTCGGCGTATCGCACACCGAAACACGTGCCTCACCTGCGGTGTTGATGCAAGGGACACCACGTCCGCCGAGGGGCTGTCCGCACCCTCGGTGACACATCCCCGGTGGCACCGACAGGCGCCCACTACAGTGGTGACAAGGCTTCCGACGGGTGAGTTGTATCCGCATCACACCTGGTCGGCCGAGGTACGTAAGGGAGAACAATGTTCGAACGGTTCACCGACCGCGCTCGCAGGGTTGTCGTCCTCGCCCAAGAAGAGGCGCGGATGCTCAACCACAACTACATCGGCACCGAGCACATCCTGCTCGGTCTGATCCACGAGGGCGAGGGCGTCGCGGCCAAGTCGCTCGAGTCACTCGGCATCTCGCTCGAAGGTGTCCGCAGCCAGGTCGAGGAGATCATCGGCCAGGGCCAGCAAGCGCCGTCGGGACACATCCCGTTCACGCCGCGCGCCAAGAAGGTCCTCGAGCTCTCGCTGCGTGAGGCGTTGCAGCTCGGCCACAACTACATCGGCACCGAGCACATCCTGCTCGGTCTCATCCGCGAGGGCGAGGGCGTCGCCGCCCAGGTCCTCGTGAAGCTGGGCGCCGATCTCAACCGCGTGCGTCAGCAGGTCATCCAGCTGCTCTCGGGGTACCAGGGCAAGGAGCCGCAGGAGGCCGGTACCGGCGGACGCAGCTCCGAGTCGGGCACCCCGTCGACGTCGCTGGTCCTCGACCAGTTCGGCCGCAACCTCACCGCCGCGGCCGCTGACGCCAAGCTCGACCCGGTCATCGGGCGCGAGAAGGAGATCGAGCGGGTCATGCAGGTGCTGTCGCGACGCACCAAGAACAACCCGGTCCTCATCGGCGAGCCCGGCGTCGGCAAGACCGCCGTCGTCGAGGGTCTCGCGCAGGCCATCGTGTCCGGCAACGTCCCCGAGACGCTCAAGGACAAGCAGCTCTACACCCTCGACCTCGGTTCGCTGGTCGCCGGCAGCCGTTACCGCGGTGACTTCGAGGAGCGCCTCAAGAAGGTGCTCAAGGAGATCAACACCCGCGGCGACATCATCCTGTTCATCGACGAGCTGCACACGCTCGTCGGCGCAGGTGCCGCCGAGGGTGCGATCGACGCTGCCTCGATCCTCAAGCCGAAGCTGGCCCGAGGCGAGCTGCAGACCATCGGTGCCACCACGCTCGACGAGTACCGCAAGTACATCGAGAAGGATGCCGCCCTCGAGCGTCGTTTCCAGCCGGTGCAGGTCGGTGAGCCCTCGGTCGAGCACACCATCGAGATCCTCAAGGGTCTGCGCGATCGGTACGAGTCGCACCACCGCGTCTCCATCACCGACGGTGCGCTGGTGGCCGCGGCCACCCTGGCCGACCGGTACATCAACGACCGCTTCCTGCCGGACAAGGCGATCGACCTCATCGACGAGGCGGGCGCGCGGATGCGCATCCGTCGGATGACCGCACCGCCGGACCTCCGCGAGTTCGACGACAAGATCGCCAACGCGCGCAAGGAGAAGGAATCGGCGATCGACGCCCAGGACTTCGAGAAGGCCGCGAACCTGCGCGACAAGGAGAAGCAGCTCGTCACCGAGCGCGCCGAGCGTGAGAAGCAGTGGCGCTCCGGCGACATGGATGTCGTGGCCGAGGTCGACGACGAGCAGATCGCCGAGGTGCTGGGCAACTGGACCGGGATCCCCGTCTTCAAGCTCACCGAGGAGGAGACCACCCGTCTGCTCCGCATGGAGGACGAGCTGCACAAGCGGATCATCGGCCAGGTCGAGGCGGTCAAGGCCGTGTCGAAGGCGATCCGTCGTACCCGCGCCGGTCTGAAGGACCCCAAGCGTCCGTCGGGCTCGTTCATCTTCGCCGGCCCGTCCGGTGTCGGTAAGACCGAGCTCTCGAAGGCGCTGGCGAACTTCCTGTTCGGCGAGGACGACGCGCTCATCCAGATCGACATGGGCGAGTTCCACGACCGCTTCACCGCGTCGCGTCTGTTCGGTGCCCCTCCCGGCTACGTCGGCTACGAAGAGGGTGGCCAGCTGACCGAGAAGGTCCGCCGCAAGCCGTTCTCGGTGGTCCTGTTCGACGAGATCGAGAAGGCGCACTCGGAGATCTACAACACGCTGCTGCAGGTGTTGGAGGACGGGCGTCTCACCGACGGTCAGGGCCGCACGGTCGACTTCAAGAACACCGTGCTGATCTTCACCTCGAACCTCGGTACCGCCGACATCTCCAAGGCCGTGGGCCTCGGCTTCTCCTCCGGCGACGGAACCGGCTCGAACTACGAGCGGATGAAGCAGAAGGTCAACGACGAGCTGAAGAAGCATTTCCGCCCGGAGTTCCTCAACCGCATCGACGACATCGTCGTGTTCCACCAGCTCACCCAGGAGGAGATCATCACGATGGTCGACCTCATGCTCAACCGCGTCGAGGGTGCGCTCAAGAACAAGGACATGGCGCTCGAGGTGACGGACAAGGCCAAGAGCCTGCTGTCCAAGCGCGGGTTCGATCCGGTGCTCGGTGCGCGGCCGCTGCGTCGCACCATCCAGCGCGAGATCGAGGACCAGCTGTCGGAGAAGATCCTCTTCAACGAGATCACCCCCGGGCAGATCGTCCTGGTCGACGTCGAGAACTGGGACGGCGAGGGCGACGGCGACGGCGTGAAGTTCACCTTCAAGGGTGAGAAGAAGCCGGTCGAGCTGCCCGAGTCGCCGGTGGAGCTGACCAAGGCCGCCGACTGACAGCGGTCATGCACTGACACGAGCGGGGCGCATCCGAGAGGGTGCGCCCCGTTTCGCGTTTCGACCCTCTCGGTGTCTACCGCGGCATCGCCGACGTCGTCACCACGTAAGCGACCGCGACGCCGGCCGCGTTGACAACCAACAGCGTCAGGCACACGGGCCACATCAGGCGTCCCGAACGGCCGCGGCGAATCGTGACCACCCAGTCGACGACCGCCAGTATCAGCGTCGTCAGCACCATTACGCCCGCGACCAGGTCGTAGGGCGTCGCGTCGAATTCGCCGTAGTTCCCGAAGCCGGCGGCGAACACGATCCCGAACGCCAGGTACGGGACGATCGTGACCGCGCCGAATGCGTGCGTCCCACACAGCAGGGTCGCGAACGCCGCGTCGACATATCGGGGTGGCGGATCGGTCATCCTGCGCTCGGTCATCGGTCGACGGTAGGTCGCCGCGGTCGGGGGGTGACAGAGGAGAACTACTCACCTGCCGGGAGTGAACCGCTGCCATGATCTGCGCCACAATTGCGGCCACATCGGATAGTCGAGCTGGGGTCGACTCGTTGAACGCTTCGACAGGTAGACGACGATTCCAAGGACAGACTTCACATGGCAGCCTCGACCACGCCGATTCGTTCGCAGCTCAGCGTCCTTCTCACGCTGACCCACACCGAGATCCAGATCGCACAGACCCGAGTGGTGCAGGCCCGCACCGAGGCCGTCGCCGACGAGCTCCGGGAGAACGCCGAGAACGGTCGCGTCCGCGCGATCGCGATCGAGAAGGTCCTCCGTGAGCTCGGTGGCATCCCGGAGATCACCCGCCCCCTCGTCGGACGCGGTGTCGCGTTGGGCAAGACCGTCCTCGAGCAGGCGCAGCCCCTCGACGAGGCCCTTCTCGGTGACCTCGCCCTCGAGCAGCAGCTGCTCGGGCGCGCCAAGTACGTGAAGGCACTGGGCACCGCCCACGATCTCGACTCGGTCGTCGCGCTCGCCGACACGCTCATCGACGCGCACTCGGCGACCGTCGACTGGCTCACCACCGTGCTGGCCGAGGAAGCCATCGGTGGACCCGCCGCGCTCCGGCGTACCCCGACCCAGTGGGCCAGCGGTGTCCTCGCCACCGCGGTCACCCTCCCCGGAACCGTCATCGCGCGCGGCGCCGACCGTGTCATCGACACCGTCACCCGCGTCCCGCAGCGCGTCGGCGGCCTGCGGTCTGCCGCGAAGGAGACCACCGAGAACCTGCGGTCGACCGCGAAGGAGACCACCGAGACCGTCGCCGTCACCCTCACCGCAGGACGTGACGCCGCGCTCGAGGCCGCGGAGGAGGCCGCACGCGACACCGGTGCGACCGGCATCGCCGAGACCATCCACAGCGCACGCGTCGCCACCGGCACCATCACCGCCGACGACCTGCCGATCGAAGGCTACGACGACCTCACCGTCGGCTCGGCCGTGTCGGCGATCAAGGAGCTCGACAAGCCGTCCGACATCCGCCTCGTCGTCGACTACGAAGAGGCACACAAGGATCGCCAGGGTGTCGTCTCCGCGGCGCAGACGCAGCTCGCGTCGATCGCGAAGGAGATCGCCGGCACCAACTGACCGCACTCTCCCTGCTCGGGCTTGATACCGTACGCGCGTCAAGCGAGAGCGAGGGGACGGTCAGGTGAGTCATCCGAACAATGGTGCGCCCTACGGCCACCCACCGCTGCCACCGCCCACCAAGGGCGGTGGCAGCGGTCGTTCGTTGCTCGTCCTCGTCATCGTGCTGACGGTGCTGGTGGCTGTCATCGCCGCAGTGGGCGTGGTGGCATACCAGCAGTTCGGCCCGGGCGAGGACTCCTCGTCGGTCGCGGCCACCTCGTCGTCGGTGACGACCGACTCCGACGACGGGCTGCCGTCCCTCGCCGCGCCGTCGACCGGCGAATCGGCGTCACCCGATCCCGACAGCGGCGACCGGTGTCCGGCGGCGTCGGCCGGCCCGACGACACCGGCCGGCTGGAAGTCGGTGACCGGTACACGCGGCCTCGCCTACGACGTCCCGCCCACCTGGACCGTGCAGCCCTGCGGCACGGTCATCGGTTGGGAGAAGAAGTGCACCGACGGCCCGTTCGGCTTCTGCCCTATTCGGACGATGAGCGGCGCCGCGACGCTCGAATCCGCCTCGTGCCCGAAGAGCACCCTCGCCGACGCCGGTCTGCCGGGGGCATCCGACACGAGCGACATCCTGCAGGCGGTGCGGGCGGAATCGGCCCTGGTGGCCGACATCTACACCTCCGATTCCGGCCGCGTTCCGCGAGTGCAACTGAGTGCGCCTCGGCGATTCACGGTCGGCGGCGCCGACGCGGTCCAGGTGGTCGCATCGGTCACCGGCATCGAGACGTCGGCCTGCCAGGGCCCCACCGCGCTGCACAGCATGGTGGCCACGACCGTTCCCGGACAACCCGGTTCGGTGATGTTCGTGATCTCGCTACCGCAGGGCATGACCGACGCGGTCGCACCGGCCGTCGGCGATCAGATGGTCGCCACTCTCCGCCGCACGGTTCAGGGGCGGTGACCAGACGTCCGCTAGGCCGCCGGGTACAACTCGAACCCAGGCCAGGTGATGTCGAACCGTCGACTCAATGCCGGGACCGTGTCGAGTGGGTTCCGGTATCGCTCGAGGAGTTCGTCGATCCGGTGTAGCTGGTTGGCGCGGAGTGTCTCGGGTGGGTCGGTGTTGTGTCGCCAGCCGTAGCGGCCGCGGTCGGGTCCGTCGGTGATCTTCTCGGTGGTCCATTGATGGGGTTCGGTGCCGACGGCGCGGTTGTGCGGTCCGCATGCGGGTGCCATGTGCGACGAGTCGGTGAGTCCGCCGTCCGCCCAGTCCTGTTCGGCGTGGTGCATTTCGTTGTGGGCGAACGGGACCTGGCAGTTGTCTTTGCTGCAGCCGCCGTATTTCGCGAACGCCATCAGCCGTTGCGCGGGTGAGGCGAGGCGCCGGGTACGGCCGAAGAACAGTGGTTCGCCGGTGACGTCGCTGAACACGGCGAGGTGGGTCTGCGCATCAGCGGCCAACTTCACGACATCGCTGATCGGGAGGTCGCTGCCGGTGGCGGTGCGTGCTACGCCGGCGTGCTCGCGTAATTGGGCGTCGGTGATGGAGACGATGATTTGCGGTGGCAGCCCACGATGCGATCCGCCGAGCAGGCCGCCGGTGACGGCGGCGTCGAGGAGGGCTTTCAGCGCATCGTGATTGCGCTGGGACTGCGACCGGCAATCACGGTCAGCCGCTTGTTTCAGTAGCTCTGCATCGGCGTCGCCGTGATCGCCCTTGGGTGACTGGTCGTCGTCGGGGTTGTTCATGCCGGGTGCCGCCCATTTCGCGAGAACCACGTCGAACAGCGCACGCGTGATCGGATCCAGTGTCGCGGTGAGCTTCGACATCAACTGGCTGTCCTGGCAGCCGAGGTTGAGTTTCCGATTCCGTGCTCGGTCACGGTCGTCGGTGAGGGTCCCGTCGGGATCGAGGTGGGCGAGGATCCGCACCCCTGCGGCGGCGATCTCCTTCGGCGTGAGCGTGGTGGCGAACTCGGCGAGCGTCTTCTCTGCGAACGCACGATGCTCGGGGTCGACCGCGGCAGGGATCTTGTTCATGACGTCGAGGACGGCGTGGACGTGGTCGGGGCCGATCGACCCGGCGGCCAACTCGCGTGCGGTGTTCGGACAGACCGGTGGGAGTGTCTCGCCGGTCATCGCGTGCATCGGCTCGAGTGCCTGCACTTCTTTGAGGCGCTTCTTCGGTTGCGTGATGCGCAGTTTCGTCTGCAGGAACTCGGTGAGGGTCACGCATCCGACGGCGCGGTGAGCGTCGCGGTCGGAGACCTCGAGGATCCGCCGGTTCCCGGCCGCGTGGTAGCGCCGCGCGATCCGTTCGTGCCGGATCGCCACCTCGGCGAGCGTCTTCTGGTCGTAGCTGTCCGACGATGCCTCGTCCATCTCATCCAGGAGTTGCTCGAAGGCAGCGTATTTCGCCAAGAGATCGCTCACCGCTGCCCCCTCCCCAGGTGGTTCTGTACATCCAGGTTAGCACGGATGTTCGAACCAGGGGAGATTGATTTCAGTGAATAGTGTTGAACGTGAGTGTATTTCGCTTGTCTGGTTGCGTTGTACTACCACTGACGGTGCGGAAGCCGGTCGTCGAGTGTGCGTTGTCTCGTCGTCGGCTCACGATCCGCGGTCAGCACACTCGACGGCCGTTTCCACACAGTCAGCACGACCTCGGCCAGCCGTTTCCACACAGTCAGCACGACCTCGGCCAGCCGTTTCCGCACAGTCAGCACGACCTCGGCCAGCCGTTTCCACACGGTCAGCACGTCAGAGCCAGGCGGGCTCCAGGTCGAGGGTGGTGCGGTCGAGGGAGGCCAGGAGGTCGAACTGGGGTCCGGTCTTGGGCAGCTCGTAGCGGAAGAAGTACTGTGCCGCAGCTCGTTTGCCGTCGTAGAAGTCGCCGGCCTTGTCGGCGACGGCGAGCAGCTGCTCGAGCCAGATCCAGCTGATCACCACGTGGCCGGCGGCTTCGAGGTACACGGTCGAATTCGCCAGCGACACCGAGACGTCACCGGCCGACCACAGAGCGACGGTCACCTCGGCGAGGCGGTCGGCTGCGGCCTTGAGCTGTGTCGCGTACTCGGCGGCCGGTCCACCGGCAGCGGTCCCGCGGTCGACGGTCTCGGTGATGGCCCCGACGAGAAGCTGTAGACCCTTGCCGCCGTTCATCACCACCTTGCGTCCGAGCAGGTCGAGACCGTGGATTCCGTGGGCGCCCTCGTGGATCGGGTTCAGCCGGTTGTCGCGGTAGAACTGCTCGACGTCGAACTCCTTGGTGTAGCCGTAGCCACCGTGCACCTGGATGGCGAGGCTGTTGGCCTCGAGGCACCACTGCGACGGCCAGCTCTTCACGATCGGCGTGAGCACCTCGAGCAGCAGGTGCGCGTTGTCGCGGGTCTCACCCTCGGTGGTCTGCTCCTCGTCGACGAGCTTGGAGGCGTAGAGCCCCAACGCGAGCGCGCCCTCCACGTAGGACTTCTGCGCCAACAACATCCGCCGCACGTCGGCGTGGTCGATGATGGGGATCGCGGGCGAGCTGGGGTCCTTGTTGTCGAGCGGACGACCCTGGGTACGCACCTTTGCGTACTCGAGCGAGGCGAGGTAACCGGCGTAACCGATGGCGGTGGCGAGGAACCCGACACCGATGCGGGCCTCGTTCATCATGTGGAACATGTACATCAGGCCGTGGTGCTCCTCACCCACGAGATAGGCGACCGCGCCCTTCTCGTCGGTGGGGGAGTGGGTACCGTCGCCGAAGTTCAACAGGCAGTTGGTGGTTCCGCGATTACCCATCTTGTGGTTGAGGCCCACCAGCGCGATGTCGTTGCGGGTGCCGTCGGGCAGGTACTTCGGGGCGATGAACAGCGAGATGCCCTTCACGCCCGCGGGCGCGCCAGGGGTCTTCGCCAACACCAGGTGGACGATGTTCTCGCTCAGCTCGTGTTCGCCGGCCGAGATCCACATCTTGGTGCCGGTCAGCCGCCAGCTGCCGTCGTCGGCGGGGACCGCCTTGGTGGTGATGTCGGCGAGGGTCGATCCGGCCTGCGGCTCCGACAGGCACATCGTCCCGTAGAAACGACCCTCCACCATCGGCCGCACCCAGGTGTCGATCTGCTCGGGCGTGCCGTACTCGGCGAGGAGGTTCGCGTTGCCGACGGTGAGGAACGGGTAGGTCGACGACGACGGGTTCGCGGCCTGGAACCACGCCAGCAACGCCTTGCTCACCACCGACGGGAGCTGTAGGCCACCGACGGACTCGTCGAACGAACCGGCGATCAGACCGGACTTGGTGAACTCGGCCAGCGCGGTGCGCACCTCGTCGATGAGGACGACCTTGCCGTCCTCGCCCACGTACGGCTCGTTCTGATCACCCTTCTTGTTGTGCGTCGCGAACAGCTCGATCGCCATGTCGGCGCTCAGCGACAACACGTCGTCGAAGGTCTCGCGCGAATGCTCGGAGAAACGCTCACGCTCGGTGAGCGCGGTGACGTCGAGCCACTCGTGGAGCAGGAAGTCGATGTCGCGACGGGACAACGGGTCGGCCATGAGATCTCCTCGATATGAGCACTCGCTAATAAATGAGCGCCCGCTTATGATGCTCTCCGGGTGCGCCGATCGTCAATGGTCCGTGCCCACCACACGCACAAGAGTCGAGAGAGTTCATGAGCACCACCACCGGACGCGCCGGGGCCGCTGATCGCATTCGTCGCGCCGCGATCGATGCCTTCGCCGAGTCGGGATACGCCGGCACCTCCACCCGCGAGATCACCCGCCGACTCAACATGAGCGCGACCGCGATGTACCCGCATTTCGACTCCAAGGAGGAGTTGCTCTTCGACATCGCGCTCGAGGGGCACCACAGCGTGCTGGCGGCGATGCGCGCCGTCGACGACCCCGAGGCGACGCCGGCGGTGCGGCTCGAGGCCGTCGTCGCGGCGTTCGCCCAGTGGCAGGCCGAGTTCTCGAGCCTCGCCCGGGTGGTCCAGTACGAACTCGGTGCCCTCACCCCGGCCCACTACCGCGAGATCGTGGGCATCCGGCGCGAGACCGTCGCCGTGATCACGGCAATCGCCGACGCGGGCCGCGCTGCAGGCGATTTCGACATCGACGACGTCGACGGAATCGTGCTGGCGATCTCCTCGCTGTGTGTCGACGTGTGCCGATGGTTCCCCTCGGGGGCCTATCGCGACCCGATCGAGCTCGGTGCCGCCTACGCCCGCATCGCCCTGCGCATGGTGCGCTGAAGCGCCCCATCGGTCACGGCACCACGGTGCCCATGAGCCCGACCCATGCCGCCAGCAACAGGCACTGGATCGCGATGCCGGCAAGCGGAACCCAGAAGGCGATACGGCGGCGCGCCATGAGCACGATCGCGGCGATCGACGCAGCGAGCAGCACGATCCCGCCGACCCCGTCGAGCAGGATGTAGGCGAGATTCATGTTCCCGTAGTTGCAGTCGTTCACGCCGCACGAGTCGGTGATCATCATCCCGAACAGGCTGAAGAACGCGACGAATGCGAAGCCGCCCCAGTAGAGGGCGAGCAGCAGCGAGGTCACGATGACGTCGGCGGTCCGCGACGGACGCTGCGGCGCGACGTACGGATATGCCGCCGCCGACCCCGGCCCGGGCGGTACCGGCGGGGGCGGGAAGAAGCTGAAGTCGTCTGTCATATCGGGGACAGTAGGCGGCCGCAGGACGGTCTGGCAGAGGGAAAATACCTACTGATAGATCTCGCGGTAGAGCCCGATGATCTCGTCGGCGTCAGGTACCCGGGGATTGTTCGCCGGCGATCCCGAGGCCAGAGCCTGCTCAGCCATCACCGACAGTCGCGACGACCAGTCGTCGGCGTCGATGCCGTAGGTGGCGGGGGTGGGGACCTCGACGTCGGCGCACAGCTGCGTGAGCTCGTCGACGAGTGCGTGGGCCGCGCTCGGGTCGTCGACGCCGTCCCCGACCACGCGCATGGCGCGGGCGCAGTCGGCGTACCGCTCGGGTGCCGCATCGACCGAGAACCGCGTGACCGCGGGCAGCAGCATCGCGTTCGACAACCCGTGGGCGACGTGGAAGTGGCCGCCGATGGGCCGACTCATGCCGTGCACCAGCGCGACGGAGGCATTCGAGAACGCCATGCCTGCCTGGGTCGAGGCGACCATCATCGCCGCGCGGGCCTCACGGTCGGAGCCGTCGGCGTACACCCGACGCAGGGCGCCGGCGACGGTGCGCATCGCGGCGAGCGCGAGGCCGTCGCTGAACGGGTTGGCCTTACGGCTGACGTAGGCCTCGATGGCGTGGGTGAGCGCGTCGACGCCGGTGTCGGCGGACAGACGAGCCGGCATCGACATCGTCAGGTCGACGTCGACGATGGTGGCGATCGGCAGGAACGACAACCCCGGGCACAGCATCTTCTCGTCGGTGTCGCTGTCGGTGATGACCGTGAACTGCGTTGCCTCCGAACCCGATCCGGCGGTCGTTGGGATCGCGATGATCGGCAGCGCCGGCCCGGTGTAGGGGCCGGGCGCACGGTAGTCGCCCATGGTGCCGCCATTGGCGAACAACACCGACAGGGCCTTCGCGGTGTCCATGGGGGATCCGCCGCCCAGGCCGATGACGGCATCGGCGTCGGCCGCGCGCACCGCCTCGAGACCCGGGTCGAGCGACGCGGTCGTCGGGTCGGGCACGGTGCCGTCGAACAGTGTCGGGGTCGCCCCGGCTTCGGTGAGGAGGTCGAGCACGCGCCGCGCCACACCCGCATCGACCATGAACCGGTCGGTGACGACGACCGGGCGATGCACACCGAGGGTGGTGATCACCGATCCGAGACGGTCGAGGGCGCCGGAGCCGATGTGCGCCAGTCGCGGCAGGGCGATCGACGCGACGGTCACGAGCGCGACTCGCGCCCGGCCAGCAGCAGCTCGATGGTGAGTTCGAGGCGGTTGGTGACGTCGGTCGCCGTGGCCCGCCGCGTCAGCCACTGCACGAGATTCGACATCCACACGTCGGAGATGACGCGTGCGATCTTGAGGTCCTCGTCGGTGGGTGTCCCGGTCACCATCGCGTTGGCGAGCAGGCGGTCGATGACCGCCGCCACCGCGTCGACCTCGGCGGCGGCCGAGGCATCGGCGAACATGAACGCACGGGTCATCGCTTCGGTGAGGAGGGGATCGCGCTGCATCGCCAGCGTGATCAGGTCGAGGACGTGGCGCAGTCGCTCCAGGGCGGTGTCCCCCTGCAGTTTGCTGCGGTCGGCGCGACCCTCCACGCGTTCGAGTTCTCGCGCGAGCGCGGTGACCAGCAGGTGGACCTTGGAGGGGAAGTAGCGGTACAGCGTCCCGACGGCGACGTCGGCGCGGTCGGCCACCGCGCGCATCTGGACGGCGTCGTAGCCGCCCTTGGAGGCGAGCGCGAGGGTGGAGTCGAGGATGCGGCGGCGGCGTTCGCGCTGCGCGCTGGAACCGAGGTCGGTGTCGGCGCCACTCTGCTGCGGGGCGGTGGGCCGACGGGAGTCGGCAGCACTCTCACCCTGCGGGCTCTGCGCAGGTGGGCTGTCGGTCGTGGGCGCGAATCCGCCCGGTGTCGCCGGCGTGGCCATGGGTCACATCCTCACTTCGCACGCCGCGTGGCGAGCGAACCGGTTCTCGAATGGATCAACGATATGCCGCGGCCGTCGAAGTCGACGACTTGCCGCACCGTTCCCACCACACGACGTCCTCCCCGGCTTCCTGCTCGACCGGGCGCCTGGCATGATTAGAACACGTTCTAGTTTCGTGATCGGTGAGATATGTGAGGGCAGATCCATGACGATTGCCGACACCAGTGAGCACGCGTCGTTCACCGACGCCGTCCACCGATGGGCCGAGCACGTCGACACCGTCGGGCTGGTCCGCGCCGACATCGACCACACCGATCCCCGTGGCGGCACCGACACGTGGACGCAGATCTGGCCGCAGGTCGCCGACCTGGGTCTGTTCGCGGTCACGGTGCCCGAGCACCTCGACGGACTCGGCGCGTCGCCGGTCGATCTCGCGGTGATGCTCGAACAGTGCGGACACGATCTCGTGCCCGGTCCGCTGGTCGCGACCGCGGTCACCGCCGAGCTGCTCGCCGGGTCCGAACTCGGGGCCACCCTGCTCACCGGCGACCGCAGCGTAGCCCTGGCCCCGGCGGGTGTCGCAAAGGGCACGGAGGTCGGGGCGCGCTCCCGCGACGGCGCCGACGGCGTGCTCGTCGATGCCGACGCCCTCACCGTGGTCGGCGCGACCGCGAACGGGCTGGCGCTGCTCGCGGCCGACGCCCACGATCACGCCGACGGCCCTCGTCGGTGGCTGGTCGTCGACCTGTCCGCACCGGGTGTCGACCTCAAGACGGCCACCGCTCTCGACGGTCGGGCCGGGGTGGCGTCGCTGTCGTTGCGTGGGGTCGCGGCGGCCGCCGTCATCGACACCCCGGCCGAGGTGGTCGCGGCCCGACTCGTCGCCGGTTTCGCCGCCCAGGCCTCGGGCATCACCCGCTGGGCGCTCGACACCGCCGTCGCGTACGCCAAGGTCCGCACCCAGTTCGGCGCGCCCATCGGGTCGTTTCAGGCCGTGAAGCATCTGTGCGCGGAGATGCTGTGCCGCAGCGAGCAGATGACCGCGGCCGCCTGGGATGTCGCGCACGCCGTCGCCGACGGGGTACGCGGAGACGGGGCAGACGGAGAAGGGGACCAACTCGCCCTGTCGACCGCGGTGGCCGCCGCGGCTGCCGTCGACCTGCCCGTCGCGACCGCGCAGGACTGCATCCAGGTGCTCGGCGGCATAGGTTTCACCTTCGACCACGCCGCGCACCTCTACCTCCGCGCCGCGCTGTCGATCCGGACCGTGCTGGGCGGCAGCGAACCGTGGCGCGCGCAGTGCGCCGACGCCGCGCTGGCCGGTACCCGCAGACGCGTCGACATCGACCTGTCGGCGGTCGAGGGGCGACGCAGCGAGTTCCGGCAGACCTGCGAGCGGATCGCGTCGGCCGCCGACACCCGTCGGGCGCTGGCCGAGACCGGCTACCTGATGCCGCACTGGCCCGCCCCCTACGGCCTCGGCGCCGGTGCGGCCGAACAGATCCTGCTCGACGACGAGCTCGAGCGCGCAGGGGTGACCCGCCCCGACATCGTCATCGCCGGATGGGCGATCCCGACGATCCTCGAACACGGCACCGACGCCCAGCGCGAGCGATTCGTCGCGCCGACCCTCGCCGGCGACATCGTCTGGTGTCAGCTGTTCTCCGAACCCGAGGCCGGCTCCGACCTGGCGTCGCTGCGCACCCGCGCCACCCGCACCGACGGCGGGTGGCTCCTGCAGGGCCAGAAGATCTGGACCTCGGAGGCCCACACCGCCGACTGGGCCATCTGTCTCGCCCGCACCGACGCCGACGTCCCGAAACACAAGGGCATCAGCTACTTCCTCGTCGACATGCGCAGTCCGGGCATCGACGTGCGGCCGCTGCGGGAGATCACCGGCAACGCCCTGTTCAACGAGGTCTTCCTCGACGACGTGTTCGTCGGTGACGACTGCCTCGTCGGCGAGGTGAACGGAGGCTGGCGACTCGCCCGCACCACGCTGGCCAACGAGCGCGTCGCGATGGGCGGTTCGGGCCTGGGCAAGGAGATGGAATCGCTCCTCGAGCAGCTCGCCGACGGCCATCCGCTGTCGCCGGTGGCACGCGACACCCTCGGCGCCCTGTGCGTCGACGCGCAGATCGGCCGGGTGCTCGACGCGCGGTCGGTGCTGGCGAGCATCGCCGGGATGGATCCCGGCGCGATCTCCAGCGTCCGCAAACTGATCGGCGCGCGGCACCGTCAGGCGGTGCCCGAGTTCGCGGTCAGCGCACTGGGTCAGGCCGGGCTCGCCACCTCCGACGCCGCCGACCTGTACCTGCGCAACCGATGCCTCACCATCGCGGGAGGTACCTCGCAGGTGCTCGCCTCGGCCGCCGCCGAACGGATCCTCGGCCTACCGCGCTGAGAAATGGTGGCGCTTCGCGGATCTCAGTCCGGCGCGGTGCCGTCGGCGTCGACGAGCGGCCTGATCGCGGCGAGTGACGTCGGCGTCGCGTAGTAGTACCCCTGCGCGAAATCGCACTCGACACCCTTCACCTTCGCCGCCTGACTGGAGGTCTCGACACCCTCGGCGACCACGCGCATCCCGGTGGTGTGGGCCATCGCCACGATGCTCGAGAGGATCGCCTGGGCCTCGACGCTCTCGTCGAGGGCGTCGACGAACGGCTTGGCGGTCTTGAGGATGCTGATGGGCAGGCGGTAGAGCTGGTTCAACGACGAAGCACCCGTGCCGAAGTCGTCGATCGCGACCTGGATGCCGAGTTCGCGGATCGCGGCGAGGGTCACCGGCGCGCGGGTGTCGCTCTCGGCGAGTGCGCTCTCGGTGATCTCCACGCACAACCGTTCCGGCGCCATGCCGGACTCGGTGATCGCGTCGGTGAGCCTCGACAGCAACCGCCGGTCGGTGAGCTCGCGACGGGACATGTTGACGCACAGGGTGAGTTCCGACGTCCACGGCGCCGCGGCGAACTCGGTGGTGGCGGTGCGGACGACGTGGTCGCCGATGAGGTCGATGAGGTCGGTCATCTCCGCGATCGGGATGAACTCGGTCGGCGAGATGCGGCCCAACGTCGGGTGGTCCCAGCGCAACAGCGCCTCGACCGCGACGACCCGCTGGTCGCCGGTCGCGACGATCGGCTGGTACTCCATGAACAGACCGCGGGCCCCCGAGTGCAGGGCCTCGCGCAGATCCTGCTCGATCGACTGACGGCGCTGCAGGTCCTCACGGTGCTCGACTCGGAAGCGCACATAGGGTGTGCGCGAACTGGATTCGAGCTTGGCCTGGTACAGCGCGATGTCGGCGTCGCGGAGCAGGTCGGTCGGTGACCGTCCGTCGCCGAGGCCGGCGACGGCCACACCGATGCTGATGGTGAGTCGTTCGCTACGGGTGCCCAGCGCGATCGCCGCGCCCATCGCGGCGTGAACCGACTGGCTCTGCGCCTCGATCCGGTCGTCGAAGTCGTCGGAGAGCGGCGTCACGATCACGAACTCGTCGCCGCCGATCCGGCCGATCGCGCTGCCGGCGGGGGTGATGGCGTCGAGTCGGCGCGCGATGGTCTGCAGCACCTCGTCGCCCACGGAGTGGCCGAGGGAGTCGTTGACGAGCTTGAAGTTGTCGAGGTCGAGGTAGTAGACCGCGACGCGGTCCTCGGGGGCGCTCAGACCGTCGATCTCCCGTGCGAGCCTGCGGAGGATCCCGCCGCGGTTCAGCAGTCCGGTGAGGTGGTCGTGATTGGCCTCCCACGCCAGCTGCGAGGTCCGCTCGTGCCGGTCGGTGATGTCGACGATCGACACCAGGGCCGCCGCGCCGTTGGCGTCGTCGTCGATGATGCGGGCGCTGCACGACAACCAGCGCCGGCCGTCGCTCGTCGTCAGCTTCGCGGTGCGGTCGGCGACCGGGAGCCCGGTGCGCAGGCATGCGGCGATCGGCGACTCGATGTCGTCGGGGAAATCGAGTGCGAGCGAATCGATGTCGACACCGGGCACCGCCGTCGGGTGCAGTTCGAGCATGGCCACCGCCGCGGGGTTGGCCAACTCGATGCGGCCGCCCTCGCGCACCACGATGACCGCCTGGTGCAGGGACATGAGGATCGCGCCGAGCCGCTCGATGAGCGGGCGGCGGGTGGCCGCGCAGACCAGCAGGTAACCGTCGCCCATCGCCGTCGCGGAGACCCGGGTGAGCACCGACCGGCCGTTGTCGTAGCGGTGGTGCAGTTCGTCGACCACGCCGCCCATCGCGACGATCGCACTCGGGTCGGTGCCGGCGCCGACGACCGTCCCCAGTGGGCGGCCGATCGCGTCGAGCGCACTGAGGCCGTACATTCTCGACGCTCCCCGGTTCCACGACCGCACGTGCAGGTCGCGGTCGACCGAGACCACCGCGTCGCTCACGTGGTCGATGAGCGCGGCCTGGTGTCGCAGCGCGGTCTCGGCGGCGCGAATGGCGGCGACGTCGCGCAGGATCACCTGGTAGGCGGGTGCGTCCTCCCAGATGGTGCGGACCGAGGTGACCTCCATCGGGCGCGTCTCCCCGGTGGCGTTGCGCATCAACACCTCTTCGGGCATGGTCGCCGCCCCGGGTTCGTCGCCCATGTCGGTGAAGCGTTCGAGCATGCGCGGCAACGAGTCGGGATGGACGAAGTCGGTGATCGACAGGCCCAGGAGTTCCTCGCGCGTCTCGACACGGCCGAACCGCACCGCCGCGGAGTTCACGTAGACCACGCGGCCGTCCTGGTGGACCACGATCGGGTCCGGACTGAGCTCGAGGAGCAATCGGTACCGCTCGGCGACCGGCGAGACCGCCGAGGGCGTCATCGGGGCCGCGGCCGGGGCGACGACCTCTCCGACGGCCTCCCCGTCCGACGTTCCCCCGACCGACACGACCACTCCGATTCCTCGCTTGCGGCCGATTCGTCGCGAACCGACGCGGCCATTGTCCCGCACATCGTTAGCGCATGTGCCCGGTGATGCGGAAGTGCATCCGCGAGGTCTGTGAAATATCCCGGACTCGCCATCCGGCACGAAAGTACGAGATCGTGGGAAGTGCCGTCTGACCTGGGCGGATTCACGATAGGCGACTGCTTATCGCGGCAAACGACAAGGAGTTCACCATGGCAAAGAACTTGCACTCCCGTGTGTCCGGAGTTGGCACCGTCACCGGTTACGGATGGGGTCGAGACCGATTGTGGGAAGGGCTCGCATCGGGCAAACCGGCCGCCGGCCTGCACGCGGGCTTCGGCTCGACCCCCGACGAGGCCGGCTGGTTGGTGGCGGTGCCCGACGGCGGCGAGCCCACCGACGGTGCCACCCGCTTCGCGCGGGCGATGCGCTGGGCCGCGCGCGAGGCGATCGAGGACGCCCTGGCGCACGGATGGACCCCCGGGCGTCGCGTCGGACTGGTCCACGCGACGGTCATGAACGACACCGCGATGCACCCGATGTTCTCGTGCACCCCCGGCGCGTTCAACCCGCGGCAGTACGTCGCGGTGACCCCGTCGACACCGATCACCCTGCTTATGCGCGAATACGGGTTCCACGGGCCGGCGATGAGTGTGTCGGCGATGTGCACCTCGGGGACGGCGGCGGTCATCACCGCGAAGATGTGGCTCGACGCCGACATGGTCGACGACGTCGTCGTGGTCGCGACCGATCTGTCGGCCACGCCGGAGATCGTCAACATGTTCATGCGCCTCGGGGTGGCGATCACCGACGACGAGCCGCTCTCGGCCTGCCGTCCCTTCCAGGAGGGCAGCCGTGGGTTCACCTTCGGCGAGGCGGCGGTCGGATACGTGATGACCAACCGGCGTGACGTCGACGGATACGCCGATGTCCTGGGCGGCTCGATGGCCCACGACGGTTTCCATCCGACGTCGATCGATCCCGAGCTCACCCATGTCCTCGGATGCGTCGACGATGCGCTCGAGAACGCCGGCGTGTCCGGTGAGGACATCGCGTTCCTCAATGCCCACGGCCCCGGCACCGCGCAGTGCGATGCCGCCGAGGGCACGATCGCGACGAGCCGGGTGCCGAACGCGGGGGTGTTCTCGGTCAAGCCGTTGGCCGGGCACTGCCAGGCGGCGGCGGGTGCGGTCGAGCTGGCGGCGTCGCTGCTCGGGTTCACCCACGGCGAGGTGCCCGCGAGCCCGCAGGTGTCGCGGGCGGTCATCCCGAACCTGCTCGACGGTCTCACGACCGCCGAGCCGGGGCTCACCCTCAAGACGTCGCTCGGCATGGGCGGCTACACCTCCGCCCTCGTCGTGTCGCCGGTCTGAGCCCTGACCCGAACACTCCGGGGGTGTTCGGTGCGATCGGGGGCGGTCGCGAGTCATGACCGCCCCCGATCAGCCGGCCGGTCGGCGGCCCTGGGGTCCGGGGCCCATCTCTGCTACAACTAGAACAGGTTCTAGTTGGAGATGAGGTGTTCGCCCCGTGGACTTCACCGTCGATGCCACCGCGACCGCGGTGGGCGATGTGGTGTCGGACCTGCTGCGCCGTCACACACCGGTCTGGGAGGCGGAGTTCGCCGAGCCCGGTGGATTCGACACCGAGCTGTACTCCTCGGTGCACCGCGCCGGTCTGCTCGCACTTGCGCTGCCGTCGGCCAACGGCGGCGACGACGTCGGGTTGATCGGCCTGCACCCGCTGCTGCGGGCCCTGGGCAGCGCGGCCGCCGTCACCCCGACGCCCGGGACGGTGGTCGCCGCCGCCGTCGCGACCGATCCGGTCTCGGCCTCGCTGGTGGAGACGATCGTCGACGCCGGTGGCCACATCGCGGTGGCCGTCTCCGAGCCGGGTTCGCCGCTGACCACCACCCCGCAGACGTCGCTGTCCCACGGCCGTCTGCGCGGCACCAAGACCGCGGTCCTGCACGCGCAGGGCAGCGCAGCACTGCTCGTCACCACCGACTCCGGCGCCGTCCTCGTCGACACCGACGCCGCAGGGGTCAGCGTGACCGCGACCCCGTCGTCGACGGGCTGGGGCGAGTACACCGTGCGTTTCGACGACGTCGCCGTACCCGACGACCGCGTGGTGGCCCGCGACGCGCGAGTGGTGCGCGACGCCCACCGCTTCGCCCTGTCCGCCTACGCCGACGGTGTCCTCGCGGGAGCTCTGCGCATCACCGCCGACCACGTGACCCAGCGCGTCCAGTTCGGCAAACCGATCGCGACGTTCCAGGCCGTCACCCAGCAGCTCGCCGACATCTATGTCGTCGGGCGGTCGATGAACCTCGCCGTCACCTCCGCGGTCTGGCGGATGTCGGAGGGGCTCGACGCCGATCGCGATCTGTCGATCGCCGCGTACTGGCTCGCCGCGGAGATGCCGGCGACGCTACGCACCATGACCCACCTGCACGGGGGTGTCGGTGTCGACATCACCTACCCGCTGCACCGCTACGCCTCCATCGTCAAGGATCTCGCGCGTCTCGTCGGCGGTCCCATGGCCCGACTCGACGAGCTCGCGGAGTCGTCCGTGTTCGCAGACGAGCTCGCAGAGTCGTCCGTGGAAGAGGGGATCTGAGATGTTCATCGACCTCACGCCCGAACAGAAGGCGCTCAGAGCCGAGCTGCGCGAGTACTTCTCGTCGCTGATCTCCGCCGAGGACGCGGTGACCATGCGCACCGAACGCCACGGACCCACCTATCGCAAGGTGATCCGACAGATGGGTTCCGACGGCTGGCTCGGTGTGGGCTGGCCGACGGAGTACGGCGGCAAGGGGTTCGGCGAGATCGAACAGCAGATCTTCGTCAACGAGGCCGCCCGCGCCGATGTCCCGCTGCCCGCGGTCACCCTGCAGACGGTGGGTCCCACCCTGCAGGTCCACGGCACCGAGGAGCAGAAGGCGAGGTTCCTGCCGGCGATCCTCGCCGGGGAGGTCCACTTCGCCATCGGCTACAGCGAACCGGGTGCGGGCACCGATCTGGCGTCGCTGACGACGGCCGCGGTCCGCGACGGCGACTCCTACGTGGTGAACGGCCAGAAGCTCTGGACGACAGGCGGTCACGACGCCGACTACGTGTGGCTCGCGGTACGCACGGACAAGACGGTGGCCAAGCACAAGGGCATCTCGATCCTCATCGTCGACACCAGGGATCCGGGCTACAGCTTCACCCCCATCATCACCGCCGACCGTGCGCATCACGTCAACGCCACCTACTACTCCGACGTCCGGGTGCCGGTGAGCATGCTCGTCGGGGAGGAGAACGGTGGCTGGAAGTTGTTGACCACCCAGCTCAACCACGAACGGGTGATGCTCGGTCCGGCCGGCCGGATGGACGGTCTGCTGGCGCGGATCACGGCGTGGTCGCACCGACCGGCCGCCGACGGTGCCGTCCCGGCGAAGAACCCCGACGTGCGGCGGGCGCTGGCCGAGATCGCCGCCTACACACGTATCAACGAACTGCTGAACTGGCAGATCGCGTCATCGGGCAACGAGTCCATCTCGATGGCCGACGCCGCCGCGACGAAGGTCTTCGCCACCGAGCGGGTGCAGCGGATCGGACGCCTGATCGACGAGATCATCGGTCGTTACGGTGATCTCAGCGATCCGGCCACCGCGGAACTGGTGGAGTGGTTCGACGCGCAGGCCAAACGCAACGTCGTGATCACCTTCGGCGGCGGGGTGAACGAGGTGATGCGCGACATGATCGCGACCGCGGGGCTCGGTCTGCCGCGAGCGGCGCGGTAGCCGCCCCATGTCCCTCGAGTCCCCGTCCCCCGACGACACCATCCGTGCCGCCACCGACGCGGTGCGCGCCGCGGGCGCGAGCGCCCCGGTCGCGGGCCGGGATCCGATCAACACCCCGATGATCGCGAACTGGGTCGAGGCCATCGGCGACACCAACCCGATCCACTCCGACGACACCGCGGCCCGCGCCGCCGGGTGGGACGGCATCGTCGCTCCACCGGCGATGGCGCAGGTGTGGACGATGCGTGGACTCCACGGTGCGCGACCCGACGACGACCCGCTCTCGGCGGTGTCGCAGATCTTCGACGATGCCGGCTACACCTCGGTCGTCGCGACCAACTGCGACTCCACGTATCACCGCTACACCCGCCCCGGTGAACAGGTGGCGATCTCGTCGGAGTTGACCGACGTGGTCGGCCCCAAGCAGACCGGGCTGGGGGAGGGCTGGTTCTTCACCACCCACAGCGTGTGGACGGTCGGCGACGAGGTGGTCGCCGAGATGGACTTCCGGATCCTGAAGTTCCGGCCCGCCGAGCGGGCGAGTGCACAGTCGATCGTCTCGTCGGCGGGTGCCGACACCGCCGACCTCGACGCCGGGTCGCTGATGCGGCCCAGCGCGTCGCGCGACACCGCGTTCTTCTGGGAGGGCGTGGCCCGGCACGAACTGCGGATCCAACGTCTGCCCGACGGTGCCCTGACCCACCCCCCGGTCCCCGCACTGTGGAAAGACCACACGGAGCCGACCGACTACCAGGTGGCCGCGGGCACCGGGACCGTCTACAGCTTCGTGGTGCACCACGCGCCCCGGGTGCCCGGCCGCACGCTGCCGTTCGTCATCGCGCTGGTCGAACTCGACGAGGGGGTCCGCATGCTGGGCCACCTGCGCGGCGTCGACCCCGCCGAGGTCGCCATCGGGATGCGCGTCACCGTCGAGTTCCTCGACATCCCGGCACACCCGGACATCGCGGACGACGCCCCCTGGTGCCTCTACGCCTGGCGCCCCCTCGACGATCAGGAGCGATCATGACCGCCCCGACCGCCACGACGGTCCCCGCCCACCCGCCGACCGCGGGTGTCGGTGACACGTTGCCCGCGTTGACGATCGAGGCGACACCGACGTTCATCGTGTCGACGGCGCTGGCGACCCGCGATTTCCAGGACGTCCACCACGACCGCGATCTCGCCCACGCCAAGGGATCGAAGGACATCTTCGTCAACATCCTCACCGACACCGGCCTCGTCGGTCGCTATGTCGCCTCGTGGGCCGGGCAGCGGGCGCAGATCCGGTCGATCACCCTGCGCCTCGGTGTGCCCTGGTACGCCTACGACACCCTCACCTTCTCCGGCACCGTCAGCGCACTCGACGCCGGCACGGCCACCGTCGACGTCGTCGGGACCAACTCGCTGGGCAAGCACGTGACCTCCCGGGTCGTCGTGGAACTCGATCACACTGCGGTGGATCACTCAGCGGGGAAGGGTCGTTCGTGACGAACACGCTGTCCGGTGCCGCCGCGATCGTCGGCATCGGCGCCACCGATTTCTCCAAGGACTCCGGCCGCAGCGAGCTGCGACTGGCCGCCGAAGCGGTGCGGGCCGCGGTCGCCGACGCGGGATTGACGCCCGCCGACGTCGACGGTCTGGTCTCGTTCACGATGGACACCAACACCGAGATCGCCGTGGCCCGCGCCGCCGGGATCGGTGAGCTGACGTACTTCTCCCGCATCCACTACGGCGGCGGCGCAGCGTGTTCCACAGTCCAGCAGGCCGCGATGGCCGTCGCGACCGGCGTCGCCGACGTCGTCGTGGCCTACCGCGCCTTCAACGAACGCTCGGGCATGCGTTTCGGTCAGGTCAACGCCGGCCTCGCCGCGCAGGACAACTCCTCGGGCACCGACAACGCCTTCAGCTACCCGCACGGGTTGTCGACACCCGCGGCGTTCGTGGCCATGGTCGCCCAGCGGTACATGCACGAATACGGGGCGACCAGTGCCGATTTCGGTGCCGTCGCCGTGGTCGACCGCAAACACGCCGCGGTCAACCCCCACGCGTTCTTCCACGGCAAGCCCATCACCATCGACGACCACCAGAACTCGCGCTACATCGCCGAGCCCCTGCACCTGCTCGACTGCTGTCAGGAATCCGACGGTGGTGTCGCGCTGGTGATCGTCTCCGCCGAGCGGGCGCGCGACATGCCGCACACCCCGGCGGTCATCGCCGGTGCGGCGTCGGGCAGCGGCACCGATCAATACATCATGACCAGCTACTACCGTGACGATCTCGCGGGCCTGCCCGAGATGGGCCTCGTCGGTCGGCAGCTGTGGGAACAGTCGGGTCTGCGTCCCGGCGACATGGACGCGGCCATCCTCTACGACCACTTCACGCCGTACACGTTGATGCAGCTCGAGGAGCTCGGGTTCTGCGGGCGCGGTGAGGCCAAGGATTTCGTCCGCGTCCCCGGGGCACTGGAGGTGGGTGGCGCACTGCCGCTGAACACCCACGGCGGCCAGCTCGGTGAGGCCTACATCCACGGCATGAACGGCATCGCCGAGGGCGTCCGGCAGTTGCGGGGCGACTCGGTCAATCAGGTCGACGGCGCGGCACGCGTCGTCGTGACGGCGGGGACCGGTGTCCCCACGAGCGGATTGGTGTTGACCCGATGAGTGCGACCGACCTCGACCCCACCGACGTGACCTCCACCGACTTCAACCTCGGCGACATCTTCGAGACCATCGCCGACGCGGTGCCCGACCGGATCGCGATCGGCTACGAGGGTGTCGACGTCAGCTATCGCGAGCTCGACGAGCGGTCGAACGCGATGGGTCACCTCCTGCGCGACAACGGGATCGGTGCCGGCGACCACGTCGCGCTGTACCTGAAGAACAGCCTCGAGCACGTGTACGCCATCGTCGCGCTGCTCAAGATCGGCGCCACGGCGATCAACATCAACTACCGCTACACCGCGACCGAGCTCGCCTACATCCTCGACAACTCCGACGCCGTCGCCGCGCTCGTCGAGCTGCCCGAGCATCAACGCACCCTGGCCACGGTGCTGCCGCAGACCGCCGTGCGTTCGGTGCTGGTGATCGGCGACATCGCCCCGGAACTCGCTGCCGCGCAGAACAATCGGGTGTCGGTCGGGATCGTCGATCTCGCCGCGTACAGCACCGCGCGTGACTTCCCGGCCCGCTCGGGCGATCAGCACTACATCCTCTACACCGGCGGCACGACCGGCTATCCGAAGGGTGTGGTGTGGCGTCACGACGACTTCTTCCACAAGCCGCTCTCGGGCGGCAACCCCTACGGGCCTGAGCCGTTGGCCGATCACGCCGCGATCGCTCACAACGCGAGCACGTTCGCGCCGATCTCGTTCCTGCTGGCCGCGCCGCTCATGCACGGTGCCGCCATCTACTCGCTGTTCATGTTCTTCATCAACGGCGGACGACTCGTGCTGCAGCGTGATTTCGTCCCGTCGGCGGTCCTCGACTCGATCGAGCACCACGGCGTGCAGATCGTGCTCATCGTCGGCGACGGGATGGGTGCGCCGCTGGTGGAGGAGATGGAACACCGTGCCGCGCAGGGCACGCTGGACGTGAGCGGCCTGCTGTCGGTGACGAACGGTGGGGCGATCTGGTCGGGCGCCGTGCGCGATCGGATGCGGGCGATCAAACCCGACCTGTGGTTCCGCGACAACTTCGGGGCCTCCGAGACGGGCAACGACGGTGAGCTGATCATGGGGGCCGATGGACTGTTGCGCTCGACGTCGAACCCCGCGCTCACCGTCCTCGACGAGAAGCTCGCGCCGATCGAGCCCGGATCCGAGGAGATCGGCTACATCGCGCGCGTCGGACGCGTCCCGGTCGGCTATCACAAGGACCCGGAGAAATCGGCCCGCACCTTCGTGACCCTGCCCGACGGACGTCGCGCGGCGATCCTCGGCGACATGGGGCGACTCGACGCCGACGGCGGTGTCGTGTTCCTCGGTCGCGGCTCGGGCTGCATCAACACCGGTGGCGAGAAGGTGTTCGCCGAGGAGGTCGAGGCCGCGGTGCAGGCGCATCCGGCGGTGCACGACGTCCTCGTCGTCGGCGTCCCCGACGAGCGGTTCGGTCAGAAGGTCGCCGCGGTCGTCTCGGTGGTCGAGGGGTCGCCGACGCCCACGCTCGCCGACGTCCAGACCGTCTGTCGTGAACACATCGCGGGGTACAAGGTGCCGCGGGCGCTCACCGTCGTCGACGCCGTGAAGCGGTCGCCCGCGGGCAAGGCCGACTACACGTGGGCCACCTCGGCGGCACAGGGTGCCGCGGCGGGGGGATCGGCCGCGGCGGTCTAGCGAACCGGATCGGTCTCGCGGTCGGCGGGTGCCGAGACGACCGTGGTGCCGGTCGCCTTCTCGTCCAACCGGTTCGGCGCCCAGAACCCCAGCACGATCGAGCCGGCGATCACCAGCGCGCCCAGCACGATGTAGGCCTGGTTCGACGGGTCGAGGAACGCGCGCTGGGCGCCGTCGAAGATGTCGGCGCCGAGACGGCCCGGGATGTTCTGACCGATCTGTTCCGACACCGCGCGCGCCTGCGCCAGGGACCTACCGATGGTGTCGCGCACGGTGTCGCTCTGGTTGATCAGCATCTGGCCGCGGGCGGTGTCCCCGCTCGCGGCGAGCTGATTTCCCATCGTCCGCAACTGATCGCGGGCGGCGTCGGCGGTGGCCCCGATGCGCGCGGTGTACCCCGCGGCGACGATGCTGCCCGCGAGCGCCATGCCGATGGCCGCCCCGAGCTCGCGCGCGGTGTCGTTGACGGCCGAGCCGACGCCCTGGTTCTCCACCGGGGTCGACACCATGATGGCGGTGGTGGCCGGCGCGGTGGCGATGCCCAGCCCGAAGGCCATGACCGACAACAGGATCGCGATGGTCGAGTACTCGGTGTAGGTGAGCGCCCCGAGCAGCACGATCCCGATGCCGAAGATGCACATCCCCGGGGCGAGCACCGCGCGGAAGTTGAAGCGGACCGCGAGCCAGTTGCCCAGCAGCGACATCACCATCACGACCACCACGAGCGGGAACATCGCCACCGCCGACTTCAGGGGCGAGTACCCCATGATCAGCTGCAGACGCTGCAGGATGAGGAAGAACGTGCCGAACGATCCGAGGAACTGCAGCGCGATCGCGAACGCACCCGAGCCGAACGCCCGCCGGCGGAACAGGCGGACGTCGAGCAGGGGATGCGCGCGCCGGGTCTCGAGTCGGATGAACGCCGCCGCCAGGCCGAGACCGGCGATGAGGGCGATCAGCACCAGCGGGTCGGTCCACCCGCGCACGGGACCCTCGATGAGTCCGAACACGAACGCGGCGATGGCGACCGCGGAGGTCACCGACCCCGGGAGGTCGAACGGCGGCGGATTGCTGTCGCTCGAGGTGCCGATGGTGAAGGCGAGCGCGACGATGAGCACCGACGCCCCGGCGAAGGTGATGAAGATGGAATGCCAACTGAAGAACTCGAGGAGGATGCCGGTCACGAAGAAGCCGCCGATGGCCCCGGCGCCGGCGACACCGGCCCAGATGCTCACGGCGATCGGTCGTTTCGACTCCGGGACGCCGGAGGTGATGAGCGACAGCGTCGCGGGCATGACCAGCGCGGCACCCGCACCGGCGAGGCAGCGGGTCGCGATGATGAGGTTCGGGTCGCCGAGGAACACCGGCAGCACCGAGGCCACCCCGAACACGACCATGCCGCCGATGAGCATGCCGCGCCGACCGAACCGGTCACCGAGGGCGCCCGCGGGCAGCAGCAGGGCCGCCAGCGTCAGGGTGTAGCCGTCGACGAGCCACGTGATCTGCGCGGAGTCGGCGGAGATGTCGGGCGCGATCTCGGCCAGTGCGGTGTTGAGGGCGGCCATCGCCGCGACGACCGCGCTGAGTGCGGCGCACGCGACGGCGATCAGCCAGACGTCGCGCATCGCAAGACGGTCGGCGCTGTTCCGCTCGGTCATGTGTTGCTCAATCGTGACGTCGCGATGCGGCCTAGTTTTGTGGCCACAAGTGTTACTTCTGTCACTATTTTCACACGAGCACCACACAGCTCGCCAGACCGGGTCATCGCTGCCCCGGGGTGAAAGGAACCGATCCCATGTCCGTCACCATGCACAACCGTCATCACTCACCCGCGTCCATCCGCCTCTGGCGCGTCGTCGCGATGATCGCGCCGCTCGCCGCACTCGTCATCGGCATGCTGCTCGTGGTCGGCTCGATGGGCTGACCGTCGCTCGATCCCTGCAGGGCGTCGAGATTTTTGAGACTAACAGTCTTGTGTAGCCTCGTCTGCGGTTCGACCGTTGCAGGAGGTGGTGTCCGGTGCGTCGTCGCGATCCGCGCCCGGCACAGTCGCGCGCGAAACTGATCGACGCCGCCGCCGACCTGCTGCGCGAATCGGGTCCCTCGGCGGTCACCGTCGACGCCGTCGTGGCCGCGGCGGACGTCTCCCGGGCCACCTTCTACCGCCACTTCGCCGGCACCGCCGAACTCGTCGCCGCGGCCTTCCACGTCGTCATCCCGCCCGCGCCCGTGCCACCCGAATCCGGTTCGGTCCGAGAGCGTCTCCTGGCCCTGACCCTCGGACAGGCCCGTCTCATCGCCGCCGTCCCGGCGACCACCACCTTTCTCGCCTGGCTCTCGCTCGGCGCCGATCTCGGTGCCGACTTCCGCACCCGCGACCCCGACGACCTCGTCGAACAGCGCACCCTCCGCGAGCGCGTCGCCGAGCAGTATCTGCGACCGTTCGACGAGGTGCTCGGGAGCCCCGACGCCGTGGCATTGCTCGGCGACGTCGACCGCATCACCGCGATGGCGTTGCTCGTCGGGCCGCTGGCCATGGGGCGTCTGAGCACGCTCACGACCTTCGACTACGAGGCGATCGCCCGCGCGGCCGTCGACGGGTTCCTGGCCGCGCGGACCCCGCGCGACACGCAATTCTGAGAATGGGGGCGTTGGATACCCCGGGGGCCTCGAACTGTGCTTAGGTCGTTTCACGATCCCTAGCACCTGGGAACGCGTACTTCGTCGGGGCCGCGTGCCGGTCATCAGTTGTGAACCAAAGGACCATTCATGTTTGATCGTCACTTCCTCACGTCCGCGATCGCCCGGAGTTCGGAGAACTCCGTCGACCGCCGTCGTTTCATGCGCGCGGCCGGCCTGACCGGACTCGGTGCCGGTGCCGCGATGGTCGCGGGCACCGGGATCGCCGCGGCCGACAACAGCCCGTCGATCCCGCCGGGTGTCGGCAACCTCATCCCCGCTCCCGCGGCCCCCATCACCGACGGCGCGATCCTCAACTTCGCCCTCAACCTGGAGTACCTGGAGGCGGAGTTCTACCAGCGCGCCGTCAACGGTGTCGGCCTGCCGAACAACCTGCTCGGCGGCAAGGGTCGCCTCGGTGGCGTGAAAGGCGGCCGCAAGGTCACCTTCACCTCGCCCGCGGTGAAGGCCTACGCCCAGGAGATCGCCGCCGACGAGCTCGCGCACGTCGCGTTCCTGCGCAAGGCGCTCGGTGGTGCCGCGGTGGCCCGCCCGGCGATCGACCTCGACGCGAGCTTCACCGCCGCGGCCAAGGCCGCCGGTCTGATCAGCGGCAACCAGACGTTCGACGTCTTCGCCAACGAGGACAACTTCCTCCTCGGCGCCTTCATCTTCGAGGACGTGGGCGTCACCGCGTACAAGGGTGCGGCACCGCTGGTGCAGAACAAGACCTACCTCGATGCCGCGGCCGGCATCCTGGCGGTCGAGGCGTACCACGCGGGCATCGTCCGGTCGAGCCTGTACAACAAGGGACTCGTCAAGGAGGCCAACGCGATCTCCGACGCACGCGACAGCCTCGACGGATCGTCGGATCTCGATCAGGGCATCACCAAGGGTGGCGCGGCGAACCTGGTGCCCACCGACGGCAACGCGATCGCCTACAGCCGCACCCCGTTCCAGGTCCTCAACATCGTGTACCTGAACCCGAAGCCGGTCACGCGTGGCGGCTTCTACCCGGCCGGTGTCAACGGCGCGCTGAACATCAGCGGCTAGTCACCGTCGTTCACCGCCGCCGATCGAGGACGACGTTGCCCAGCACGGGGGCGTCGTCACGGTCGGCGGCGGTCGCGGTTGCGAGCAGCTGTGTGCCGGTGTCCCACACCGAGATCCGGAACGTCTCACCGGGGAAGAACACGCCCGCGAACTTCGCTCCGAACGCGCCCACCACCCCGACGTCGCCGTCGAGGACCTCGTCGACCAGCGCCCGGCACACCGTCCCGTAACTGCACAATCCGTGCAGGATCGGTGCGGGGAACCCGGCCCCGGCGGCGAACGCGGGATCGGAATGCAAAGGGTTGCGGTCGCCGCAGAGGCGGTAGAGCAGTGCCTGGTTCGGGTGGGTGGGAACGGTCAGCACGTGGTCGGGAGCACGGTCGGGGTACTCGACCCGCTCGGATGCGCCGCGCTCGCCCCCGAATCCACCCTCGCCCTTGGCGAAGATCGACGACCGTGCGCTCCACAGCAGTTCGCCGTCGCCGTCGAAGGTCTGCGACTCGGTGAACACCACCGCCGCCGAACCCTTGTCCTGGACCTCGGCCAGGCGGGATCGTGTCGTTGCCTTGCCGCTCGCGGGGATCGGTCTGTGCATCGTGACCTGCTGGCTGCCGTGGACCACCTTGGCGAGGTCGATCTCGATGCCGGGGAACGACACCGTCGGCGCCGAGGTCGCGTGGAAGTTCTCGGCGACGGTGGCGAACGTCGGCAGCACCGCCGGCGCGGTGTCGTCGACGTAGCGCAGGCCGCGGGTGTCGAGGGGATCGGCCGCCGCACCCACGCCGAGGTTGTAGAGCGCGACATCGGAGGCACTCCACTCGAACGACACCTCGCCGAGGTCGGCGCCGACCGCGACGTCCGGATCGATCGGCATCAGCCCGCCCGGCGATCCGAGCCGACCTGCTGTGCCGGCGACGATCCGGCGCAGTCCATCGCCGCGAGATGGCCGAACACCATGGCGGGGCCGATCGTTGCGCCGGGACCGGCGTAGGTGTGTCCCATCACCGGGCTGCTGGTGTTGCCCGCGGCGTAGAGGCCCTCGATGATCGAACCGTCCTCGCGCAGAGCACGTCCCGCGACGTCGGTGTTGATGCCGCCCTTGGTGCCGAGATCGCCGGGGTACATCTTCACCGCGTAGTACGGGGCCTTCTTGAGCTCACCGAGGCTCGGGTTGGGCTTGTTGGTGATGTCGCCGTAGTAGTGGTCGTAGCGGCTGACGCCACGCCCGAAGTCGTCGTCGGATCCGCTGCGTGCGAAGCCGTTGAAGCGTTCAGCGGTCGCGACGAGTGCGTCGGCGGGCACCTCCATCTTCTCGGCGAGGCTCTCCAACGACCCGGCCTTGAGTACCGCGCCGGTCGTGAACCACTTGGCGGGCAGGGGCTGTCGACCCGACACCGAGGCGAACATGTAGCGGTCGCGGTAGGTCTGGTCGAACACGAGCCACGCCGGGATGTTCTCGCCGGGCCCCTCGCCCTGGCCGTACTCGCCGCCGAACATCTGGTGCACGGCCTCGACGTACGGGAGTGACTCGTTCATGAACCGCTTCCCGCGGGTGTTGACCATGAACGAACACGGCAGCGAGCGTTCGGCGAGGGCGAACCACGGGCCGCGCGGCAGCATGATGGTCGGGCCCCACCACGAGTCCTCCATGAAGCTCACCGCCGCACCGATCTTGATGCCCGCGTTGATGCCGTCGCCGGTGTTGCTCGGTGCGCCGGTGGTCCATTCGGTGCCGATCGGTTCGCGCTGGTACTTCTTGCGCATCTCCTCGTTGTGCTCGAATCCGCCGCAGGCGAGGATCACGCCCTTGCGGGCGCGGATGGTCGCCGGTGTCCCGTCGGCGTCGACGGTGACACCGACGACCCGACCGTTCTCGGTCACCAGATCGGTGAGACCGGTGTTGAGCATCAGGGGGACACCGAGTTTCCGGACCCCCAGCAGCAGCTCGCCCATGAGGGCGGCACCCATCCCGATGAGGTGTTTGCGGGTCACGCGACCCCAGATCATCCGCAGACCGACCTGCATGATCTTGAGCGGCCCGCGCCAGTGCCGCAGCCCCGTCGACAACCAGCGGTAGTCGGACTGCTTCACGACGACGCCGAGCGGGGCCTTGGTGTACTGCGGGTGCAGGGTCGCGAAATCGGCGCCCAGCTTCTTGGCGTCGAACGGCCGCGGCTCGCACGAGCGTCCCCCGACACGGCCGCCGGGCGCCTCGGGGTAGTAGTCGGAGTAATTCTTCACCCACTCCAGATCCAGCGGCGCG
The DNA here is from genome assembly GCF_051025635.1 of Williamsia sp. MIQD14. Classification (NCBI taxonomy): domain Bacteria; kingdom Bacillati; phylum Actinomycetota; class Actinomycetes; order Mycobacteriales; family Nocardiaceae; genus Williamsia; species Williamsia sp. MIQD14. Next base: position 549,902 of record NZ_JBPFDG010000003.1, read on the forward strand.
TGCTCGGAGAGGAAGTCGAGAACCTTCGGGCCGTTGTCGATGTAGGCGTCGATGCGTTCGGGTGCGACCACGTCGCCGACGATCGACCGGACGTAGGTGCGCGCGGCCTCGGGATCGTCGTGCACACCGTCGCGCTCGAGAACGGAGTTGTTGGGGATCCACACGCCGCCGCCCGAGCGTGACGTCGAGCCGCCCCAGTACGCGGACTTCTCGATGATGACCGTCGACAGGCCCTGCGAGGCGGCGGTGATCGCGGCGCTCATCCCCGCGCCACCCGCGCCCACGACGACGACGTCGTATTCCGCTTCGAGGTGGTCTGTGCTGGTCATGGCCGGCCCTTTCGCCTGTCTCGCCGGAGCCGGTCGGTGGATGCCGGTCTCCCGCAAATCTAGAACACGTTATAGAATTGGTCTTCGTGCAGGCTATACCAGGTGGACGATGGTTCACCACCGACGTTTGTCGGCGAAACGGCAACACGTTCCTACGAAAGAGGGCGCAGACGTGACGGTTCCCGACGACGTGCGCGATCACATCGCCCACACCCTCGCCGACGCCGAGGCGCGGGCGCAGGCCATCGACCCGCCGACCGTGTCGCATCCCGACCTCGACGTCGTCGACGCCTACGAGATCCAGCTTCGCAACATCGCCCGCCGGGTGGCCGGTGGTGCCCGCGTGGTGGGACACAAGGTGGGTCTGGCTTCGGAGGCGATGCAACAGATGATGGGCGTCGACGAGCCCGACTACGGCCACCTCCTCGACACGATGGGGTATCGCCAGGACGCGCCGATCGATGCGCGCCGGTTCTGCTTTCCCCGCGTCGAGGTGGAGGTCGGTTTCATCCTCGGCAAGGACCTGCCGGGCGCGGGCTGCACCAACGACGACGTCGTCGACGCGGTCGAATGGGTGGTCCCCGCCATCGAACTGATCGACTCGCGTGTCCGCGACTGGCAGATCACCCTGTGCGACACGATCGCCGACAACGCGTCGTCGTGCGGCTGGATCCTCGGCGACGAGCGTGTCGCGATCGCCGGCATCGACACCGGCGACATCGACGCCGAACTCACCCGCAACGGCGAGGTCATCGCCAAGGGCAACTCGTCGGCCGTGCTCGGCCATCCGCTCAACGCGGTGTCGTGGCTGGCGCGCAAGGTCGATGCCTTCGGGGTGCGTCTCCGTGCCGGCGACGTGATCCTCCCCGGGACCGCGACACGGGCGATCGACGTGCGGCCGGGTGACGAGTTCCGTGCCGACTTCGTCGGTCTTGGCAGTGTGACAGCCGAGTTCGTCGGGTTGGGCTCGGTCACCGCAGATTTCCGCAGCAGCGAGGAGAAGAAGTGAGCGCGAAGGTCACCGCCGCGATCATCGGATCGGGCAACATCGGGACCGATCTGATGTACAAACTCGAACGCTCCGAGGTGATCTCGCCGCGCTGGATGGTCGGGATCGACTCCGACTCCGAGGGCATGAAGCGCGCCGCCGACCACGGGCTCATCACGATGTCCGGTGGTGCGGAGGAGTTGCTGGGTTCGAGCGAGCGGCCCGATCTGATCTTCGAGGCGACCTCGGCCTACGTCCATCGGGAGTACGCCCCCCGCTACGAGGCGGCGGGCATCACCGCGATCGACCTCACCCCGGCCGCGGTGGGGCCCGCGGTGGTGCCGCCGGCGAACCTGCGTGAGCACCTCGACAAGCCGAACACGAACATGATCACCTGCGGTGGGCAGGCGACGATCCCGATGGTGCACGCGGTGTCGTCGGTGGTGTCGGTGGCCTACGCCGAGATCGTCGCCTCGGTGGCGTCGGTGTCCGCCGGTCCCGGTACCCGCGCCAACATCGACGAGTTCACCAAGACCACCTCGCGCGGGATCGAGACGATCGGCGGTGCCACGCGGGGCAAGGCGATCATCATCCTCAACCCGGCCGATCCGCCGATGATCATGCGCGACACCATCTTCTGTGCAATCCCCGAGGATGCCGATGTCGATGCGATCGCCGAATCGGTGCATCGTCGCGAGAAGGAGATCCAGGAGTACGTGCCGGGATACCGCCTCCTGCAGGATCCGCAGTTCGACCCGCCCAGCGCGATCAACGGCGGCATGGCGCGGGTGTCGATCTTCGTGGAGGTCGAGGGCGCCGGCGACTTCCTGCCGCCGTATGCGGGCAATCTCGACATCATGACCGCAGCCGCCACCAAGGTCGGCGAAGAGCTGGCCAAGCAGAAGTTGGGGATCTGACATGAACGGCATCGCGTACTCCGACAGCCTCGACATCCGCGTCACCGACTCCTCGCTGCGCGACGGCAGCCACCACATGCGTCATCAGTTCACCGAGGACAACGTCCGCGACATCGTCGGCGCGCTCGACGGTGCGGGGGTGCCGGTCATCGAGGTGACCCACGGTGACGGTCTCGGCGGGTCGTCGTTCAACTACGGGTTCTCGAAAACGCCGGAACAGCAACTGATCAAGGTTGCCGTGGAGACCGCGCAGAACGCGAAGATCGCGTTCCTGATGCTGCCGGGACTCGGCGTGAAGGACGACATCCGTGCCGCGCAGGACAACGGCGCCCAGATCTGTCGGATCGCGACCCACTGCACCGAGGCCGACGTCTCGATCCAGCACTTCGGGCTCGCCCGCGAACTCGGGCTGGAGACCGTCGGGTTCCTCATGATGAGCCACAGTCAGCCGCCCGAGGTGCTCGCCGCGCAGGCCCGCATCCAGGTCGACGCCGGCTGCCAGTGCGTCTACGTGGTCGATTCCGCGGGTGCCCTGGTGCTCGAGCAGGTGTCGGATCGGGTGTCGGCGTTGGTGGCCGAGCTCGGCGACGACGCGCAGGTCGGCTTCCACGGTCACGAGAACCTCGACATCGCCGTCGCCAACTCCATCGCGGCCGTGCGGTCCGGCGCCCGCCAGATCGACGGATCGGTGCGGCGTTTCGGGGCCGGTGCGGGCAACACGCCAGTCGAGGCCTTCGTCGGGGTGTGCGACAAGCTCGGCATCCGCACCGGCATCGACTTCATGAAGATCGCCGACGCCGCACAGGATGTCGTGGCCCCGATCATGCCCAGCGAGTGCCTCGTCGATCGCGCCGCGATGATGATGGGCTACGCCGGGTGCTACAGCTCGTTCCTCAAACACGCCGAGGGCCACGCCGCCAAGTACGGCGTCTCGGTCGCCGAGATCCTCCTCGAGGCCGGTGCCCGCAAACTCGTCGGCGGCCAGGAGGACCAACTCATCGACATCGCCCTCGAACTCCGCAAGAAGCAGGACGCCAACGCCGGAGTCTGAACGCGGGGCGACTCGGCGAACGTGGGGTTCCTGGCGCCCGCGTTCGCTCAATTCCCACGCGGTCACGCGGCCATGAGGTCGAGTCTGACCAGCCACTCCCGAACCATCGTCACCAGCCGACCCGACACGAGATCGGTCCAGGTCCATCGGATGACCATGATCCCGAGTCGCCGCAGTGCGTCCTCGCGAAGCTTCTCGCGCTTCATCGCATCGAACGGTGTCTCGCCGGGCCGCAGGTACCGCTGATACTTGACGTCGCCGTCGAACTCGCCGACCAGGCGGCCGGACCAGTCGAAGTCCGTTCGAGCCACGTCGTTGCCGTGGCCATCGACGAACGTGTGCTGCAACCGCGCGGCGGGGAGTCCCGCCTCGATCATGAGCGCTCGGCTCCACGACTCCCCCGGATTCTCTGCCGCACCATCGGCGAGTGAGAGGGCGCGGCGTGCCGGCCCGACTCCGCGGCGGGAAGCGTCGAGGGCGCCGGTCATCTCCTCGCGGTCAGCCCCGAGGCGCAGTGCCGAGTCGAAGACGGCCAGTGCTGCGGCAAACCCGCCGCGGGTCGTGCGCGCGACATCGACCGCTGTCCGTTCCAGCGAGGTCACCAGCACCCCGTCGACGGTCGTGAGCTCGTGATCGGCGAGGAGCCCGACGTGATCCTGACGAACTGACGTTCGCCAGCCACCGGTGAGGTTCCCGTTTGTGGTGTGGACCCGCTGCAGGTCCGGCCGCAGCATCGACAGTCCGTGCATCGCGGCGGCCGACTGGTGGCTGAGGATTGCTCGCGCAGGGGACGTCTCGGCCGACGCTATCGCGGCCAACCTGTGGGCCGCCTCCGGCGATCGGGTCGCGGGGGCGACATACACACCGCGCTGCACCCGACTCAGACGCCCATCGCGCAGCTCGCGTCTGATCTCGTCATCGGTGAAGCCTGCTGCCAATGCGGTCTCACGATGGACGAGCCCGTGACGATCGGAAGGGAGGGTGATCATCGCCTTCTGACTTACGCCGCGACGTTCCGGTTCCAGGCGCATCGAACGCGGGTCGAACCGGAGGACGCGGGCGCCGTGGTACCCGCGTTCCCCGAGTCGACCCGCGTTCGTGGAACGGAGGGTTACATGCCGGCGGGGGGTGAGGCGTAGCAGAAGACGGCGCCCATGGGGTCCTTGGCGGCACCGAGGGTGCCGAAGGGGGTGTCCTCACCGGCCATCATGATCTCGCCACCGAGGTCGGAGATCGTCGCGGTGGCCGCGGCGACATCGTCGACGGTGACGTAGAACTGCCAGAACGACGGCACCTCGGCGGGGAACACCTTCGTCGCGTCCATGATCCCGGCGTAGCCCAGTTCGCCGTACATCAACTGCGAGTAGCGCTCGGGTCCCTGCGCGTCCTCGGCGCCGCCGGTGCCGACCTCGAGCAGCGTCGCCCCTGTCACCGATGAATAGAAAGAGGTCGAGGCGTCGTAGTCCTTCGACTGTGTCTCGAACCAGTAGGGCGCACCGTGCTCACCCCAGGTGGTGAAGCCGACGTGGTCGGCGGGTTGCCAGAACCCGATCGCGGCGCCGGCCGGGTCGGCGAGCAGGAGCATCGTCCCCTCCGTCCCCACCGCCATCGGCGGGAACAACACCTGTGCGCCGACTTCCTCGGCGGCCGCGGCGGTCGCCGCCGCGTCGGTGGTGTGCAGATACACCGACCACACGTCGGACGGGACGCCGGCGCCGTCCATCACCGGGCTCATACCCGCGACGCGGGCGCCCTGTCGGGTGAAGTTCTGGTATCCGCCGAAGTCGGCGCGCGGCGCCTCGACCTCCCACCCGAACACCCCGCCGTAGAACTCGGCGGCGCGGGCGGGGTCGGAGCTCATCAGGTCGAACCAGATGGGTGCGCCAACGGGCGCGGAGTACTCGGTCATGGTCAGATCCTCTCGCGGGTGGATGTCACCGGTACAGACCGGAGACACCGCGGGAAGTCATCGGCGACTCACTGATGTGGCGGGATGATCCCCTCGATGACACCGTGGTCGATGCTGGCCGACAGCCGCGAGCAGGTCGGGGTCATCGCCGGGTTGCCGCCGCTCTCGCGGACCCGCGTCAGTTCGGAGCATCGGGTTCGGGCCTCACCCGACCACTGCACGCTGGTCTGGAACTCGCTGATCTTCTTGACCATCACGCAGGCGTGGCACGCCCGGCATTCGATCTCGCGCAGGCCGTCGCGCAGGTAGTGGTCCCGGTCGCGATCGGTCGCCGAGGCGATCTCGGCTCGACGGTGCGGGTCGTCGGCGAAGTCGGGGGCCTTCGCCCAGGCGCCGACCGACCCGGCCGGTCGGTCGACGGCCCGCGTCATCGGGTCACACCTTCGCGGCGTCGTTGGTCGCCGAGAGCTTCTCCTGCTCGGCGCGGATGCCGGATTCGGTGTCCTCGCCGGCGGCCTTGCGGCGCAGGTTGTCCTCGACCTCGACACCCCAGTTCTCCAACGCCTTGGTGGTGTCGATCTCGTACTCGTAGCGCGCCGTCATCTCCTCGGTGACGTCGGCGGCGTCGACGTAGAACTGCTCGTACCACCGACGCAGCTGGTACACCGGTCCGTCCTCCTCGACGAGGAGCGGATTGTCGATGCGGCTCTTGTGCTTCCAGATCTCGACGTCCTGCAGGAAGCCGACCTCGACACCCTGCGAGATCTTGCGCGCCATGCCCTGGGCCTGCTCGTCGGAGAGCCCCTCGGGTTTGCGGGCCATCACGCCGAACATCAGCACGAACGAGTTGTTGTCGATGGGGTAGTGGCAGTTGGTGAGGATCGTCTCGATCGCGTAGCCGCCGTAGGTCTGGTGCATCGGGTTGAGCATGTACGCCGGACCGTAGTACGCCGCAATCGATTTCAGATAGCTGTCACCGTAGGCGGAGGTGAGCTCGATGTCGGGCCGACCGCGGGAGTTCATGTACTGCGCGGCGGTCTCACCCTCGAAGACGTTCTTGAAGTAGTCGGGCAGCGCGTAGTGGATGTAGAAGAAGTGCGCCATGTCGACGACGTTGTCGATGATCTCGCGGCAGTTCGAACCCTCGATCACGATGCGGTTCCACGTCCAGCCGGTCCACTCGTCGGTCCCGAACTCCTCGATCTCCGGGATCACCACGTCCTCGGGCGGCGGGTTGCCCTCGGGGTCGTTGTAGACGAAGAGCTGACCGTTGCGGATCATCGTCGGCCACGAACGGGTCTTCGCGAGCTTCGGTGTGCGCTTGGCATACGGGACGCCGGCGCAGCGGCCGTTGCCCTTCCAGCGCCAGTCGTGGAACGGGCACGCGATGTTGCCGTCCTTCACGCTGCCCTTGCTCAGGTCGCCGCCCATGTGGCGGCAGTACGCGTCGAGGATGCTGACCTCACCGGTCTCGCTGTTCCCCCAGGCGACGAGCTTCGTCCCGAAGGCCTCGATCGAGTGGGGCACTCCGTCGGTGAACTCCGAGGCCAGACCCAGGCAGTGCCATCCCCGGGCGAACCGGGTGGGCGGGGTGCCGGTGTCGATCTCGCGGACGGCGACATCGGTCTGCAGATCAGTCATCTCAACGCTCCTCGCGAACGGCCACACGCGGCGTGTACCCGCGGCATCATCAGTAGAACACGTTACAGAAATGGCCCTCGAGACGCCACTGTACCGGCGCAAACGCGCAGGCCTCGACATAAATGAGAACGTGTTCTAGTCTTGGATCCGAGATTGTTCACCATGAGTTGGGAGTTGCGCGCATGACACAGCGGAGTGAGATCGGCACCGAGGTGCTGAACAAGATCGATTCCCTGTTGCCCGAGATCGAGAAGCGTGCGCAGGAGTGCGAGGACCAGCGTCGCATCCCCACCGAGACCATCGACAGCCTCGACGAGGTGGGCTTCTTCAAGCTCGTCCAACCCGCGCAGTGGGGCGGCTACGAGGTCGACCCCGTCACCTACTACGAGGCGGTCCGCCGCATCGCGAGTGCTTGCGGCTCCACCGGCTGGGTGTCGTCGATCCTCGGCATCCACAACTGGCACCTCGCGCTGTTCCCGCAGCAGGCGCAGGAGGAGGTGTGGGGCGACGATCCGACCACCCGCATCGGCTCCTCGTACGCCCCGATGGGCATGGGTGAGGTCGTCGACGGCGGCTACAAGGTGAACGGTGAATGGCACTGGTCGTCGGGCTGCGACCACGCGCAGTGGACCTTCGTCGGTGGCCCGGTGTTCAAGAACGGCAAGCCGGTCGACTTCGTGAGCTACCTGCTGCCCCGCAGCGACTACGAGATCCGCGACGTCTGGCATGTCGCCGGCCTCAAGGGCACCGGCTCCAACACGCTCGTGGTGAAGGACGCCTTCGTGCCCTCGCACCGCATGCTCAGCTTCCGCGCGATGGCCACCGGTACCGCGCCGGGCCTCGAGGCGAACACCGCCCCGGTGTACAAGATGCCCTGGGGCACCATCCATCCCACCGTCATCTCGACGCCGGTCGTGGGCATGGGATACGGCGCCTACGCCGCCCACGTCGAGGCCCAGGGCAAGCGTGTCCGCGCGGCCTACGCCGGTGAGAAGGCGAAGGACGACCCGTTCGGCAAGGTGCGTATCGCCGAGGCCGCCAGCGACATCGACGCCGCGTGGCGTCAGCTGTCGGGGAACGTCCAGGATGAGTACGACCTCATCCTCGCCGGCAAGGAGGTCCCGATGGAGCTGCGCCTGCGTGCCCGTCGCGACCAGGTGCGTGCGTCGCAGCGCTCGATCTCGGCGATCGACCGTCTCTTCGAGGCGGCCGGTGCCCGGGCACTCGACAGCGACCAACCGCTGCAACGCTTCTGGCGCGATGCTCACGCCGGTCGTGTGCACGCCGCCAACGACGCCGAGCGCGCCTACCAGGCATTCGCCAACGGGGAGTACGGCATCCCCATCGGCGACACGATGGTCTGAGCGCATGGTCTCGGCAACCACCGACTCCGGACCCATCCGATCGCTCGGATACATGCGCATCGAGGCCACCGACATGGCGGCCTGGCGCGAGTACGGCCTCAAGGTCCTCGGCATGGTGGAGGGCAAGGGCACGACCGAGGGTGCGCTGTACCTGCGCATGGACGACTTCCCGGCACGCCTGGTCATCGTCCCCGGTGATCGCGACCACCTCGCCTCATCGGGGTGGGAATGTGCGAACGCAGCAGGGCTGCAGCAGGTGCGCGACCGCCTGTCGGCGGCGGGCATCGTCTATCGCGAGGCCAAGGACGAGGAGTTGCTCGACCGTCAGGTCGTCGAGATGATCGTGTTCTCCGATCCCACCGGCAACGTCCTCGAGGCCTTCCACGGTGTGGCACTGCAGCATCGGCGCGTGGTGAGCCCCTACGGCCACACCTTCGTGACCGGTGAGCAGGGTCTCGGACACGTGGTGTTGACCACCGACGATGACGAGGCCTCGCTCGAGTTCTACCGCGACGTCCTGGGATTCCGGCTCCGTGACTCGATGCGTCTTCCCCCGCAGGTGGTCGGGCGCAACGAGGGCGATCCGGCCCCGTGGCTGCGGTTCTTCGGGTGCAACCCGCGCCACCACAGCCTGGCGTTCCTGCCGATCCCGAACACGACCGGGATCGTGCACCTCATGGTCGAGGTGGGCAGCACCGACGACGTCGGCCTCGCCCACGACCGTGCCCTGCGCAAGAAGGTGCCGATGTCGGCGACCCTGGGTCGTCACGTCAACGACCTCATGTACTCCTTCTACATGAAGACCCCCGGCGGCTTCGACATCGAATTCGGTTGCGAGGGACGTACGGTCGACGATCACGAGTGGGTGGCACGCGAGAGCACCGCGGTCAGTCTGTGGGGCCACGACTTCTCCATCGGGTTCGCGCACTGACATGAGCTACGCCTCGCGAGGCACCACCGACTTCGACCCGCGGCAGTTCCGCACCGCGATGGGGCAGTTCTGCACCGGGGTCACCGTCATCACCACTCTCGACACCGAGGGTGCGCCGGCCGGTTTCGCATGCCAGTCGTTCGCGGCGCTGTCGCTCGACCCCCCACTGGTGCTGTTCTGTCCGCAGAAGACCTCACGCAGCTGGAAGGTCATCGAGACCGCGGGCCGGTTCTGCGTCAACATCCTGTCCAACCACCAGCAGGACGTGAGCGCCACCTTCGGTGCACCCGGTACCGACAAGTTCGCGAACATCGACTGGGACCCCTCGCCGGGGGGGCTCCCAGTGATCCGTCACTCCATCACCTGGGCGCAATGCGACGTCGAGCGCGTCGACGACGGCGGCGACCACTTCATCGTGATCGGACGGGTGACGGTGCTGGGGGAGATGCTGCAGGACAAGCCGTTGCTGTTCTACCGCGGCGGCTACCTGTCGACCGAACACCCGCGGGTCACGCCGGCGCAGGCCGAACTCGAGAACTTCCTCACCTGGACCGGAGGCGACACGTGGCTGTGAGCAGTGACATCCCGGCAGCACCGCCGCCGCCGGTCGCCGACATCACCGCACCGCTGACCGCGGCGATCGCCGAGGCCGAGCAGCTCATCCGCGGCGCGGACTTCATCCGCACCGACATCGACCTCGCCGAGGGGTACAGCTACCTCGGGCAGAGCATCCACGCGGTGATGCAGTTGGCGTGGTCGCGGGCGCTCACCCATCCGTTCTTCGTCACCTCCACCGGCCCGTACACGAAGATGGGCCTCGACAACCCCGACACCCTGTACTACAGCGCCGATCTCGTCGCCGGCGCCGAGTACCGGGTCACCGGAACGCGCGGCACCACCACCGATCTCAGCTTCCAGGTGATCACCGGCAACTACGACCCCGACCGTGTTCCCGGCGGCGACGACGCGTTCGACGACCGACGCCTCGAGATCGGCGCCGACGGCACCTTCGAGCTGTTCTTCGGCCCCTACGGGCCCGACGAGACCCGACCGAACCACTTCGCCCTCGCCGACGGCGCCACCACCCTCGCCGTCCGAGAGGTGTTTTCCGACTGGCTGACCGAGCAGAAGGGGACCATCGCGATCGAACGCGTCGACACCGTGGGCACCCCGGCCGACGAACCCGACATGGCCGTGCTCACCAAGCGCTATCGGGTGGCGGGCAAGATGCTGCTCTCCCGGATCAACACCTGGTTCAACTTCCCGAAGTGGTTCTACCTCGACCTGCCCGTGAACACCTTCACCGAACCCCGCCTGACACCCGGGGGACTGTCGACACAGTTCTCCTCGGTCGGCCACTACGACCTCGCCGACGACGAGGCCATGATCATCACCGTCCCGAGATCCGATGCGCCGTATCAGGGTTTCCAGCTCGGCAGCATGTGGTACATCTCGCTCGACTACATCCACCACCAGACCAGCCTCAACACCGGTCAGGCGCAGACCGACCCCGACGGCATGATCCGCATGGTCGTCTCCCGACGCGACCCCGGTGTCGCGAACTGGATCGAGACGACCGGTCGCAGCCATGGCATCCTGCAGATCCGGTGGCAACGCGTGTCCACCCCGATCCCCGCGACCGCCGGCCCCACCGCCCAGGTGATCGCCTTCGACGATGTCGCACAACACCTCCCGTTCCACTCCCACAACGTGATCGACGCGCAGGGGTGGGCCGCCCGGATCGCCGCCCGGCAGCGCGGTGTCGCGAGCAGGATGCTGGGGTGAGGACGAGATGAGCGGGCTCCTGCACGACAAGGTCGTCGTGGTCGGCGGCGTGGGCCCTGGCCTGGGTCGGTCGATCTGCCTGCAGGCTTCCGCGGCCGGGGCGTCGGTCGTCCTGGCCGCGCGTACCGAGGAACGTCTGCGCGCGGTGGCCGACGAGATCGGCGACGCCGGTGGTGTCGCGCACGTCGTGCCGACCGACATCACCTCCGACGACGCTGTCGAGGCCCTCGTCGCGGCGTCGGTGGAGCGGTTCGGCCGCGTGGACGCCCTGATCAACAACGCCTTCGCCCTGCCGTCCATGAAGTCGTTGGCCCGCACCGACTTCGACGCGATCACCTCCAGCCTCGACCTCACCGTCCTCGGCGGTCTGCGTATGACGAAGGCGTTCACCGGCGCCCTCGCCGCCACGTCGGGTGCGGTGGTGATGATCAACTCGATGGTGCTGCGCCACAGCGAACCCCGCTACGGCAGTTACAAGCTCGCCAAGGCCGCGCTGCTCGCGATGTCGCAGACCCTGGCCACCGAACTGGGCGACGAGGGCATCCGGGTCAACAGCGTGGCCCCCGGTTACATCTGGGACTCCCAGCTGCAGTGGTACTTCGGTGAGGTCGCGAAGAAGTACGACATCAGTCCCGACGACGTGTACCGCGAGACGGCGTCGAAAACGGACTTGAAGCGTCTGCCCGAACCCGACGAGATCGCCAGGGCGGTGGTGTTCCTCGCCTCGGACTGGGCCAGCGCGGTCACCGGGCAGACCCTCGACGTCAACTGCGGCCAATTCCATTCGTGACGCGAGTTCACCCCTGAGAGGACCGACGATGACCGGACGTACCGGCGTGGGAACCGTCGAGGACCTGCACGCCTCGGCGACGAAGGCATGCGGCCTCGACGACTTCGGGGGCGACGACCACGTCGAAGGCCTCTCGGTGCTGCTGGAGAGCTATCAGCGCGACGCCGGGCTGACCGAGCTGGGCAGCAAGATGTCCCGGTTCTTCCTCCGCGGGGCACTGGTCGCGCGGCTGGTCAGCCAGGCGTCGTTCAGCGCGAACCCGGGCCTGTCGTCGACACCGATCACCCGGCCCGTCTTCGTCACCGGGCTGCCGCGCACGGGCACCACCGCACTACATCGCCTGTTGACCGCCGACCCCGCCCACCAGGGCCTCGAGATGTGGCTGGCGGAGTTCCCCCAGCCCCGCCCGCCGCGCGACACGTGGGCGTCGAACCCGGTGTTCGCGCAGATCAACGCCGGTCTCGAACAGCACCACGTCGAGAACCCGGAGTTCATGGGTCTGCACTACATGAGCGCCGACGACGTCGAGGAGTGCTGGCAGCTCCTACGCCAGAGCATGATGTCGATCTCCTACGAATCGCTCGCGCATCTGCCGACCTACTCGCGATGGCTCGACGGTCGCGACTGGACACCGGCCTACGAACGACATCGCCGCAACCTGGCGTTGATCGGCTCGAACGAACCCGAGAAGCGGTGGGTGCTGAAGAACCCGAGTCACCTGTTCGCCCTCGACGAGCTCTTCGCCGTGTACCCCGACGCGCTCGTGGTGCAGACCCACCGGCCGCCGCGCACCATCATCGGGTCGATGTGTTCGCTGGCCGCGAGCGCCACCGACGGGTGGTCGACCACCTTCGTGGGTGACACCATCGGCGCGACACAGCTCGAACTGTGGTCACGCGGCCTGCGGCGGTTCACCGAATCCCGCGCCCGACACGACCCCTCGTCGTTCGTCGACATCGACTTCACCGACCTGCGCGACGACCCCATCGGTGCGGTCGAGACCATCTACGCCGCCCTCGGCACCCCGCTGGGTGACGAGGCACGCGCAGCGATGATCGCGATGGACGCCGCGAGCAGGAGCGGCGATCGCACACCGTCACACCGCTATTCGCTCGAGGACTTCGGTCTCACCGATGCCGTCGTCGACGACGCCTTCGACGGTCTGGTCGCTCGGCGTTAGATGCTCTCGCTGACGTCGGCGGCGTGCACCACGATCGGGTAGGGCTGCGGGACCTGGAAGTGGTAGCCCTGCGCCAGCGGGCAGTGCAACGCGACCAGTGAGGCCACCTGTTCGGGGGTCTCGATCCCCTCGGCGATGACGCTGAGATCGTTCGCCGCGGCGTGGCTGATCAACCCGCTGAGCAGGTGGTCGACGACGTCGGTGCCGAGGCCTGCGGTGAGTGACGCGTCGATCTTGAACCCGTCGATGGGCCAGGTGATCATCCGGCTCAGCGACGACCATCCACGACCGACGTCGTCGATGACGATGTTGGTGTCGAGAGCGCGGAGTGAGGAGATGGCCTCGATCGCCTCGGAGTCGTCGAGGGTGGCCGACTCGACGAGTTCCAGACACAGGCGTTCGGCGGGCAACGCGCCCTCGGCGACCGCGTCGAGCAGCAGCTGCAGACGCGCCGGCCGGATCAGGTGTGCGCCGTCGACGTTGACGTGCAGCACGGTGTCCGCCGAGGCGGCCATCACCGCCATCGCGGTACGCATCACCGACAGGTCGATGTCGAGCATGATGTCGGTGTCGCGGACGGCGGGCAGGAACCGGCTCGGCGGCAGCAGGCCGTCGGTGGGGTGCATCCAGCGGCACAGCGCCTCGTACCCGTGGGTGCGGCGGGTTCGGGGGTCGACGATGGCCTGGAAGTACGGCCGGATCTCGCCGCGCTGCAACCCGGTGATGATCTCGTCGAGGGGGTAGACCCCGGCGGTCACCTCCCGGTCGCGCTGCAACTCGAGTTGTTCCTCGAGGACGCGGGCGTACTTCTGCAGGAGGGTGAGGTCGTCGACGTCGAGTTCGCGCACCTCGGTGTCGGTGAGGCACAACGTCCCGATCGCGGTGTGCTCGCGGCTGAACAGCGGTACACCGACGTAGGTCCGCAGGCCGGCCTTGCGCAGCGGGGTGAGCAGTGACTCATTGATCGTCGAGTCGGTGGTGTCGGCGATGACCAACGGCCGCCCGGTGTCGACGACCTCCCGGCAGGTGGTGTCCTGGCGAGGCGTGACCGTGCCGGTGAGCCCGCGGACACCGTGCGCGGCGAGGACGTACTGGTTCTCGTCGTCGAGGATGTGCAGGATCGCCATCGAGAAGTCGACCGCACGGGCCGCGAGCTCGAGGGTGGTGGTCAGAGCAGCGCTGACCGCCTTCGGGTCCACGTAGTTCGCCGCGTTCCCGCCGCGCGAACTCGAGCGGTCGTTCATCATCGCGATGGTAATACGACAGTCCCGACGGCGGACTGATGTGGCCGCAAGTCGGTCGAACAGCTGAACTTTCGCTACAGGCCGAGGGACCGGGCCAGGCCGTCGGTCTCCCTCTGCGGCCGTCCGAACAGCTGTGCGCCGGTATGGGCCCGCTTGAAGTACAGGTGGACGTCGTGTTCCCACGTGATGCCGATGCCGCCGTGCATCTGGACCGCCTCACCGGCGACGGACGCCGCGGCCCGCGCGCAGTGGATGCGTGCCGACGCGATGGTGGTGTCGGGGCCGACCGGCGATCCGCCGTCGGTCGACCCGACGTCGCGCACCAGGGAGTGCGCCGCGGCGTAGGAGATCGATCGCGCCGACTCGACCGCGACGAACATGTCGGCCATCCGGTGCTTGAGGGCCTGGAACGAGCCGATGGGGCGACCGAACTGGTTGCGGGAACCGGTGTGGGCGACGGTGCGGTCGAGAAGTTCGGCAGCGACCCCCACCTGTTCGGCACTGACCGCGACCGCGGCGACGGCCTGCAGCCGGTCGATGAGGTCTCCGGGCGCGGCGATCGTCTGCGACGGGGTCTCGTCGAAGGTGACCCGGGCCAGCGGTCGCGTCGGGTCGAGAACGGGGAGCGCGGTGCGTGAGACGCCGTCGGCGTCGGGGGAGACCTCGTGCAGTGTCGTGTGCGTCCCCGACCGCGCGATCACCAGGAACACGTCGGCGTACTCGCCGTCGAGCACATAGTGCGCCGTCCCGGTGAGCAACCCCCCGTCGGCGACGACCCCGGGGCTGTCCCAGCCGGTGTCGTCCGCCCAGCACAGGGCGGCGACCGACTCCCCCGCGGCGATCGGTGGGAGCAGCCGTGCACAGGCGTCGTCGTCGCGGGTGAACAGCAGCGCCTGTGTCGCGAGCACCGATCCGAGCATCGGCACGGGGTGCAGCGACCGGGCGAGTTCCTCGAGCACGACGTGGCTCTCCACGAGCGTGGCTCCGACGCCACCGAACCGTTCGGGGACGGCGAGGGCGGCCACGCCCACCTGCTCGGCCAGCGTGGTCCACAGCGCGGCGTCGAATCGGGGGGTCGCGGCCATCGCCGCGCGCAGGGACGCCGACCCGCCCCGACGGGCCAGCGCGGTGCGCACCGCATCGCGCAGCGCGGCCTGTTCGGCGGTGTCGACCCCGGGCGCGGCGAACACGATGTCGTTCATGCGGTGATCGCCGCCAACACCGTGCGTCGGTGCCGCGCAGCGGTGCCCCACGCGGACTGCAGCGCACGGGTCTTCGTCATATACAGCGAGAGATCGTGTTCGGCGGTGTAGCCGATCGCGCCCAGGGTCTGCAGCGCGGTGCGCGCGGCGAGGTCGGCCGCGCGGCCGCAGGCCACCTTGGCGGCGGAGACGTCGCGACCGGTCGTCGCGGCGCCGGCGTCGACGGCGAGTGCGGCCCCGTGCACGAGAGGGCGTGCCATCTCGACGGCGATGGCGACATCGGCGAGGTGGTGTTTGACGGCCTGGAACGATCCGATCGGTCGGCCGAACTGGGTGCGGTTGCGCGCATGGTCGCTCGCCGTCGACAGCATCGCCGACGCGAGGCCCACCAGCTGGGCCGCGGTGGCCAGAGCGCCGAACTCGAGGGCCCGTCGTGCGTCGACGTGGGTGGCCACGGACTCGCGGGCGACGACGGTGGAGACGGTCCGTGATCGGTCGACCGAGGCGTGGGTGATGTCGGTTTCGGCGCTAAACAGTGTCGAATCCTGCAGGAGCAGAACCAGATCGGCGACCGCCGCGTCGGCGGCGTAGGGCACCTCGTCGGGAACCGCGATGGTCGCGAGACCCCCGGTGAGCAGCGGGTCCAGCAGATCGGCCCGCCCCGCGGTGGACAGCACGGTCGGGACGACGGCGATCGTCTCGGCGACCGGACCGGGAACGCAGTGGCGACCGAGTTGTTCGGCCGCCACGACCATCTCGACCGCGCCTGCGCCGACCCCGCCTGCCTCCTCGGGGACGAGCAACGCGGTGACGCCGGTGTCGGCGAGCCTGCGCCACACGGCGCGTCCCGGAGCGTGATCGCCGTCGTTCCACGCCCGCACCACCGCCGGCATGTCGGCGCGGGCGAGCATCGCGTCGATGCTGCCCGCGAGATCGAGGTGTTCGGTGTCGAGCAGGAATCTCATCGGTCGCCCCTCGGCAGTCCCAGCAGGCGCTCGGCGATCACGTTGCGCTGGATCTCGTTGGTGCCGGCGTAGATCGGACCCGACAGGGAGAACAGGTGACCGCCCATCCAGTCGTGGTCCACTCCGGGGGAGTCGACGCGTTCGGCATGCGCGCCGAGGAGGTCGAGCGCGGTCTCGTGGGTGGCTATGTCCCACTCCGACCAGAACACCTTCGTGATCGACGACTCCATGCCGAGTTGCCCGCCCTCGGCGAGACGGCTCACCGTCGCGTACGTCGACAGCTCGTAGGCGCGGGCTCCGATCCACGCGTCGGCCACGCGTGCGCCCAGTGCCGTGTCTTCGTCAGCGGGATCACGCTGCCCCCACAGCTCGAGGAGTCGGTCGGTGGTCGCAAGGAACCGACCCGGTGACCGCAGCGACAACCCGCGTTCGTTGGCCGCGGTGCTCATCGCGATCTTCCACCCGTTGCCCGCCTCGCCGATGACCCCCGAGTCGCCGGGATGGTCGGGGTCGTCGGGGACGAAGACGTCGTCGAGGAACAGTTCGGCGAAACCCGGCTCGCCGTCGAGCTGCGCGATGGGCCGCACCGTCACGCCCTCGGCGCGCAGGTCGAACATGAAGTAGGTCAGGCCCTTGTGGCGGCTCGAATCGGGGTCGGTGCGGAACAGGCCGAAGCCGCGGTCGGCGAAACTCGACCGCGAGCTCCACGTCTTCTGGCCCCGCAACAGCCACCCGCCCTCGGTGCGGACCGCGCTCGATCGCAACGACGCGAGGTCGCTGCCCGCCTCGGGTTCGCTCCAGGCCTGTCCCCAGATGTCGTCGGCCCGAGCCATCCTCGGCATGATGCGGGCGAGCTGGTCGGGGTGCGCGTGGTCGAAGAGGGTCGGGGCGAGCAGGAAGATGCCGTTCTGGCTGACCCGGCCCGGGGCGCGCGAGCGGTAGTACTCCTCCTCGAACACCACCCAGTGCAGAAGGCTCGCGTCGCGGCCGCCGAACTCCTCCGGCCAGCTCACCACCGACATCCGCGCGTCGGCCATCGTGGCCTCCCACGCGCGATGCGCGTCGAACCCCTCCGCGGTGTCCATCGACGGCAGTGGGGTGGTCGGGACGTGGGCGTGCAGCCATTCCCGGACCTCGAGTCGGAACGCCTCGACATCGTCGTCGAACTCGAGATTCATCTACGACGCCCCACTGGCCTTCATCGACCGGGCGTCCATGCCGCCCAGCGCATCCCCGCCGGATGCCTCGGCGTTGGCGCTGTGGGCGAAGTGATGCCAGCCGAACACCGAGTCCATGGAGTTCCTCAGACCCATCTGGTCCTCGCAGATGTTCACGGCCTTCTTGCACAGCGCCAGCCCCAGCGGGGGCATCTCGGTGATCGACGCGGCGATCTCGGCGACCTTCGTCGACAGCTCGTCGCGCGGCACCACGTGGTTGACCATGCCCCAGTCGAGCGCCTCGGCTGCCGTGAAACGCCGGCCGGTGAAGAGGATCTCCTTCGCGCGACGGGGACCGAGCACGAAGGCGTGGGCGAAGTACTCCACGCCCGGGATACCCATACGGGCAACCGGATCGGAGAAGAACGCGTCATCGGAGGCGACGATGAAGTCGCAGATCCACGCCAACATCAGGCCCCCGGCGATGCACGCGCCGTGCACCTGCGCGATCAGCGGCTTGGGGATGTCGCGCCACCGTCGGCACATGCCGACGTAGACCTCCATCTCGCGCGCGAGGCGCTGATCGCCCCCGGTGCGGTCGGTGTGGTCCCACCAGATGGTCGCCGTGTTCGGGTACTCGACGTGGGCATCGCGTTCGGGTGTGCCGATGTCGTGGCCGGCGGAGAAGTGTTTGCCGTTGGCCCGCAACACGATCACGGTGACCGCGCGGTCGGAGACGGCACGGACGAACGCGGCGTCGAGCGAGTAGGTCATCACCGAGTTCTGCGCGTTGCGGTAATCGGGACGATTGAGGGTCACGTAGGCGACACCGTCGACCACCTCGTAGGCGACCGGGCTGGAGTCCGCGGTCAGCTCGGCGCCGGTGAGAGGGGCCGGGATCTCCGGTGGTGAGGTCATGGCCCGACCATACCTAGCAAGTGCTTGGTTGGTAAAGCGACCTCAGGGCGCCGCCGGGACGTCTGCGGTGGTGGCAGCCTCGCGCAGACGCGCCACGATGCGCTCGACATCATCGGCGTCCGACGGTGAGCCCGGGCAGGCCACGAGTGACGCGGTCACACGGTGCGTCGGGCTCCCACCGTCGCGGGCGACCGCGACCGGTACCGCCACCGACATCGTGGGCACCGTCCCGGACAGATCCTCCGGGCGGTAGTCCGACGTCATCAGGTCGATCAGCAGGTCGGCGATGCGGCGTTGCACCGCGGGGGCCGAATCGGCGCGGTGCACCGAGTGCAGTGCCGCCATCACCTCGGTCGCCTCGCGCCCCAGGTTCTCCACGGTGACACCGCGATCACGCACGGTGTCGATCACGCGCGCGACCGCCTCACGGGCTGCCGGCGGAACGGTGCCCAGCCACTCCGCGCGCTCGGCGGGGCTCTCCCACGCGATGAACTCCCGACACAGAGGAGCCCAGATCGGGATGCGCATACCGACCTGCGCCCACGCGATGTCGCCGGCGATGTCGGTGACGGTGATCGACGCGTCGGTGCGCTCGGCGAGGAAGACCGGCACACCGAGGTCGCGTGCGGCGGCCCGGATCGCGGGCCCACACGCGATGACCAGGGGACTCGTCCTCGCCGAGGCGGCCATCCGTCCGAGGAACGTCGGAGCCAGCGCGAAACGGTGGTCGTCGCCACGGATCACCCACCCGTCGGTGCACAACTGCGTCAGCACGGCGTGCGCGGTCGCCCGCGTCATACCGACCGCGCGCACGATCTCGGCGAGCGACGGACGCCCGGCGGGATCGGAGGCGAGGAACTCGACGACGGTGACCACGCGGTGCGTCGGGGCCGACGCCGGTTGACGCTCCCGTGTCGTGGTGTTTACTGTCACATAGTCGAACGCTACTGTCGAATAATCGACACCACAAGCGCTGAGCCGAAGGAATCGCATGCTCGACGGTGGATACGAGCTGTCGCACCTCGCCGCCCTCGAGGCGGAGTCGGTGCACATCATCCGGGAGGTCGCGGCCACCGCGCAGCGACCCGGCCTGCTGTTCTCCGGCGGCAAAGATTCGGTGGTGATGTTCCACCTGGCGCGCAAGGCGTTCTGGCCCGCACCCGTCCCGTTTCCGCTGATGCACGTCGACACCGGGCACAACTTCGACGAGGTGATCGAGTTCCGCGACCGGATCGTCGCCGAGACCGGTGTGCGGTTGCTCGTCTCGAGCGTGCAGGACGACATCGACGCCGGCCGCGTCGTCGAGCAGACCGGCCCCGGCGCGAGTCGAAACCGACTGCAGACCGCGGCGTTGCTGCGCGGCATCACCGAGAACCGTTTCGACGCGGTGTTCGGCGGGGCGAGGCGCGACGAGGAGAAGGCCCGCGCCAAGGAGCGGGTCTTCAGCTTCCGCGACCGGTTCGGCGCCTGGGATCCCCGGGCGCAGCGCCCCGAGCTGTGGAACCTCTACAACGGCAGACACGCACCGGGCGAACACATCCGGGTGTTCCCGCTGAGCAACTGGACCGAGCTCGACATCTGGCAGTACATCGCGGCCGAGTCCATCGACCTCCCGCCGATCTACTACGCGCATGACCGCGAGGTCGTCGAACGCGACGGGATGCTGCTGGCGCGTACCCGCTTCCTCGAGACCGCCGACCACGAGACCGCGCGCACCGAGACCGTGCGCTTCCGGACCGTCGGCGACGCGACCTGCACCGGTTGCGTTCTCAGCACCGCGACGACGGTCGCCGAGGTGATCGACGAGGTCGCCGCCACCCGCCTCACCGAGCGCGGCGCCACGCGAGCCGACGATCGCATCTCCGAATCGGGGATGGAAGACCGCAAGAAGGAGGGCTACTTCTGATGGCGTTGCCGATCGCGGCCGAGGGCCGAAAAGAACTGCTGCGCCTCGCGACCGCGGGAAGCGTCGACGACGGCAAGTCGACGCTGATCGGACGGCTGCTCTACGACTCGAAGTCGATCTTCACCGATCAGATGGAGTCGATCGAGCGGACGAGCGCCGAACGCGGCGACGAGTACGCGAACCTCGCCCTGCTCACCGACGGTCTGCGCGCCGAGCGCGAACAGGGCATCACCATCGACGTCGCCTACCGCTACTTCGCGACCCCGCGGCGCAAGTTCATCATCGCCGACACCCCGGGGCACGTGCAGTACACGCGCAACATGGTCACCGGGGCATCGACCGCCGACCTCGCGATCGTGCTGATCGACGCCCGCAAGGGAGTGCTCGAACAGACCCGGCGGCACGCGTTCCTGTCGTCGCTCCTCGGCATCCCGCACCTCGTGCTCGCGGTGAACAAGATGGACCTCGTCGACTACTCGCAGGCCCGCTTCGAGGAGATCCGAGACGAATTCTCCTCGTTCGCCTCGAAACTGACCGTCACCGACCTCACCTTCATCCCGGTGTCGGCGCTGCTCGGCGACAACGTCGTGACCCCGTCGGCGAACATGGGCTGGTACCACGGCGCGCCGCTCCTCGACCATCTCGAGGAGGTGCACATCGCCTCGGACCGCAACCTCATCGACGCCCGACTGCCCGTGCAGTACGTGATCCGACCCCAGCGCAGTGACGGTTCCGATCACCGCAGTTACGCCGGGACCGTGGCCGGCGGCACGTTCTCGCCCGGCGACGAGGTCGTCGTGCTGCCAGGCGGGTTCACCACCACCATCGACCGCATCTGGGCACCCGGCGGTGTCGAGGTGGCGCAGGCGTTCCCGCCGATGGCGGTGTCGGTGTCGTTGCGCGACGAGATCGACATCAGCCGGGGCGAGATGATCGCGCGACCGAACAACCGTCCGTGGGTGGGCCGCGACGTCGACGCGATGCTGTGCTGGTTCTCCGACGACACCACCCTCTCGCCGGGCAACCGCTACGTCATCTCCGCGACCACGGCATCGGCACGCGCGGAGATCACCACCCTCAACTACCGGCTCGACATCAACACCCTGCATCGCGACGAGACCGCGGAGACGTTGTCGGTCAACCAGATCGGGCGCGTGACGCTGCACGCCCAGCAGCCGCTGATGTTCGACGCCTATCGCCGCAACCGCGACACCGGCAGCTTCATCCTCGTCGACGAGACGACCAACACCACCGTCGCCGCGGGAATGATCAGCGGCCCGGTCGAGCACCAGAGCACCGTCGTCTGGCACGGGTCGAAGGTGTCACCCGATCAGCGCCCGTATCGTGGTGCCACGATCTGGCTCACCGGACTGTCCGGATCGGGAAAGAGTTCGATCGCGGTGGAGGTGGAGCGTCGCCTCGTCGCGGCCGGGCGCCCCGCCTACCTGATGGATGGTGACAACTTGCGGCACGGACTCAACTCCGACCTGGGCTTCGGTGACGACGACCGGCGCGAGAACATCCGACGCACCTCCGAGGTCGCGTCGTTGTTCGCCGACTCGGGCTCGGTCGCGATCGTCTCGCTGATCAGCCCCTTCGCCGCCGAGCGTCGGCGCGCACGCGAGATCCACGCCGCCGCGGGCCTGCCGTTCTACGAGGTGTTCGTCGACACCCCGCTCGCCGAGTGCGAGCGCCGGGATCCCAAGGGCCTCTACGCCCGGGCACGCCGCGGAGAGGTGAAGCAGTTCACCGGGATCGACTCGCCCTACGAACGTCCCACCGACGCCGAACTGGTGGTGACCCCCGAGCACGGGTCGCCGACCGACATCGCCGACGCCATCATCCGGGATCTCGGACTGTGACCCGTGGCGCGTCCTCCGATGCACGTCTGGCCGCCGAACTGGCCACCGCGGCCGGCGAACTGCTCGTCGGTCTGCGAGCCGAGAGTGGACTGAGCGGCACCGACCTCGGCGACGCCGGTGACCAGCAGGCCAACGAGTTGCTGCTGGAACGGTTGCGGGCGGAGCGTCCCGACGACGCTGTGCTGTCGGAGGAGTCGGCCGACGACCGCCGACGGCTCGCCGCCGACCGCGTCTGGATCGTCGATCCCCTCGACGGGACCCGCGAATACCGCACCGAGGGTCGCCACGACTGGGCCGTCCACGTGGCGCTCTGGTTCGCCGGCAGCGGCCTGGTCGCCGGTGCCGTCGCCCTGCCCGCGCTGGGGGTCACCTACGACACCGGTTCGATGCCGACCGAACCCGTTGCCGGACTGCTCGATCCGCGCACCGACGACACCGTGCGCGTGGTGGTCAGCGGGTCGCGGCCGCCGACGTTCTCCGACGCCGTCGCCGACGCGGTCGGTGGTGTCGTCGCGCCGCTGGGGTCGGCCGGCGCCAAGGCGATGGCCGTGGTCCGCGGCGAGGCCGACGCCTACGTCCACGCCGGCGGTCAGTACGAATGGGACTCCGCCGCACCGGTTGCCGTCGCCGAGGCCGCCGGGTTGTTCTGCAGCCGTGTCGACGGGTCGCCGCTGCGGTACAACGCCGACGACGTCTATCTGCCCGACCTGGTGATCTGTCGGCCCGAACTCTCCGACACCATCCTGTCGGCGCTGCGCCGGGCGCGGTGACCCGGGCGGTGGCCCCACGCACCTGGGGTCTGCTCGGGTGCGCGATCGCAGCCGAGGTCGCGGGTTCGCTCGCCCTCAAGGGCGCGCTCGACCATCCGGCCCTCTACGCGGTGGTCGCCGTCGGCTACCTCGGAGCCTTCGTCCTGCTCGACCGTGTGCTGCGCGCCGGTCTCGGACTCGGCGTCGCCTACGGGATCTGGGGTGCACTCGGCGTCGCCGCGACCGCGGTGCTGTCGGCGGTGATCTTCGGCGAGGCGTTCACCGCCCTGATGATCGTCGGCATCGTCCTGGTGATCGGCGGGGTGCTGTGCATCGAGTTCGGTTCCCCCGCGCGCCGCTCGCCGGAGGCCGGCGACTGATGGGGTGGTTCTTCCTGGCGATCGCGGTGCTGGCCGAGGTGTCGGGCACGGTGGCGTTGCGCGTCGCCGCAAGTGGGCGCCGGGTGTTCTACCTCGCCGTCGCGGTCGGGTACGCGATCTCGTTCGTCGCGCTCTCGGCCACCCTCGCCGCGGGCGTCGGACTCGGTGTCGCCTACGGCATCTGGGCCGCGACCGGTGTCGCGCTCACCGCGCTCGCAGGTCGCGTCCTCTTCGGCGAGGCGCTCACCCGGGTGATTGTGCTCGGCATCGTGGCGGTGATGGCCGGGGTCGTCCTCATCGAGGTCGGGGCCCGGTGACCGCCATCGCGTGCCGTGGGCGAAGCTCATCGATATAGTCGCTACACAGATGTACGGTCGACCGTTCCCCGGTCGACCCCGCTGCGCGGCGGAACCGAATGGGCCGCCACCGCGTCTGATGGTGTGGGTGACGATCGACAAGAGTGGAAGAGGGGATCGGGTGGAGTTGGATTTCGAGTCGCTGCGTCGCGAAGCTCAGGAGCAGATCACCGAACGGATGGGCGAGCTCACCTCGATGATGTCGAAGGTGAGCGCCCTTCAGGCCGAGGCTCGTGCGTCGATGGGCACCGCCGACTCCCGCGATCGCCTGATCTCGGTGACCGTCAACGCGTCCGGGGTACCGATCGAGATCGAACTCGACTCGTCGGTCTATTCGGAGTACTCGCCGTCGGAACTGTCCGCCGAACTGTTGTCGGTGGCGCAGGATGCTGCGGTCGACGTCCAGGAGAAGGTCGGCGCGATCACCACTCGGATGCAGGCTGCGGCGCGGATCGAGCATTCCGACAGCATCATCCCGGAGATCCCCGGGATCAACGATCTGCTGGCGACCCAGCGGCCGAGTGTCGATCCCCCCACGGCGGATTCACGGCTGCGACGCGAATTCGACGGAGGGGGGAACTGATGGGTATGCGGGCGGATATCGAGGGTTTGCGGAGGTCCGCGGCAAACTTCGGCGAAGCCGCGGTTCTGACGCGGTCTGTCCTGAGCAGGGTGGCAGCCGAGATCGACAGTCACGATGCCGGGACGTGGGGCGGGGACGAACCCGGCGGTGTCTTCGGCGATGGCTACGTACCTGTGCACGCGCAGAACAAGGCGAACCTCGTCGAGATCGCCCAGCGGTTGGAACAGGCCGCGGACGGTGTGAACAGAGCTGCCGACCAGTTGGAGGAACAAGAGCGGGCCAACTCCGAACGCATCGGAGGCTGAGGCCGGTGACGCTCACCATTCCCGGCCATCTCGACGCGGCGCTGTCGTTTCTCGGCATGAGCAACTTTCCCGAGGGAGACGAGGACGCCCTCCACGCGATGGCTCAGTCGTACCGGTCGGTCAGCAACCTGCTGTCGACCGCCTCGGACGACGTCTCGCGAGGGGCCGACCAACTCGGTGACGTGATCGAAGGCATCGTCCACGATGCGATGCATTCGTACTTCACGGAGATCGCCGGCTCACCGAACGGACTCGAGCAGGTGGCCAAGGATTACGCCACCTCGGGCGACCTTGCGAGGGCCACGGCCGAATACGTCCTCATGTGCAAAGAGCTCTACATCATCCAGCTCGAGATCTTCGCGGCCGTCTTGACGGTGTGCATCATCTCCGCCTTCGAGACGTTCGGCGCGTCGATGGCGGTGGCCGCCGCCGAGGGCGTCGCGACTCGCGTGGCCCTTCAGACGTTGGTCAAGCAACTCACGACTCAAATTCTCGAGCGAGTGATGGCCACGACCGCAAAGGAGATCGGTGTCCACGCACTGAAAGGTGCGGCGATCGGCGCGGCGATGGACGGCGGCAAGGCCGGTGTCGGGTCTCTGCTCCAGCAGCTCGTGGGCAAGAACTACTTCGGAGGGCCTGTCGATCTCGGAAAGGTCGGGGGCGAGGCTCTGCAGAAGGGGGCTGCCGGGGCGGTCGGCGGTGCCGTGGCCGGAGCCGGGAAGAAGGTGGTCGACGGGCCCGCACCCTTCGGACCGCAGCCTGCTTCGCCTACCGTTCGAGATCGACTGCAGGGAGTTTTCACCGATCGCGCCGACACCACCGACGCGTATCGCAGGTACGTAGACGGCTCGATGACCGACGCCGAACGGCGTGCCTATCAGGACAAAGTGCTCGCCGACAAGGGTCCGGAGCTCGCGGGGAAATCCGGGGCCACTGCCGCGGAAAAAGGGTACGAGAAGCTGGCCGGCAAGGGTCCTGGGCAGCCAGAGGTGCCGCCGTCGCTCGCCGGTCCATCGGTGAGCAGCTCGTCCGTCGAACGTCTGGTCGTCGGCAGTACGCCGGTGGAGCCGCGCTCCGCGCCGTCGTCGTCCAGAGGTACTGAATCGTCTGGTCAGGATTTCGTGGCGCAGCCGCCGCAAGGCGCAGCCCGCGACCCGGGCTTCTCGGCGCAACTCCCCGGCGACGATGGGTGGACACCGAACGACGGTCAGCCATTCCGCTACGAGCCGCTGTCCGGCGTCTCGTCGGAGACGGGTTCATCGCTGTCGCCAGACGGATCTGCCCAGTTCCTCCCGTCCGCCGCCCTCAGTGAGGGTGTGGCCCAGCCTTCTGTCGAATCCGTCGACGAACCCAAGGGCAGACGGGGTCTGAACCTCGACACCACCTAGTCCACTACCGGGGTCTCGACTCATCAGATGCTGACCGCAAATTTGGGCCTGCCGACCGTATCGGCTTGTGTTTGACTATGTTTGACTTGGTGGATGGAAACGACTGTGCCACACGAGCCGTCGACCCAGCGGACGGTAATCAAGTGGGTCCTCGTCGCCGTCGCGTTCGCGATCACTGCTGGCACTGTGGTGTACCCGCTCGTGTTGGTGCCCGACTTCAAGGTATTTTTGACGGCGGGCATCGTCACCGTGCTAGCAGGTGTGGGCGTCTGGATATCGGTGCCGAGTCCACCGCGCGTCGCGTTCGCCACTGTCGTGAGGTCGATCGTCTTCGTGGTCGCAGCCGTGGGCGTGTACGCGAATCTCGATGCGGCGACGCGTGCGTTCGAACTTCGATCGGACAGGGCCGCGACGGCGAATGTCCTCTCCCGCTACGCAACGGTGACGATCGGTGCGTACTCAACCGACGGGCTTCCGGTGACGATCCACAATCGGGCGCTGACCGCGGAGTACATGAAGGTGGCCATCGAGGCGAGGGGGCCTGACGGCATCGTGATCGCCAGTGAGCGGCAGGGTCCCGTGGTGGGAGCGCGAGGGACGCTGCGAACCATGTTCTTCAAGCCAGGAAAGAGGCGGACGGACCCGCATGATGATCCTGCTTTTGATGTCCGTGACAAGTACATGCGCGCCGCAACATTCACGATTGTCTTCGCTGACACCGAAGCTTATAGCTCCCGGCGGACGTCGAGATGACCACACGCTCCCATCGCAATGAGATCGCCCTGGCCGGTGCCGCGTTGGGTACCTTTGCCGCGTTCTCGACGGTCAGCCGTCCCTACGCGGCCATCGGCGGGGTCATCGCAGTGTTCGCGATGTTCGCCAAGGCGCCTTCTGGTGACCATGAACGCAACCGCATTTCTTCGGTCGTCAAGATACTCGCGTCGCTCGGCGCTGTTGTTTCGGTGGCCGCGAGCATCTCCTACTGGACGAGCTATTCGTCAGATGCGGCGCTCGCGGGCGGTCCTACGGTCACAGCGCGAGCCATAGGTCCGCTGTCCCCCGACGCGTCGGGTTACGCCGCGTCGCTGACGCTGGAATTGACGAGTCACACCGAGGAAGGTTCATACATCATCAACGTCTCGGTGATGGACGGACACAACAACAGCAACTCTGTGTCGTTGCTGGCCATCGATTTTCGCCAGGGTAGGCCGATCACGCGAACTGTGCTGGTGCTCAACGACTTCGTGACAATCGCGGCTACCTCGAACCCGGAGGTGGCCTTCGACGGCCTCATCAAACTGAAGAGTTGATCAGGCCGGACCGTCAGCGCTGTCCCGTGGTAGGGGCGCCCCCGGAAGAGTGTCCTCGGCGCTGGCCGCATTGAACGCCGAGATCCGCTCGCCCATCTGACCGAACGCCTTGCCGGCGGCCGTGGCGGCGGTGGTCACGATGAGGTCGCCGAGCTCGGCCGGGCTCATCGACATCGCGCCGTCGTCGATGCGCAGCGAGACAAGCGCGCCCATGGCATCGACGCGCACCGTCACGTTCTCGTCCTCGGAGGTCTCGTCGACCGCGATGGCCGATATCGCCTCGCTCACCGACTGCATCCGTTCGAGTGCGCGTCGTGCCGACGCTTCGATGTCGTCGAAGGTGATCCCGAACTTCGGCGGCATCGGCGCGGAGTCGGGAAGTGGTGCGCGGGGCGGGAATCCGGATTCGGTCATACGCGTCGCATCCACGTGTCGGGTTCGGAGTCGTCGAGGTAGGAGTCGACGTGGAGGTCGAAGTCGGCCGCCTCGCGTTCGGTCGGCAGGTTGAGGTAGGAGACGGCCTCGAGAGGATGCCCGTCCGCCAGCAATTGTCTGCGGTGTGCTGCCGCAGCGCGTTTCCCGGCCTGTTGACACAGCAGCAAAATGGTGCGTGCAAGGGCGTCGGCGGGTTTGTCCATCTCCGACCGCTCGATCTTGATCGCGGTGGGCAGGCCCTGTTCGGTGGTCCGCACCTCGATCGAGCCGGACGGCGTCGCGGCGCGGCCCACCGTCTGCAGAGCGTATTCGGCCGATGCCGATGCCGCGGTTTCGGGGTCACCGTCTCCTACGGCACCGTCGGAACCCGACGTCGGCTCGTCGTCGTAGGGGGTGTCGTCGAATGGGTCGTACTCGTGGTACCCGGTCACCGCTCCATGATCGCATCTCCGGATGCGGGGGAGTGGTCTACGTGGGGGTTGTACACAGAGTGCCGCGGCACGCATCTGACTGTGTGTGTGCCGAACATCGTGAGCAGCGCCGGCACTCGTCCACGCCGGGTTGCCCACACCCACGGCAACACGCATCGACATGTCCCGACCTCGGCACACCGACGGTGACGGCCGCAGATCCTGTCGACGATCTTCCACCTGGAACCATTCGACCCCGGGCGACGTCGGATGTGGTGACCGGGCAGCGATCGTGAACCCGGTTCTAGTGACCGCTACTAACGACCACGTAGAAATATGACCTCAGCTGCGATAAAGTTCAGGCCGATCGACACCGGACATGCGTCCAGCTGCACTCAACAGGGGAGATCTCGATGACTGACTTCGTTGCGGATCCGAACGCGATCCGCGGTTACGGCGCCGCTTCGTCTGCCATCGGTGGTGTGATCGACAGTGCCTCGGCCATGGACCTCGCGGCCAACGTCGCGGTGATGGTGCCGGTGTTCGGGCTCATCGGCCAGGACTTCCTGGCCAGCTTCGGTATGTCGCAGTTCGCCAACGCCGTGTCGACCGCCTCTCTGGTCGCGGTGCATCAGGGCACGGCCGTGTCGGCTGTGTCGACCGCGGCGAAGTACGAGGGCGCCGACGGCGACACCTCGGCCGCGCTGAACTCCGCGGCCTCCTCACTGTGACCGAGGGTGCGGGCCACGGGCCGGCACCCGCATCCGGATCCGGGCCCAGCGTGATGGACATGCTGGACCACAGCGCTGTGGCGCCGTTGCTGCACATGCCGGTCAACGACGTCCTCAAGCAGATGGGTCTCCCGCCCCTTCCGCAGCTGCCCCCGATGCCGCCACTCCCGCAGATGCCTCCGCTGCCGACCATCGACATCGGCGCGCTGCTGAAACCGCTCACCGATCTGATGAGTGGGTTCGGCTCGGGTGACATGTCGTCGGCACCGTTCAACCCGATGCAGCTGTTCGAGGGTCTGATGCAGGCGTTCCAGAGCGTGGTGCAGATGGGTGGTCAGGCCATGTCGGCGCTGACCCCTCTGTGGACCGGTCCGGCGGCCGCGCAGGCGATGGCGTCGGGGACCGCGGCACAGGCCAACGGCACGGCGACCGGCGCCCAGAGCGGCGACATCTCCACCGTCGTGGCCACCGCGACCGCCACCGTCGCCAAGGGTGTCGCGATGTTGCAGGGCATCATCGCGAGCTTCGTCGCGACGTTGCCCGCGGCGATCGGTCTCGCCTTCACCCCCGGCGGGCAGGCGGCCATCATCGCCTCGGCGACGGTCCATCTCAACGAGGGGCTGGCCGTGGTCGCCGAGACGCGCGGCGAACTTTTCGCGCACACGGCGAACATGACCCGCGCCGGTGCCCCGGTGGCGATCACCGCCGTCCCGCAGGTCGCCTCGCAGATCCCCGGCATGGCCATGACCACCGTGCAGACCATCAGTCAGCCGATCCAGTCGCTCATCAAGGCGGGTGGCGGCGCCGGCGGGCTCGGCGGACGCCACAGCGCGGACCTCGGCGGACGCGGCGGCGACGACTCCCCACTCGGGGCACGTGGCGAAGGTGCCTCGTCCGGTGGCGCCGGTGGCGCCGTGCCGATGGGGCCAGGTGGGTTCGGTGGAGTCGGATCATCCACTCCCGCAGCGCCTCTGAGCCCGCGCACCACTCCGGACTCGCTCGGTGGGCCACGCGGTGGCATACCCGGCGGGAAGGTCGTGGGTGACAGCGAGGAGCGCGTGGTGACCCGTGCGACCACGCCGGCCGCGATGCCGATGGGCGCAGGTGGCGCCATGGGTGCCACGCCGTCGGCCGGCGGTCAGCACAACGCCGACCGCGAACAGGTCGTCGACGCACGCCACACCGAGGAGATCGTCGGCGAGATCCCCTCGGCCAGCCCGACCGTCCTCGGCGGGGTGGAAGCCCCTGTGAGTCAGTCGATCTGGGAAGAGTCCGACGAGTTGGAAGCCTGACTGTGTCCGCCCCACCCCCCACCGCCCGCGAAGGAGCACCCCGATGACCGCGAACCTTTCCGTCGACACCGAACACCTCTCCGAGGCGGTGCGACGCCTCGAGTCCATCGCCACGTCGCTGGAGAAGACGATGGGGACTCATCGCGCCTCCCTGACGGTGCCCGCGGCGGGCTCCGACGAGGTGTCGGTCGCCGCCGCGAAATCTTTTTCCGATTCGGCGGAACTTTTCTCCGATCAGCTCGTCAAAGGAATATCGGCCATCCGCGACGTCGCCGGTGCGCTGCGGGAGCAGACCTCCGCCGTCGACAGCCACGACGAAGCGGTGGCCGGTGATCTGACGGCGCTGTAGAAACCGCGCCCTACACCTGCGCACGCACGAACGACGAACCAGGAAGGTATCGAGCACATGACGGGCTTCACCGGCATCAGGTGGGATGCGCGACCGGCTGAGCAGCTGAGTCGCGACCTGAGCCGTGGGGCAGGGGCCAAGCCGTTGTTCGAGGCGGGGATGTCGTGGTCGGCGATCGCCACCGCGCTGCACGATCTCGACCGGGAATTCGCCGGTATCCGCAAGCTCGTGGGCGAGGGCTGGCGCGGCAAGGGTGACGCCGCGATGGCGCAGTCGCTCGACAAACTGTCCACCTGGGTCTCGGAGACCGCGGACATGGCCTCACGCAACGCTACTGCGGCCGAACGGCAGGCGGTCGCGCACACCGTCGCCATGGCGGCCATGCCCGACGCCGAGGTCATCAGCGCGCTCGGGCAACTCGAGGACGCACTCAAGGCCGTTGCGGCTCCGCCGCATTCGCTCATCGCCGGCGGACTCGCCAAGCTCGACGAGCAGGCGCACGGGATGAAGGCCCAGGCCGCGCGGGTCATGGAGTCCTACGAGCTGGCGACGACACCGGTGGCGAAATCGTGGGAGTCGGTGCCCGTGCCCGACCACCTCGTCCACCGCGCAGCACTGACCGCGGAGAGAGAGAAGGCCGCGGCCAAGATCGCCGAGCAGCAGGGTCTGATGGGGCAGGGTGCGATGCTCGCCCAGATCGCCGCGATGAGCGCAACCCCGTTGGGCGCCTACCGTTCCGACGAGTACGTCACGCAGACCCGCCGCGACCTCGCCCGCATCGACGCCGCCGCCCAGGCCCAGGGAGAGGTCGTGGTGCAGGCGGCCGGTTCCGGCGTCGACGGTGTGGTCGCCGACGGACAGTCGGCCACCCAGTCGCAGTTCGTGCCCGCCACCCCGATGTCGTCGGCGGTGGCCAGTGCGCCGGGGCATCACAGTCAGGCCCCGCTGCCGGTCACGACGAACTATGCTTCTGTACAGGAAGCGGCATCGGCGGGGTCGCAGGTGGCCTCGCCGTCGGTCATCGGGGTACCGGACGGGGAGGGGACATGATCATGGTCGACACCTCGACCGCGTCGTTCGACCTCGAGCTGGGCGAACTCCTGGCCCTCTGCGACGCTCTCGTCATCCAGACCCTGCCCGCGGTCCTGCGCGTCGAGGAACCCTACGAGACCGACTCCGCGGCAGTCGACTTCCGTGCTGCCGGACACTCCACCCTCGCCGAACGCGGTGTGCTCGACGCCATGGGCAACGTGCATCCGACTCTCCGGTGGATGCTGCAGGCGGCAGCCGCCCCGGAGTGGATGCTGGAGCTGCGGCGCATCGACGTCACGCAGGTCTACCGGATGTGCATCGTGGCCGACGGTGAACGCCGCGTGCTGGTCTCCCGTTCCGGGGAGCGCTTCTCCTTCGAGGAGATCAGGGCCGACGACGATGCCAAGTTGCTCGTCCGCGAGGTCACCGCGCGCATCGGTGCCACGGCAGGCGCACCGATCACCCCGCTCCGCGTCCCGAGTGACGTGCTCGACGCCGCTCTGGCCTCGTGCGTCGACGAGGTCGATTACACCGCAGCGCTCTTCCATCTCGGTGTGCCCGAGGCGCAGGGCCGCGCTGTCGCGGCGACACTGTCGCACTGCGTCGGTCAGACCGAGATCGTCGTGAACAACACCTCGCCGACCGACCGTGCCGTGCTCGCCGTTTTCGACACCGACCGCGGGCGAGTCGTGTCGCTCGCCGTGCCGTCGCTCGGAGGCGAGCGATGGACCTCCATCGCACCCGGCGACGACTACGCCGTGGTCTCGGCGGTGCGACAACTCGCACAAAATCTTCCTGGACGCGATCGATGATCGCGCAACGGGATTCGAGCGTGGCAACCGCCTCGACTCGTATGACGGCGTTCGACTCGCGGATGCCAACGATGAAAGGAACGCACTGTGGCAACGCAGGTTGATATCGAGGGGATGAACGCGGCCATCAACAAGGCCAAGGATGTGCACCAGCAGATGGTCGGCCTGCTCGCGCGCGTCAACTCCACCGTGAGTGAGTCCAGTGGAGTCTGGAAGGGTGCCGCGCAGGCTGCCTTCATGAACGTGACCTCGGAGTACCACCAGGCCGCGACGAAGATGAACACCTCGATGGACGAGATGATCAGCATGCTCAACCAGAACATGAACCAGTACTCCTCGCAGGAGGAGCAGGCGCAGAGCTCGATCAAGTCCGCCGGCGGCGGTCTGAACACCGCAGTCTGACGCCGACCCCACCACCACAGGAGAACATCATGGGACAGATCCATTACGACTACGCCGGCATCGAAGGTCTGCTGTCGCAGGCCAAGTCGGAGCAGGCCCAGCTCGTCCAGATGACCGAGGAGATGAACGGCATCCGCAACCAGACCGCGTCGCTGTGGGAGG
The DNA here is from genome assembly GCF_051025635.1 of Williamsia sp. MIQD14. NCBI lineage: Bacteria > Bacillati > Actinomycetota > Actinomycetes > Mycobacteriales > Nocardiaceae > Williamsia > Williamsia sp. MIQD14. Next base: position 582,737 of record NZ_JBPFDG010000003.1, read on the forward strand.
ACCCCGCGTCGGCCGAGGCCTTCCAGGCCGTCTACCAGAAGTGGATCCAGGGCTCGCACGAGGTGCAGCAGGTCCTCGCATCGATCGTGACCGCGGCGGGCTCGGGCAACTCGGACATGCAGTCCACCAACAGCTCGATCGCCAGCGGCTGGGGCTGATCGACACCGCACCACGAACCATCAACGGGCGGCGCTCCTCTCACGAGGTGCGTCGCCCGTTGCGTGGGTAGGGGACCTCAGGCGTCGTCGGGCTGATTCGAGTGACGGCCGGGCGGAGGGCTGTGTCGCCCGATCCGCGGGTGCTGATCGGTTGGCGGCCCGTCGTCGCGCAGATCGGGGCGCGGAGGCCCGGGCATGTCCCGTGTCGGCGGCATCGGTGGCTGCCGCCGGTCGAACCCGGGGCCCGGCGCGTACGGGTTCTGCGGCCCGGGGCCGGGTTCGCCCTGACCGGGACCGGGACCGGGGCCGGAGGTGAAGGGGGCGGGGCGTCGAGGCCCGTTGTCGCCCTGCGGACGCTGCGGCGCCGCGGACACCGGTACCGGTGGCCGGGGTGCGCGCGATCCCTCGATGAGGTTGTTCTCCGCCGGCACCGACACCAGCGTCAGCGCCATCGCGCCCGACGACGTGACGAGATGGATGCGGCTCGTCGACGAGGCGTCCTGGTAGATGGCGACGTCGGCGGTCTCCCCCAACGGCGCCACCTCACCGGTCTCGCGATGTACCCGGATGTGGGTCGTGATGGTCTGATCCTCGGTGGCCTGCCTGCTGTCGAGCAGACAGACGGTGTAGGTGTTCGTCGGATACCGCTGGTCGGTCGCGTTCGCCGAGATGTACAGGCTGCGCGCGTCGTTCACGCCTTCCGACAGAGCGCGCCACGTCTCGGGTCGGTCGGTGCGCACGAGGATCCGCGCACCGAGCGCGATCGCGCGCGCCGCGATCTGGAGCATCAGATATGGGTCGCCGTAGAGGTCGACGCGCCGCACGTCGGGTCCGAAGAGGGGGACGGCCACCGCCGACCCCGACTGATCGGCGCCGATGAGCTGTCCGCAACCCCCGTCGGGGACCACCGTGGCGTCGAGCGCGGCGAGGTCGCCCACGTCGACGGGCATCCGTCGCACCCCGGGCCGTTGCGCCGGTACCGTCCAGGCGATCGCCGGCTCCTGTTGTCCCGCGAGCGATTCGAGGCCGTCGGGTACGTCGAGCTGCAGGTCGCCGACCGAGCCGTACCGGACGACGGTGGCCAGCGCGAACTCGTCGGGACCGTCGTGGGTGATCGTCGTCGACGTCGTCGTCGACAGCGCGGTGGTCGACCAGATGTCGGTGAGGACCGCCGCGTCGAGCGATCCGGGCACCGCCCAGGCGCTCGTCCGGTACGACCCGTAACGCACCTCTTTCCAGTCCTCCTCCGCGGAATCGACCGGTGCGCCGTCCAGCAGACGACCGGTCATCGCCGCGATCTCGCCGGCGGTCAGGATGCGGGTGCGGTACCCCTCGCGGGCCAGATGGTTGCCGACCCGACGCGTGGCGGTGATGGCGGTGCGGATGACGCCTGTCGACCCGCCGCCGCGCGAGGCGATCGCATCGGGACACTGCAACGGGTTGAGCCGCAGCACGATCCACACGTCCTGCTCGGGGACGGCGGGGAGGCTGCCGGTGAGGCTCTGATACGGGCCGGCGACGTGCGAGGCACCACGGGTGCGCCACCCGTGGGCCACGACGTCGATCGACTCGAGCTCGATGTCGAACTGTCGCAGTGCGCGCGCGACGACGCCCAGTTTGAGGCCGGAGCCGCTGACGACGGTCTGGGTGGGGCTCAGGATGCTGGGTCCGACGGGTCGGGAGAGTCGGATGACGGAGATGAGCCGCCCGTCGACCCACCGCAACCCCATCAGGGTGCGATCGGCCGTCGGCACGTCGAACGGCATCGGCGGGTCGTCGGTGTCGCCGACACGGCGACGGAGGAACCGGATGCGGCGGCGCAGCCGACCCCACACCGAGATGAGCCTGCGCGTCGAGATCGCCAACGCGGCACCGATCACCCCGACCGCGAGAGCAGCGGCCGCGGAGGGTATCTGGGCGACACCGATGGCGCGGAGCAGCGCGTAGAGAGCTATCGCGACGATCTCGGCGACGACGATCGATGACAGGGGTAATGCGGAGGTGAGCCCCCCGCTCCGTGGCCGGGTACCCGGCCCAGCCGATTCCACCACGTCGAGTACCTTAACAGCAGTAATTTCTCGACTTGATGACTGTACGAATGCCGGTATCGGCGCACGCCACGGCCTGCGACGAGCATCGACACCGATTGCGGGGGTGGCAGCCGATCATGGCCCAGAGGACCACGAAGTCCCAGGTCAGTGGTTACCGATTCCTGTTGCGTCGCCTGGAGCACGCGCTCGTGCGGCGCGACGTGCGGATGATCCACGACCCGATGAGCGGACACGTCAAGGCGTTGATCGTCGGCCTCGTGCTGACGCTGGTGGTACTCGGTGGCGCGGTGGCGCTGTCGTTCTTCAAACCACAGGGGTCCGTGGGCGACTCGAAGGTGCTCATCAGCAAGCAGTCTGGCCAGCTCTACGTCCTCCTCGGCGACCAACTGCACCCCGCGCTGAACCTGGCGTCGGCGCGTCTGGCCGTCGGTGTCGACGAGAACCCCAACTCGGTGAGCGACAAGATCCTGTCGAAGTACACCCGCGGGCCCCAGTTGGGGATCGCCGGTGCGCCGAGCAGCCTGTCGGCCAAGGGCGCGCCCGGACGGTCGATCTGGACGGTGTGCGACCGCCTCGACGAGCCGAAGAACCCTGACGGCCAGCCGACCGTCGGTGTCGTGGCCGGACCGCCGGTCACCGCGCCGACGACCCGGGGGATCGGACCCGACGACGCGATGTTGGTCCGCAACGGGGACGACGCCTACCTGATCTACCGCAACACCCGTGCCGCCATCGACCCCGCCGACAGCGCCGTGCGCCAGACGCTCGGCCTGCAGGACGCCTCGGCCCGGTCGGTGAGCAACGCGGTGCTCGACGCGATCCCGCCGTCGCGGCCGATCGTCGCGCCGACCATCGCCGACGCCGGACGGCCCAGCACGTTCACCCTCAACGGGGCGCGCATCGGTTCCATCGTCACCGCGACGAGCCTCGACAACTCCGGCGGAACCACCTCGAAGCTCTACGTCGTGCTCAAAGACGGTGTGCAACAGATCTCGCCGTTGGTGGGCGATCTGATCCGTGCGAAGCAGGCGATCAGCGACCGGCCCATCGAGGTGCCGCTCAACGCGCTGACGACGGTTCCGACGGTCGACGAGCTCGCCGTGTCCGGGTACCCCGACACCGCCCCGCGCCTCGTCGACGGCACCACCGACAAGGCCCTGTGCCTGGGATGGACGAAGAACGGCGACGACGCCGCCTCGGTCGGACTGTCCCTCGAACCGGACTTCCCCGTCGGCGACCCCACCTCGATGGTCCCGACGGTCGGTGCGACCGGTGACGGGCTCAGCGCCGACGTCGCCTACATCCCGCCGGGCAGTGGCTATTTCGTGCGCACCACCGGAATCGACGCGAACAGCACCCGTTCGGCCTCGGATTTCCTCGTCACCGACACCGGCGTGCGCTACGGGGTGCCCGCGTCGTCGGCGTCACCCCTCGGGATGCCCGATCCACTCGCCGCGCCCTACGCGATTGTGGCGCTGCTGCCGCCGGGGCCGACACTGGCCCAGAACGCGGCACTCACCGCGCGCGACGACCTGGCTCCCACGGGCGGCAGTTAGATGACCCGCGTTCGTGTCGCGGCGACGACGGGTCTGCTCGCCCTCGCGGTGGCGGTCGCCGGCTGCGGTACCGCCGCCGAGCCCGACGCCACGCCGCAGTCGTCGACGTCGTCGGTGGCGACATCGACATCGCGGACGCCGAGCCCCGCCGAGCAGTCCGCGTCCGCCGAACTCGAGAAGGCCATCGGTGCGACCCGCGATCAGGCGTTCCTGGGGATCCTGCAGATCTCGTCGCTGCAGTACGGGGACCTGAAGTTCGCCGACGACGCGACGCTCGTCGCCACCGCACAGAAGATCTGCACCGATCTGGCGTCCGGTACGCCGCGCGCGTCGGTCGTCGCCGACGTGTCGCAGAACTACGGCGGCGACACCCGTCGCGGCGACTACTTCGTCACCCAGGCGACATCGACGTTCTGCGCGAGGTGACCATCCCTCGACAGCTCAGCGTGAGCGGGTCGTCTGAGTTGTCGGCGGCGTATCTGTGGTGTCGAGGTTGAGGCCGCCGAGGACGGTGGGCGCAACGTCGTCCTGCTCGCCCACGATCTCCTCGCCGTTCTCGGTCGACCGGAGGTAGCGCGCCGACTTGTGTGTTTTCCCGTCCTCGCCGCCCCCGCCCGGGCGTGCACCACCCATCGGCGTTGCGCCCGTTGCTGCGGGGTTGGCCCGCGAATTCGACAACGCGCCCTGCTCGGCTGCCATGGCGCGCTCGGCTGCGGTCATCGCTGATGCCCCGCGAGCCGACAACGCCTGCTTCTCCGCTGCTGCGAGTCCGGCACCCCCCGCTGAGCCGCCACCTCCGGCGCCACCGCCGCCGGCCGCTTTGGCCGCCGCCTGAGCCGCGGCGCGCTTGGCCTGTTCCGCGGCCGCCTTCTCGGCCGAACTCATCGATCCGAGTCCCGCTGAGTTTGTACCAAGTCCGCCACGGGTCAGACCTTGTCCGGTCTGCCCTGCCTTCGACGCGGCTGATTGCGCGGCAGCGGCGGGATTGCCCGATCCAGATTGCGACGGCCCGCCCGCAGGTGGTGTGTTCGCCGGATTGTTCGCGGTCTTCGCGGCTGATGCTGCGTCCGTCGTTGCGCGGCGTTGCAGGGCGGCCGCGGCATCGGAACCACCGCCCCCACCACCGCCGCCGCTGCTGGAACCACCGCCGCCGCCACCGCTCGCACCCCCGCCGCCCGAGAACGGCGCCGCAGCAAACGTGGGTCCGCTTCCACCATTGTTGGGGCCAATTCCGGGGAGGAAGAGGGGAGTGGTCCCTACAGGGCTGCTCGGGTCGGAGATGTTCGACAGGCCACTGCTGACGGCGGTCACAGCGGGGTTGTAGGTGCCGTCGATGGCCATCCGGGCGGCCTGGTCGTAACTTTGCTGTACCTGGAGCTTCGTCTCCGGGGGTGCCGCGCCCATGCTGTCGCGCGGCCCCCTTCCAACTGCTGGATCGCCGACTTCGAGTTGCCGAGACCGGTCGCCCAGACGTTGATCGCACCCGAATTGGCGTGCGATTGGTCGGCGATACCCTGCACGTTGGTGGTGAACTCGGTGAGCTTTCCTCGCATCGTGTCCGCGAGATAGCCGTTCCAGGTGGGGCCCCCGAGAAGCTTCTGGAAAACGCCGTTGAAACCCGCAATCGCGGTGTTCAACGAGTCGGCGACCTGTTGCCACTGCTCGGCGAGTCTCACCAGCGCCGCCGCGTCCGACGGATTCAGGGCAGAGAGGATGGCGTCGAGTGTCAGCGCCCCCGAGGCCTCCGGCGCTGCGTTCGTTTGGAACTTGCCCGCTGCGTCCGCTCCTGGGGATTTCGGGGCCTCGGGAGGCGCGGCCAGCAGACCGGGCAGTCCGCCGCTCACACCTAGGGGGCTTTGCTGCTGGTGGACTGTGCCGTTCACCAATCCGTTGATGAGCGGACCGATTCCTGGCACGGACGTTGTTCCGCTGGAGGACGACGGCGCGCCACCGGTCATGATCCCCGACAGGTCGGGCGGCGGGCTTCCTGACGGCTTCGGATTACGAATCGCTGCGGCGGATTCCTCCTCTTGACCGTCGATGATATTCCCTGCAGCTTTCACCGATTGATCGATCTCTTGGAGTACTGAGTAAAGACGTTGCATAGCCTCCACGGCAATCTTCCCTAGCGCGACTAGGGCAGCCTGGATTGCTGAACCGGAGGGAAAATTCCCACAGCCCATTACCTGTTCCAGGCCCGAAGAAATCAAACGGAGCTGGTCGACTGCCTCCTGAAGGGCGCCTGCTGCGGACTGTAACTGCTCTGCGGCTTCAGTACTGAAGGTGACTTGACCGTCGGTCATGGCGTCCCTCGCATTTGGCTCGGATTCTGCGGCATGTACGGTGCGATTGCCTTGGCTGCTTCGATCGCCCTGGCGCAGGTATCTGCAGAAAATCCCGGATTTATGTTGAAATTAATAGTGGCAGAGCCATAGAACGTCCCCCATGCGACCCGGCAGGTTTCAAATCCGTCGCCGTCGTTCAGGTCTGATCCAGAGTTCTGAAATACTGTTGCGACTACGCGAGCCGATAGGGGAACATCTCTTTCTATAAGTTTAGTGCTCGCCTGTTCGATAAGCTCTCGAATGTTGTTCACATAGATATTTGCAGAGATCGCGTACGAAAGGGCGCCAGGCGGTGGCTGAAGCAGGCATGATTGTGTGACGAGCCGTGTACCGGTAAATCCTTTTTTCTTGCGCGTCGCTCCCAATCGCTGAACTACGGAATCGGGAATCAGCTGGCAAATGTCAGGAAGGTGATCGATATACGGGCTCTTATTGATCGGTACCGTGGTGACCACCCCGGTCATGTCCTTGGTCGAGTTCAGGTCGAAAACGCTGTCTTTCGCGACTCCGGCCGGCACCGACTCCGACGGAGCGCCCGCCGACGAACCGGTACTCGATGATTGCGCGACGGGCGTGTCACCTGTGCTCCCCGAGCTGCACGCGCTGATCGCCAGAACCGACACCAGGCCCAGCACCGACGCGCATGTCGTCGAACGGATGGTTCCCTTGCCGCCCTTGTTCATCACGTCCCGTTCCTCAGATCGCTGTCTGCTTGTGTCGCTTGCGGAGAAGATTGATCACGCGGTTGAGCATTTTTGCCGGGTAACGGAATCGACGGGCATTGCAGCTCCAGGATCGTCGATTATCAACAGGTAGCGACCGTCCTCCGCGATGTCGCGATACCGCGCTTCCATCGACGTCGGACGGCGACCGTCGGTGACAGATCCGATCTGGACGCGGAAGGTGCCGCATGTCGCCGGCGCGACTGTTGTTGAGAACGCCGCCGAAGCCATGTTCGGTCGCTCTCGTGTCACCACGGCAACAGTGGATTCAGCCAGGAGGGGCAGCCGCTCGAACGCCACCGCGGTATCGCTTCGCAGGCGGCCGGCCCCGCTTGATCGCGGCAACATGTCGACGACGGTCTCGGGCATGGAACTGGCGAGGGTGCGCGACACGGTGATGTCGGCGCCGTTACTGATGTGCGCGCCCATCTTTTGTCGTGCGACATACGCGTACTCCGCGCCTGCACGCCAGGCCGCGGTGATGTGGAGATGGTGGATCGGGTCGGCGAAGTCGCGGGATGCGTCGATCCCGCTTACTCCTATCGACACGCTCGGTCGTGTGAACGCTGTCATCGCTGCGAGGCTGCTGCCGGCGAGTGGTGTCTGCTCCGTATCGACGCGCCTTTTGGCGACGTCGTCACCAGGGTCGCCGACGGGGAGGAGCTCGGGCGGGAAGTCCGACCCATCCTGTTGCTCCCAGAGGAGCCGGAAGTCGGTTGTGCTCAGCACCCAGTCGCTGTTCGAAATCAGTAGTCGGTGCCTTCGCGGAGTCGACGGCGATCGCCGTTGCGGCGCAGGAGAGCCCACGAGGCGACGGCGAGCGCGATCGCCAGCAGTGACACACCGATGGCGATGTTACGGGGCGTGTGGTCGGGTGCGGGCGCGGCGGCCGGAGGGGTGATCTTCTCCGCGGCGTAGATGTTGCGGGTGTCGCCGGTACGCGGGTCGGCGACGTCGGTACCGGTGACGGTGGAGTCTGGTGTGGTCGTCGTCAACGCGGTCACGGGATCGATGAGGCCGTACCCGACGGCGTTGTCGCGACCGTCCGACGGGTGGTGTGCGGTGCGGGTGATCCGGTCGATCACCTGTCCGGCGGTCAACTGTGGGAAGCGCGCCTTGATGAGCGCGGCGAGACCCGCCACATACGGGGCGGCGTAACTGGTCCCGGTGATCGGCTGCGACCTGTCCTGCAGCTGCACGGCGTCGATGAGCGGTGGGTTGGCGGTGAGGTTCAGCGACACCTGGTCGGTGCCCGGTGCCGCGACGGTCACCCAGGGGCCGGCGAGGGAGAAATCCGACGGACGGCCGTCGGGGTCGACCGACGCCACCGACACCACGTACGGCGAGAAGTACGCCGGCGACGACTGCGTCAAGACCGACGCCCACGGGTTGGCCAGCCGCGCCCCGTTGGCGCCGGGGTTCTGGGTCTTGCAGTTCTGATCCTGGCTCGAGACGTTGCCGGCGGCGGCGACCACCACGACGTTGCGGCTGAACGCGTATCTGACCGCGGCACCGAGGGATTGGTCGCGCATCGGCACGTTCACCGGGAAGCACGCCGTCTCGGAGATGTTGATGACGTCGGCACCGAGGTTCACCGCGCGGACCACGGCGCGGGCCAGGGTGGTGACGTTGCCGTAACCGTTGGCGTTGATCGGGGTGTCGTCGCCGGCCTGGCGGGCGTCGGCGGGGGCGTAGGACTCCGATGTCTGCCGGATCGCGATGACCTGGGCGTCGGGTGCGACACCGGCGAAACCGTCACCCGACGACTGCTTGCCCGCCGCGATACCGGCCACGATGGTGCCGTGTCCGTCGCAGTCGCGGGTGCCGTCGCCGCCGGAGACGTAGTCGCCACCCGGGATCACCGACAGCCGCGGATGGCGGAACACGCCGGTGTCGATGACCGCGATCTTCTGTCCGGCGCCGCGGGAGAACTCCCACGCCTTGGCGACGTCGAGGGCGACGAGACCGGCCGGCGGGGAGACGAAGTCGCCGCGTGTGGCGATCTCGGTCGCACACACCTGGGTCTGCTTGGTCGGCACGAGCGGCGCGACGGGGCCCTCGCGCGGGATCGGGCCGGTGATGACCGGAGGGAGTTCTCGCGCCATGCCGGGCAGCGCCTGCGCCGGCGCGACGGTGATCAACGGTCCGCCGACACCGATGGCGGCCACCAGCGCGAGGCGCGCGAGACGCCCCGCGGGACCGCTCGTCACAAGCCTCGGGCCAGCGAGTACACGCCGATCACCCACGCCGCCAACGGAACCGTGACCGCGATGATGAGGTACTCGACGAATTCACCGATCCGGCGCAGCACGGGGGAGAACTCCATCGACGGGGTCACCACCCCGAAGGCGAACGCCACCAGTGCCAGCAGCATGCCCAGGCCGATGGCCCAGAGCGTCCACTCGCCGCCCGCGACGGTCTGCACGCCGAGGACCGCGAGGACCCCGATCGCACCGAGGGAGATCATCCCGGTGGCCTGCACGAGGTCGGAGTGCGAGCGTCCGCGCAGGATCAGGGCCATCGACACCAGCAGTCCGAGGACCATGCTCTGCCAGTAGAAGTCGGGATGGGGGACCGCACCGAGGACGGCGGAACCGACGACGACCGCGGCGGCGCCGAGCATCATCCCGGACATGTGCGCGTTCGCGGCCTTGGCGCGGACCTCGAGGGCGGTGGCCTCGGGAAGGGCGACCGCGCCGATCGCCGCGACACCGGCGTTGACATTGGCGGTGGCCGGGGAGTCGATGGCGTCGAGTGACGCCCCCGCCGCGGGCACCGACGGGATCGGCAGGCGCACCAGGAGGATCGTCAGGCGCGGGGCGAGGAGCGCGACCATCAGCGCGACCACGGTGACGATCGCGGCGGTCTCACGGGCACTCTCGCCCGACACCACGGCGATCAGTGCGCCGATCATGACCAGCAGCGAGCTGGTGGCCAGCGCCAGGTGCGTGAAGGGTTCGCCGGTGGTGGTGCGCATCGCCACGATCGCGACGAGCGTCGAGACACCCGCTCCCAGCAGGATGTTGGCGGCGTTGTCGTCTCCGGGCAGCACCGCGAAGCACCCGACGAAGACCGCGAGGCAGGACCCGGTGGTCAGCGCGGCGCCCACGAGTCGGTCGGGTTCGGCGGAGTTGCCGGCGATCAGTCCGGCGACCGCGAACAGGGCGAACGCGACGAAGCCGATCGCGGCGACGTCGTAGCGGTGCTCGCTCCAGGTGGCGGCGATCGCGAGGCCACTCGCCGCGGTCGCGGCGACGAGGAACGCGACGACACCGAGCCATCGTGCGGCGGCGGGTGTCCAGGAACGGAACTCACGTCGGGTGATGCCGGCGACGGCGTCGATGACGTCGTCATAGACCGTGGCGAGTTCCGTCGTCGAATCCGACCGCAGCACGAGCAGATCGCCGTCGAGCACTCCCGACTCGGCCAGCGACAGACCGTCGTCGAGCGGATCGTGGCCGACCTTGCCCAGCGTCCAGCGGACGGTGAGGTCGTCGGGGACGCGTTCTGGTTCACCGAACTGGTTGCGCAGCAACAGTCCGGCGAGCTCGGGGAGGAGGGAGGCGACCGGGACGTCGGCGGGCAGCGCGACATCGACCTGGGTGCGGCCGGACAACACCGACACCCGACACAGTTCGGGTTCGACGGCGCGGGCGATACCCGCGGCGGCCGACGGTGAGAGTGGACCAGATGTGCGCGGCCCGGCCAGGACACCACCGGAGCCGGCCGGGATGATGCCGCCCGTCGGAGCGGATCCCGGCGTCGATGTGGTCATGGAAGACCGCCCCTCCCTGTCATCTGTGCGAAACGTACGATAGCCGACGTCACGATTTCGTACACAGGGAGGGCGTCGATGACGACCGAGGGTTTTGTCCGTCGACCACGTCCGCCCCGCCCCCGTCTGCCCGGCGGTGAGCTGGCCGTTCAGCCGCCACCGGAGATCCCCCGCAACATCCCGGCGAGCATCGTCACGCGACTGCTGCCGTTGGTGATGGTCGTCGCGATGGTCGGCATGATGGCGCTGTTCTTCACCGCCGGGTCCTCGGCTCTGCGCAACCCGGTGACCCTGCTGTTCCCGATGATGATGCTGATGTCGATGGTCGGGATGTTCGCGACGGGCGGCAGCCGCGGCGGAGGCCAGCGATCGGCCGAGCTGAACGAGGAACGCAAGGACTACCTCCGGTATCTCGGGCGCACCCGCGACGACGTCGAGGAGACCTCGCGCAACCAACTGAAGGCCCTGCTCTGGTCGCATCCCGAACCCGGGTCGATCCTCCCGGCGATCGGGTCGCGGCGGATGTGGGAACGCCGCACCGACGACAACGACTTCTGTCACGTCCGCCTCGGGATCGGCGCCCAGCGCCTGGCCACGCGTCTCGCGCCGCCGGAGACCGGCCCCCTCGAGGACCTCGAGCCGGTGTCGATGATGGCTCTGCGACGGTTCGTCCGCATGCACTCGGTGGTGCGCGGGTTGCCCACCGCGATCTCGCTGCGCGCGTTCCCGGCCATCAACCTCGAGGGCGAGACCGCGAAGGTCAACGACCTCGTGCGGTCGATCCTGCTGCAGCTGACCACCTTCCACGGTCCCGACCTGGTGCGCGTGGCGGTCATCTGCGCCGACCCCGACAGCAGCGAGTGGTCGTGGGCGAAGTGGCTGCCCCACGTCGGACACCCCGAACGCCGCGACGGTGTCGGCAAGGTCCGCATGCTCTACCAGTCGCTGCGCGAGTTCGAGTCCGACCACGACCTCGATCTGCAGGAGCGTCCGCGGTTCTCCCGCAACGCGACGCCGGTAGACGGGCGCGCCCAGTGGCTGATCGTGATCGCCGACGGCTACGTCGCCGGCGACGAACGCGTGATCAACGACGGCGGTCTCGACTCGGTGACCGTGCTCGACCTGACCGCACCGAAGTTCGGGCTCGCCGCCCGCAAGGGCACCCAACTCGTCATCGACGGCCCCTCGGTCGGCGCGAAGTCGGCGTTCGGGGTGGAGAACTTCGCCGTGCACGACCGGGTGTCGGTGCCGATGGCCGAGGCCGTGGCGCGGCGCATGGCCCGCTACTCGCTCGCCACCGCGGCGCAGCTGGTGAACCTCGAACCCGACAGCGGGCCCCGCGACCCGGGTCTGATGCGTCTGCTGCACATCGGCGACGCCGCGACCATCGAACCCGACACCGTCTGGCGGACACGCAGTTCCCGTGAGCGCCTGCGGGTGCCCGTCGGTGTCACGCAGGACGGCCAGCCCCTCGAGATCGACATCAAGGAGGCCGCCGAGAACGGCATGGGCCCGCACGGGTTGTGCATCGGCGCGACCGGATCGGGTAAGTCGGAGTTCCTGCGCACCCTGGTGCTGTCGATGGTGACCACGCACTCGCCCGACGCGCTGAACCTCGTCCTCGTCGACTTCAAGGGCGGCGCCACCTTCCTCGGCCTCGACGACTTGCCCCACGTCGCGGCGGTCATCACCAACCTCGAGGACGAGCTCGCGATGGTCGACCGCATGCGCGACGCCCTCGCGGGAGAGATGAACCGACGGCAGGAGGTGCTGCGGGCGTCGGGCAACTTCGCCAACGTCGCCGAGTACGAGAAGGCCCGTCTCAACGGGGCGCCGCTCCCGCCCCTGCCCGCGCTGTTCATCGTCGTCGACGAGTTCTCCGAACTCCTGGCGCAGAAACCGGATTTCGCCGAACTGTTCGTCATGATCGGCCGCCTGGGTCGATCGTTGCAGATGCACCTCCTGCTGGCCTCACAGCGCCTCGAGGAGGGCAAGCTCCGCGGCCTCGACTCGCATCTGTCCTACCGGATCGGTCTGAAGACGTTCTCGGCCAGCGAGTCCCGCACCGTTCTCGGTGTCCCCGACGCCTACCACCTGCCCGCCATCCCCGGCTCGGCGTACCTCAAGTGCGACTCGTCGGATCCGGTGCGGTTCAACGCCTCGTACGTGTCGGGGCCGTATGTCGCAACCCGCGCCGCACGCACCCGCCGCGGTACGTCCGGTCGTGGACCGGTCGTTCCCGTGCGCGCCTTCTCGGCCACGTCGGTCGCCGAGATCGCGCCCCCGCCGGTGGTCGAGGAGATCGCCGCGCCGGTGGAGGAGTCGGGCCCGATCCTGCGCGACGGTCGCACCGTCACCGAACTCGACATGGTGGTGTCGCGGCTCGAGGGTCACGGCCGCGCCGCCCACGAGGTGTGGCTGCCCCCGTTGGAGGACTCGACCCCGGTCGATCAGCTCGTCCCCGTGCGGGATTGGCGCGCGGCCGCCTCGAAGGAACACTCCGCACTGCGGCTGCCCATCGGTGTCGTCGACCGCCCCTACGACCAGCGCCGCGATGTCCTGTTCGTGGACCTCGCCGGCGCGCAGGGGCACGTCGCGGTCATCGGCGGTCCGCAGGCGGGCAAGTCGACGGCGTTGCGCACACTCATCCTGTCCGCGGCGGTGACCCACAGTCCGCTGCAGGTGCAGTTCTACTGCCTCGACTTCGGTGGCGGCACCCTCGCCGCGCTCGCCGGGCTGCCCCACGTCGGGTCGGTGGCGACGCGACTCGAGGAGGACCGCGTGCGACGTACCGTCGCCGAGGTCATGACCATCCTGCGTCGGCGCGAGAGTCGCTTCCGCGAGCTCGGCATCGACTCCATGCAGGAGTTCCGGCGTCGGCGCGCGGCGGGCGATCCCGGCCTCGACGGCGACCAGTTCGGCGACGTGTTCCTCGTGGTCGACGGATGGTCGACCATCCGAGGCGAGTTCGAGTCGATCGAGGACCAGTTCAACGCGATCGCCACCCAGGGCCTCGCCTTCGGTGTCCACCTCGTGCTCGGCGCATCGCGGTGGATGGAGATCCGCCCGGTGATCAAGGACCTGATCGGCACCAGAGTCGAACTGCGACTCGGTGATCCGGCCGATTCCGAGGTCGACCGCAAGATCGCCGCGACCGTCCCCATCGGCCGGCCGGGCCGTGGACTGAGCCCCGACAAACTGCACATGCTGATCGGCATCCCCCGCCTCGACGGCTCGTCGAGCACCCAGGACCTGTCGGTCGGGGTGGCGGCGGCGGTCGAGCAGGTGGCGGCCTTCTACCCCGATCTCGGCGCCCCCGCGGTGCGGATGCTGCCCGAGGCCATCGACCGCGGCGCCCTTCTCGACACCGCGTACGCCGGCCGCGATCGGCGGCCCTCGCAGGTGCTGCTCGGTGTCGACGAGGCCGAACTCGCCCCGGTGTTCCTCGATTTCGCGGCCCAGCCGCACTTCCTGCTCTTCGCCGACACCGAGAGCGGCAAGACCAACGCGATCCGCACCATCGTGCGCGGACTCGTCGAGAACGGTCGCCCCGCCGACAACAAGATCGTCATGGTCGACTACCGGCGGTCGCAGCTCGGCGAGGTGGAAGGCAATCACCTCGCCGCCTACGCGACCTCGGCGCAGGCACTGGGACCACTGGTCGCCGAGATCGCGACGCTGATGGAATCGCGCGCACCGGGGCCCGACGTCACGCCGGCGCAGCTGCGTGACCGCTCGTGGTGGCAGGGACCCGACTTCTACATCGTGGTCGACGACTACGACATGGTCGCCGTGGCGACCGGGAACCCGTTGCTGCCCCTGCTCGATCTGCTGTCGCAGGCGCGCGACATCGGTCTGCACCTCATCGTCGCCCGCCGATCCGGCGGCGCGTCGCGGGCCATGTTCGACCCGATCCTGGCGCGCCTGCGTGACCTGTCGGCCGACGGTCTGGTGATGAGTGCGTCGAAGGACGAGGGCGTGCTGCTCGGCACCACCAAGTGCGCGCCGCGTCCACCGGGTCGGGGCATGCTCGTGTCGCGTCGTGGCGAGGGCCTCGTCCAGGTCGCCTGGACACCGCCGAAGGAGTGACGCGGCCCCTCGCGGGTCAGCGTTCCTGTTCGGTCGGCCGGATCAGGATCTCGTTGACCGCGGCGTGATCGGGTCGGGTGACCATGTAGACGATCGCGTCGGCGATGTCGTCGGCCCGCAACGGATCCCCGGTCGTGGCGTCGGGGGCACCCTTGCCGCCGCCGGTGGTCATCTCGCTGCGGACGACCCCGGGCTCGACGACCCCGACGCGGACCCGCGCGGCCACGAGTTCGCGGCGCAGCGCTTCGGAGAACGCGTTCACCGCGTGCTTGGTGGCGGAGTAGACGTTGCTCTCGGCGGTGGGGACCCGCCGACCGGCGAGCGAGCTGACGGTCACGATGTCGGCGACACCACGCACGCCTCCGACCGCGGCCTTCACGTGCGGCAGCGCCGCGTGGGTCGCGTTGAGCACGCCGCCGATGTTCACGTCGAGCATGCGGTGCCAATCGTCGAGGTCGGCGTCGCGCGCGAGGCTGTTGGCGAGGAACCCGGCGTTGGTGACGAGGATGTCGATGCGACCGAAGCGCTCGGCGATCGACGCCATCACCTCGGCGACCGCCGACGCATCGGTCACGTCGACCTCGTGGGCATGGGCGGTGCCGCCGTCGGACCCGATCGCGGTCACCACCTCGTCGAGTCGGTCGCGCCGGCGTGCGAGCACGACCACGGTCGCGCCCTCGGCGGCGAGAGCCCGGGCGGTGGCCTCGCCGATCCCGCTGGAGGCGCCGGTCACCACGGCGATCGTGTCCTGCAGTCGGGCTGGGCCCATGAGGTGACTCCTTCTCAGCGGACGCGGGCGTCGAGGTTCATCGACGCGATGATGCCGTCGACGGCGGTCTGCACGTCCTGCGGCTCGATGCGCATGAGCGCGTCGGCGTCGAGTTCGGTGATGTCGATGTCCCCGGAACTGAGGCGGAACTCGCGTTCCTCCTCGGCGCTCTCGATGACGTTGCGGACGAAACGGCCGTTGCCGGCGAGGTCGATCAGGCGGACCTGCTGGCCGCTCTGGTCGGTCACGACGGTGTCGTAGAGGGGGATGCACGCGCGGTGCAGCACCGACGCCGACGCCGCGGGCAGGACCGAATCGCGGGCGGATGCGATGACCTCGGCGATCTCGGCGAGTTCCTCGGGGCGGTAGGAGTCGAAGCGGATGCGACGGGCGAAGCGTGACGCGAGACCGTCGTTCGACGACAGCAGGCGGTCGATCTCGCCGTCGTATCCGGCGATGATGACGACGAGCCGGTCGCGGTTGTCCTCCATCCGGGCGAGCAACGTGTCGACCGCTTCCCGGCCAAACGCGTCGCCGCCGGACAGACCGGTCTGGATGAGGGTGTAGGCCTCGTCGATGAACAGCACGCCGTCGAGCGCACGGTCGATGACCGCCGAGGTCTTGGGGGCGGTGGAACCGAGGTGCTCGCCGACGAGGTCGCGTCGGCTGGCCTCGACGATGGAGTCGGTCTTCAGGAGGCCGAGCCCGCAGTAGGTCTTGGCGATGATGCGGGCGATGGTGGTCTTGCCGGTACCGGGAGGGCCGGTGAACGCCAGATGCAGGCTGCGCGACTGGCTCGCGAGTCCCTTGTCGGCGCGCACCTTGGCCAGCGCCACGGCCGACGACAGTTTCGCCACCTGGCTCTTCACCGAGGCGAGACCGACCTGTCGTTCGAGTTCGGCCTTGGCCGCCGCGAGCTGATCGGTCTGCGCCCCGGTCACCGGATCGGCGATCGACGCCGGCGTCTCCTCGGGTACCGACGCCGGGTCCCAGCGGTCGGTGCGGCGGGCGATGCGGTCGGGTTCGACGACGACGAGGCGATACCGCTGGTCGGCCAGGGCGCCGGCGTTCGCGCTGAAGCTCGGGTCGCGGGAGTAGACCTGCTCGAACAGCGCGCGGGCCTTGTCCTCCTGGCCCTCCTCGCGGAGCACGAGCCCGTGGGTGAACATCGCCGCGGTCGCCGCAGCCGGGATGGGACCGGTCTCGGCCTCGGACAGTCGTCGGTTCGCCTCGGCGAACATGCCCAGCTGTGCGCACGCCGAACCGGCCATCACGTTCGCGCCCGCCTGCATGTACTCATCGGTCCACGATCCCGAGTTGGACAGGATCGTCAGCACGTCGGGCCACCGCTGGGTGCGGAAGTGCATGATCGCCCGGACGTAGGTGGCGATGGGTGCGTCGATGCCGGCGGGGATCTCGTCGAGAACCTCCTCGGCACCGGTGTAGTCGAGTCCACCGATGAGCGACGCGGCGTAGGCGGCGACGATCTCGACGGTGTCGGTGATGGGGTAGTCGATGTAGAGGCCGGTCGCGAACCGGCCGACCAGGGTGCGCGGCGGCAGACCGAGGCGCCGCAGCTCGGCGTTGACCGCGCCGCGGGAGCGGTAGAGGCTCATGATCGCCTCGGGGGCGTCGTCGCCGCAGGCGAGGCGGCCCAGCCAGGCGTCGCACATCTCCGGTGCGTACTCGGTGGCCCTCTGGAACGCGAGCTTCGCCTGGTTCGGATCGCGGACGGCCTCCTGGCCGTCGACTTCGATGCCGAGCGACAGCACGCCGAGATCGAACAGCGCTCGTGCCTGACGGATATCGACCACGACCACGACCCCCGGCATGTCTGGAGCGGGAACGCTCCCGCACATTCCTACGATTGCGCCCGCCAGACTATCCCGAGCGGCCGACGGCGAGGTCGCTCGGGCGCGACCGGCAGCGTGGCGACCCGACCACTTACGATGTCGCTGTGAGCGCACAGGTAGATACCGTTTCCGTCGCCGCCGACACTCCCGACGTCCCGCAGCCGTTCCGCGAGCTCGGTCTCAAGGACGACGAGTACGCGCGGATCCGCGAGATCCTCGGCCGGCGTCCCACCGACGCCGAGCTGGCGATGTACTCCGTCATGTGGTCGGAGCACTGCAGCTACAAGTCGTCGAAGGTGCACCTGAGGTATTTCGGTGAGACCACGACCGACGAGATGCGGTCGTCGATGCTCGCGGGTATCGGTGAGAACGCCGGCGTCGTCGACATCGGCGACGGATGGGCGGTGACCTTCAAGGTCGAGTCGCACAACCACCCGTCCTACGTCGAGCCGTATCAGGGCGCCGCGACCGGTGTCGGTGGCATCGTCCGCGACATCATGGCCATGGGTGCCCGTCCGATCGCCGTGATGGATCAGCTGCGCTTCGGTGCGGCCGACGCCCCCGACACCCGCCGCGTCGTCGACGGTGTCGTGCGCGGCGTGGGCGGGTACGGCAACTCCCTCGGCCTGCCCAACGTCGGCGGCGAGACCGTCTTCGACGCGAGCTACGCGGGCAACCCGCTCGTCAACGCGCTGTGCGCCGGCGTGCTGCGTGTGGAGGACCTGCAGCTCGCGTTCGCCTCGGGTGCGGGCAACAAGATCATCCTGTTCGGCGCGCGGACCGGCCTCGACGGCATCGGCGGCGTGTCGGTGCTCGCGTCGGAGACCTTCGACGACACCGGCGACGGACACGAAGGCGAAGCCGGAGCTGGACCAGTGTCGCGACCGAACCGCAAGAAGCTGCCCGCGGTGCAGGTCGGTGACCCGTTCACCGAGAAGGTGCTCATCGAGTGCTGCCTCGAGCTGTATCACGCAGGACTGGTCGTGGGCATCCAGGATCTCGGCGGCGCCGGGTTGTCCTGTGCCACATCCGAGCTCGCGTCCGCGGGCGACGGCGGCATGAGCATCCAACTCGAAACCGTCCCCATGCGAGCCGAGGGCATGACCCCGGCCGAGGTGCTCTCCAGCGAGTCGCAGGAGCGCATGTGCGCGGTGGTGACGCCGGAGAACGTCGACGCGTTCCTCGCGGTGTGCCGCAAGTGGGATGTCCTCGCCACCGTCATCGGTGAGGTCACCGACGGTGAGCACCTCGAGATCACCTGGCACGGCGAGACCGTCGTCGACGTGCCGCCGCGGACCGTCGCCCACGAGGGGCCGGTGTACCAGCGGCCGGTGGAGCGGCCGGACTGGCAGGACGGCGTGATCGCCTCCCGGAGCGCCGATCTCGCGCGTCCGAAGTCCGACGACGCGTTGCGCTCGACGCTGCTGACGATGCTGGCCTCACCGGCGCTGTGCAGTCGCAAGTTCATCACCGAGCAGTACGACCGCTACGTGCGCGGCAACACCGTGCTGGCCGAGAACGCCGACGGCGGCGTGATCCGCATCGACGAGAACACCGGTCGCGGAATCGCTCTGGCCACCGATGCCTCGGGTCGCTACACCTACCTCGACCCCTACCGCGGGGCGCAGCTGGCGCTGGCCGAGGCCTACCGCAACGTGGTGGTCACCGGGGCGACGCCCAAGGCGGTCACCAACTGCCTCAACTTCGGCTCGCCCGAGGACCCCGCGGTGATGTGGCAGTTCTCGCAGGCCGTGAAGGGTCTCGCCGACGGCTGCGCGCAGCTCGGCATCCCGGTGTGCGGCGGCAACGTCAGCTTCTACAACCAGACCGGGTCGACCCCGATCCTCCCGACCCCGGTGGTCGGCGTCCTCGGCGTCATCGACGACGTGCACCGTCGCATCCCGACCGACATCGGCACCGAGCCCGGCGAGACGCTGATCCTCCTGGGCGACACGAAAGACGAACTCGACGGCTCGATCTGGGCGCAGGTGGCCCACGATCACCTCGGCGGTGTCCCGCCGGAGGTCGACCTCGAACGCGAGCGTCTGCTCGGGTCGATCCTCACCGCGGCGTCGCGCGACGGACTGATCTCGGCGGCACACGACCTCTCCGAGGGCGGGCTCGCCCAGACCGTCGTCGAATCGGCGCTGGCGGGCGAGACCGGTTGCCGCATCATCCTTCCTGAGGGAGCCGACCCGTTCGTGTGGCTGTTCTCCGAGTCGGCCGGCCGCGTGCTCGTCGCCGTACCGCGCACCGAGGAGACACGCTTCTGCTCGATGCTCACCGCGCGCGAGATGCCGTGGACGCGTATCGGTGTGGTCGACCAGGGCAGCGATTCGGTGGAGATCCAGGATCACTTCTCGGTGACCCTCGCCGAGCTGCGCGAGGTCCACGAGGCGACGCTGCCCAACCTCTTCGGATGACGCCGGCGGCGGCGCTGCTGCTGTGCGGCGCCATCGGGTGCGACGTCTCGGCCGCGGTGTCGCTCAAGGTGGCCGAGGGCTTCACCCGTCCGGTCCCGTCGGTGATCGTGGTCGTCGGCTACATCGGCAGCGTCGTGTTCCTCGGCCTGGCCATCGACCGCGGTCTCGACATCGGTATCGGCTACGCGCTGTGGTCGGCTGCGGGTACGACTCTCGTCGCGATCGCCGGCGCGGTGTTCTTCCGGGAGCGACTCGGGATCGTCGCGCTGGTGGGCATCGCGTTCATCGTGGTCGGGGCCATCCTGGTGAACCTCGGCACCGCGCACGTCGACGCGCAGTAGCCCCGCCGCACAGGCTTGTACGCTTGTCCGATGACCCGGGGGAGTCGTGTGGTGGTCCGGTGGTGGCGTGCACCGTCGGACTATGTGACTGCGGTGCAGTACACGCGTGCGATCGGCCTGCGCCGGCCGTTGGAGCTGCTCATCGGCACGGGCTCCTTCGTGTACGGGCTGGCGGCGGCGCTCTCCGCGGTCTACTTCGGCTCGGGTACCGGGGTCGCCTTCTCGGTGCCCATCGCGCTGGGCGTGGCGGCGACGTCGACGCTCATCGGCGCTCAGTGGCTCCGTGGGGTCGAGATCTCCGAGCGGTGGTCGCTGGCCTTCCTCTTCTACAGCGACCTCTCGGTCATCGTCGTCGTGCTCTGCTACGCCGATGCGTTCACCGCGTGGCCGGGGTTGGCGCTGCTCGCCGCGAACGGCATCTACGCCGCCTTCCAGCACGATGCGCCGGCCGTGACGGTGCACTTCGTGATCTCGGTGGGCGCCATGATCTGGTGTGCGGTCGCCTCATTGCTCGACGGGACCGACCCGGTGCTGGTCGCGATCCGCGGACTCGTCCTGGTGCCCATCGTCACCGCGGTGCCGCTGGTGGTGTTGCCGGGGGTGCGGATGCTCAACGCCGACGCCATCGGCGCCCGCCGCGACAGCCTCACCGGCCTGCTGAACCGACGGGGGTTGGTGGCAATTGCATCCGAGCACGTCCGCGGCGGTGGACCCGTCTCGCTGCTGGTGCTCGACATCGAAAAGTTCAAGGCGATCAACGACGCGTTCGGGCACGTGCGGGGCGACGAGGTGTTGGCACAGATCGGTGCCGCGCTCGGCTCGGCGGTCCCGAGCGATGCGGTGGCGGCGCGGATCGGGGGCGAGGAGTTCGGGATCCTCCTCCCCGGCGACGACGCCCACGAGGTCGCGGCGAGGATCCACGACTGCACGCTCGCCTGCCCGGCCGGTGTCGCCATCACTGTGAGCATCGGTATCGCCTCGACGCCGCGCCTCGAGTCCCCGGACGCATTGACCGCGTTGCTCGACCGCGCGGACGCGGCGATGTACCGCGCGAAGGCCGACGGGGGACGGCGCACCGCGGTCGGGTGACGCCGTGGCCGAAAGCCACCTCGAGAACTAGAACCTGTTCTATTCTCAAGTCGATTGCCGGCTGTCGGACACGGAGGTCTCGCGTGGTGCTCAGAGTTGTCGAATGGTCCACGGGGACGGTGGGTCGACACGCGATCGCGGGCATCGACGCCCGGCCCGACCTCGAGCTTGTCGGTGTGTGGGTGTCGAATCCCGACAAGGTCGGCAAGGACGCGGGTCGACTCGCCGACCTGGACCGCGACCTCGGCGTCACCGCCACGAACGACCGAGACGCGCTCCTCGCGCTGAAGCCCGACTGCATCGTGCACACCGCGATGGTCGACGACCGGATCTTCGAGGCCATCGACGACCTCGTCTTCTTCCTGTCCCACGGCATCAACGTGGTGTCGTCGGGGCCGGTGCTGCTGCAGTTCCCGACCGGGGTCGTCCCCGACGACGTCGTGGCGCGGGTGCACGACGCGGGTGTCGCGGGCAACGCCAGCCTGCACGTCAACGGCATCGACCCGGGGTTCGCCAACGATGTCCTGCCCCTGGCGATGACGAGCCTCTCGCAGCGGATCGACCAGGTGCGCTGCTACGAGATCGCCGACTACTCGACCTACTACCAACCGGTGGTGATGAGCGACATCTTCGGATTCGGCAAACCCCTCGACGAGACGCCGATGCTGTTCACCCCCGGTGTGCTGTCGCTCGCGTGGGGCAGCGTGGTGCGCCAGATCGCGGCCGGTCTCGACCTGACCCTCGACGAGCCGCTCGTCGAGAAGGTCGAACGCATCCCGGCCGAACGTGACATCTCGACGGTGTCGTGCGACATCGCCGAGGGCACGATGGCCGCGGTGCGGTTCCAGGTCATCGGCACCGTCGACGGCGTCGAACGCGTGGTGCTCGACCACATCACCCGCACCGACCCGACGCAGCGACCCGACTGGCCGACACCCCACACCGGCGACGGCTGCTACCGCATCGAGATCACCGGCGAACCGATGATGACCGTCGACTTCACCCACCACGGTGAGCACGGCGACCACAACGTCTCCGGGATGATCGTCACCGCCATGCGACTGGTGAACGCCGTCGAGGCCGTCGTCGCCGCGGAGCCCGGCCTCGTCACCGCCCTCGATCTACCGCTGGTCACCGGCCGGGGCCTGGTGCCGCCGCACGCCTGATCGCTCGGCGCGCGCCGACGCACACGCCGTCGTAGCCTCGGCGCATGGGAGCCATCACAGGTCACGGTGTCTTCGGGACCGACGAGATCGAGGACCTGCTGTGGTTCTACGACATGCACGGGTACGCGATCCTGCGTGGTCTCGTCGACGAGACGCGGCTGGCGCGGATCGAATCGGAGTGTGTCGAGGCGCAGGAGAACGTGCGCTCGGGTGTGCTCGGCGACCGGTACGGCTCCACGGTGTTCCTCGACGAGGCCACGCCGACAACGGGTTTCGTCAACTACGTCGAGTACGTGTCCGAGGTCTCGCCCGCGGTGTCCGACGCGGTGGGCGACCCGGTGCTGAGGTCGATCATGACCTCGCTGCTGGGTGAGAGTTGTTGGCTGCGTGCCCACGAGCAGTTCGGCGTGGTCTACCAGGACGCCCGTCCGGGCAGGGAATCCGGGTACGCGCGCATCGGTTGGCACACCGATTGGCAGGCCGGTCCCAGCCTCGACGTCTGGCCGAGTACGGCGTTCACGATCCACGTCGACGGCACGAGCCCGGCCAACGGCTTCCTCAGAGTGGTTCCCGGAAGCCACCTCTGGGCGACGCCCGCGCCCTACCGGAACGCCACGGGGGTGACGGTGCCCGACGGGGCGCGTCCCGCCCGCGGTCGCACAGACCGCACGCCGCCGTTCGAGATGCCGCTGCGCTTCGAGAAGGTCCGCGGAGAGGTCGCCGTGTACGCCGACGCCGGCGACATCATCCTCCACGACGCCTACCTCTGGCACTCGGCGGCCCGGGCGACCGACGACGGTGAACGACGTCGGCACGTACGCGGCGGCTACTTCGGTGGCGTCCGACCGCCGGCAGGCGTCGAGGAGTTCGTGAAGAACGCGGCCCGGTAGGCCGACAGGGTCAGCCGGGGAACTTCGCCTTCGACGACGGGCACAGCTTCCAGTCGTCGCCGTCCTTGTGGAAGTAGATAGCGCCGTCGGGCTGGCCGGTGGTCTTGACCGTGCCGGTCGCGTCGTCACCCGCGAACTTCACGTCGACCAGGGTGAACGCGGGCAATGCCTGGGGGAGCGGCCGGGTCGACAAATTCGAATACCGGCTCTTGTCGGCGGAACACACCGCGTCGCGGGCGGTGGTCGCGTCGCCCTTGCTGGCGGCATCGGTGAACTGGTGCGCGACGTCGCTGACCTGCTGGGTGTCGGTGCGACCGCCCTTCGCGTCGTCGCTGCTGTCGGAGAAGTAGGCGATCAGTCCCACGGCCAGCGCGGCGATGGCGACCACCACCACGACGGCCACGATCACGAACCCGCGGCGGTTGGAGCGGTCAGGTGTCGTCGGATCGGGTGCGGCGGTCATGTACGCCACGGTAGCCGTGCGTCGATCGGGGCAGGACGCCGCCGAGCCGAAATTCGCTCGCGCCGGACGGGTCGTCGGGTGGAGACTTCTCCCGACCATGAAGGAGTGACCCCGTGACCACCCGCATCGACAACCTGAAGCTGCTCTGCTTCGCCTCCGAGATCGACGACGCGACGATCGACCAGGCGAAAGAGACCGCAGGTCTGCCCTTCGTGCACCCGCACGTGGCGTTGATGCCAGATGCCCACCACGGCATGGGTTCTGCGGTCGGGACGGTGATCCCCACCGTCGACGCCGTGATCCCGGCTGCCGTCGGCGTCGACATCGGGTGCGGCATGATCGCCGTGCGCACCACCCTCGACGCCACCGCGATCGCCGAGCTCGACCTTGCGGCCCTCCGCATCTCGATCGAGTCGGCGATCCCGCTCTCGCCGGGCAACTACAACCGCAGCACCGCCCGCTACGCGTTCACCGCGGCGCGCATCGCCGCGCTGGAGGCGATGGCCGAGGCCGACGGCGTCGACCTCTCGCACTCACCGACCTGGCGTGAGCAGCTCGGCTCTCTGGGCGGCGGCAACCACTTCATCGAGCTCTGTCTCGACGAGGACGGCCGGGTGTGGATGTTCCTGCACTCGGGATCTCGGGGTGTGGGCAACCGCATCGCGAAGCGCCACATCGCCATCGCGCAGAAGTTGTGTCGGCAGTGGCACATCCCGCTCCCCCAGGACGACCTCGCATACCTCCCTGACGGGACACCGGAACTCGACACGTATCTCGGTGATCTCGCGTGGGCGCAGCGGTTCGCGTTCGAGAACCGGGCGGAGATGATGGATCGCTTCCGTCAGGCGTTCGCGCACTGGGTCGGCCACGTCGGCGAGCCGGCCGATCTCGAGGCCGAGCGGATCAACTGCCACCACAACTACACGGTGCGTGAGCGACACGGCGGCAAGGATGTGTGGCTCACCCGCAAGGGTGCGATCGATGCCCACGAGGGTGTCCGGGGCATCATCCCGGGATCGATGGGAACCCGGTCGTACATCGTGACGGGCAGAGGCCACGGCGGTGCCCTGTGTTCGGCGCCCCACGGTGCAGGACGACGGTTCTCCCGCAGGGAGGCCAAGCGTCGGTTCACCGAGGCCGATCTTGCCGCGGCGATGACCGGCATCGAGTATCGGCACGGCGCGGAGTGGGTCGACGAGATCCCGCAGGCATACAAGGACATCGATGTGGTCATGGCCGATGCCGAACGGCTCGTCTCGGTCGACCACACCCTGCGTCAGATCCTCAACGTCAAGGGAACCTGAGCGACGGTTCGCGCTCCACCTGTGCAGCCGCGCTCCACATACACGTGGAGCGCGGCCACAGAAGTGGAGCGCGAACTCGTCGCCGCTACAGATCCCAGGTGTGGACGGCCTCGCCCTCGTGCATCCTGTCGACGTACTCGCGCAGCATGCCCGACAGGGCGCGGTCCCGGGAGTCGCCCGCGCGCTCACGGGCAGCCACCGATTCGCGTTGCCACACCGCGCCGGTGCGCCGGGTGAGGCAGCGGCCCTCGATCACCGACAGGTAGCGCCGGCGCGCCCGGTCGGACACCCCGAAGGCGGCCAGGCCGCGGTCGGCGAGGGGCAACAGCCGCCGCAGCACCAGTTCGTCGGGCGACACCCATCCGACAGCGGGCCAGTACAGCTGGGCGTCGAGACCGTCGCGTGCGCCCGAGTGCAGGTTCTCGGTGGCGGCGTCGAACGACATCTGCGACCACAGTGGCCGGTCGGCGTCGACAAGCGTCCGGACCACGCCGTAGTAGAACGCCGAGTCGGCCATGGTGTCGAGCACCGTCGGCCCAGCCGGCAGAACGCGGTTCTCGATGCGCAGGTGCGCGTGCCCGTCGACGACGTCGTAGATCGGGCGGTTCCAGCGGTAGACCGTGCCGTTGTGCAGTTTCAGCTCGGGCAGCTCGGGGATCCGACCCGCCGCGAGGGTCTCCAGCGGGTCGTCGTCACCGCAGACGGGCAGCAGCGCCGGGAAGTACCGCGTGTTCTCCTCGAAAAGGTCGAAGATGGTCGTGATCCACCGTTCGCCGAACCACACCCGCGGTCGCACGCCCTGGTTCTTCAGTTCCAGGGGGCGGGTGTCGGTGGCCTGCTCGAACACCGGTATCCGGCTCTCGTGCCACAACGCCTTGCCCGCGAAGAACGGGGAGTTGCCGGCGACGGCCACCTGGACGCCGGCGATCGCCTGGGCGGCATTCCAGTGCGCGGCAAAGGTTTCCGGCGCCACACGAAGGTGCAGCTGTACCGAGGTGCAGGCGGCCTCGGGAAGGATCGAGTCGCTGGTGGTGACCAGGCGTTCGCCGACGCGTTCGTCGCCGAGCGGCACGCCGTCGATGTCGAGGGCGATGTCCTCCCCGCGTGCGGCGAAGATCTGCTCGTTGAGCAGGTCGTAGCGGGGGTTCGCCGAGATCCATTGGTGGTTGAGGTGATCTGTGCGCAGGGTGGGCAGCATGCCGATCATCACTATGTGATTGTCGGTGGCTGCCGCGCGCTGTTCGGCGCGGTTGAGCGACGCGCGAAGCGCCTGCTCGAGGGCGATGGTGTTGTCGTCGGTCAGCGGTCGGGGAGCGACGTTGATCTCGATGTTGAACTGCCCGAGTTCGGTCTGGAACTCCGGATCGGCTATCGCCTGCAGCACAGTCGCATTCGACATCGCCGGGTTCATCGCCCGGTCGATCAGGTTGAGTTCGACCTCCATGCCCAGCAGCGGCTCGACCTGCTGATGTGCGTCGGTGAACATGCCGTCGGCGAGCATCCGCGCGATGGCGTCGGTGCCGCGGCTGACCTGCTCACGAAAACGTCGCCGGTCCTCCCGGGTGAACTCACGCTTGGAGACCTCGGCGCCCATCGCCCCATCGTGTCACCGCCGAGGGGGTTCGTGTCGGAGATGTCGGACATCGTGGACGCGCCGCCGCCCATCTCAGAGATGCTGCAGAACGTTGACGACCGTGCCGTCGGTGTCGCGGTAGAAGAACCGCCGCACGCCCCACTCCTCGGGTTGCAGGTCGTGCACGATCTCCGCCCCGGAGGCGAGGGCTCGTTCCCAGGCAGCATCGACGTCGTCGACCTCGACCGAGATCGCCGGGTTGCACGGTGCGGTGAGGTCGGTCGTCATCAGGCTCAGTTGGAGTCCCGAGTCCGGGTCGGCGAAGGTCGCGATCCATCCGTGGTTCATCACCTCGGTGAGCCCGAGGATGTCGGTGTGGTGCCGACTCGCCGTCGCGATGTCGGACACGGTGATGATCGGCATGATCCTTCTCACGGTCATGATGGGAATTCCTCGCCTCTGCTCGTCCGCGGTGTACGTCGGTGCCCACCGCTGCTGTCATCATCGATGGTCATGGCTCCCAAGACCGTCGATCCCGCACAGATGCGCGAATCGGTGCTGGCCGTGGCGGCGTGGCTGCGCGACGCCACGCTGCCGACGCCGGCCCGCGCCGAGCTGGCGGCCGCGGTGCGGATGTCCGCGCGGACCGTCGCCCAACTCGCTCCGGGGGCATCGGTCGAGGTCAGGGTGCCGCCGTTCGTGGCGGTGCAATGCATCCAGGGGCCGCGCCACACGCGGGGCACGCCGCCGAACGTCGTCGAGACCGATCCGCGCACCTGGCTGCTGCTCGCGACCGGACTCCTCGACCTCGACGACGCGGTCGCCGCGGGAGCCGTGTCGGCGTCGGGGAGTCGTGCGGTGGAGGTGGCGGCGTACCTTCCGGTGGTCGCGATCTGATCTGTGGTGCCTGCGGGGCGTACGGGGCAGACGCGCATTCACATGATTCGCCCAGGTCGTCGCGGGGGCCCTAGACTCACTCCTACGCCCTCCACCGCCCACCTTTGGGAGCGTCACCGTGACCGAGCTGTCGATCCACAGCCCGAATCTTCTCGCGCCGACCAGCGTGAACCCCTCAGCCCGAGCCGACGGCAGCGACCTCGACATCGCGGAGAACGAACCGCGTGAGGAATGCGGCGTCTTCGGTGTGTGGGCTCCCGGCGAAGATGTCGCCAAACTCAGCTACTACGGGCTCTACGCCCTGCAGCACCGCGGCCAGGAGGCCGCCGGTATCGCTGTCGGTGACGGTTCGCAGGTGCTGGTGTTCAAGGATCTCGGCCTGGTGAGCCAGGTGTTCGACGAGCAGACCCTGGCCTCGATGCCCGGCCACGTCGCCATCGGACACTGCCGGTACTCGACCACCGGATCGACCACGTGGGAGAACTCGCAACCCATCTTCCGCACCACCGCCGCGGGAACCGGTGTCGCGCTGGGCCACAACGGCAACCTCGTCAACACCGCCGATCTCGCCAGCACCGCACGCGCGGCGGGTCTCATGGAGTCGCGACTGCACGGCGGGGCGACCTCGGACTCCGACGTCGTCGGCGCGCTGCTCGCCCACGGTGCCGCCGACCGCACCATCGAGCAGGCCGCGATGGAACTGCTGCCCACGCTGAAGGGCGCGTTCTGCCTGACCTTCATGGACGAGCACACCCTCTACGCCGCGCGCGACGCCCACGGCGTCCGTCCGCTGTGTCTCGGTCGCCTCGACCGAGGGTGGGTCGTCGCCTCGGAGACCGCCGCGCTCGACATCGTCGGCGCCTCGTTCGTCCGCGACATCGAACCCGGCGAGCTGCTGGCGATCGACGCCGATGGTGTGCGCAGCTCGCGGTTCGCCCAGCCCACGCCCAAGGCGTGCGTGTTCGAGTACGTCTACCTGGCCCGTCCCGACAGCGTCATCAACGGGCGCTCGGTGCACTCCTCGCGGGTCGAGATCGGCCGTCGCCTGGCGCGGGAGTTCCCCGCCGAGGGCGACCTCGTCATCCCGGTGCCCGAGTCGGGCACCCCGGCGGCCACCGGTTTCGCGCAGGAATCGGGGATCCCGTACGGCCAGGGTCTGATGAAGAACGCCTACGTGGGGCGCACCTTCATCCAGCCGTCGCAGACCATTCGCCAGCTCGGCATCCGGCTGAAGCTGAACCCGCTCAAAGAGGTCATCCGCGGAAAGCGCCTCGTCGTGGTGGACGATTCGATCGTCCGCGGCAACACGCAGCGCGCGCTGATCCGCATGCTGCGCGAGGCCGGCGCCGCCGAGATCCACGTCCGCATCGCCTCGAGCCCGGTGCGGTGGCCGTGCTTCTACGGCATCGACTTCGCCTCGCCCGCCGAACTCATCGCCAACGGCATGGAGTCCGAGGAGGGCATGGTCGAGGGTGTGCGACAGGCCATCGGCGCCGACTCGCTCGGTTACATCAGCATCGACGAGATGATCGCCGCCACCGATCAGCCACGAGACCAGCTGTGCGCTGCCTGTTTCGACGGCAGGTACCCGATCGATCTGCCCACCGAGACCTCGATGGGCAAGGCCGTTCTGGAGACGATGCTGTCGAACGCCGTGGGTTCCGACCCGCTCGGCGCGGTCAACGACAACGCGAGCGCACTGCGTCGTCCCTGATCGCCCGTCGTCCCTGATCGCCCGTCGTCACTGACCGCCACCGCGGTCGATCAGATCGGGGTCTCGGGTTTCGCCGGGACGGTGGCCGACTCCGACACCTTCTGGGTGCGCTTGTAGAGCCACCCCACCACGACGACGAACGCCAGGATCCCGACGATCTGTGCCCAGTTGTCCCATCCCTCGCCGACGATGCGGAGCGGGTCGTCGTCTCCCGACGCCGCGACGATGCCGGCGAATACCACGCCGAAGAGGCTCTCTCCCACGATGAGTCCGCAGGCCAGCAGCACGCCGAGGCGTTTCGTGCGTTCGACGTTGGTGGCGTGGTTGTCGGCCCAGCGGTTGTAGAAGAAGCCCATGACGGCGCCGATCGGGATGACGAGCGTCAGCGAGATCGGCAGGTACATGCCGAGTCCCACCGCCAGCGGGGGCAGGCGGAAACGAGTGGTGCGGCTCATCGTCTCGTCGATCGCGATGACGCCGAGGCCGATCAGCGCCCCGAGTCCGATGAGTGCCCAGTCGAGCGAGCTGCCGAACACGCCGCTGACGAGCGAGGAGATCAGCGAGGCCTGAGGCGCAGCGAGCGCGTCGTCGCCCGCGTTCGGGGCGCCGGCGAATCCGAACGCGGTCTGCATCAGCTGCAGGATCGGTGGGATGACGGCCGAGCCGAACAGCACGCCGATCACCAACGCCACCTGCTGTTTCCACGGTGTCGACCCGACCAATTGACCGGTCTTGAGGTCCTGCAGGTTGTCGTTGGAGATGGTCGCGACGCCGAACACCACCGACGTCGTGAACAGCGTGTAGGCGATGAGCGCCGTCATCTGCGAGCCGCTCGCGTCACCGAAGGTGACCTTGATCAGCAGGGCCGCACTGATCGCGACGAGGATACCGACACCCGACAGGGGGCTGTTCGACGAGCCGATGAGCCCGGCCATGTAGCCGCACACCGCGGCGATGACGAGACCGAACACGAGCAGGTACACCAGGCTGACCGTGATGATCCCGGCGACACCGCCATTGAGCGCGGTACTGCTGGTGAAGTCCCACAGCAGCCAGCCGATGGGGATGAGCATGAACACCGTGACGCCGGCGACGATCTGGATGGGGATGTCGCGTTCGACGACGTCGACCTCGGTGCCTCCGCGGCGTAGGCGGGCCGAGCGCGCCGACTCGATGATGCCGGTGACGATCGGACGCAGGATCGTGACGAGGGTCCAGACGGCCGCGACGGCGATCGCGCCGGCGCCGATGAAGCGCACGTCCGAGGAGAAGGTCGACGACACGGTGTCGGCGAGCGCCTCGGACCCCGACAGGTTCCCCGAGGTGCGGATCGGCAGCAGGATCCCGAACGAGATGACCAGCCCGACGACCATCGCGATCGCGACGGTGAGTCCGACGAGGTGGCCGACGCCGATGAGCGCCATCGACAGACTCGCCCCGACCATCGTGCCGCCGGAGCCGACCTTGAACGACGTCGACACCGCGTTGCTGATCACCTTCAGCGACGACACGAGCGAGAAGCCCGCCGCCACGACGGCGGCGACCGAGAGCATCCGCAGTCCGGTCTTGTTGTCGGCGGCGGCCTGCTCGGAGTCGGACGTGCCGACCTTGAGGACCTCGGCGCCCGCGACACCCTCGGGAAACGGGAGATCGGATCCGGTGACCAGGGCCCGTCGTAGCGGGATGGAGAAGGCGACGCCCAGGATGCCGCCGGTGGCGCAGACCGCGGCCGTCGTCCAGTAGGGGAAGCCCGTCCACCAGCCGACCATGATCAGCCCGGGCAACACGAAGATGATCGCCGAGAGCGTGCCCGCGGCCGAGGCGATGGTCTGCACGATGTTGTTCTCGACGAGCGAGTGGTTGCGGAAGTACCGCAGCACACTCATCGAGATGACTGCCGCGGGGATCGAGGTCGCGAACGTGAGTCCCACCTTCAGCCCGAGGTAGACGTTGGCGGCGGTGAAGACGAGCGTGATGATGCCGCCGAGGATCACACCGCGCACGGTGAGTTCGCGGACGGCGGTGCCCGTGGTGCGCACATCGGTCATGGAGTCCACCTGTTCGTTCGCAGGACAATGGTTACGAAGTATGGCGGACTCGCTCCGGCGATGTGCGACCGACGCCACACCCGGTTCGGGGTCCGCCGGCCAAAGTGGGGCGATACGGGCCCCGTGCGCTCCGGTAGCGTGTGGCGCGTGACCAATCAGGACTCCGATCCCGCAGGTGATAGCACTCCGGTCCGGCGGGGGGCGTCCTACGCCGACGCCGGGGTCGACATCGACGCAGGTGATCGGGCTGTTCGACTGTTCGCCCCGCACGCCAAGCGTGCGTCGCGTCCGGAGGTGCTCGGCGGCATCGGCGGCTTCGCCGGGCTGTTCGCCCTGAAGGGCAACTACCGCGAGCCGGTTCTGGCCTCGTCCACCGACGGCGTCGGGACGAAGCTCGCCATCGCACAGGCCATGGACAAGCACGACACCGTGGGTCGCGACCTCGTCGCGATGGTGGTCGACGACCTCGTGGTGTGCGGCGCCGAGCCGCTGTTCCTGCAGGACTACATCGCCGTCGGCAAGGTGGTCCCCGAGACCGTCGCCGAGCTGGTGAAGGGCATCGCCGACGGCTGCGTCGAGGCGGGGTGCGCCCTGCTGGGCGGCGAGACCGCCGAGCACCCGGGACTGATGGAGGACGCGCACTACGACCTCTCGGCCACCGGAGTCGGTGTCGTGGAGGCGGATTCGGTGCTCTCACCCGACCGTGTGCGGCCTGGTGACGTGGTGATCGCGATGGGGTCGTCGGGTCTGCACTCCAACGGCTATTCACTCGCCCGCAAGGTGCTGCTCGAATGGGGCCACATGGATCTCGGTGGTCATGTCGAGGAGTTCGGACGCACCCTGGGTGAGGAACTGCTCGAACCGACACGGATCTACGCCAAGGACTGCCTCGCGCTCACCGCCGAGACCGATGTCCGCACGTTCTGCCACGTCACCGGGGGCGGGCTGGCCGAGAACCTGGCGCGCGTCATCCCCGACGGTCTGCTGGCCGAACTCGATCGCGGCACGTGGACACCCGATCCGGTGTTCGCGATGATCGCCCAGCGTGGACGTGTCGAGCGCCTCGAGATGGAGCGCACCTTCAACATGGGGATCGGCATGGTCGCGATCGTGGCCCCGGAGGACACCGACCGCGCGCTGGCCGTGCTGACCGCCCGACACCTGAACAGCTGGGTACTCGGGTCGATCACGAAATCCCACAACGGAAAAGACCATGCGGGAGCCGCTGCACTGAAGGGTGAGCATCCGCGGTTCTGAACCGGCTGCGGCCCGTGCGGGCCGCGTCGCCGTCAGATCAGCACGGTGGTGGTGACGGAGCGGTCAGGCCCGACGCCACTCGTCCTCGTCGGCCCACGCGTCAGCGGGGTCCGGTCGATCGGAGGGGCGTTCGGGTTCGTTCGCCAGCTCTCGCTGCAGGCTGGAGAGGTCCATGTTCGGGGAGCTGTACTTCAACTCCCGAGCAACCTTCGTCTGCTTCGCTTTTGCTCTGCCGCGGCCCATAGGGGGACCCCCTCGCACAATGACGGGGCGGCCAATCGTGACTGGCGGCCCCATTCTGAGTTTATAAATCTTGTCGTGTGCAACAGTCTAGCGCGCTCTGAGGCCAGATGCGGACCAGCCCGCGGCCGCGATGCGGACCAGCCTGCACTGCGCGAGGGTGGGTCATGTCGCGGCGGCCACTCAGCGGGTCCGACCAGGCCAATTGTACGGTTGTGCATCACGTCGAGAAAGGTGTCCTGTCACGTGGCCGACCTCATACGCGCGTCGATCGACAACTACGGGACCCGGCGGTTGCTCGCCGACAACAACCAGCGGCTGCGGTGGATGCTCGCCGATCTCGTCGACCGCGCGCTGCGACGTCATCCCGCGGACCTGTCCGACCACGTCGTCGAGGACTTCTCCCGGATCGCGCTCTCGATGCACCCGGCGATGTACGACGAGGAGACACTCCACGAGGACGAGTCGTTCGTCCTGGGTGACGCCGGCGTCCCCACGACCGAGGTCTTCGGCCGCTACACCTACGGCGGCCCGGAGCTGCACCTGTACGGCGAGCCGCTCGACGCCGCCGAGGTCTACGAACGCACACGTCGCGTCCATCCGGCCGGCGTGGCGGTCCGCGAGGCGCGATTCGACGAGGTGATCCTCTACCGCAACGCGGTCTACCTGCGGCGAGACGGTGTGATCACCGCGCTGTACGAGAGCGCGCGGTCACACGACCGGGTGGCGCTGCAGCAGCCGACCGCGGCCGATCTCCGCCTCACGCGGACCCTGCCCGATCACCCCGACACCGTCTATCTGGGATCGCCCGGCAGCAGCAACTTCGGCCACTGGCTCACCGACGACCTGTCCCGCGCGGTCGCCGCCGCGGCGAGCACGGCGCCGGGCACCTCGCCGCGGTGGGTGATGACCGATCGCGGCACCCTCATCAACCAGCGCCGACAGGAGTCGCTGGGCCTCGCGCTCGGTGAACCGGACGTCGAGGTGACGCTCGTCCCATTCGAGCGCCCCGTCGTGGTGCGCGACGTCCGCTACATGTCGCAACCGACACTGCACCCGATGCGGAAGTCACCCGACGCGATCGCGGCATCGCGCGAGGCCGTGGTCGCCCGGCTGTCGCCGCGGCCGGTCGGACCCGGTACGCGTCTGCACATCCTGCGCCGCGGTGGGGCAGCGGGCCGACGGATCGTCAACGGCGCCGAGATCGAGGAACTGTTGGCGCGCCGCGGGTTCGTCACCCTCGACCCGATCACGGCGTCGGCACGGGAGCAGGCGGAGGCGTGTCTGCGGGCCGACGTCATCGTCGGCGTGATGGGCGCGGCGATGGTCAACAGCATCTTCTCCCCGCACGGGACATCGGTGATCCACCTGGCCGCGAGCGGGTGGACCGAGCCGTACTACGCCGATCTGGCCGCCGCCTGCGGTCACACCTACTCCTGCGTGTACGGCCCCACCGTGGAGGCGGGTTCGGCCTGGCTGGTGCCGTTCACCATCGATGTCGACGAGGTCGAGCGCGCTCTCGATCGTGTGGATCAGATGCAGGGGTAGGTGCCCCGAGGCGCCTCAGTCCGGGGAGACGGCGCCCGCTCGGGCTGTCCGCGCGGCCTCGCGGGTGTGTCGGCGCTGCACCTTCGACGCCTCGCGATGCACCTTGCCGGTGTAGCGGGGCTCGGTGGTCAGGTGCTCGAGGGCCTCGGTGGTCACGTCGCCGGTGAACAGGGCGCGTGCGGTGACGCCGTGGTCGGGTCGGTCGAGCACGACGATGCCGTCGCCGGCGGCGATCGGTCCGGGGACCATCACCTTGAGGTAGGCGCCGACGTCGGCGCGATCGGCGAACCGCGCGACCCAGCGGTCCTCCTCGGCCCACGCCGCGAACGTCCGACAGGGGACACGGGGGATGGTGACCTCGAGCTCGACGGTGTCGCCGACCCGCCACCGTTCGCCGATGACCGCGTCGCTCACCGCGACACCGTCCACGCGCAGGTTCTCGCCGAACCATCCCGGCGCGAGATCACGGTCGAGCTCGTCGGCCCATCGTCGTGCCTCGGTGTCGCTGTAGGCATAGACGGCCTGATCGATGCCGCCGTGGTGCTTGGTGTCGCAGATCAGGTCACCCACGACACCCTCGGCGGTCACCGAGACAGCGCCGGTGAACGGCGTCTTGGCGATGCCGCTGTCACCGATGCGGTCGAGCGCGACCGGGCGGTCGGCGCCACACACTGCGAGGACCGAGCCCGTATCGGAGATGCTCAACGGTTTCGCAGTCCCTCGATGGCGGCGCGTCCGGCCTGCACGCGGTCGTCCTCGCGCAGCGACGACGGGTCGATGGCGGCGGCGGCCCCGCCGGCCTCGAGCGCGATCCCGGCCGGGACGCTGCGCTTGACCAACGCGAGAGCGACGGGCCCGTACTCGTAGTGATCGATCACGGTGCCGATCCGGCCGACCGCGCGCCCGTCGGCGGTGACGGCGTCGCCGGTGACCGGGCGGGTGTCGGAGCTGCCGTCGAGCTGCAGCAGCACCAGGCGCCGCGGGGGCTTGCCCAGGTTGTGCACCCGCGCGACGGTCTCCTGCCCGCGGTAGCAGCCCTTTTCGAGGTGGACCGCGCCGAATTCCTCTGGCCCGCCGATCCATTCGACCTCGTGGGGGATGGTGCGGTCGTCGGTGTCGATGCCCAGGCGTGGGGACACCGCGACGACCCGCGACGCCTCGTAGGCCCAGGTGCCCGCGGGCCGGGCGCCGGCCTCGACGAGGGCGTCCCACCAGCGGCCGAACTCGCTCCTCGGGACCACGACGTCGACGCGGGGGATCGTCGGTCGGCCATCGGCGCCGCGCTCGCCCAGCGGGGGCATCACACGCCAGAACCCGACCGGTTCGGCGTCGTGGTGCTGTTCGGGGATGCTGCCCGCCTGATAGACCGCGGCGCCCTCGGGGAGTTCCAGCAGCGCCGCGACCGGCCCCGACATCGCGTTCGGCCCGAGCAGGGTGAGCACGGCGAGGTCATCGCGCAGAACCGGTTCGGCCTTGGCCCAGAACACCATTCGCTGCAGGAAACTCAGCAGCGGCTGTGTCCGTTCACCTTCGGTGTCGATGAGGGTGAGTCCGTCGATGTCGGTGACGACGAAATGCTCCTCCACGCGGCCGTTCACGTCGAGGCTGAGGTTCTCCGCCGACTGTCGGTCGGGGAGGTTGCTGACGAACTGGCTGGTGATGGTGTGCAGCCAGCTCAACCGTTCGTGACCGCTGATCTCGATCACGCCGCGGTGCGATCGATCCACCACCACCAGCGATTGCGCTGCGCTGCGTTGTTCGCCCAGGGGGTCGCCGTGGTGCCATGCGACACCGGCGTCGGGGGAGTCGTCGGGGGCCGGGATGGGGGTCGAGGTGACGGGGGCGTCACCGTTGCGGTCGGTCACGGTTCCATCGTACGAGCACCCGCTACTCTGATCGCCATGCCGCATCCGATCCTGGTGACCTACGACGGTGCTGTTCTCGACCCGGACGTGCCCTACCTGCACGCCGACGACCTCGCCGCGGTACGCGGCGACGGGGTGTTCGAGACGCTGCTGGTGCGGTCGGGGACAGCCCGGTTGGTGGGTCTGCATCTCGAGCGACTCGCGCGCAGCGCGGCGCTGCTCGATCTGCCCGAGCCCGATGCGGGGCAGTGGCGGACGGCGATCACGACCGGCGCGCGGGTGTGGGCCGAGGAGAACGGGAGAGACACCGAGGGCCTCATGCGGCTGGTCTACTCGCGCGGCCGTGAGAGCGCCCCGGTCGGTGCGCCGGGCCCGCGTGGCGGCGCCGAGACGGGTATCAGTCGTGAATCCAACGAGGCGACGGCCTATCTCACCGTCGGTCCGGTGGCCGACCGCGTCGCCTCGGCGCGCGAGAACGGGACGTCGGTGATCACCCTCGACCGCGGGTACTCCATCGACCTGGCCTCGTACGCGCCGTGGCAACTGATCGGGGCGAAGACACTGAGCTACGCCACGAACATGGCGGCTCAGCGCCACGCCGCGGCCCAGGGTGCCGAGGACGTCATCTACGTCAGCAGCGAGGGCGAGGTGCTCGAGAGTCCGCGTTCGACGGTGATCGCGCTGTTCGGCGACACCCTCGTGACGGTGCCCCCGGAGTACGGCATCCTGCACGGCACCACCCAGCAGGCGTTGTTCGCGCTGGCCGAGAAGGAGGGTTTCGTCACCGAGACCCGCTCGTTGCGTACCGCCGATCTCATCGCGGCCGACGGTGTGTGGTTGCTGTCGTCGATCACCCTCGCCGCCCGTGTCGTCACCCTCAACGGCTACGACATGCCCGTGCCGGCCCGCGCCGCGGAGTTCGCCGCGCTGGTCGATCGCGCGATCGAGGACTGACCTCCTCCCGCGGGTGTCCGGCGCTCCTGTGGCGCACGAGACACCGCTGACCTCTCGCTTCCGTGTCCGATTCGGTCTACTTTCGGCGGTAGTACTACGAACGGTAGTAGCTACGCTGCACCACGGACGACGGCGAGGTCACCGGCATGAACGCCCTGGACATCTCTCGATGGCAGTTCGGCATCACGACCGTCTACCACTTCATCCTCGTGCCGCTCACCATCGGACTCGCGCCGATGATCGCCGTGATGCAGACGGTGTGGACCGTCACCGGCAACGAGCAGTGGTACCGCGCGACCAAGTTCTTCGGGAAGCTCTTCCTCATCAACTTCGCGCTCGGCATCGCGACCGGCATCGTGCAGGAGTTCCAGTTCGGGATGAACTGGAGCGAGTACAGCCGCTACGTCGGGGACGTCTTCGGCGCCCCTCTCGCGCTGGAGGGACTCGTCGCGTTCTTCCTCGAGTCGACGTTCCTCGGACTGTGGATCTTCGGGTGGCAACGGCTCCCGAAGAAGGTGCACCTCGCGTGCATCTGGCTGGTCGCGATCGGCGTCAACGCCTCGGCGTACTTCATCATCGCGGCCAACTCGTGGATGCAGCACCCGGTCGGAGCCAGGCTGAACCCGGAGACGAAACGGCCTGAGCTGACCGACTTCTGGGCGGTGATGACCAACAACACCACCCTGGCCGCCTTCCCGCACGCCGTCGCCGGGTCGTTTCTCACCGCGGGCACCTTCGTCGCCGGTATCGGGTTGTGGTGGATGATCCGCAACCGCCGTCGCGCGGCCGCGACCACCGACGTCGAGCTCGCCGGCACGCTGGACCACGACGCCCGCACCCTGCTTCGACCCGTCACACGGTTCGCCCTGTGGGTCATCGTGGTCTCCGGTGTGGCCCTGGCGATCACCGGCGACGTCCAGGGCAAGCTCATGTTCGAGCAGCAACCCATGAAGATGGCCTCGGCCGAATCGTTGTGCCACACCGAGACCGGCGCATCGTTCTCCGTCCTGACCATCGGCACGCACAACAACTGCGACTCCATCACCCGGGTGATCGAGCTGCCGAACCTGACATCGTTTCTCGCCACCAACACCTTCGACGCGACGCTGCCCGGTGTCGCCGAGATGCAGCAGCACTACAGCGAGACCGTGGGCCCCGGCGACTACCGACCCAACCTGTTCGTCACCTACTGGGCGTTCCGGGCCATGATCGGCTGGGCGGGCGGTTCGGCGCTGCTGGCCCTCGCCGGACTCTGGTTCACCCGTAAGGGTCGCGTCCCCGACGCGCGCTGGCTGGGTCGCTTCGCGATCGCGGCGATCCCGACGCCGTTCCTGGCCAACAGTTCCGGCTGGGTGTTCACCGAGATGGGACGCCAGCCGTGGGTGGTGGTGCCCAACCCGACCGGTGACCCCGGCATCCACCTCACCGTCGCGCAGGGTGTGTCGGCGAACAGTGTCGGTGCGGTGCTCACCTCGCTCATCACCTTCACCGTGATCTACGGCGTGCTCGCCGTGGTGTGGTTCGGGCTCATCCGGCGGTACGTGATCGAGGGCCCGCTCGACCACGATGCCCACCCGCCGGGAACCGGCGGCGACACCCCCGACGACGCCGATCCCGCGGATCACGCTGCCTCCGAACGACTCTCGTTCGCCTACTAGGAGACCGCCATGGCTCTGCCCGAGATCTGGTTCGTCGTCATCGCGGTGCTGTTCGCCGGGTACTTCCTGCTCGAGGGGTTCGATTTCGGTGTGGGGATGCTCATGCCGTTCCTCGGCCGCCACCGCGGGGAGACCGCGCCGGAGGCCGACACCCGACGTCGCGTGCTGCTCAACACCATCGGGCCCGTGTGGGACGGCAACGAGGTGTGGATCATCACCGCCATCGGCGCGCTGTTCGCGGCGTTCCCCGGGTGGTACGCCACCATGTTGAGCGCGATGTACCTGCCGATGCTCCTGCTGCTCGTCGGCCTCATCGCCCGCGTGGTGGCCATCGAATGGCGCGGCAAGATCGACGACCCGCGCTGGCGTCGATGGTGTGACGTCGGTATCGGTCTCGGTTCGTGGCTGCCGGCCTTCCTGTGGGGTATGGCGTTGGCGAACCTGGTGCGCGGCCTGCCGATCGGCGCCGACCAGCGCTTCGTCGGCGGACTCTCCGACCTGGTGCACCCCTACGCACTGATCGGTGGTGTGACCACCACCGCACTGTTCGCCACCCACGGCGCGGTGTTCCTGTCGCTGAAGACGGCGGGCCCCCTGCGCTCGGAGGCGATGCGAGCCGCGCGACGACTGGCCGTCCCCACCGCCGCGATCACGATCGCGTTCGGACTGTGGACATGGATCGACCACGGTCACCCGATGGTCGTCGCGGTGCTCGCCCTGGCCGCGCTCGCCACCGTCGCGGCCACCACGGCCGGTCGCGAGTGGACCGCGTTCGCGACGACGAGCGTCGCGATCATCGCCCACGTGGCGATGCTGTTCGCAGCACTGTGGACGGCGGTGATCCCCTCGACCCTCGGCCCCGCCTTCGACCTCACCATCGCGAACACCGCGTCGGGTCACTACACGCTCACCGTCATCAGTTGGGCGTCGCTGGCCGTCCTCCCGGTCGTGATCGGCTACCAGGCCTGGACCTACTGGGTGTTCCGACAACGCATCTCGACCGCGCACATCCCCGCGCCCATCGGGCTCCCGCTGCGCGCGCCCGGGCGATGAGCACCCGACGAGGCGGGCCGATCGACCCGCGGTTGCTCCGGCGGTCGCCCGCCGCGCGCGCACACATCGCGCTCACCTCGCTGACGGGCATCGTGACCGCCGCGGCCGTCATCGTCGGCGCGGTGATGATCGCGACGATCCTCGCCGAGCTCGTCGCCGACCCGAACGCGCGGTCGCTGCACGCACAGAGTGGCCACATCACGGTGCTGACCGCGGCATTCGGCGTCCGGGTCGCCGCCACCGTCCTCGGCGACCGCTACGCCCACCGCGCATCGGCCGAGGTCATCGCACAGTTGCGAGACGCGGCGTTGCGCGCGGTCACCGATCCCGCGCGGACCCCGCCGCGGACACTGCACCGGATGCGCGGCGAGCTCATCACCACCCTCACCACGGGGCTCGACGCACTCGGCCCCTATCTGACCTCGTTCGTCCCCGCGCTGGTGCTGTCGGTGACGGTCACCCCCGCGGTCATCGTCGTGATGGCTCTGACCGACCCGACCTCGGCGATCGTCGTGATCGTGACGCTGCCGCTCATCCCGGTGTTCATGATCCTGATCGGGCTCATGACCCGCGACCGGACCCGTGCCCGTCTCGACGCCACGGCCGCCCAGGGCGCGCAGATGCTCGACCTCGTCGCAGGCATCGGCACGCTGCGCGCACTGCACCGCGCGTCGGAGCCGACCGAACGTGTTGCCGCACTGGGACAGCGGAGCCGCCGTTCCACGATGGCCGCGCTGCGGATCGCGTTCCTGTCCGGTGGTGTGCTGGAACTCCTGTCGACGCTGTGCGTGGCGCTCGTCGCCGTCGGGGTGGGTCTGCGCCTGGTGTTCGGGGACATGCCGTTGCAGGCGGGCATCCTCGCGCTGATCCTCGCACCCGAGGTCTATCTGCCGCTGCGGTCGGTGGGTGCGCAGTTCCACAACTCCGAGGCCGGTCGTGCGGCGGCCGACGACGTCCTCGACCTCGTCGACACCCCACCGGTTCGAACGACGGCCCACCTGGCGCGAACGACGGCCCATCTGGCGCGAACGACGGCCCATTCGGCGGGGGTGGAGTTGTGCGACGTCGGTGTCGTCGACCGCGACGGCTGGGCGCCACGACACCTCGACCTCCACTGCGCGCCCGGCACCGTCACCGTCCTGACCGGACCCAACGGATCGGGGAAGACGACGGCGTTGCAGGTGATCGCCGGTCTCGTCGAGCCCGACGAGGGCGTCGCGCGCGCCGCCGCGACCGCGGCCTGGCTCGCCGAACCGCCGGTGATGATCCCCGGGACCGTCGCGGAGAACCTGGCCCTTTTCGGGACCCGGTCGCGCGACGACATCGCCCGGACTGCCGCCGCGGTCGGCTTCGACACCGTGCTGGCCGAGATCGGCGGCCTCGAGGCCCGGATCGGCAACGGCGGTGCCGGACTGTCGGCGGGTCAGCGCCAACGTCTCGCGCTGACGCGGGTGCTGGCCTCGCCGGCGCCGGTCCTGCTGCTCGACGAACCGACCGCCCACCTCGACGCCGAGTCCGAGGCCATGGTGATGCGTGCCGTCCGTGCCCGAGCCCGCGACGGGGCGACGGTGGTCGTGGTGAGCCACCGACCTGCCGTTCTCGACGCCGCCGACGTCGTCGTCGACCTCGGCGTGGACGTGGGGAGCCGAGCCGATGCGTGACCCCCTTCTGCGATCGATCCGCCTGCTGGGTGTGCGACCCCGTCCGGTCGCCCGGTCGCTCGCGCTCGGCGCGGGCGCGTCGATCAGCGCGCTCGCGTTGGCCGCGCTGTCGGCGTGGCTGATCACGCGCGCATGGCAGATGCCGCCGGTGCTGGCGCTGTCGATCGCGGTGACCTCGGTGCGGGCCCTGGGTATCTCGCGCGCGGTGCTGCGCTATCTCGAACGCCTCGCCACCCACGACCTTGCTCTCGACGCCATGGCCACCGCGCGCAGCCGCATGTTCCGTGCCCTGGCCACCGGTGACGCCGCGCACCCGCTGTCGGTGAAGCGCTCGGAGATCGTCGGACGTGCCGGCGACGACGTCGACGAGATCGGCAACGCTCTCGTCCGCGGACTCGTCCCCATCGGCGCAGCGGCGGTGACCGGGGTGACCGCAATCGTGGTGATGACGCTGGTGTCGCCGTGGGCCGGTCTGGCCACCGCTGTCGCGTGGCTGCTGGTGGCGGTGCTGGCCCCGTGGGCGGCCGCCGCGGGCACCGAGCGTTCGGAGGCCGACGACCGCGCCGCGCGTGGTGAGCTGCTCGACATCACCGCGACGCTGCTGTGGCATGCGCCCGAACTCGCCGTCGCGGGCCGTCGTGACCAGCTCCTCGCCGACGCCCGTGCCGCGGCGCACCGGGCGACCGCGGCCGCCGACCGGGGCATACGGGTGCAGGCCTGGGCGGCCGGTGTGCTG
Source organism: Williamsia sp. MIQD14 (assembly GCF_051025635.1). Taxonomy (NCBI): domain Bacteria; kingdom Bacillati; phylum Actinomycetota; class Actinomycetes; order Mycobacteriales; family Nocardiaceae; genus Williamsia; species Williamsia sp. MIQD14. The sequence continues at coordinate 624,935 of NZ_JBPFDG010000003.1, forward strand.
CCCGCGGCGACCGGCGCGGTCGCGGTGATCGCGTGTCTGCTGGCCGTCGGGCTCAGCGGGCAGGTCGACGCGACCACGCTCGGCGTGCTGATCCTGCTGCCGCTCAGCGCTTTCGAGGCCGCAGGCGGTCTGCTCGACGCCGCCCGACAGCTGCAACGCAGCCGGGGCGCCGCGCGGCGTGTGCTCGCGCTCCTCGACGGAACCGGGGTCGACACGACCGCCGATGCGTCCCCGATCGCGCCGGTGGATCGGCGTGCGGTCATGCCGTCGGGCGCCGACCTCGTCGTCGACCGGCTGCGCTGGGGACACCCCGCCACGTCGGCGCGTGGCCCGGTCGACGGGTGGTCGTCCATCGCGGCGGGCGAGCGCATCGCCGTCGTCGGGGCCAGCGGGTCGGGCAAGACCGCGTTGCTGCTCACCCTGGCGGGACTCCTGGCCCCGCGGGCCGGTGAGGTGCGGGTGTCCGGGGCGGCGACGCCGGCGCAGGTCGTGCGCTACTTCGGCGAGGACGCGCACCTGTTCGCGACGTCGGTCCGCGAGAACCTCCTGGTGTCGCGGGGCGACGCCGACGACGCCGAGATCACGGCCGCGCTGGCGTCCGTCGGCCTGCAGGGGTGGATTGCCGGACTCCCCGAGGGACTCGACACCGTCCTCGACGCGGGCGTCGACGCGGTCAGCGCCGGTCAGCGGCGCCGACTGCTGCTCGCGCGGGTCCTCGTCAACACCGCGCCCGTCGTGCTGCTCGACGAACCCTGCGAGCACCTCGACCGCGACGAGTCCGACCGACTGCACCGCGAGTTGCTCGACCCCCGCAGCGGTCTCGTCGACCCACGACGGACCGTGATCGTCGCGACTCACACACTGCCCGACGACACCGCGGCCGACCGCGTCATCGACCTCGACCGGTTAATCCGTTGCACAGGCTCGGATCCCGGCGTAACTTCGGCTGTACACGAGGAAGGAGGTGGTCTGCAGTTGAATGACATATGGACACGTGAGGTGACCATCAGCTAGGTGGTGTGCTGCCCGGGTTTGCCCAGCGGCGCCACAGCCGAAGCGAATCCACGGTGGTCACCCGGCCCCCGCATCCCTGTCACGTCCTGACAGGCAAGGCTCGCAAGAGCGGTGCGGGGGTCGTTCCATGTCTGTGATGTGAACGAGCCGGGGTGTGTGCCCGAGAGAAGGTCAGCCGCGTTCGAAGCTGCGGATGGCGTCGCGGGCCATCGTCGCGGTGGTGCTCTGACCGTCGATCGCCTCGCGGATGAGGTCGGCGTGCCCGCTGTGGTGCGCGGTCTCGCGGAACAGGTGCAGCAGGATGCGGCGCACCGTGTGGTGCTGGCGCACCGGTGCCCACGGCGCGGTCGGGATCGGGATGAGTGCGTCGAGATCGGCGACCGTCGCGATGAATTCGTCGGTGAGCTGCGCCTGCTTGCGGTAGGCGTCGACCCATCCGGCGAACTTCTCGTCGTCGGTGAGACGGTAGGCATCCGCGGCGGCCTCGACATCGAACTCGGCGTCCGGATCGGCCTCGGTCACCGTGGTGATCCAGTACTGCTCCATGATCGTCAGGTGTTTCACGAGCCCGCCGAGGGTGAGTTCACCGACGGCGGCGGCGCGGCGGGCGTCGGCATCGGAGACACCCTCGATCGCGATCAGGAGATTGGTGCGTTGGTCGCCGTAGATCTCGATGAGCGTTTCTCGCTCTCCCGGGATGTTGGCGCTGGCGATCATCATGGACAACAGCTTCGCACCAGCCGCCCGTCAGCGCATCCATCCATGGTCGGACACGCGGGCAGATGCACACACTGCGCAGGCGCGGTCAGCCGATGTGGCGGCTCAGCTTCGCCGACAGCCGCGGCACGAGGTCTCCGTCGGCGTCGACGCGCTCCTCCACGTAGGCGAGGTCGCCGTCCTCGACGAGACCGTAGAGCCGCTTCGCGCCGCCGATCTTCAGACCGTTCTCGGTGCCCGACGCGGAGGTGATGACGACGTCGGTGACGAGTTCCCAGGAGGTCTGGTTCAGCGGTTTGCCGTAGAACAGTTCGATCCACCCCTCGGCGTGGGTGAGGAGGAACTCGATCGTCTCGTCGGAGTCGGGTCCGCTGATCCGCCAGTAGCCGGTCTCACGCAGGCCCGGCTCCAGGTAGCGGGCGTCGGGGTCGACGATCCACGACCGCGACTCCCACATGAGGAAGTTCTCGCCGCTGTGACTGATGACGATCTGTTGGCCGAAGTGGAAGTCGCCGTGGACGGGGTCGTTGCCCTCGCCGAGACCGCGCCACACACCCACGAGCGGGAGCAGACCGAGCAGTCCGGGATGGAGATCGGGGCCCTGGCGAAGGTTGGCGGTGTCCTCGGGGAGGGGGATACCCGGCAGGGTGGAGATGTTCTTGTCGGCGGTGCGGGCCGCGCGCTCTTCCGCGTGCGCTATCGCCTCGTTGCCCGCGACAGTGCTCTTCGCCGGCTCGTCGGGAGTGGGTTCGGGGGCGCCCGAGGTCACGACTCGTCGTTGATCAGGCGGTACAGGGTGTACAGGCCGAACCAGACGATCGCGATCGTCGCCAGAACCAGGAGTATCTCGAAGAAGATGACCACGGAGCCGATTCTACGTGCGAGCCTGCCGGACGACGATCGCCCCCACCGAAATCTCGGCGGGGGCGATCGTGGAGCGGTCGATCTACGACGCGATGGTGACGTCCTGATCGAAGATGCCGGTGCCGTCCGGCGAGATGGTGGCCTCGCCGTTGCCCAGCGACGAGAGCGCACGCAGCGTCCAGGTGCCCGGCGCGGCGAAGAACCGGAAGTCGCCGGTACCGCTGGACACGACCTCGGCGGTGAACTCGCCGGTGCCGTCGAGCAGACGCACGTACGCGCCGCCCACGGGCGAGCCGTCGGCGCCGAGGACCTGACCGGTGATCACGGTCTCCTTCTCGACGTCGACGCCGGCGGGGAGCTTCTGACCCTGTTTCGGTGCGGAACACATGGTCACTGCTCTCCCAGCTCGATCGGGGCGCCGACCAGCGAGCCGTACTCGGTCCAGCTGCCGTCGTAGTTCTTCACGTTGTCGTAGCCGAGGAGCTGGGTCAGCGCGAACCAGCTGTGCGAGGAACGCTCGCCGATGCGGCAGTACGCGATGGTGCCCTTGGACGGGTCGATGCCGACGCCGTCGTAGAGCTCCTTCAGTTCCTCGTCGGACTTGAAGGTGCCGTCCTCGTTGGCCGCCTTGCTCCACGGGACGTTGACCGCGCCGGGGATGTGGCCGGGACGCTGGCTCTGCTCCTGCGGGAGGTGGGCCGGCGCGAGGATCTTGCCCGAGTACTCGTCAGGCGACCGGATGTCGAGGAGGTTCTTGGTGCCGATGGCGTCGAGGACCTCGTCGCGGAACGCGCGGATCGACAGGTCTGGGGACTCCGCTTTGTAGCTGGTGGCCTCGCGCGAGACGGCGTCGGTGCTCAGCGGGCGGCCGTCGAGCTCCCACTTCTTGCGACCACCGTCGAGAAGGCGGACGTCGGTGTGCCCGTACAGCTTGAAGTACCAGAACGCGTACGCGGCGAACCAGTTGTTGTTGCCGCCGTAGAGGATCACGGTGTCGTCGTTGGCGACGCCGCGCGCCGAGAGCAGGTCGGAGAACTGCTCCTGGTTGAGGAAGTCGCGACGGACCTGGTCCTGCAGGTCGGCCTTCCAGTCGAGCTTGATCGCGCCGGCGATGTGCCCGCCGTCGTAGGCGGTGGCGTCCTCGTCGACCTCGATGAAGACGGTCTTGTCGGCGTTCAGGTTCTGCTCAGCCCAGTCGGCGCTGACCAGGACATCGGAGCGAGCCATGGTGTTCCTTTCCTTGGAGTGCGTATCAGGGGAGTACGTGGTGCGGGGAGTGCATGAGGGGTCGCAGCACACAGAGGAGTTCGTGAAACGTGCGACGGGGAGGTGCGAATGCGGACGCGTGCAGAGGCCGGGGGCGCGAGGATGCGACAGACCCGACTACCGACAGCGGCAGGTGGCGAAACGACAGAAGTCGATCGCCCGGCGGCGGGTGAGCAGCAGCTCACAGCGCGTCAGCATGGGCCGAGGGTAACAAAGCTCACCCGACCACCTGACCAGCGCCTCATGGGGGTGCGCTGCCGTCGGCGTACCACGGTGGTCTTCGCCCGTTGTCGGTGTACAGGATGTAGGTGTCGACCCCGAGCGTGATGAAGATGCTCATCGACAGATTTCCGCCCACGGCGCCGGAGCCGTCGACGACGATGTCGCTGCCACTGCTCCGAGCCGACTTCGGTGGGGAACCCCACGGCATGGGCAGCTCGGGCAGAACGGCGCTGAACTTCCGGAGCACCGCCTCCCGCTCCTCGTCGGGAACCGTGGTGTCGGAGTGTTCTGCGGGTCCGTCATAGAAGTCCGTCGCGAAGATCCTCAGCCGCCCGCCGACGATCGACAGGTCCACGACGACGCTGACCTTCACCTTCGGGCGACCAGGCTCCGGGGAGACGCTGCCGGTCAGCAGTACGCCTGAGGTCCTGCTCAGCAGTCCGTCCTGAGGGCCGCCGCCGCCGGCCTTGTTCTCGGGAGCCGGGGTGTTGACGGTGAGGTCGTCGATGCCGAGAAGGCGACCCACAGCCACCGAGTCGAGTGTCACCGAACCCTTCTCGGAGCCGATGTCGAACGAGGTGCTTCGGCGGAAGAACCTCTCCGGGCCACGTATACGTACATCGGTCAGTCGCGAGCGGAGATCGACGTGGCAGGGGGACTGCTCGGTGCACGTGCCCGCCCCGATTAGATCGACCGCTCGGGCGGTGATGCCGATGGCGGAGTAGTGGCCGTCGGCGATCGAACGAACGGCGGGGAAGCCGGAGATCGTGACCTCGGGCTCGTACCGCACCTTCGTGTCGCCGGACGACGACAGTGAGCGAGCAAAACTGCGTTCGGCGTTGATGGCGAAACCGGTGTCGACGGCGAGTGCGCCGACCGCCAGGACGACGAGTGTGACGGCCAGGTAGGCGAGCGCCTTACGCATGACGGTCCCCCCGCATCAACGGCTGGTCACAGGCTGGCGCCTGTTTGCGGTTATTCTGTCATCTGACTCGCACACGCCCGTAAAGCGGCGTACACATCTGAACTGTTCTCGATCGGAGCGTGAAGTGGACCTCCTGCTGCTGACCGCCGATCCCACCCCTGAGTCCGTCCTGCCGTCGTTGTCGCTGCTGGCGCACACCGTCCGCGTGGTGCCCACCGAAGTCTCGTCGTTGATGGAGGCCGGCAACGCCGATGTCGCCATCGTCGATGCCCGAACCGATCTGGCCGCGGCCCGGGGGCTGTGTCGGTTGCTGGGCAGTACGGGTTCGTCGGTTCCGGTGGTGGCGGTGCTCACCGAGGGCGGACTGGTCGCGGTGAACGCGGAGTGGGGTCTCGACGAATTCCTGCTGCCGGGAACGGGTCCCGCCGAACTCGACACCCGTCTACGACTTCTGGTGGTGCGCACCCGCGGGGTGGCGGCCGAGGAATCGAGTGGCAAGGTGTCGCTGGGGGAGCTCGTCATCGACGAGGGCACCTACACCGCGCGCCTGCGTGGCCGGCCACTCGACCTGACCTACAAGGAATTCGAGCTCCTGAAGTACCTGGCCCAGAACGCCGGTCGCGTCTTCACGAGAGCGCAACTCCTGCAGGAGGTCTGGGGCTACGACTTCTTCGGTGGCACGCGCACGGTCGACGTGCACGTGCGTCGCCTACGCGCCAAGCTCGGGACCGAACACGAGTCGTTGATCGGGACGGTCCGCAACGTCGGGTACAAGGCGGTGCGTCCCAGCAGTCGCGGTCGCGGGGACGCCACCGACGATGCCGACGACCTCGAGAACATCGGCGACGACACCGATCTCGACGATCAGGAGTTCGCCGACAATGGTGCGTGAGGCGGCCGTGACGGACACTCGGGAGAAGCTCGACGACGACACCGCCCGCGCTGCACGACAACTGAGCGACAAGGCCGAGGTCGCCGACGGTGTCGCGGGATTGTCGGAGCAGGCGGTCGCCGCCATCGACACCGACCGCGTCACACACGTCGTCTCCTTCCGTGACGGGGTGCTCGTCGGATACGCGAACATCACACCCGGCCGCGACGACGAACCCGCGATGATCGAGGCCGTCGTCGACCCCGAGGCCCGCGGGCAGGGGATCGGCGGATCGCTGGTCGCCGCCGCGCTCGAGAAGGCCGGTCCGACCGCTCGCATCTGGGCGCACGGAGACCTCCCGGCCGCACAGGCGCTGGCCCGATCACACGGCTTGGCGCCGCTGCGCGAACTGCTGTCGATGCGACGCCCGCTGGGCGACCCACAGAACCCCCTGCCGCCGTTGACCGTTCCCGACGACCTCGTGCTGCGCACCTACGCCGGTCCCGACGACGACGCCGAGATCCTGCGCGTGAACAACGCCGCGTTCGACTGGCATCCCGAACAGGGCGGCTGGTCGATCGACGAGATCACCGGGCGCACCGGCGCGGACTGGTTCGATCCCGAGGGCCTGTTCCTGGTGTTCGACCACGCCGACCCGAACACCCTGCTCGGTTTCCACTGGACGAAGGTGCATCCGGCGGTGACGCACGACGATGGCGATGTGGAGCCGAGCATCGGTGAGGTCTACATCGTCGGCGTCGACACCGGAACCCAGGGCCGTGGCCTCGGGAAGCTGCTCACCCTCGCCGGCCTGATCCACCTCGAGGACCGTGGACTGCCGATCGTGGAGCTGTACGTCGAGGGCGACAACGCCGCGGCGTTGCACACGTATGGGAAGTTGGGCTTCTCGCGGCACTCGATCGACGTGGCCTACGGCCGTCCGGTCGACGCCTGATCCGACCGTTCTCGGGTCGTGGGTGTGGTCACTCTCACGTAACGCGTCACCACCCGAAAATAGTTGCTCACCTCGGCTAATGACTTGCGCCGGGCGTTCGCGCGGTGACCATGTCGACCGGTGATGTATTCACCGTCCGTTCACCCACCGTCGGCTGCTCGTCCACCACCGCGCCCTAGCTTTCCAGGTGACCGCGGCATTCGAAGCGGGTGGACTCGACGGGTTCGAGTGCGGAGCGGTTGCACCGTGCGCGGACGTCCCTCGGGCAGCCACACACATCTGTCACATCACAACGGAGGACCCTGGAGTGAAATTCAATCGGAGCTCGGCTGTTCGCAGCAGCACCGCGGCCGTCGGTATCGCGGTCGCGGCCACGCTGACCCTGTCGGCGTGCAGCGGTGGTGGCAGCGACTCGGGCAGCGGCGACGCCAGCTCGGACAACAGCTTCAGTGGCCAGTCGGTGAGCGGCGAGGGATCGACCGCTCAGCAGAAGGCCGTCGAGAAGTTCCAGGACGTGCTCGCCTCCAACGGCGGCATCGTCCTCAACTACACCGGCAGTGGTTCCGGTGACGGCGTGAAGAAGTTCATCAGCGGCGACGTCGACTTCGCCGGCTCGGACTCGGCGCTGAAGACCGACGAGGCCGCCTCGGCCAAGACCCGCTGCGCCGGCAACGACGCGTGGCACATCCCGCTCGTCGCGGGCCCGGTCTCGATCGCCTACAACCTGTCCGGCGTCGACGACCTGATCCTCAACCCGAGCACGCTCGCCAAGATCTTCGACTCGAAGATCACCACCTGGAATGACCCGGCCATCGCCGCGCTCAACCCGGGCAAGAGCCTGCCGTCGGAGAAGATCGTCCCGGTCCACCGCAGCGACAGCTCGGGCACCACCGACAACTTCCAGCGCTTCCTCGGCGACACCGCCAAGGCTGATTGGCCCTACGCCCACGACAAGACCTTCAAGGGTCAGGGTGGCTCGGCCGCGGCCAAGTCGACCGGCGTCGGCGACACCGTGAAGAAGACCCCCGGTTCGGTCACCTACGTCGAGTGGGGCTTCGCCGAGCAGAACAAGCTCAGCCTGGCGCAGCTCGACTTCGGTTCGGGCGCCACCAAGCTCGACGCCGACACCGCCGGCAAGGCGCTCGAGAGCGTGCAGTTCAAGACCCCGGGTTCGAAGGACCTGCAGGTCGACACCGACAAGCTGTTCGCGACCAACACCGCGGGCGCGTGGCCGCTGCTGCTGACGACCTACGAGATCGTCTGCTCGAAGGGCTACACCGGTAACAAGGGCGCCATCCTGAAGTCGGCGTTCACCACCATCCTGAACAACGGTCAGGAAGGCCTGTCCGACGCGGGCTACGTCGCCCTGCCCGACAGCTACAAGAACACCCTGATGGGAACGGTCAACGCTCTGAGCTGACCGCTGCCACGCCCGATCGGGCCGGCATCGATGACCCGGTGTCGCGGGGCCGCCCAAATTGGGGCCCCGGGCCGGGGGGGGGGGGGATTGGGGTGAATGGGGAAGTGCGCAATGGCCG